>DOEE01000001.1 GCA_003524095.1 Clostridiales bacterium
TTACACACAGCCGGGTGTTTCAAAATAAGCATTATATCATGTCAAAATTTAATATAATTTACTCTGTAAAAGTATCAAAGATTTTAAGTGAGTTTTTAATTGTATTTGGAATTTGGTCGCCATTATCATCTGGAATATAGTTTTGAATGGCTTGGAAAGTTATTTTGAATCTAACTGACAAACCCGAATAATCGCTTGTAACAAAGGTTGGAAAGGTTATTTCTTTGTTGATAAAATTTATAATTACATCAGATTCTGTTGCATTAATTTCTTTGAGAATAGAATTTTCGGGTGCTGAATCATTTTTGGTTAAAATCAAGTAATAAAATCCATCGGTATGCAAATACCAACTAGCACTGTCTAAAATAATATCGTCTAATTGATCATTTAAGTTTGCAATCACATTTATTTGAGTTTCGTCATAAGGAGTGTCTGTGTCAACATTTTTGAGCTCAAGGACTAATTTTGCTCTAAGCAAAGGCATTGTTGTGCTACGACCTACCTTACAATTTGCATCAAGTCTAATAGGCTCGCCGGGAATTAATACCCCATAGTCTCTATCATACTCAATAACCAAATTGGAAGAATTAACATCATTTTCGATTGAATTATATAGGTCGCCTTTGCCAACAGCAGTAATTTGTACCTTGCCAGACATTTGAAGATGACTAGTAGCCCAATCGGATGTGAAAAAAAATGCAAGAGTAAAAGTAATTACGCACGCAAAAATTGTTAGTGTAATTGGTAAAAACGTTGTTTTTCTAACTCCAAAATTCTTATTATTTCCCATCTTCACCCTGTTAATAAATTAAGCAAACATATTAAAATTTGCTTTAGATACATCATGCACACAATTTTTCTTATACAAGTATTTTACCCAAAAAAATTTTTTTTGTAAAGTTATTGATAATGTTTTGACAAAAAATTAAATTCAATATATTCAACACAAAAAGTAGGCACAAGCCTACTTTTCACCGTTTTCATCATTCTCTATAAAAAAGTCAAACGCCTTCATGATTTCGTCCAAATCTTCCTTTGGATTGAGAGCATCTTCCAAATTAAATCCACTTTCGCTTGGGTTTGGTTCGGATTTCTTTCGCATTAGAGTTTTTGCAAATACTGAATTATCATCAGTTTCTTCGCTATTGAGATAATTCTCTGCCATATTTCCCGTGCCTTTAACTTTGATTTTGTCAAGTTTACCACTCAAATCAATCATACGCATGTTTTCTTTTTCGGTTTCTTTTGCAAAATTATTAAGCAATTTTTGGTCGGCATTTTGATTGTTTTTTGAATTAAACGCATAATCCATTTTGTTAAGCAAGTTTCTTATGTAATTATTTGAGTTATTATGCAAGTCTTTTCTAATAACGCTTCCACTCATGCGATTATTTTGTTCCAATACTTCCTTGACTGTATTATTAAATTGCCCGATTTCGCGTTTAAGCGAACTTGGAATGTCAACCATTAACATCTTTGTTACTAATTCTTCCCAATTTTTATAAAGTAATCTTATTCGCTTGATTTCAAGGTCGTAGAGTTTGCTTGCATTATTTTCAATTTGTTCGGCTTTTTCTACCGCATAGATAAGTGCTTGTGAAATTTGTTTGTCTTTATTCTTGTAATTTTCAAGCCTATCCTCAAGTCCACTAAGTTCGTTTTTGAGTGCAAAAACTCTATCCTTTTGTTCGGATAGTTTTTCTTCATATTTTAAACTTAGTTTATTTATAAAAGTATCGACCTGTTCGGTATCATAACCTTTTTTGTTAATATCAAATTTAGCCATTAAACTTTCTCCTTGCCAAATTTTAAATTTCTGCATATTATTATTCCCAAAGTCACCGAAAATAGCCAAATTATCAGCATTAGCCAGAATTTTGGACTGAATACAAATTGAATGAGAATGGGAATAAATATAGACAAATTCAAAATAATAATTTTAATATAAATTGTATTTTTGAAAACCGCTAGATTAAGTATGCTTGGAAGCACAGGAATGAGTGCAAACAGGTAAACAAAGTCAAGTAAATTTTGTTTTTCAAGTTTAAGTATTATAATCAAAATTGCAAATAAAATCAAACTATTTGCAAACCAAAGTGTCGAAGAACTCTTAAGCAAAACACCCTTGTAAATTAAATCAAAGCCAATTGCCACAAGAATGATTGAGAATATAAATGTATCAAGACTGCCCATATATCCAAATACCAAATTTGAAACAAACAGTCCAAGATATACAAACACCAAAATCAAGCCAACAATCTGAATTATTCTTACTCTTTTTGAAAACATACATTCCTTTTGGATTAATAATTATTTTTCGGTCTTTTTGGGACTTTTCTTATTATTAACCAAAAGTAAAATGGATATTCCTACTACACCTGCAATTACACACACAATGCTTACGATTTGAGAGACTGGAAATGAGCCTAAGTATAATGTTTGGGCCTGGTCTCTAAAGAACTCTAGAATAAATCTAATAAGCCCATAACCAAATAAATAAGCAAATGTTACAATGCCCTTGATTTTAACCTTTCTAAGCAAAACCGTTAGACCAAAGAATAGTGCCAAGTCTAAGATACTCTCATAAAAGTTGGTTGCATAATGATATCCGCCATGAACATATAGAGCAATTGGAAACCATTGCAAACTTCTATTTGTAACTGCAACACCATAACAGCATTTTCCGAATATACAGCCAATTCTTCCAAAGGCTTGTCCCAACGACAAAACCGGAGCAACACAATCGGTTGTGCTAATTATATTAACTTTGTGAACCAAACAAGATATAACTAATCCCAAAAATCCACCAATTACACCACCATAGATTGCAAGTCCGCCGTCCCATACTCTAATTACGTCCATAATGCCCGTAAAACTCCCATCAAATATAAGGAAGTAAATTCTAGCACCTATTATAGAAAGCGGAAATATCCACCAAATAAGAGTATAAGGATACTCACTAGACAAATCACGTTCTTTGAATAATTGTTGAGCAAGAACAAGTGCTATCAAGAATCCAATACCTATCATTACCCCGTACCAACTAATGTTCACGCCAAATAGTGTTAGCGCAATTAGTCCAAGCAGTACTCCGAGTGATAATCCAATTGTTAACCAAAACTTTTTGGTTTCCCACGAAAACCCAAATATTTTTACTTGGGATTTTTTGTAATCATCTAATTTTTGTCCCATAAACACTCCTAAATATATTAATTATGTTATCAACTAAAATTAAATTTGTCAAATACTATATTGTCGTAATTTGGAAATACAAAAAAAAGGAAACTAGATTATAATCTAATTTCCTAAAAATGGATTACTTCTTATCTTGACCTTTCGTCATCATTTTCATTTTTGCTGGCTGTATCCTTAGATGATGTTACATCATATTGTCTTCCTTGTGCTTGCAAAATCCTGACATATTCTTCCTTGGATATTTGACCTTCTCTTACTAATCTATCTAGTGTTGCTTGGGATAAATTAATTAGAGATTCATAAGTTGTTCCATTCTTTCTGCCTTCTTCAATTTCATTTTCTCTTTGTTTTCTAAGAGCATTAAATTGTTCTACGAAATTGCCAAAAGCCTTTTTATTTTCTTCAGTTGGAGATTCTTTGACAGCTTGTTCATATTGTGTAGCTTCACGGACATCATAACCGGCTTTTTCTTCAACGGTTTCAATAGTTCGAGAATTTCTACGCATAATGTCTTGCATTTTTCTGTCTAAGCTGGCTGTTCTCTTTCCTTTGACGCTGTTGATAAGTTCTTCGGCTTCGGAATCAAAAGTTTTGAACTCATCACTCATGCCATCAAGTTCTTCGCCGTCGTGATTAATTCCATATTTAGATAGTTGGTCATCACGTTCAACTTCCAACTCAGAAATCATATCTTGTTTTTCATCTTCATCTAGACTTTGATTGTCAGAAACAGCATCAATTCTTGATTGATATTTGCCTTTGATACTTCTAAACTTTTGAAGCAAACCATTTTGTGCTAGAGTCTTTCCGTCTCTTTCTTCCAATTTGTTGAGTCTATCTTTTGTCTTAAGCGCTGTTGTAACAGATTTTCTATGTTGATTTTCAGCTACTCTTGCCTTAACTTTTAGTTTTCTTAGTTTTCTTGCATTTTTGACACGTGCACGTTTGTAAACACCCAATGCTTTGAGTAATTTATTTCCGCTTTGTTCTTTTTCTTTGATGCTATCAAGTTTGGCTTGCATGTCTTGAACTTGACTTTGAGCAAATTCCAAATCTTCTTCTCTATCATGACATTTATCATATTGTTTTTGGAACTTACGATAAAGTCTTTCTTTCTTAGCACCCCTTCCAAATAACATGCCAATATTAACAATGCCCGCAGTACCAAGACCAATACCTGCACCAATTCCAATGTTTTTGAGTGCAACAAGTGTAGGAGTAAACCAAGCACTTGCATTTTTGATAATACTAATTGCAGCACCAATTCCACCCACTCCAATAACAGTTGCAGCACCAGCGACTAATGCACCAACTCCAAGTCCAGTTAGCGCAAATAGGAATGGATTTTTTCTAATCTTTTTGGCTAATCTTTTGTGCCATGGAAGTTTAGGCTCTTTGAGTTTTTTCAAACTATCAAGAGATTTTTTCAAAAGTTTTTGTTTGCGTAGTTGTGGAACAGGGATTTTCTCTTTCTTTTCAGATTCAAGTTTTTTAGGTTCAGGGTCTACTGTCTTTTCTACACCTTTTTTCTTCTTGTCGTCTTGCTCTCCACCTTTGCCTTCGCCTTTACCTTTTTCGCCAGTACCAGCGGTTTTCCCTTTGCCTTCTCCGGCTTCAGCCTGAGTTCCCTTTCCTTCCAACTCAGAAACACGTTTATTTAATTCTTCTATTTGAGTTTGTTGTGCTTGAATAATTTTTGTGTAATCTTGAATATTCTTATTTAACTTCTCGATTTCGTTTCCTTGTGGAGTTCCTTGAATAATAGTTGGAACAGCTATACCACCAGTAACAAGACCGGCATTTTTGAGTTCTCTAATAACCGCCGAAACAATTTCAGGTGTACGGTCACCAACTTCGGGACTTCGAGTAATATTATTAATTGTAATATTTCCAGGATTTCCACCAGTTGCATAAATTCCATGAGCTAGTTTTTCTGCTGATTCATGCGCTTCGGCTTCAATTTCAGGTGTGGATTTTCTTTGTTGTCTCAACTCTTCAATACATTTATTAATCTCTTCGGCTTTAGCGGAAAGTTCTTCATATCGTGCGGATAGTTCTTCATGTTCTTTATGTAACTCATCAACACTTCCAGCAATTATTCCATTTTGTTCGGATATATCACCAAGTTGTTTGCCTAAACCGTCAATTTTTTCGCCATTTTCACCGACTTTAGCCTCAACTTTGTCGACCCTATCGCCAACATTTGCAATATTATTGTTAATATCTTCAGCATTTTCGTTGATTTGCGATTTTATTTCAGAACCTGTACTATCGATTTTTTCACCCAAAGCACCAAATTGAGAACTAATACCTTTGAGTGTATCTCTCACATCTTCAAATTGACCATTTATGGCTTGTTGATTTACTTGCATTTGTTTTTCAAGACGTTTAATCTCTGCTAAATATGCTTCTTTGTCACTTTCGGATTTTGCATAATAACGTTCAATTGTCTTTATAAGTACTTCTCTTTCTGTCGCTTCTTTGCCGGCTTGAGATGTCATAAAGTCATAAATCTTATTAATATCTCCTTGCATTGAAGGAAGCAATGCTAAGTTTTTGAAATATTCTTGCAAAGATACTTGTATCTCAGACTTAATTTCGTCAGTAAACTCAGGAATCAAACCTTCGAACTTTCCTTTTTCTGACCTTGAAATTAGACGATTGAGAGTATCTTCGGCAATTTCTTTGATTGTTTGGGTAGTTGGCACATTCTCAAACGCACCCATGATTTCTTGGAATTTGTCCAAGTCTTCGGAGTGATTTTTCTTAATTAATGTTTCAATAGCATCAATTTTTTCTCCAGTTTCTTTCACATCTGAAACTTTTGCAATATCACTATCATTCAAAACATTATTTAATATTTCAACAAATTCATCACGTGTGAGCAATTCTGCAAATTTGTTTTCAATAACTTCCAAATCATCTTTGGTTACACCATTTAAGCCATTAATTTTTTCGATTATAGTATCAGTTATATATCTTTGTGTAGAAATATGTAATTCTTCATTTTGAATATTGAAATCGCCCAAATGCTTGCTAACAATTTGTTCAATATCTTCATAAGTTACAATATTTTCAATACTCTTTTGAATATTTGTTAAAATATCTGTATTGCCACTTTGAATTTGTTGAACAATAGTTTTTGAATAGTTCTCAAACATTTGAATTATATAATTCTTGGTTTCTTCACTAAAGTTCATATTATTACAAAACTCAGGGAATTCATTGCCAAGTTTGCTGAGTTCTTCAAAAATCAACTCTCCATATTCTTCGATATTATCGAGTTTATCACGCAAACCTATTTCGCCTTCTTGACCTACAACTTCTCGTTCAAGTACGCTTAGTTTTGTAAATATTTTGTCGGTCAAAGTTCTGTTTGTTGCTATCAAGTCTGGAATTTTTGACTTGAGAATTTCCAAAATTTGTGTTTGTTTTTGGTCTTCGGTTAAATCCAACTCTGCTGTAGTTTTGAGACTCTCAATTAATTTTTTGAGATCGTCATCACGAGTTGAATAAATATTTGAGATTTCTTGAATTTTTGTGTTAAATATGTTTTCAACAGATTTTGAAAGTTCTTTTGTTTCGATAGTTATGTTTATATTAGTAATCGCTTCAACAATTTGAGTTAATTCTTCGGATGAAATTCTACCAACAAAAGTTTTGAGTTGCCTTTTTAAATGTTCTTTGGTTGGGATATTTTTCAAAAGTTCTTTTATATCTGATGGTGACACCGACCTACTAGACCCAATTGCCTTTTTTATATCTTCCAACTTTGAATCAATTATACTTAACTTTTCATCAAGTTCTTGTTCAGTTACATATTTTTTCTTGGTTGTGGTTCTCTTGGTAGAAGCGGTTTTTGGAGAAACCTTAAACTCTTCAACTGCAACTTGTCCAGTGCCAGTAGCAATGCCATAAGATTCCAAATCTTTTTCGGTTAGTTGACCATTATACTCAACAGTATTCTTAACAGCGCCCTTAACTATAGCATTTTCTACTTCGCCTTCGTATCCTTGTTCCATAGTTCTAACTATTTGTTGTAGATTTGGACATCCGTTTTTTTGAATAGTTCCTACTTTGATATTTGTAAGTTGAATTGGCAAAAATAATGAACTCAAAATTGGGAAACCTTGAATATGCTTGCTAATGTCCACATTTTGTTTATTGTTTGTACCATCAACATTTGTGATTGGCAAAACCGCAAGAGAAACTATTGAACTCTTTTCTTTGTCAGTTAGTTCAACTAATCTTTTTGCACCCCTAATGGTCTTGCCATTTTCAAGATACATATATTCAACTTTTATTTTTTCGATAATTGGTTGGTTAGCCATTTTTTAGACTCCCTTTTGTTTGGATTTAAATCCCATTTTCATTCGTTTTTTGATTGTATTATTCTTCATCAGGCAAAATGCTACTTAGCACTTCGATTTGTTTGGAGTTGTTATCTTGCAAACTTTCGGATAATTTTTGCAATTGAGTTAGGTTGGTGTTAATCAAATCTACAACACTTAGCATGCTATCTTCGTTTACACCCTTGCCAAGTGTAATTGAAATATCTCTAATTAAGTCGTTTGAAATTCTACGATAAGTTACTAAATCGTTATTAAAATCTTTTTGCAAGTCATTAAACTTGGAGATTTTGGTTGTTAGGTTTTGCATATTTTTGAGACGAATTGCTTTGTTTTGGTCGGTCGCAAAGTCTTCGAGAGCATCAACTGCCCTAAATATTGCAACAACCATCGAATTTCTCATAAAGATATCTTTGATTTCTTTTGCATAAGTTAAAATTGCTTGCAAACCAGTTTTTGCTGTCTTGTTTGTATATTTGAGTTTCTTTTCGTCTTTGGTCATTTGTGTTTTGTTTTGTTCTAGTTTAACCAAAAGTTCTTGTACTTTGAAAATAACTGCCGAGTATCTCTTGAGTTCTTCTTCAGAAGGAACTGCGGTTTTCAAAGCATTCTCAAGCATATCCAAAACCTTGTAGTGTTCGGTTATGCGTTTTTCTATATCGTTAATTCTATCTACAGAATATTCGATTTGACTTAAGTAACTATCCGAAACAGCCGAAGCACTATCCAGACTTGCTTTGATAAGTTCCTTGGCTTCGTCGTCAGCATTTGAGTTTTGATATTCGGAATTCTTGGTTTCCAAGTTTTCTAACAAATGTTTTTTGTGAATAGCAAGTTGACGTTTGAGTTCGTTAGCCTTGCTTAGTTTGTTTTCCAAATCGTCAAGAACCAGTCTATATGGATTAATTTCTTTGATAACCTTTCTTGCCTTTTCAGCCTTTTCGCCATCGGTCAAATCGCTATAGCAAATGCCATAAAATTTGTCGTACATTCCAGTTATTTGTTCTAGTAATTTTCCGTAGTTTGTATCAAAAGTTGTTTCAACATTGCGAGCAATTCTATTAATGGTTGACAATTTCTTTTCGATGAACTTGTTTTTGTCTTGTTTGGTATCAAGCGGAGTAAACTCAAGTTGCATTTCCATCAAACTTGAAAGCACAACACCTTCGTCAAGCAAACGCAATTGTTCCAAAGTGGAATTTATGTATTCCTTTTTTAAATCGACACGACTACAATCAATAAAGTCTTCGTTTATAATCAAATCGGCAAGAGATACTACAAAGTGATTAAACTTGTCTTGAATTTCATTAACAATATCTCTCTCTGAGATAACTTTTTTGTCAGTTAGTGTTTTGTCCAAATCAACAACCAGTTTGAGCATGTCCGAATTTGTACTACTCTTTTTGTCAAGCCAATATTCCATGTTAGAAAAACTAACATCATAACTTTCGTCAATGAGTTCGGCAAATCTATCCATAAAATTTGTCAAGTCTTGTTTTGCGCTATATTTTTTGAGTTCATCTCTAATAATATCAATTAAATATTCAGCCGTAAGCGAAGTAACAACTGCCGAAGCAAGACTATTAATGCTATATGATTTGCTTAAATTTAGTTTGTATTTGGTATCCATTTTTCCTCCAAAACAAGAAAACACAATTCTTGTTACTATGATTATAGCATTTTGTGTCAAATTGTCAATACATAAATCCAAAAAATTCGCATTAAATGTATAAAATTATATATAAATATATTTATCTCAAGTCCGATGCATGATTTTAAAGAATTTGAACATATTTATTTACATTTCAAAAAAGTCATTATGATTTTGGCATTGCAAGTAACAAAATTTGTTTTATTTATTATTTGTTTTTTTGAATTTGAGATTGTTATTTTGTTGAAACAAAAAACTTTAAAATTCAATACAATATTTTTTGTAAAAAACAAACAAAAATACTAGCAACTCTAATTAAAATAGACATTGCTAGTACTTGATAATGTAATTTGTTAAAATCCCAATGAAATCAGTAACGCTTGATTAACATTTTTCATACATTTGTCGTCCAAAACACCAATTTTTTCTTTCAGACGACGTTTGTCAAGGGTTCGAATTTGTTCGAGCAACAGAACGCTATCTTTTGTCAACCCATAAGTAACCCCCAGTTCAATATGTGTAGGGATTTTGGCTTTGCTAAGTTGACTAGTGATAGCAGCTACTATAACTGTCGGACTGTATTTGTTTCCGATGTCATTTTGAACTATCAAAACGGGTCTTACACCACCCTGTTCACTTCCCACGACGGGACTTAAATCAGCGTAATATAATTCACCTCTTTTTATATCATCCATTAAGCCATCTCTCATAATAAATTAAATCCACCACATCTATCATCTGAAAGTCTTTGTCAAGTTCTTCGTAAATAGGACGCAAACTATCATAGATGGTTTGCAAGTCCTTACTCATAATATGATAGAACTTGTGTTTTTTGTGATGCAATTTTGTTTTATGATTATTTACAAATTTAAAAAGTCTATTCTTATTTTTAATCTTTTTCATCAATTTAATTTAACCTTTGGTTTTAATTTGTTTCAAAAATAATTTATGCAATTAAATTTTGAATATTTGCAACTTTTTATAAATTGTCAAAAGTATCAAAAATACTTATATTTTCGACAAATTTTGAAAATTTAAAAACAAAAAAACACTCAAACTTTAATAAAAATTTGGGTGCTTTAAATAACTTTGAATAATTACTTATTTTTGTCGTCTTTTTGATTATTTGATGTTTCCAAAATACAAATTGCTGTAGCCATTTCATCGGAATGGGAAATGCTAATTTGAATATCCAAAACATTCATTGATTTGAGCATTATTTGTGCTTTTCCGGAAACAACTTGAAGATATGGTTTTCCGTTTGTTTCGTGATTAACTTCAATTTCATTAAGATTAATTCCGCCACCGATGCCAATTCCCAATGCTTTCAGGAATGCTTCCTTGGCAGCATAAATACCAGCCAAACTCAAAGTTTGCCTATATGTTTTGGAAACATATTCTATTTCATATGGCGTAAAATATTTTTCCAAAAAGTGTTCATTTTGAACAAACTTTTCCATTCTAACAACGTCTAAAACATCAATTCCTACTAACATATTTACCTACTCTTTAACTTGTTTATATATGAGTTAATTTCATCAAATTCATACCCGCGAGAATACAAAAATCTAAATAATTTTTGGGACACTTCGTAAGACATAACTTTGTTTTTGAGATATTTTGATGCAACACTTTCAATACTATCTACTTTGTTATCTTCCAAAACACATTCTATAATTTCTTCGGATACGCCCTTGATTTTTAGTTGCGATATCAATTTTAATTTACCATACTTTTTGCCATATGTCAACACATAAGCTTGTGCATACTTTTTGTCATCAATATAGTTATATTCCACAAGTTTTGACATTACAAACTCAATTGTATCGTCCGAATATTCTTTTTTTCTTAGATAATCCCTAATTTGTTTTTGGGTTTTGAGACTAGAACCAATATATTTTGTAACTCTAGACATAGCCTTGCTTTTTTCATTTTCAAAAATGATTTTTTTCAAATCCTTTTCGTCAATTTCAAGCCCAGTTTTTAAGTGTTCTAGGTATACAAGTTCGGCTGGAATCCCAGAGTAAAATTCATCATCAACATAGAGATTTACCCGATTTTTATCGTTCTTTTGAACTTCTAGTTTTGTAATTTTCATTTACACTTTTCCTTTAGGTTAATTGGAAGTTCGCAGTCACTTTTGATTTCAAAAGTAATTTCTGCCCACTCACCAAAATTAATATTTAAAATTTCTCCGCCCAGCGAAGTTATTAGTCTTTTGGTTTTGTCAAGAGAATTGAGTTGAGTAGTCACCACATACTTTGTTTTTGAAAAAGACTCAATAATGTTAGCCTTGTCTATTACTAGTTTTGCACTATTCGTATAGGCCCTAATAAGTCCGCCCGCACCCAACTTCTTGCCACCAAAATATCTTACAACAACTATTAGAACATTTTCCAAGTCTTTCTTTTTGATAAGTTCCAAAATTGGTTTTCCTGCAGTTCCACTAGGCTCACCATCGTCACTGCACTTCTCTAGTCTTGGACTACTCAAAACAAGTCCAAAACATATATGTGTTGCATCTTTAAACTCCAATTTTTTCAAGTTCAAAATTTCTTTGGCATGGGCTTCGTCCGAAACGGGATAAGCAAAAGACAAAAATTTGGATTTATTTATTTCTAGTTGGTCTAAATATTCATTATCTATCGTTTTCATATCTATTATATTTTAGCAAGTAATCAAAAAAAATACAATTTATTTTTGCAAATTACACTCAAAGTTCTTTGTCAAAATAGATTTTTTTGCTAGACTAGACATAGGTTTTATGAGAAGTAAAGATTTGAAATAGATAATGTTTGAAGTCTTTCGTAACAACCAAATACAATTAGGAGAACTTTATGGAAATTTTGAAAGAAGTAACCGAAATGTGCACGGTTAAAAATTGTCAGTCACATGGTCCTGCAGTTATTCCACAGGAAGGTCATTGGGACAAAGTCACAAAAATTGAAGAGGTAAGCGGTTTTACACATGGATGCGGAACATGTGCCCCACAACAAGGCACTTGCAAATTATCTTTGAATATCAAGAATGGTATTATTGAAGAAGCATTGGTGGAAACCATCGGGTGTAGCGGAATGACACAATCGGCTGCAATGGCTTCTGAGACTTTGCCGGGCAAGACTTTGCTTGAAGCATTGAACACAGACCTTGTTTGTGATGCAATTAACGATGCTATGAAACATTTATTTTTGCAAATTGTTTATGGCAGAACTCAATCAGCATTCTCAGATAATGGTTTGCCAGTAGGTTCGGCTCTTGACGACTTGGGCAAAAACAGAAGCAGTCTAGTTGGTACTCACTATAGCACCAAACAAAAAGGCACAAGATATTTGCAAACTGCCGAAGGTTATACAAATAGACTAGCCTTAGATGAAAATGACGAAATTATCGGTTATGAATATATTAATCTTAACAACATGATGAGACTTATCAAAGGCGGAAAAGACGTCAAAGATGCGTACAACGAAAGCATAAAAACTTATGGAAGATTTGATGAAGGTGTTAAGTTCATCGACCCTAGAAAGGAGTAAGACATGGTTACATTTGAAGGATATGATAGAAGAATAGACAAAATCAACGATTGTATTGCAAAATATGGTCTAGTTGATTTGGATAACTGCAAAAAGATTTGTGATAATGCAGGTATTAATGTTGAAGCAGTGGTTAGAGAAATTCAACCAATTTGTTTTGATAATGCTGTTTGGGCATACACTTTGGGAACTGCAATTGCACTTACAAAAAAGGAAGTTAGTGCTGAAAAGTGTGCTGAAAACATTGGAATTGGTTTGCAAGCATTCTGTGTAAAAGGCTCTGTTGCAGATAGTCGTCAAGTAGGAATTGGTCATGGAAAACTTGCAAGCAAATTACTTAATGAAGAAACAAAATGTTTTGCATTGCTTGCTGGACACGAAAGTTTTGCCGCTGCCGAAGGTGCTTTGGGAATTGTAAGAAACGCAAACAAAGCAAGAAAAACTCCACTAAGAGTAATTCTTAATGGACTTGGCAAAGATGCCGCATATTTGATTTCAAGAATCAACGGATTTACATATATCAAAACAAGATACAACTTCCAAAACCAAGAACTTGAAATTTTGGATACAAGAAAATTCTCTAATTCATACAAGTCCGAAATCAAAGTTTATGGTTGTGAAGATGTAACCGAAGGTGTTGCTGTAATGAAACACGAAGGTGTAGATATATCAATCACTGGAAACTCAACAAACCCAGTTAGATTCACCCACCCTACCGCCGGTATCTACAAAAAATGGTGTGTAGAAAATGGCAAAAACTATTTCTCTGTTGCATCAGGTGGCGGAACTGGTAGAACATTGCATCCAGACAACGTAGGTTCAGGTTCGGCAAGCTACGGACTAACGGACACTTTGGGAAGAATGCACGCAGATGCTCAATTTGCTGGTTCGTCTTCCGTTCCTGCTCACGTAGACATGATGGGATACATTGGAATGGGAAACAACCCTATGGTTGGAGCAACAGTTTCTCTTGCTGTTAAGTCTTTTGAAGCACTTAAGTAAGATTATGTAAGCAATATCTACTATTAAGCGAACCCCAATGGGGTTCGCTTAATTTTTTTAGTCATTTTAAAAATTATATAAAATATTTGTAGAGTTTTATATGAATGTTTTAATCACATATTTCATTTAGCAAATTTTATTAATAAGTATTGATTTTAATTTGTTTTTGTTATATTATCATAATATGGATAAGTTGTATAAATTAATAGATGATAAAGGAAATGAATATTTAAGTAAAGACAAAGGAAAGTATGGCGGATACAACGGAAAAGAAAAAATTTATGGTCGACTAGATTGCAAAAGTGCTAATTCTTGGATTGAAAAGGGCTATTATGTGGACAAAAGGGTATTTTTTGCAAGCGAATATGATGCCGTCATGGCTGGATTTAGACCATGTGGTTATTGTATGAGAGAGAAGTATCTATTGTGGAAAAGTGACCCTATCAAATTTAAAGAAAGCATTATAAATCAAAATAAAGACATGGAAATGTAGTTTAAATTTATAAAAAAGAAGGAACATTGCATTAATTTGCTTTGTTCCTTCTTTTTTTGTTTATATATTAAATTCATACTCAAATAAGAAATTATACAATCACATTAAATATTTTGCCTGGGACAAAGATTACTTTTTTGATTGTGTCAACATTTTTGAGTGCTTCGATGTTAGTTTTGGCAAGACTCAAAATTTCGTCTTGAGTTGTATCTTTGGAAACTTTGAGAACACCTTTGAGTTTTCCATTAACTTGAACTGGAATTTCAATTTCGGAAAGTACTAGTTTGCTTTCGTCAACTTCTGGAAAAGTCTCATTTGCGATGTCTCCACCAAAGACTCTTTCATAAATTTCACTTGTGATATGTGGTGCAAGTGGATTTAGACAAATTAGGAAGTCTTTGAGTTCTTGACGAGTAATATATCCGTCTTCCTTGATAGTTTTGATAAATATCATACAAGCACTAATGGCAGTATTTAATTTGAGATTTTCGTAGTCTTCGGAGACTTTTTTGATAAGAGTATTAAGTGCATAGGCGTGTTTGTCCGAAACCCCGTCGTCTCTAACTATATCTTGAAGTTTCCAAACTCTATCTAGAAAATTTACAATTCCGTCAATTCCATTGAATGTCCACATACAGTTGTCTTCGTATCCAGCCAAAAATTGAATATGCATTCTTGTAACATCGGCACCATATTTTTCAACAACAGTCAATGCAGACACGCCGTTTTTGGACGACTTACTCATCTTTTTTCCTTCGTCATCAAGTATTAGTCCACTACCCATCTTTCTAATGAATGGGTCACGAGATGGAGCAACACCAATTTCATACAAGAAATTTTGCCAGAAGAACGCATATAGAACATGTCTTGTAATATGTTCAGTGCCACCAGTATAACAGTCTACACTTCCCCAATATTTGAGTTTTTCGATATCTGCCAAAGCATTTGGATTGTGAGGGTCACAATATCTAAGCCAATACCAAGACGAACCCGCCCAGTTTGGCATAGTGTCTGTTTCACGTCTAGCATCACCGCCACATTTAGGACATTTTGTATGAACAAAACTTTCTATTTTAGATAGCGGACTATCCCCCATTTCATTTGGAAGATAATCGTTTGTTTCGGGAAGAAGAAGTGGTAAATCTTTTTCGTCAAGCGGAACTATTCCACACTTATCGCAAAATACAACTGGGAAAGGTTCGCCCCAATAACGTTGACGATTGAATGGCCAGTCTTGCATTTTGTAATTGATTTGAACACGACCAAATCCATTTTTGACAATAAGGTCAGTTATTTGTTTTTTGGCATCTAGCACACTAAGTCCAGAGAATTTATCTGAATTTAGCATTTTGGAGTTTTTGGATATGTATTCGAGTTTTTCTACTGCTTGATTTGAAATATCTCCGTCTATAACTTGAACTATTTCAATATTATGTTCTTTTGCAAATTCATAGTCTCTTTGGTCATGAGCAGGAACAGCCATTACAGCGCCAGTCCCATAGTTTCCAAGTACATAATCTCCTAGATACAAAGGCACTTTCTTGTTATTTAGTGGGTTAATTGCATAGAGTCCACATAGTTTACAGCCAGATTTATCTTTGACTTGACTAATTCTATCAAACTCACTTTTGAGTGCGGTTTTTTCTTTGTATTTCAAAACTTCGTCCATATTTTCAATTTTGTCTTTGAGACTATCCACCAAACTATGTTCTGGGGCAAGGACTACATAGGTTATTCCATAAACGGTTTCAATACAAGTTGTAAAGATTTTAACTTGAGACAACTCAACTCCATTTTCATCGACAACAGGCATACTAAGTTCTACGCCTTCACTCTTGCCTATCCAGTTGCGTTGTGCTTCTTTGAGATTGTCTGCCATCTGGATATTGTCAATATTTTTGAGTAGTTTTTCGGAATACTCTTTCATCTTCAAAAACCAAACATCTCTATCTACTTGGATTACGTCGTTTCCGCATCTATCGCATTTTCCACCTTGACTATCTTCGTTTGAAAGAACTGTCTTACACGTTTTGCAGAAGTTGACATGACCTTTTTGTTTGTAAGCTTTGCCGTTTTTGAATAATTGCAAAAATATCCATTGAGTCCATTTGTAATAATCTGGGTCGCTTGTACAAAAAGTTCTTGTCCAATCAAATGAAAGTCCTAATTTTTTGAAAGAATCCAATATCTTTTTCATTCCATCTTGAACGAATTGCTTTGGGTTTGTCCCATATTTAATGGCCGCATTCTCGGCAGGCAAGCCAAAACTATCTCCACCGATTGGGAATAATACGTTGTAACCTTTGAATCTTTTGTATCTAGCAAGTGCATCGGACGGAACAGTGCCTTTTAGGTGTCCCATATGCAAAGTTCCGCTGGTGTTTGGAAATTCATATAGCATGTAATACTTTGGCTTGGTTGGGTGAAAATCCACCGCTCTAAAGTTTGGTTCGTTTTCCCATCTATCTTGCCATTTCTTTTCTACTTCTCTAAAATTATATTCTGACATAAAAAAATATCCTTCAATAAAAAATTCAAGGATATTTTAGCATATTATTAATATAATTTCAAGCAATGTTAATTATTTAAACAAAGTTAATTCAACTAAAAAACCATTAACATTCAAGTTTATTAAACCTTCTTTTGCCATTTGCAAATAGTAGCACTATAGCCAAAACTGCAAGCACTCCATACACAAATAATGTTACATAGAAAGTTATCTCCAAACTTAAATTACAAAGATTTAAAATAACCGGCACTATAACCAAAAACAATCCCAAAAACATAGTTACAATCAAACTTAGGCTTTGTTTAACGACTTGGGCTTCGTTCTCCCAATTGAGTTTTGGAAGAAGCAAATTTATATACGTTCCGCCAAAAGACACAATAACACAAAGTAGATTGGGTAGTGTCAAAAGCATAATCCATTCAAGCACCCCAGCCTTCAAAGACAAGCACACAACTATACTTGTTATAATCTCTACTGGGAAGAAAATAATCATATTAATTAGACTTTTTGAAAGCAATATAGTATTTGTACTAGCGGGAGTGCTTCGCAAAATCCAAAGATACTTTCCTTCCAAAGATATCATAACACAACTAATAAGTGTCATTGATGACATAAATAGATACACAAGTGTCAAAATTGCAAACATAGTTGTTTTGTCAAACATAAATAAATCAAAAAGACTCATGCCTTTGATTGCAACATAAACCGAGAGAATTACAAGCATTATTGGCCCAACTACAGTGTTTATCATAAGAATTGGAGTTGTAAAATATTTTTTGATTTCCTTAGACAAAAGTCCATTAAATTTGCTTGGACTGGAAAACTTGACTTGTGAACCTTTGTCTTTGTAAGACAAAAAAGTCTTGCCAAATATAACCGAATACAAACAAACACCGAGTGCAAAAATTCCAAATATCATAAGGCTTAAATAGACTAGACAAAGCAAGTTGTTTTCAGTCATAAGCCTAACGCACCAGCCGATAAAAAAATTCTTGTCTAAAAAGGCATCAATTGTAGTAAAATCTTGCAAACCCATGTTTGCAGAATTGTATACATATATTGCCACAAATCCAGCAAATAAAATTAATGCAAATACAGTTTTGATAACATTGGAATATTTGAATCTATTGAATAGTCGCACTATCAAAAAATTGAGAATATAGTTAATTCCCACACCCAAAAGTGGCATTGTCATAAGCAAGAATATTCCCCAAAGAATTACGCTAGCCGAAGCACCAAAATAAACACAATAAAGCACAAGGGTTGGAATTACTATCATGCTATCTAGCACCAAATTAAATAGATACTTTGAGAGTGTTTTGGCAACAACAATGTCAACTTTTTTGATTGGCATCGAAAGTAGCAAATCACTATCATTAGTTTTGGATTTTTCGCTTATGCTTTGAAATGCCAAAACTAGTACAAGCAAAACCAAAACTTGAACAGAATTAAACAAAGGAATTTGTTTGAGTCCAATTTGCGACATCACTTGAAACAAACTTTTAATCTGCAAAGCAAAAACCACACAAATGCCGACATAAAACAAAGCACAGATTGAAATAATTAGTCCAATCTTTTTTCTTGCACGTTTTCCTTGCAAAGCACCAAGCATACAATTAAAACTATTTTTAAGAAGTATACCTAAATTTTTCATTGTGCTACTCCTAGGAATACTTCTTCTAAACTCTTGTCTTTTTTGATTTCAGACATAGTTCCGCACTTAACAATTTTTCCGTCCATAATAATTGCAACTTTGTTGCAAAGTTTTTCGGCGACTTCCAAAACGTGTGTCGAAAAGAATATTGCTCCGCCATTTTTGCAAAACTCTTTCATGATTTCTTTGACTTCAAAACTAGCCTTTGGATCAAGTCCAACAAAAGGCTCATCAAGAATTAGTAATTTTGGCTCGTGAATAAGACTTGCAATAATCACGAGTTTTTGACGCATACCATGTGAATAATTGCTAATTGGTGTTGTTAAATCTTTTTCTAGTCCTAATATTTCGCTATATTTTTTGGTTCTCACAATTCTATCTTGCTTGGATATTCTAAATATATCTGCAATTAGGTTTATGTATTGAACACCAGTTAGATTGTTATATATATCTGGATTATCTGGGATATATGCTATCATTGACTTGACTTTCATAGGGTCGGACTTGACGGACACGCCGTCAACCAAAATATCTCCCGAAGTGATTTCGTTAATTCCTACTATGCTTTTGATAGTAGTTGTTTTCCCCGCTCCATTAGGACCAATAAATGCAAATAAATCTCCGCTTTCAACATTTAAATTAATATCATTTGCACCAACCTTTCCATTTGGATAAACTTTTGAAAAATTTTTAATTTCTAACATCATTTTTGTTCTCCTGCTTTGAAAATTTCTTCGGCAAATTTGATATAATCGTCATATTTGGCTATTGCCAATCCCTTGGATTTGTCACCTAGTAACAAAAGTGTATCTCCGTCTTTGATTCCAAAAACTTCACGTGCTTCCTTTGGAATTACTATTTGACCTTTGCTTGTGACTTTTGTAGTCCACAAAAATTTATCTTTTCCCAAATTCAAAATCTCCTTTTTATTATATATGTTGCTTGTCTTACTTTTCTTACATTTCTTACATTTCTTACTCAATTTTAAAACTATTTTTAAATATTGTCAATTGAAATAACAAAAAAGATATTTCGTTTTAAGCAAACTATTTAGGTTTGCTTTTAATTGAAATATCTTTTTTAGTAATATTAAATTTTTAAAATTTGTCAGTTAACTCACAATTTATTTGACACATTTTAAATCTTATTTTAACGCAAAATTTCGGACTTAAAGTATTGTTCTTGAAATTCGGTTAATGCTCTAATTTGGTCGTCAGTATAATTTCTTCCGTCCTTCATAACAACTAATTTGTCGTCATCGTCATTAGTTCGATGAATAATTGCTATAACCCTGCCTGTAAATTCGTCAAGTGGCATATGTTCACCCAATACATAAGCATCAAGTTCTTCGCCATCTCCCGAAACCGTACCTGGGATATATCCATAATTTACAGGATAGACAAAACCATGTTTGGGATGTATACTTCCAAGTTTTCTATCCATTTTGACATTAACAATTTTTCCTAGATATTCTAAGTTATTCATAAATTATCCTTATGCTTTGTTTGCACTCATAAATACATTTTTTAGTTTGTGGTCAACGACAGATTTAACTAGTTGCATGCCTTCTTCGTTATATTTTCTAAGGTCGATTGTATCTGGATTTTCGCTTAGATATTTTCTAATACCAGCAGTAAAACTAATTCTTAAATCACTATCTGTATTGACTTTGCAAACTGCCATGCTACAAGCTTTTTTGAGTAGTTCATCAGGAACACCTTTGGCATTGTCTAGTTTTGCGCCATACTGAATGGCAAGTTTAACCATATCTTGTGGGATTGAACTAGCACCATGCAAAACAATTGGGAAATTTGGAAGTAGTTTGGAGACTTCTTCTAAAATATCAAATCTAAGATGTGGTTCGCCTTTGAATTTAACTGGACCATGACTTGTTCCAATTGCAATAGCAAGACTATCCACATTTGTAGCATTTACAAATTCATATGCTTCGGAAGGATTTGTATACTTAGCATCTTCGTCACTTGCACTTATTTCGTCTTCAACACCCGCAAGAACCCCTATCTCGGCTTCGACTGTAACATTTCTTGCATGTGCATACTCGACTACTCTTTTTGTAAGCGCAATATTTTCTTCCTTTGGCAAACTTGAAGCATCTATCATAACATTTGTAAATCCAGCATCAATTGCATTTTTGCAATCTTCAAAAGTCTTGCCATGGTCGAGATTTAGGCAAACTGGAACAGTCATATCTTTGACATAATCTTTGGCAATATCCGCAAGAACTTTTGCTCCCGCATACTTGATAGCACCTGTTGAACATTGAATAATAACTGGGCTTTTGTTTTCTTCAGCGGACGAAAGAATTGCTTTAAGCATTTCAATATTAACAAAATTAAAGGCCCCCACTCCATAATTTCCAACTAAGGCATTATGTAAAATTTCTTTTGAGTTTTGTAATTCCATAAAAATCTCCTTAAAATCAAATTCGATTACTTTATATTTTATAACAAAATTCTTTTTCTCCCAACTAAAATGAATATTTGATAAAAATTTTTTGTATAAATTATAGAGTGACTTTGATTTTTATTTGTTTTTTTTTGGAAATTAAGATAGAATATATATGTAAAAGAATAAATAAAACCAAATGTAAAAAAATAATTTAAGGTGAAAAAATGAAAATAGCGTTTTTAATTCCAGTATTAGATGAAATTAATATTGAAAAAACTTATAATAGAATAAACGAAGCTTGTGATATAGAACACGATGTATTTTTTGCAATTAATGGCAAGTTAAATAGTTTCTTTACTCAAGTTAGAACAACCTTTCTTAGTGATTCGTCTGTCAAAGCATTTATGGTTGATAGACCAGTTAACGAACACAAACTAATTACACTTGGAATGGAACTAACCGAAGATTATGATGCTACAATTATATATTCTGGCAAGGAACTACCTAATGTTGATGTAATCAAAGCTTTTATTGCTAGTTGGAAGGCAGGAAACAAAATTGTATATCTCAAAAAAGAATACTCGGGATTTAAAAAACTTGGTGTTAATATTAAGCGTGGTTTTTATAAAATGGGCATTTCAATGCTTGGAATATTCAAAGATAGATGTGCCGAAACAGATATTCAGTTGCTTGATAACGATGTAGTCAAGACTATTAATCAATTGCCACAAAAAAATAGACAACTAAGAGTTCTTGATAGTTTTGTAGGCTATCCAACTGATGTAATTCAACTTGAAATTGATAGCAAGATGAAAGAAAACAAAAACTACGACGAAAAAATCAAAGCATACAAGGTTTGTGGAATTATATCTTTGATTAGTTTGATACTAGCAATTGCACTTATTGGAGTTGGAATTGTGGGTACTGTTATGCGTTGGGAAATCCATGCACTTTTGTATGTCACATTGTTTGTAGTTGGAATATTTGGACTAATATTATCATTTGTATTTGCCATTAAGAAAACACTACATTATAGAGTCGGTCAGGTATTTGAAATAGCCGAACTCAAAGACCTTAGTAACAAACTAGAAAAATACAACATTTCAAACAAAAATTAACCAAAAAAAAAGTATCTAAATTTTGTTAGATACTTTTTTCATTTTTTTCGTCTCGTTTGTTAATTTTATAAAATTTAAACATATTATATATCATTTGAGAATATTCATTGCCATATTGTTCGGCTTCAAGTGGATATCTAAGTCTTTTGCCCGATGGACTAAACACAAAGGAGTTATTATAAAAATCTCTTTTGAGTTTTAAATCAAGTAATTCTTTTTTGGAAGTCAAAGTCTCCCCTAGCGCCGAAAGACTCTTTTCAAAATACTTAAGTTCATCATCTACAAACAATTCCTCGTCAACTTGATTCGAAATAAAGTTGTAATCTTGGTGAGTATAGGCATTTTCGTCTGTTAATTTTGGCTTGAAGAACTGTCTAACACTAATTCTTGCAAGTCTTTCAATTGGGCAAAAATAATATAGCATAAAATCAACATAATTGCTAAAATCAGCAGTGGTGAAAATCTCTTCGCCAATATGTGCTGGAAATATTGGTGTTATAAAATTCTTTGCACGCAAAATATCGTTGCACAACTTATTGCTAATATGTTCATCATGACCAGTTTTGTAATTATGCAAATTTCCCATAATCTTCATGTCCATTATAGCTTTGATGCACGACTTTGATGCCTTCCATGTTTCAACCTTTTCGTCGGAAATTCCATGATAAGTTGTAAGTAGACTTGGAATAACATCATTTTCTATTCTATAAAAATCTTTGACATGAGTAAATTCATGATAAAGAATTTTTAGAAGTTTCAGTCCCGGAGCATTTGAAAGATTATCTAGATTAATAAAAACCCTATTTATGTCGGGCATGAATGAACCCAAAATATTTTGATTATGAAGTCTAGCATCATTTGAAATCATCAAAAGTTTTGGTTTGCAAGGTTCATTGCCAAAAAAATAGTCAGTATACATATTGATAATTTTTATTTTGTCTTCCAACTTTGCCAAATCCCAAACACCACTTAAAAAACAATTGGAAATATCTTCTAGTTTTGGAGAAAAGAACTCAACTTTGTCTCCCATGCCTTTTTTGAGAATTAACTTTCCGTCATTACTATTTAAAATATGTTCAAGTACTTGGTCATTAACAGATGTATAAGAAAGCCTGTCGCCAATTGGCAGATGCTCAATAAAATAACTATAATTTTTGAGAGTTTCGGGCACAATCATACGTGACAAAGTAAGTTTAGACAAAGAATAGTTAGTTTCACTCATGATGATTTCCCCTTTTTTTGATTTCTTTTAGTTTAACACAGACAAATATGTAATTCAATAAAAAATGTTAAATTAATGTAATTTTTTTAAACTTAATACCATAAAATGGACTAAATTTTGGTTGGGATTTTAAAAAAATCAACAAAATTGTATCAAACTTGCAAAATTGAAACATAATTTTTTATGAAGATTATTACAACGAAAATAATAGTGCTTTGCAGATAGATTTGATTTTGAAGTTAAGCCAAGAGATTGGCGGTGATAAAATATACTTTGACAGCCATTTAATTTATGAAAATGGCAAATTTATTTGTCCTAATTTAGTTGATTTAAATCCCAAAAACTTGTTATAATATAAATGTAATGGAATTATCCATTTTTTAAAATTAAAGGAGAATAAAAATGAGCAAAACTATAAAACTTGGTATTAATGGTTTTGGAAGAATTGGTAGACTAATTACTCGTATTTCTCAAGATTTTGACAATATCGAAGTAGTTGGAATCAACGACCCATTCCTAACACCAGACTATGCAAAATATTTGTTGGAAAGAGACAGCATGCACGGAAAATTCAAAGGCACTTTGGCTCTTGACGGAGACAATTTAATTGTTAACGGAAAGAAAGTTAAGTTCTTTGCTTGTCTAAACCCAGAAGAAATTGATTGGAAAAGTGTTGGTGTAGATTATGTTGTTGAATGTACTGGCAAATTTACAACAGTTGAAGGCGCAAGCAAACACTTGGTCGGCGGAGCAAAGAGAGTTATTATTTCTGCTCCATCAAAAGATGCACCTATGTTTGTTTATGGTGTAAACGAAAAGACTTATACAAAAGACATGACAGTTGTATCTAATGCAAGTTGTACAACAAACTGTCTAGCTCCACTTACAAAAGTTGTTAAGGATAACTTTGGAGTTGTTGAAGGGCTTATGACTACAGTTCACTCAACCACTGCTACTCAACTAACAGTTGACGGCCCTAGCAAAAAAGACTGGCGTGGTGGCCGTGCTGCATCGGGTAATATTATTCCTTCTAGCACTGGTGCTGCCAAAGCTGTTGGCAAAGTTATTCCAGAACTTAATGGCAAACTAACAGGTATGAGTTTCAGAGTTCCTACACTTAATGTGTCTGTAGTAGACCTAACTGTAAGACTTGAAAAAGAAACTACTTATGACGAAATCAAAGCAGTTATGAAACGTGCAAGTGAAAACGAAATGAAAGGTATCTTAGGCTACACCGACGAACCTTTGGTTTCAACCGACTTTATGTCAGACAATCGTGCATCTATATTTGATGCCGAAGCAGGCATTATGCTATCCCCTACATTTGTTAAACTTGTAGCATGGTACGATAACGAATACGGCTATAGTACTCAACTATTGCGTTTGGCAAGTTATATGGGTAACCTTGAGTAATTTGTTACTAATTAAAAATAGGTTACGCCAAAATTATTAATAGAAAGCATATAATTTAAAATAGTTTTGATTAAATGGTATTCAAAATCATTTAAATTAATATTAACTAAATTTGAAATTTATATGTTCCTATAACTTTATGAATGAAAATGGAAACAAAAGTCAGATTGTTTAAACAGTCTGACTTTTTTTGAAAACCACATGACTACTCGATAAATACTCCAAAAAACACCTTAGATAAAAACCCGTCAAAGTAGCTTTCAAATAAGGTGTCAAATATTAATTTTTAATTTTGTAAGTGAGTACTCTTAGTGAATTTAAAATTGCAAGCAATGTAACTCCCACATCGGCAAATACCGCAAGAAGCATTCCTGTAATTCCTAGTGCGCCAAGAATTAAAAATGTTAGTTTTGTAACTCCAGCAAAAATAATATTTTCAAGCACAATTTTTTTTGTGCGTTTGGAAATTTTGATTAAATCGGGAATACGTTTAAGATTGTCATCGGCTATTACTACATCACTGCTTTCAATTGTCGCTTGACTACCCATGATACCCATACTAATACCAACATCAGAAAGAGTCAAAGCGGGCGCATCATTTATTCCATCGCCCACAAAGGCAACAGTTTTGCCTTTGCTTTTTTCTTTTTCCAAAATATTGAATTTGTCTTGTGGCATAAGTTCGGCATGATAAGAATCAATGCCAATATCTGAGCAAACTTTTTTTGCAATCGACATGTTATCTCCAGTTAGCATCATAGATGAAACATTTAATTTTTTGAGATTTTCTACCATAACATATGAACTAGATTTAATCTTGTCTTGCAAATAAATTGAACCAATAAGTTTATCCGATTTCAAAACATCAACTTGGGTGTAGCCTTTGGAATTTAAACTTCTTCCAACAAAATATTTATTTCTTTTAATTTCAAATTCTATACCTTTTCCAGCAACTTCATGATAGTTTTTGGCAACACATTTGGAGTTTTTGCCATAAAACCCACATATTGCTTTTGCAATCGGATGTAATGAATTTTGTTCACCAGCAACCACTATTTCAAATAGTTCGCTTTCTTTTATTCCTTGAGTAGTTTCCACCTTGACCACTTCAAACTCTCCCGTTGTCAATGTGCCAGTTTTGTCAAGAAGGATTTCGTCAATGCTTGCACAGGTATCAAGATAGTTGCTACCCTTAATCAAAATTCCTTGTTTGCTACATCTACCGATGCCAGAGAAATAACTAAGCGGAACAGAAATTGCAAATGCACAAGGGCAAGATACAACCAAAAATATTAGTCCCCTATAAATCGCTGTATTTATATTTCCAAGCACCGCCCAAGTAATTCCCCAAACAACAAAGGATAGTATTATTACACCTAGTGTATAGTAACTAGAAAACCTAGATATAAATGTTTCGGTCTTGGATTTTTTGTTAGTAGCATTGCTAACTAAATTCAAAATCTTACTTACTGTACTATCTGTATACTTGCTAGTCGCCTTGATTTTAAGCACACCGTCCAAAACTATACTTCCAGACGGTACGCTATCGTCAACACTTACATTTACGGGAATACTCTCACCGGTCAAGTGACGTTTGTCTATATTGCAATTTCCGTCTATTATAACCCCGTCAACTGGAATTTTTTCTCCTGGTTTAACAACAATTATATCTCCAACTTCGACTTGTTCGGGTTTAACTTTTTCTTCCCTTTCATCTTTGAGAATTATTGCATACTCAGGTTGAGTATTAATAAGTGCGGATATACTCTTTCTTGAGTAGTTGACCGCTCTTGACTCAAGCATTTTGCCTAGTGTATAAAGCGCAATAACCATTAGCCCTTCCATGCTTTCATTCAATGCACATGCACCAATAATCGAAATCGTAACTAGTGTGTTTTCGTCTAATTTTAGATGAATTGATTGAAAAATCGCCTTAAAATATGTCTTGTAACCCATAAGTAACAAACTTGTTATAAGCATTGTAAAATATAGCCAAGTAGGAATAGGTTTGACAAATAAAATAATTAATCCAAGCACAAGTCCCACACAATACAAGATTATATCCAATTGGCTGGCTGTCGAATCAAATGAATGGTCATGGCCTTGAGATATTTTTACATCTGGATTGACTTGCTTAATAGTCTTATTAATATTTTTTATAGTGCTAAGCACCTTGTCGTCTTCAATTTCTAAATAAAGTTTGCTTGTAGAAAAATTAATACTTGCACTAATGACACCATCTACTTTTTGTAAATATTTTTCAAGCGTCAAAGCACAATGTCCACAATCCAAACCAGTTATATTATATTCTTTTTTCATCTCTCCAACTCTCCCAAATGGCTTAGTCCCATTTCAAAAATAGTTTTAACATGCTCATCTGCCAAACTATAAAAAATCTCTTTGCCATTTTTTTCGGATTTAATAAGTTTGTTGTCCTTCAAAAATTTAAGTTGATGAGATATTGCCGACTTTGTCATTTGAAGTGTGTATGCAATATCGCAAACACACATACACCCAACTTCGTCAAGCGCACAAATGATTTTTAGTCTAGTTATATCCGCAAATGTCTTGAAAAATGTCGACATCGTATCAAATATATCTACATTGTTTATTGCACTCCTAGCTTGCTCCACATGGCTTTCGTGAAGACAGGCACAATCACAAACATTTTTGTTTTCCATCTATACTCCTTTTAATTATTCCCCAGTTACAAAGCATTAAGCCAATTTAAATATTTATTGAGTTAAATAATTAAATATTATATTTAAATCTAAATAAAACACTCAAAAGATTTAGCGCCTTTGTTTATGGTTGAATATTTACTCAACTATTATAATATCATTATAGTTGAATAGTTATTCAATTGTCAACCGTTTTAAAAAAGTATTTAAAAAATTTTTAAATAAAGAATATTTATATATTTGCACATGCACACATGCACAAACACACAATCAAAAAAAAAAACTTGGATAATATTCAATACACTGCACACAAATTATCCAAGTTTATAACTAAATAAATATATAAAATAAATTTTAATCAATTAAAAGACTTCTTCAATAACTCCACCGCCAAGACAATGCGTGTCGTCATAGAACACAACATATTGACCCGGAGTTACCGCTCGTTGTTTTTCCACAAAGTTTACTACCACTCTATCTTTTTCAATTTTGACTAGAACTTTTTGGTCGGGCTGTCTATATCTAAATTTTGCAAAACATTCAAATTCGTTATCGCTTGGGAGTTTTGGAATCCAATTGATTTTGTAAGAAATTAGTCCATTTGAAAATAATTCTTCGCCTTCACCTTGGGACACAATAAGTTTGTTATCTTTGACGTTTTTGTCAACAACATACCATCTATCGCCATTTCCACCACTCATTCCGCCAATATTCAAGCCTTTTCGTTGACCTAGAGTATAGTAAATAACGCCTTCGTGAGTACCTACTTTTTTGCCACTCAAATCTACAATATCGCCTTTTTTGCATGGTAAGTAATTTTTCAAAAACTGTCTAAATCTTCTCTCGCCAATAAAACATATACCTGTACTATCTTTTTTTTCAGCAGTGGAAAGCCCATACTTTTCAGCAATTTTTCTTACATCGGGTTTAAGCATGTCTCCAAGCGGAAACAAAACTTTTGAAAGTTGACTTTGATTTAATTGATTAAGAAAATATGTTTGGTCTTTGTTTGTATCTTTGGCTTTGCATAGATAAGTAAGCCCGTCTACTCTTTCTACTTTTGCATAGTGACCAGTTGCAATATAGTCAGCGCCCAAAGACATTGCATAATCAAGGAAAGGTCCAAATTTAATTTCTCTATTGCATAATACATCTGGGTTTGGAGTTCTTCCTTTTTCGTATTCTTCCAAGAAAAACTTAAATACTCTATCTAGGTAATCTTTGGCAAAGTTAACCGAAAAATACGGAATCCCAATTTTGTTACACACTCTCTTGACATCTTCGTAATCGTTAACAGACGTGCAAACTCCGTTGTCATCGTCTTCTTCCCAATTGTGCATAAAGAGTCCAATTACTTCGTAGCCTTGTTCTTTGAGTAGTGCTGCAGCGACCGAACTATCCACACCGCCCGACATTCCTACAACGACTTTTGTCATTTTTTATCTCCTTTTTCGGCGAGAACTACTGGCACTTTGAACCTGCGGAAAATTACATTCAAAATATCACAAATCCAAAGCAGAATATTAATCGCAAAACACGTAAATGTTATTTCATAAAATATTCTAAACACAAGTACTGAATTAAGCGTAGGTATACTTAGTTTTAATATAAGCAAAATTATTGCAATCACAGTACTAATTAGTGAAAAAGTTCCCCTAATATTTCGCTTAACATAATAATGATTAACTCCAATAAAACCCAAAAATATTGTATACATAAGAAGTGCTATCTTGTTTACATCACTTGGCACATCGGTTGTAAAGTACACCAAATCGGACATATCATTCTTTCGATACTGGCTTACTTTTTTGTTGCTAGCGTTGTTGACTTGTTCGTCTGTCACACCACAATATTTACAAAGTTGACCTTGCACCATTTTTGCACCACAAATAGGACATCTCATAGTGTTACTCCTTTTATCTTAATTTTACCAGGAAAAACAACTCAAATAAATGAGTGTTTATTTAAAATTTATTTACTTAAATATTTTAACATATTTTATATTTTGATACAATCAAAAATTCTCTAAATAAATATATCCACTTGGGAATTCCAAGTGGATATTTAAATTAATTATTGCCCGAAATTATTTTTTTGATTTCTTTTAGATTAGCAAGTGTTAGTTCCTCGTCAATCTCTCTATATGCATTTTTGAACGCATTTCTAATTTCTTCTCTCACGTTTGGTTTTTCAAGTGCTATGTCTCTGACTTTTTTTGCAAATGCCAAAACATCTTCTTTTGTTGTAATATCTACTTCTTTGATAATTCTTTCGATTATTTCAAACTTGTATACATTAGGATTTTTTGCCATAATTAATTCCTTCTTTTACTTTTCCAATTCTTTATCTAAATTCAAGTACTTTGCTTTTAGTTTTTTAAGAACATCATCTGCTTTTAAAATTTCATTTTCTGTCTTTTCCATTGACTCCAAAGTGCTTGCCATTTCTGCCAAGTTCTTTTGTTCTTCGGCACTAGGAATACGACCATTGCCATATGCTTTTTCATACTTTTTAAGCAAGTTTTTCATAAAGTTAACATAAGTCGCACTATATTTGCTTCTCAAAGATTGTTCGATAGACACTTCTTGTTCTTCGTCTTCCAAACCTTCCAAAAATTCAAAGTCCTTGCCTTCTTCGCCAAAAAATTCGTCACTAATAATTTTATCCATAATTTTTTCTCCCCATAAATTTGATTATACATATTTTACACCAAATATATAGTCTTGTCAATATGGGATTTTAAGGTTTTTTAGGAACCCATTTCATTATCTGCTTCAAAGTTTTTTCTTTGTTCTTCCAATTTCTTTTTTTCTTCTTGACTAAGATTATCAGTTTCCACAGTTTCTTTTGAAGTTTCGTCTTCAATTTTTTCAGATTCTTCGCATGTTGTTACATTATCCGGAGATAATAATTCAGCATTTGCATCTAGTTGATCAAATGTTGGTCCATATTTTTTTGAAAATTGAACACATAATTGTGTGATTTTTCCTATCATGCTTGTAAATCTTGCATCATTTGCAATCAATGCTTGTACTTCACTTACATTTTCACAATCATTCAAACTCTTCATCATATCATCAGTAATCAAATTGCCTATTTGGCAACCATTAGACCATTCTGTAGTGATTGATATAATAGTGCCTAGTGCATAAGTACTCATATCCTTAAGCACAGTTGCCACTTCTTGTTTACGACCTTCAAAAGGTCCAGAATTTGGACAATGAGCAATAACTTGTTGATACTTCAATGCACCATTATATGGCATGCCAGTGCTAGCAACTTTTTCTTCAATTGCCTTGCTAATCTCTCTTTTATATGCCTCATAGGCTTTTTCGAGTGTAACAGCTACACCATATTTAACCCCATCTTTGTCCATGTCAATTTCTCTATCAGTTATATAGTTAAATACTTCTACTACATCGCCTAATTGTTTTCTTGCTGTTTCATCTAAATTACTTAAATTTGTAGAATTCGAACCCAACAAAAGTCCTATTCCCGCCCCCAACAATTTGTATGTATCAAAAGTTTTGTCTGCTATGCGCAAAAAGTTGCTTGGAGTCTCAGTATTTGCTGTTTTATCTTCTTCCCCACGTTCTTTGTCTTCGTCATTTACATGAGCATCTTCGGTTTTGCCGTCTTCAGAGTCAGATTTAGATTTTTCTTCGTCAGGGGTTTTGGAATCTTCGTCACCTGCAGTTTTTTCGTCACCAGACTTTTCTGAATCGGTTTTTTCACCCGAATTGTTTGATTTTTCGTCGCTAGGATTTGTAGAGTCTTTTTCGGAAGATGTTTGTCCATTATTACTATCCAAATGACTTTGGTCATCTGCACCTTTGTCTTGACTATCTTTGCCATCAGCTGCTGGGTTGCCTCTTGAAATAACATTATCCTTTGTAGCCTTTGCACGAGCATAATCATCTGCAGTAAGACCATACTGGTCGGTTTGCGGATTGGCTTCTCTAATCATGGTACTTTCTATCATTTTGAGCCAACCGTCAATGATTTTCTCAGTTGTTTTTCCGCAATAAGGTTTAAACTTCTTTATCCAACCAGCGGTATCAAAAGAGGCATTCTTTTGGCCATATTTACGCCAAGTGTACTCTTTTGCATCGTCATTTTGTTTTTCATCGCCATCGCCTTCATTTTCTTGTTCAGAAGCTTGTTTTTTGCCATATTTTTCCAAATAAGCTTTTTCTTCTTCTGTCCAAGTACTTTGGTCTTTTGATAAAATTGAATTTATTCTTGAATCTTTTGCTGTTTTTTCATTTAACTCATTAAATCTATTCTTTTGTTTTTCCGTTTTTGGTGTATTTGTATATGCATTATTTGTTTTGTCTGTATTTTTGCCTACTTTGTTAACCAAATTAAACAATTCTTCATCACTGAGTGTTTTGATATCTACATTACCATCTGCCAATGATTTGTTAACACCATCATTTACAGCCATAGCATAGTCTAATGCTCTATCATGATTTGCTTTGTAAACATCTCTATTTTTAAATCCATCACAAGCATCAACAAATATATCAATATCAAAATTAGGGTCACTAATAGCACCCGAAAGCAAACCTTTGATGTCTTGTAACGATTTTCTTTCATCGTCGCTAAGATTAATTTGTAGGTCATGGTCAATAACTCCCTTGTATAGACCAACGATTTCCGCCATTGATTTATCTGGAAATCTATCCTTAATACTTTTTTCGAGTCTTTTGTAAACATTATCTTCACTTGATGTATAGATACGTTCAAATCTTTGATAAATATTGTATTTTTCAATCGCTTCGATGATGTCTTGATTATTTTCGTCTTCAGCCAAGATATTTAAAATATCGTAGTCTTCGAATTCGGATGCCGATTTCAAAATTTCTTCGGCTTGAGATTGTCTTTTTCCTTTTGAAGATGCCATTCCCAAGTATTCCGCATTTACAGAATTAACCACTTCAGCAAAAGTGCCATTCTTAAAGAACTCTTCAAGTGCTGGATAAATAAACTTAGTATAAGAACCTTCTACTATATGGTTCTCACCAAGTTCAAGTTGATAAACACCAGTAGTTGGGTTCATTTTTACATTCAAAAATTCGCAATTGCCAAAGTTTTTCAAAAGAGTACCGATATTTTGGGCGACATCTTCTCTGCTTAAATCTGGTGTACTTTCAAGTATTTTTTCAATTGCCGTTTTTTGGAAACTTGAAACCAATTGCACTTCGGCTTTGGCTCTAAGCAATTCGTTATATAACTTAGATTGTTCGGGATTAAGAGTAGATACTCCCATATCTCTAAATCTATCTAATTGCTGGTCGTATTCACGCAAAACATCGGTTATCTCGGAGTACCCCTCAAATTGTGTGGCTGATTCAAGATTATGAGCATATGCAACTTCGGTCAAGTCTTCAAGTCTCTTGAGTGTCAAGCCTTTGAGATATCTATTTGAGCCAAACTCATCGCCAAGTGCGTTTTCAATAATGTCTTGTGCTTGTTCGCTTAGTCTATCTCTAAATAGACTGGCTAGTGCTAGTTTGGTTGCATCTGTTCTAACTTTGGAGTTTTCGGTTAGTTCAAAAGCTTTCCATTCGGAACTATCCATATTATAGATTGTTTCCGCTTTTTCGATACTAGCATTTATATCCGACATTTCATTTCTATAACGAATTCTATCGGCCAAATTAAGTTTTGGTTTTGCAAGTTGTTTGTATAGTTCAAAAATGCCTTGAGCGGTTATAACTGTTCCATTTCTATCTTCGCTAGGAACATTGAGATAATTATCTAGAAAACTTTGGATTTGTTCGTTTGGAATTTTGAAAGATTGAACTTGACCATTTTGGTCATAATATTCAAGGCCATTATTATTTTCTTGACTCGAAATTACCCATTGGTCGGTCGATTCGTCAAATTCAAGAGTTGTTCCGCAGAATTTAAGCGCCCTAACAACTTCCAAATCCATTTGACGTCCACTTTTTTGGTTAATCTGCAAATCGTCTTGTGAAATTAATTTAGCATAAGCATCAAGTCCAAAAGAGTGCGCTTCATTAGCGCCAAGAATGGATTTATCCATACTCTTTAGACTATTGGTAATTGCTTCAAAGGCTTTGAGATATTCTTCGTGAACAGTCGCCATGGCAGGACTACTTAACTTGTACGCTTGCGACTCGTACTTTTTGACAATACTTGTTGCTCGACTCAAAAAGTTAAGGACTTTTTTGAGTTCCTTTGGACTGTAATTTTTGTAACTATCTTCTTTCAAAAACTCAACGTCTTTTAGTCCAGAAAATTGAGCCATATCCTTGGTTCTATCCAAAAAGCTACTTATTGCACCGCCTACTTTGACAAGAAGTTCGACTTTGTTGTTTGACCAAGTTGACAATCTATCATATTTGGTGTCCTTTTTAATTTTTTGTCCCAAAGTCGCTTCCTTTTCACCCAAGTAAAAAGTATCTACTCTATCATAAGTATGCTTTGAATACTTCACCAATTTTTTGAGAAGTTTTTGTGCGTCTAACTCTAATTTTTCTTTTGCCATTATTTTGACCGCCTTAAATTAATTTTTGTGCATTCTATAAACTATTGCATATTTTCCAATTTTCTTCTATTAAAGTATTGTTCAAAAGCCTTTTGACAAGACGAAACCCCTTCACGATAGAACACGTCACGATTAAGTGCTTTTTGCATATCTGTTGGAGTTTTGAGTCTATTGACTGTTTCGACTACTGTTGAAATATTATCTCCAATTTTGAAGATATTTCCGTTGTTACTCAAATTAATCGAAGAGAACTTGGCAATAAGATTTATGCCTAACTCTTCGGAGTTAAGTATATTTGCTACTTCTTCCAAATTCTTAACAATTTCGGAAAATTCTTCGGTTGCTTCGAGTTCCTTGACAACATAAGCAAATGGTCCTAATTCGTGTTCTTTGTCTATAATAAATCTAAACAAATATTGTTCGATAAAACCTTTGATATTACATCTAATTGTTTGGTTGTTAGGGAGTGCAATTTCCAAGTCTTTTTCTTCGCTATCAATACTTGGCAAAGTTCCACAAAGACCCAAAATTTGTCTTAGTTTGTCTATTGTGTCTTGCAAAGATACGTATTTGTCATCTTTGACTGCTTTTTCAAAGCCATCATAAATACCTTTGAAAATTACGTCAATGTTTTTGATTTTGATGCGTTCTTTTTGTTCATCTTCTTGAGTCTCAACTTCTTGTTTCTGCTTTTCTTCCATAGTTACAACTTTTTCGGTGTTAAGCTCAAAGTACTCAGCCATTTCAAGTTCATAACCATTTATATATTCTTTGTCTCTTATTTGAGCAAGTAGGGTTGTTCTTAATTCCTTTTTCTTATCCGCAAAGAATTCTTCGAGTTCGGGACAAACAATTCGTTTGTCTTCGCCATACTTTTCAAATAAGTCATTAAGTGCAAAATACATAAATAATCTTTCGTAATGCTCAATTTCGTCAATTGAACTATAAATTTCGGGATGAGGATTAACCAAGTCTTCACTCATAGTATTAAATCCACTTTCCAAAGTTTCAACTGTTTCTTTCTTTTCATCGGTAGTTTTTCTATCAAAACTGTTCGATTCCATAAGCATACGATTGATATAAAGCATACGATTGAAATATAGTGATGCATCGTCATTAATAGCATCAATAAAGTCGATATATCTTTCGCATCTTGACATCATAACATTACGAATAACCGAAGTAATTTCGAGTCTAACGTCTTCGGACAAATCGCTAAAATATGAGTTAATCTTGCTTAAACTCAAAATATCTTTTTCATAAAAATCTTCTTTGAGATGAGTTTTGTCTTTTTCGAGAGCATATTTTCTGCCAAATGCAAGTAGTAACGCAAAATCAAGAAGTCTTGTTTTGTCTAGTACAAAGCCTGGGCGGACATACCATTTGTCGTCATCGTAGTTGTAATTTGCTTCGCTTTCGTCACGTTTTTCTTTTTCCTTGCTGGCAAACTTAACCAAAGGAACAATTGGAGTTTTGGTTTCTTCGTACAAAACTGTCGCCTTGACATCAATTTTTTCTCTTAATGCGTCAACCAAGTTTTCCATAAACTTGACGCCCGAAGTCAAATAATATGGTTTGAGTTTAAGAAGTAACTTGTTGTATCCGCCATTGAATTTATATAGCACACCAAACAAATTAGTTACATCACTCTTCAAATCCATATCTTCGTTTCGAGTTGTAACAATGTCGTTTTGTTCGTAAGATAGAACTTTGTTAAACTTGATGTTTGTATCTGCATTTTCTTTTTGTTTAAAGTAAATGCTACGTGGATAAGTCCCAAGACCACTATCCTTGTTATCTTCGTTTTGAATGATAACATTCTGTCCCTTAATAGAAAAACTCAAATAGTCAAGTAGTCTGCTTTGAATTTGTTCTTTGTCAATCTTAACAGATGGAATTTCGTTGTTTTCGATACGAGTAATAAGCGAACTTACATAAGTTTGTTTCATCTTGCTTGAATATTCTTCATAAGTGCGTCTAACATTTACATCTGCCGAAATTGTCTTGACAAGTGTTGCAATTAACTCACAGCTTTTAATAGCACCCGATTTAATTTTTTCTGGAACATAGGATTCCAAATCGCCTTGGAATTTGTGTTCTATTACATCTTTGAGAAGGTCAAAGTTAACCGAACTTACCAAATCATTATAATCACTAATTACAATATCAAGCATATTTTGTGGAACATACTTAGTCAAGAATTTTCTTAAATCCGATTTGTAATCAAACACAGCCAAATTACTATCAAGAGTGCTAAGACCAGATTTTGCCATAGCATTTTTGACATAACGAATGTGCATATCAGAAATAATTTGTTCTGGGGTTTGAATTTGAGCTTTTTTGGTCTCCAAATATGAGTACAAAATGTTGTTGTTTGTGAGCAACAAGAATTTGTATCTATCATAAGTTGCATAATCTTCTAAGTAATTTCCATATGTTGTTACACCTTTGTTTTCAAATCCAACAACAAACGGAATAACACAAGGTTCAATCCCCTCACTTAACATATCAAAAGCCTGATAGTCTCTATTGTACATTGGTGGATTTGGAACTTGCATATTTGGCATCATATATCCCATTGGAGCCATTCCAACGACTCCAGTTGGAGCACCCATTCCAACAACTCCCGGCATAGCACTCACTACACCACCAACTTGACCGCCACCGCTTGCTTGTGTGCCTTGACCAAATTGAGAGCCAGCATTTGCATTAGAACCACTAGCCGTTCCCGACCCAGAATTGCCACCAGCACTTGTATTTGAACTCTCAGAACTTGAATTAGTAGTGCCAGCATTAGATATATTGTTTTGACCAAAATTGCTTGGTGCTTTTTTGGCGTAAGTCTCTCTAGTTGGAAGTTCGTCGTTATTTCCAAGAATAATAGGAGATGCACCACCAACAGTGCCAATACTCTTAGCAAAGGTTGGAGATTTTGCAAACTCAGTACTTTGACCTAGGTTATTTAGTACTCCCACACCGCCTGCATTGCCAACAATACTGCCATAAGCATTGATATAAGCATTTGCGGATTTGATTCTTTCTTCCTTTTGAGACTTTTTGAGTGCTTCACGGATTTTGTTTTCTTCCAAAATCTTTTGATGACTTTCGTCACTAATTCGTGCAGCTGTGGACTCAATTGTCTTGTCTACTTGTGAAAGTTTCTCTTCACGCCTAACTGGTTTTTCGTTTGGCTTTTGGTAATAATACATAACTTTACCTTTGTCAAAAGCAAAATTAATGTCAGGAACTTCGGTCAATGTTTCTTTCAAAATATTAAGTTTTTCGTCAATGGAAACTTTTGCACCCGACAAACTTGCCTTGTCATAAGCATCGTTAAGTTTGGATTTAACAAGTTCTTTTTGAGATTTTGCATAAAGAAGCAAAATTCTAAAATTATTTTTTGATTTAATCAAATCTTCTTTGGATTCACGATACTCAATGTTTCCTATTTTTTGTGTGATATCGTCAATCTGCGCTTGATAATAAGCAATTTGCTGATTGCTGTCTTTGGCTTTGTCATAAGACAACTTTTCTATCAAATCTTCGTATTGTTTCTTTTTTGTAATATATTCATTTTGGTCGTCTTGTTGAAGAAGGAATATTTTTTCCTTACGCAAATAATCAACAGTATAATTGTCGATTATGTCTTGAACAAACGCACGCATATCTTGAATCGAAGAATGCAAAACATTTATAATACGGAACGCGTTGTCTTCGATTCTCTCAACTCTAAGCCTGTTTACTTTGATTTCGTCCAAATCAATATCTAAGCCAAAATCTCTAGAAATATCCCCAATTCTATAATCGCTTATGTTTAGTTGGTCGGCAGTCAATATGTCGCCTTCGTTTAAAAATTCTTCCATCATATCGCCAATAACAAGTCTTTTGGCTTGTTGTTTGATATGAACTCTATTTGAACCTTCGTCACGTTTGTCTTTGTTGGAATAGTATTCGGCTTCAAAAATCTTTTGGAAGTTCTTCCACTCTTCGGCATTACGACTGTACTTTCGTATTGCGTCCTTAAAGTAAGCCTTGGCATTACGATTGTTGTTCATCGTTCCAAACAAATCGCTAAGTTCGGTAGCGCTTCGTGAGTTAATTCCCAAACTTCTTTCGGCTTCGTTGATGTAAGCAATAAACACTTGTCCCGGAGTTATGTACTTACGAGTTTCAATCGGCTGATTTAAAAAGGTATCAAGGAATTTGTTACAAGCCTTTTTGCTTAAAGCAAATGCCTTTTCTTGTTTGCCGATATAATACTTAATTCCGTTTCCGTTATTTGTGTTTTTGACAATATAAATTCCAAGTTCGTCTTTGTCAACACTAACACCCACATAACTAAGTGCAGCAACTATATCAAAATCTTGTTGTTCTTTGTTTTTCTTAATCTCGCTTTCGATGTTTTTCTCAGTTGGGACATCTTCGTAGCCTTCGAGACAAACGTCATCAAAAATTGTTGTAGCGGTCTTAATATTGGCGGTGTCGACTACTTTTTGTTTGTTCAAAATTGGCAAGTACTTTCCAAGAACGATATTATAAACAGCAACTTTTTCGATTTCGTCGTTAACCATTTCAACTGGCGCACGATTTTCCTTGAGTGCATCAATTTTTCTTAAAACTTTGTAACGATAGTTAAGAATTCGCACAATGTTTCCAAGCATCTTAGCCGAAACATCTTCGATATCATTTATTTGGTCGGGAAGGTCGATGTATTCACTCTCGTCAACGTAGTCAGGCATGTCTTCGTCCGATTCAAACTCGCTACCTATTAGGTTTTCGTCATCTTTGACGTCGGTTTCGTCATTTGAATTTTGGTCAGTCACCTCTGAACTTTCAGCTTTAGCATTCTCCAAATCTTCCGTGGAATTTTCGTCAGCGTCGGAGTCCTTGTCGTCAGTATTTGACTCGTCTGTATCGACTTTGGAATCAGATTGCTTATCCTTAGAGTCCAAAGACTCTTCGTCAGATTTCTTTCCAGACTTTTCAATGTCTTCCATTACTCCGTCAACCGCTTTGATAAGATTATCCAAAACATCGTAATCGGAATCATGATTAAGACTGTCTAATTTGATATTTGCTAGATATGTATTAATGATTTTGAGTAGAGTTAATTTGTCTTTTGGCCACGAAAACAAAGGGGTATCGAGTTTGAGACTGGCTATAATTCCCCTTTTATACTTGAGTGTGGCTTTGGTATCATTAATATAATCAAAATAATTCTTTAGTTTTTTGTTTCCATTTTTCTTCAATATTGTCACTTTGCACCCCACAAAATTTGTAAGACTCATGTGTGCGTTAGCCTTAAGAAAATACTACTTTCCCAGCATACTAACATACTTATACATGATTAGTTTACCACACTTGAGTGGTTTTTACAAATTTTTTAATATATAAATATATTAAAATACAAAAAAACCAACGATATTTTTTGGTTAAAACCCCCAAAAGAATTGGTAGTTTTGAAATCGTTGGTTAATTTTCTTAAATGTTTGAATTAAGTGCTGTCAAATAATTTGGGTTGTTAAACAAGTCTTTGGTTACATTCAACGCTTCGATTTGAACGGTGGTTCTGTTCATAGGTCCAGTAATTAAGAAACACTGACCACGACGAGCGGTAACTATGGAGTTCTGTTCTTCGGTGTTGATACCGCCGGCATTACGATAAAGTGTAATCAAGTCATTGATATCGGCTGGTGCCAAGGACATGATAATTGAGTACTGACAGGCATTAATAACCGCTGTACTTTGTTGAGCAATTTCTTCGGAGCCAACAAAGTCTTTGATATTCTGTGTAATGATAATTTGCATACCATTATATTTACGAATACGTTTAGCCATTTGCGCCATAAAGTCTAGCGCTATAGGGAATTTTTTGTTAATGAATACGTGCGCTTCATCAACCGCAACTATAATTCTTCGGTGGTCTTCTTCGAGTTCTTGGTCGGCAAAATACTTTAGGTTAAAGTCACGGTTTTTGATAATTTCACTATCCAAATATTTAAATACCAAAAGCATCTGCGCATTGGCAATAATATCGTTACGGTTAGATATAAGTGAACGGAACGAGAAACAACAGAAATTTTCGTTAGTCTTAATGGATGTATAACCATTCCATAGGTTGGAGTTACGTCCACCTGTTCCAAATTTCTCAATAAACATACGCACTGTTTGTAGGTTTTTGAGATGATACTCATTGGTTTCGGTTTCTAGTTTACTGTCAACAAGTGCCAACATATCGTCAAAAATTGGGAAGTCAGATGCTTGAAGGTCGGCGATATTAACACCAGAGTCAATACCCTTTGACCTATAAAGTTCGGCAGTAAGTGAGTTAAGCATTTCAAACGCATCGGTATTAATTCCCGGCAAAATCAGTCTATAAAACTGTTCCATAAACTGCAAGTGTTCGGCAAAGTCGTCAGATGCCTGACCTTCTTCGGATTCGAGTGTTGCATAGATGTGGAATGGATTGAATATACCATTTGTCGAGTTACCAACGTCTATTATCTTTCCGCCTAGATTGTGACAAAGTATTTCGTACTCGTTTTCTGGGTCAAGAATAAATATACGTGTATTATCCGCTGCAAAGTTTGTAAGCAAGGTCTTGGTACAATAAGATTTACCCGAACCAGACTTACCAATAATCATCATGTTTGAATTAACTCTTTCGTTGTTACGTGCAAAGAAGTTTGCAAATACTGGATATTGGTTGTAACCTATATAAATTCCCCTTTCGTCGTGCAATGTAGTTGAGATAAATGGGAAACATGCAGCAAGCGAACTGGTTTGGATTCCACGTCCATATTGTTTGGCTAGTTTGTCCAAACGAGAGATATTACTAGATATAAATCCGTCGACTTGTCTTGCAAAGTTTTCGGCATACTTAAAGCCATTTTGTCTAAGTATCGCCCTAACTTCCTTTTTAACAGATTCTTTGGCTACAATGTGAATGGTCGTATTAAATAGTTGCTCATTTGCACCCTTGATACCTTTGAGCAATTCTTTGAGTGTATCTACGTGGTTTTGCACTTCGATTTTCATAGATGCTCTCAAGTCTTTCTGTAATCTGTTTTCCATTTCCATAAGAGACTTATCTAGGTCTTTTTCGGCTTTGTATCTATCAATTGGATTAATATTAACCACAACTCTGCTTTCATCCAAAGCAAATATTGGATATGCCCAAGCATTAGGCACTTCAATAGGATAATCTGTTACACTAAATATTCTAAAAGTTTCCCCGTCAATCTTGGTTGTCTTAAGACCAAATTTAACTTCGTCTGGGTATACCCAGCTTGGTTTTTCCTTGATAGGTATAAGTTCAATTTCCCTTTCGTCAAAGTCTGTACAAAAGGTAGATTTCATAAATACATACAAGTCATCACCAGTAACAATGTTTGTATAAATTGGTGCAACCGAACTTTCCAAAGTTGCAACTATACCATTGATAGTATTGTTAAGCGCATCTCTATCTGTATCATATACGACAATATAATAGTGGTCTTTGATAATCTTTTCGGTGTGGTTCATGTAGTTGATTGCCTGCAATCTCTCTTCGAATACCGGTGCACGACTATCAAGCTCTTCCCTTGAGTACAACCCCCTATCTGCCATGTCTTGCAAGGTATTATAACGATAGTCTTCATAACTTGCCATGTTGTCAAGTAGCATAGGTTTTTTGGTCTTGACAATTGACATTTGTTGGGTTAGATTTAGACGTTGTATTGCTTGCGAAAAGCAATTAATAACCATGTTTTGTCTATCTTCGGCAAGCAAGCCAAACGACATAGGAAATATCTCAACAACCATTCCATAATAATCACCAAATTTAAGGAATTTATCGGTGTTTAGGTCGTCAAATGGCATGATGTTTTTGATGTTTGTATTGCCTTTGTCTTTCTTGCTATACTTTTTGTGGTATGCCAAATATCTAAAACTTAGAACCAAGGCAAAATACAACCTAATTCCGTCACCCATTTCAAAGAATAGCATTATCCACAATGCCAAAAAGAATACTGCCAAATATATATTGTATATAAGTTTGTCAAAAATGTTTGTGGTCACAAGTGCAACAGCAATTCCCGCACCCACAAGCATTAGCAGTACATCAAATATTGTAAAATTTCTAAAAACCGTAGTTTTTACTTTGGTTTTTCTTGGAATAAATCTCATTTTTTATTCTCCATTTTTCATATGTGCATATGCACATAAATTTTTATGAATAGTTGGGGAAAACCCCAACTATTCATTAATTAAAATTATTTGCCAAGTGTATTTTTAAGTTCTTCCAAAGCTTTGTGAAGTTCAGATAACAACTTAACATTACCTTCTTCACCCCACTTCTTGAGTTGGTCTTGAAGCATAGATTCAAGTTCTTTAGATTTAGCATTTCTCTTAATAGCCTCTGCCAAGTTCTTTTTGAAGTCTTCCAATCCTTCAAAATGCACTTCATATTCAGATTTGTTGTTTAAATCAAATTTACCACCATTAGCAGGAGCAACAATGTTTGAATTCAAAGCACGCATTTGATTAATATAGTATTTTGCACCATCTTCATCTCCAGATGCTTTTGCTTTGTTAAACGCTACAGCCAACCTATCTAATTGTTTATTCAAATCTTGATTTGCAATTTCAACTTTTTGAACCAATGCAGTTTGAATCATTTGAGCTTGTTGAGTTTTTCTTTCTCCAATCCAACCCGCATTACGTTTGTTATAAGCAGCTTCCGCTTTGTCTGCTTTAGCTTTGGCAGCATTATCTAGCATCTGTTTGCCTTCTGGACTAACACTATTGGCATCAGTATAAGCCTTTTGATATTGCTCAGGTAGTTTTTTCAATGCTCCTGGAGCCATGGTTTGCCATACAGCTCCCATATTAAATGTATCACCAGCCATTTTTCTTACTGCTTCACTAGCCAAATGGACTTTTGCTTTTCTATCAACTTTTGCTTTTTGTCTTTCAGCTTTCTTCTTTTCATTTTCCGCACTTACATTGTCAAAATGTGCTTGGGCTTCATCAGCATCCATTTTCATTTCGTAAGCATCTTTAATTCCACTATTCTTGGATTCTTTATGCTTAATTACTTTTTCCGCTTTAGCTTTTTCATTCTCAGCATTAGTACGGGCAGTCGCATTATCTGTCTGTCTTTGTTGTGCTGCTTTCATACGTTTATTTGCTTCTATTTTTTCTGCTCTCGATGCAGTATTACTTTTAGAAATTGATTCTGCTTCAGCATATTCTTTGGCAGCAGCAGCATCATCTTCATCCAATTTCTTTATAGTTTCATCAGACTCTTTTACCTTGTTTTGAGCGGTAGCATAACTATTAAGGCTGGCATCTGAAATACCATTCGTATCCATATATGTATTTAAGTAACTATTTGCTGCATTTTTATCTTGTTCAGCTTTGTTTAATTTGTGACCGGAATGGATTCTATCCGCAATTCCACCTACTCCGCTTGCTATCCCTTTGGCCGCACCAATTGCAAGTTTTCCAGCTCCCATAGCTAAGCCACCACCTACAACAGCGGCTTTTTGTAGGCCTGCTGTGGCTTCTTTGGCTAGACCTGCACCATCGGCTTCGGCATTGCCACCACCAAAGTAACTACCCATATCTCCTGCGAGTTTAGTAATCATTTGACAACCAACAATTATCATTAATGATTTAACAAGTCCAACCATAAATGAATTAGGGAATGGGAGTGCTTTAAAGTCTCCAGTAAATGAAATATCAATTTGAAGCATTACATTGATTATTGTAAAGAATATATTCATGGATATGATTATTCCATAAGCAGATAGAGCTTTGGATATAAAGTTACTTCGCCACGAACCAAGGTTATCTTTGACTGGTGCCATGCCGACCGCCAGTGGCATGACGATAAATAATGCTGTACACCTATAAAGTCTATCTATCATACCAAAACAGCAGTTAAACAAGGACTTAAGAATCAAACATCCTGCAAATATTAAAACCAAGTAATTTACTTCAAATGGATTGTAATATTTAACAACTGTTTTAACACTTGAATATTTTAATCCCCCAGACATAAAGCTCTGTTCAATAAAATCCCTATTCGTAGGGTCTCCAGTTTTTACTTTGTCAGTAAAAAGTTCTAATTTCATATCAAACAATTCGTTCAGTGCACTTTTAAATCCTTCTTCAACTGCCAAATTTATTCCTGCACCAAGTAACGCACCAGCATTATCGTCATCACCCAGATTTATTCTATTTTTTTCAAAAGCTTCGAGAAGCGACCCCTGTTCATTAAGCATTGCAGTACTAGCCGACGTTACCCAAAGACAACCACTAATTCTAGCATTTTGACCACCACCAGTGGCTGTGTCAATTAGCTCCAAAACTTGGTTTCCAATAAATACACCGAGAACAACCATAATAGGTATCATCAACATATTTACAAGAGCCTTGAAAGATTTGTTAAGAATGGTTGTTTTGGAATTGTTTGCACCTTCAGTCGTATACTCAACTTTGACAATTTGGAAAATAGTTGTAATCATAAGTAGGAATACTCCGACAATTGCACAAGCAAAGAATACATCAAGAACGTCTTTGTGTGTAATAAATTGCAAAAGCAAGTCGCCACTTTTCCCATTTAGAGAAAATCCAGCCCCCATGCTTCCATTATTACTACTAAGTCCAGCCAATGCTCTAAATAGCACTTCTACAAAGTCAATAAGTTTGAGAATAAACACAGACAATTCATAAAATAATGCCGCACCAAAATACTGAATAACCGTTATGACAACTTGTATGGCAGCTTTGACAATAGGCACAACTATATTCTGAATGAGCTTACCAAAAACCCAATTAAGAACATTGTTAAGTAACTCACCAAGTCCAGAGAGTATTGATAACAAACCCGATATTCCCATTTCCCATTTCTCCTAAAAAATATTCCAAAAGCATGCACACAAACACTAATTAAACTTATCGAATTTTAAGTTAGGTACAATTATATTTAGGCACACTTACTTAGATTACATAATATATATATTTATCTTATCCTATTTCGACAAAAAAAACAAATTATTTTAATATTATTTTTAATAATATTTTATTAATGTCGTCAAATCTCATAAAATCTAAAGTACACTTTAGTTTTAACGGCACACAAGTTCACAAAAAAAGACAAGAATTAAATTTCTTGTCAGTTTTTTGTTTTATTTAAAATCTAAAATGTAAAATTTTAATGTTAAATCAAATTATTAATACAAAATCAAATGGTCTAATAATATTAACAACACTAGTTTTTGCTTATGCATCAGCACCTTTCATATATCCAAACATTTGTGGAATTAATTTATCCCAACTAATAGCATAGCATAGTGTAATCAAAAGTATCAAAACAATTGCACCAATGAGAGTATTAATCATTCTTTTTTTGTTTTCGGCACGTTTTTCGTCACTCTCAGACTTGGCATACTGAACACCAAGAAAAATCACATATATTACAGCAAACAAGCCAAGCACACTAAGACATGGCCCTACGATACTTTCCAAAACTTCATTGACTTTGCTCGCAGTTTGACCAAGTCTATCGTAGCTTGCCAAAAGTCTTGACATATTAAGCAATAAATTTTTCATATTACTCTCCAAAATATTTTCACTTACACAAAGTTTATTAAAAAAATTGGTTTTAGTCAACTGATTTTATATAGATACAAACGATTTTGTAGCATTTAAAACAAAAAAATCCTGCTAGGCTTAGGAAAAGCAGGATTTAAAACAACATAGAATTGGGGTATGTAACAAGCATAAACCAGCTGCGAACATATAAAAAGCTAATCTATGCCTAACTGCTACACGTTTTTATCCATGAAGTTTCCAAAATAGTATAATATCCGAGTTTACGGGATTTTTTAGATTTTATTTTACCACTTATTGAAGCCTTTAACAATTGCACCCCAGTCAAGAGAGTAACATAGAGCGGCACCAGCAACTATAATAACACCACCAATAACTGCACCAATTAGTCTTCCTTGAACTTCTTTACGTTTAGAAGCGTCTTCTGCTCTAGCATATTGAACACCAAGATAAATTGCATAACCAATTGCAGCAATACCTAGTACTGTGAATATTGGACCCATTACCCAGTTAAATATTTTGTTTACGCCTGCAACAACATCATCTATATTTTTCATAGTATCAGTTTTTTCAGGAGTTGTAGTTTCTCTCAAAACATTATTACCAGTAACAGCCATTGCTAATTTAAATAAAAAGTTTTTCATTTTTTTCTGTTCTCCGTATTTTTTTATTTTAACTTACCCAAAGTTTATTAAAAAATTCGTGTCAAGTCAACTAAAATTATGTAGTTTTTGCAAAAATATGTAAAATTTTTTGATTTTATATACATTGATTGTTAAAAATAGATTATTTTGAATATAAAAATTTTTGTGGTAATCTTGTGCTAGTGTTTGACACAACTAGCAAAAATATATATACTACTAATGAAATTTGTATATATTTAATACAAAATAACTTATATACCTTTGAAAATATTATTTTGTAAACGAGATTTACAAAAAGATAAGGATGGAAAAATGGCAGACAAGAAAAAAGATGAAGCGAGTTTTGGAACTAAATTCAAAAAAATTTTTGGTGCGTTTATATTATGTCTAATAGGCGTAGTATTAGGTTCGTATGTGGTTTCTAGTTTTTTTGCATTTGGAACACTCAAGATAGGAAATTTTGGTGAGATATTTGCTAATCAGCAATTTAAGTCAATCTTTATGATAATATCTTTGATTGCACTTGTTGTAATGCTAATTATGTTTAGCAATCATGCATTCAAGTTTAACGAAAAGCCCAAAGCCAAGGTTGAAACTAAGGGTGGAATATCCAAGTACTATGATACACACTGGATAACCAACGAAGAACTCAAGACCAACCCAGATTTTAAGTTTCACTACTATGAAGACTTACACAAGTCTGACAACATCGGTATTCCAATTAGGGCAGAACTTATTAACGGAAGACTTAATGTCAACATGTACAAGCCAATTCACACACTTGTAATTGGTACAACTGGTGCTGGTAAAACCACACAGTTTATTGACCCAACCATTCAAATACTTAGTGAATCTCATGCCAAGCCTTGTATTGTTGTAACCGACCCTAAGGGCGAAATTTATGACAACCATAGCGAGAAACTTAGAAAGAATGGATATAGAGTACTTACGTTTGACTTGAAAGAGCCATTTAAGAGTGCATGCTGGAATCCAATGACGAGAGCATATGAACTCAATGAACGTGCAATGAATCTCAATCGTGAAGTTGTTGTTCACCACAATGATGACCCAAGAGACTTTAGTCTAAAGTGTGTAAGTCAAGTATACTATGGCGAATGGTACGAATTTGACGGATTTGCATTTTCGGATGTACAAACACTCAATTCACACCAAGCATCGCTTAAGCAAATTCTCAAAACCGAAGCATTTGAAGAACTCAAAGACATAGCATCGGTTTTGTGTCCAATTGAAAGTAGCCAAGACCCTATTTGGGACAGGGGCGCTAGAGACTTGGTGTTAGGAACAATGCTTGCGATGCTTGAAGACAGCGAAAATCCCGAACTTGGAATGACCAAGGACAAATTTAATTTTTATAACTTAGCACAGATTTTGGCACTCAAAGACAATGATGCCTACAATCCATTTAAGACTTTGACCGAATATTTCCAAGGCAGAGACGAACACAGCAAGGCCACACAACTAGCCAATCAAGTACTCACCAATGCCGACAAGACCAAAATGTCTTATATGGGTATTGTTGCAAACCGTATGGGTTTGTTTAGTGATATGGGTGTATGTTATGCCACATCTGTAAACGAAATGGACCTTAAGACATTCACCGACCAGCCTACTGCTATATTTATCAAAATTCCTGATGAAAAGACCACACGTCACCCAATTGCTACAATGTTTGTATCGCAATTGTACAAAATACTAGTTGATGTAGCCAACAAACGTGGTGGCGAACTACCAAAAACCGTATACTTCCTACTAGATGAATTTGGTAATATGCCAAAGATTGAAAATTTTGAAACAATTATTACTGTTGCTAGATCTCGTAAGATATTCTTTACACTAATCTTGCAATCATATGCACAGCTTACTATTAAGTATGGTCAAGACGTAAGTGCGACCGTCAAAGACAACTGTAACATTCATATATTTATCGCATCAAACGACGACGGAACTAAGGAAGAATTTAGTAAACGTTGCGGTAATATTTCGGTTGAGACCGAAACCACCTCTGTAAGCAAGGGTGGCGAAGAAGGTGCCAAAGAAAGCAAGTCTGTCAACGTTCAACTTGACACTCGTCCACTTATTTATCCAGCCGAACTTGGAGCACTCAAACCTAACTCTGGTGAATGTATAGTCTCAATTCTTCAACGTAACCCAATTAGAGCCGTATTCACTCCTAGTTACAAGTGTTCGGTTTATGATATGTCCAAAGCCCCTGCCGACAACAGTCTACCTAATCAGCTTGACGAAAGCAAGGCTTACTACGACATTCGTATCCGTAATCAAAAGGTTCTCAGAAAAGCACCCGCTAACCCAAATGGCGGTAGCAACAACAACCCATTTGATTTCTAAAAATTTGACACATAGTAATTTTATAAATGCTATTTTAATATTGTTTAGGAAACACAAAAAAACTTTACCAAGCATGGTAAAGTTTTTTTTGTTTAAATATATTTTTTGCTAAGTATAATTAACAAAGTTAGCAGAAAGGAAATTTTTATTAATTATATTTAGCTATTATTTTTTAATATTTAGTTAATATAACAAACTAAAGTATCGTTTGAATACGTAATGTAACATTACATACTAAAGTATCGGTTGAGTACTCGAAAAAATTTTTGCTAAGGCTTCGGCTTCGCCTGCAGAAATCGCAAAAATCTTTTTCTGCGTCTTCCCGATACGGATATTATTGGGAGTTTATCTGAAATTGATGAAGTCATTTCAAGCAAAACTGACGTTTATTCAATATATGTAACCACGATATAGTTGTGGGACTTGCAATAACAAATTGATTTGTGAATGTAATTAACAAAGCAATATTATATAGGATATATTAGTTTTATTAGTAAAATAAGAAAATTCAAATAATAGTGTTTTGTCTAACAATTTAGCAAGTCAAAAACGTGTAATAGTGTGTAATTATATTATCATAACTTTTCAAATAAAAAAATTTCAAAAACAAACTCAAAGCCTATTTGGTGGTTTGCGGGGAAGACACAGGGAAAAATTTGAGAACTCTGCGTCAGCACAGTGGGGCAAATTTTTCACGAGTACTCAACCCGCATACATAAGCCAATTTGTTTTTGAAATATTTTTTTACATTTTAAATTTTTATGACAACTAAAAGTATTTGGAACGTGGGCGGAAAGACGCATAAATTAATTTTAAGACCATTTTTTTGCTAGGGAAAAAAACCTGTGTCGCAAAATTAATTTAGAGTACTAAGACATCCACTTTAGAAAGTAATACCAAGTATATATAACATATACAAATATCACTCCTAATACTCACATATAACTTGTAATTTGCAAATCAAATTTTTAAATCATGCGGGTTTCGTTAACGCCTACTGCGAAACCGCATGGACTAGCACATTTGTAGTCTGGGAACGTACACCTACTGCCTTTGAGATAAGTTCTTAGTTCTTCGGCACGTGGATGAACTTTGACACGCAAAGCGTTTTCGTATTTTTTGAGTGTCTCACTTGTAATTTGATTAATCTCTAGCTGTGCAAATGTACATTTTCTCTCATACATTTTGAGTATGAAATTATCTAGTGTGCCCATTTCGGTTACGTCAAGTAACGTTGCTTGTGGATAGATATTCCCCAAAGATTTGATGTCGTCTATCCAAAGTCTAGTCAAATCTTCGTTGTCTCTAATAATAGGTGGAACATAATACTGGTCGGTCAATTTCATTGTATAGTTTAGGGTACGATGTCTTTGGGCTTGGGCTAGTTCGGCAAAACTCGCTTTGTAAGTAGTACAATACACGTCGCCAAAGTATTCTTCATAATCCTTGTCGCCAGCAAAAAGACTCAAGTGTCTATTTTTGTCGTTTATACTAAGCATTGGGTCATAGTATCTTGTTTCTTTGAATTTTGTTATCAATTCGCCTAAAGCAGATGCCACTTTGGTTTCAAAGTCGGACTTGTTTTCTTTGTCAACAAAGTTTTGCATAAAAGCTATTAGGTAGTTAAACTGTCTATATGTGGTGGAATAAATCATCGATGTTGGAGTAAACACCGACAAAACATATCTGGCATTTTCTTGCGCCAGTTTTTCTATTCGGCTTGGGGTCAAAAATTGTGGATAATCGTTGTTATATTTCTTTTGAATACGGGTTTTGAAAATATCTATCCATTTTTGATAAATTGCTTTTTCTTTTTCTGTCATAACCATTTTTGTATATCTTGCGGACTTTTCGCTAGTTGTATACTGGTGTTCATTATTTAGAACCATGGCGACTATCTTTGGGACATCGCTTAGATACATCGAAATCGTTTCGTGGTCATAAACACTATGGTGTCCATTTGATTTGGTCATCATTACACGCTTGGCAGTTTTTGATTTGTCTTCGCTTATCAGATCGTCAAAGGTTGATGCCATATAACACACCCCTGCCGACTTCCCGCTAAAATCGTCGAATTCTGATTTGTCTGCGTTGTAACCTATACATGTTGTTGCAATAACTTTTAAATCCATACTCTACCCTTTTTTAGTTGTTATTTTCATAATTATTTATATCTTGTTTAACAGAATTATACACATCATTTGCTATGTCTTCGATGCTACGAAGATTTCCATTTTCCACACAGGAAATTCGTGTCCAGCCATATTTTTGACACATATACTTTCCCGAATTATATGCGTGAAGCAAATGTTCGGGATTTTGTTCGTGAATATCTTTTTGAGTATTGGCCTTTAGTCCCGCCCTTTCGTGTGCAAGTCTCATACTAACTTCAACCGGAACATCTAGAAATATAACCTTGTTTGGACGTGGGAGTTTAAGTGTGTCATACTCCAAATTTTCTAGCCAGTCGCAGTATTTGTCTACTTGGGACAAATCTCTTATCTTTCCCGCTTGATGAAGCATATTTGATGTTACATATCTATCAAAAACGATTATACCACCCGCATCATAAAACTTCTTTAGGTCTTTTTGATAAGTGCAGAGTCTATCAGTTGCAAATAGCACTCCCGCCTGATATGCATCCAAGGAGTTATCGTCATTTCCAAACTCGCCCCCTAAGTACATTTTGACAGGCTCACTACTAGGACTTGAGTAGTTTGGAAAACTCTGTCTTAGCACCCTATGATTATCACTTTTTAGTCTTTCGATTAGTCTTTCGGTCTGAGTTTGTTTTCCGCAACCGTCCGTTCCTTCAATTACAATTATATAGCCCATTACGAATCTCCTAATATTTTGATTAGTATATCACAACTATGATTTTAATCAAAGCAAAACCCTACAAAAAAATGAAGTGAACGACACATCTGGTTCACTTCAAAAAATTTTAATTTTGACTATCTACTTCGTTTTGTTCTTCTATAACAAAATTCTGTATCTTCTTTTGTTTGTTTCTCTTGATTAAGTATTCGATGAATTTTTGGAGTTCAACAAGCGGAATTATCGCAAAAGCACAGCCGATTGAAATAAACAGTTCGCCAACACTTAGCATTGTTGTTCCAAAGAAAGTTTGAACCGCTGGGATAAATGTTAAAGCAGTTAGTCCAGCACCCACAACAAATGCGAGATTTAACATTCTATTTTTGAATGGATTGGAAGTAAACAATGAATGTGTTTGAGACCTACTATTATAACTATGAAATAATTGTATCAAACAAAGTGTAACAAATGCCATAGTCATAGCAACTTTGTGATTAACAATTCCGTCACTCAAAACATATCCTCCGATACTGAACGATAGCATTGTAAGTGCGGTTTGAATAATACCTTGAACTAAAATATTTTTTCCCGTATGACCTGCAAATAATGATGATTTTGCTTTTCGTGGTGGCTGGTTCATTATATCTTTTTCAACACGTTCACAGCCAAGTGCAAGTGCTGGGAAGGAGTCGGTTACCAAATTTACCCAAAGTATCATAACCGCACTCAAAAATTCTACTTTCAAAAATATTGTTGTAATAAACAAACACAAAACTTCGGCTATATTTGCACTCAACAAATATTGAACCGCTTTTTTGATATTAGAATAAACTTTTCTACCTTCTTCAACCGCCGCAATAATGGTTGCAAAGTTGTCGTCGGCAAGAACTATATCCGCAGCGCCCTTGCTAACATCAGTACCCGTTATCCCCATGCCAATTCCAATATCTGCAGTCTTAATTGATGGTGCATCGTTTACACCATCACCTGTCATCGCAACAATTATATTAAATGTCTTGTACGCATTGACAATTCTAACTTTGTTTTCGGGACTAACTCTCGCAAAAACCTTGTATTTTTTTAAGTCTCTTAGGAATTCTTCGTCGGTGAGTTTATCTAGTTCGGCACCGGTTATAGCCTTGTCACCTTTTCTATAGATTCCAATTTGAGTTGCAATTGCAACCGCAGTATCCAAGTGGTCACCAGTAATCATAATGGCTGTCATGCCTGCTTTTCTACAAGTGGCAACCGCACCTTCTACTTCCTTTCGTGGTGGGTCTATCATTCCAACAAGCCCTACAAAGATTAAATCTTCTTCGAGTTTGTCGTGGTCATTTAGATGTGTTGATTTGTATGCCAAGCCTAACACTCTTAGTGCGTTTGAACCCATTTCCTTGTTGGCTTTCTTGAGTTCTAACTTGTCTTCTTCGGTTATATTCCTAACCTTATCTAAAACCAAAATTTTTGTACATCGTTGCAAAAGCATATCAAAAGCACCTTTGGTGTAAGATACCTTTTCGTCATCTTTGTTTAGATGCACAGTGGTCATTAGTTTTCGTTTGCTATCAAAAGGAATTTCGTCAATTCTTTCGTCATAACTTTTGAGTTCTTTGACATTAATGCCAATTTTTTTAGCGTATGCTACAAGTGCGGTTTCTGTTGGGTCACCAACAAGTTCTTCGTCCATTTTTTCTTCGGTATCATTACAAAGAACCATGCCCTGAATTAGCATATTTACACTATTATCTAGTACTTTTTCTTCCTTGTAGAATAGTCCCATAGATGGGGTATAAAATTCCTTAACTGTCATTTTGTTAAGAGTAAGTGTTCCGGTTTTATCCGAACAAATAACTTCACAACACCCCAAAGTTTCAACTGCTGGCAAATTTTTGACAATTGCTTTTCTTTCACTCATACGTTTAACACCAATAGCAAGCACTATTGTCACGACTGCAGGAAGTCCTTCTGGAATAGCCGCCACCGCTATTGCAACTGCCGTCATAAATGAACCAATAATCGAATCAATAAGGTTTTTGCTTGTACTTAGCGAATTAATTATTCCCGCTATAAATATAACTACAGCAATTCCTAACACAATTATAGAGAGTAATTTGGCAGTCTTGGCAAGTTGCTTTTGAAGTGGGGTATCGCTCTTTTCTTGAGTGTTTAGCATTCCTGCAATTTTTCCAACTTCGGTCTTCATGCCAGTGTCCACGACAACACCCATTCCCCTGCCATAAGTTACAACACCTGTGCTATATGCCATATTTTTTCTATCACCCAAAGGTGTTGCATCGTCTAATAATACTGAACAATCTTTTTCGCTAGGAACACTTTCTCCGGTCAAGGTTGACTCTTGGATTTTGAGTGATTTTGTTAGAGTTAGTCTTAGGTCGGCTGGCACTACGTCGCCTGCTTCCAAAATAACTATATCGCCTATAACTATATCTTCACATTTTATTTTTGTAATTTCGCCATTTCTCAAAACTTTGGCATTGGGTTTGTTCATTTTGGTCAGTTCTTTCATCGCTTGGTCGGCTTTGCTTTCCTGAACAGTTCCGATTACCGCATTGACAATTACTATCAAAAGAATTATTCCGCTATCAATAAGTTCGGTGTAGTTCTTTTCTATAATAGCAATAATCGCCGAAATAAGTGCAGCAAATAACAAAACTATTATCATCAAGTCTTTCATCTGAGCAAAAAATCTTTGAAGCCACGATTTCGATTTTCCCTCTTCCAAAGCATTTTTTCCATATCTTGAAAGTCTCGCTTCGGCTTCTTCTTGACTAAGACCTTTTTCGCTAGAATTTAATTTTTGATATGTCTCTTCTATAGACAAATTATGATATTCTTTCATTTAAACTCCATGGTTAAAATTTCTACTTTTTCATTTTATCAAAAAAAAATACATTTGTGAAATAAATCAAAGTATGTTTATGTGTACATTTATAAATTTGATAACTACAATTTTCTATTGACAGCATAGTATTTTTTTCACCATTTTAATCGTTTATGCCAAAAAAATTATGGTTATATTCTTTCATGTACATTTTTAAATATTCAACACCAAAATTATATGACAAATTTTAATTTTTTTGTTAAAATAAAAGTATGAAAATATCTGGATTTCAAAAATTATCTTTGGTAGATTATGACGGACATATAACTGCTACAATTTTTGTTAGTGGTTGTAATTTTGCATGCCCTTTTTGTCACAATGCAGGGTTGGTCAAAAATCTTGAACCCGAAATAGATAGTGAAGACGTGCTTAGTTATTTGAAAAAAAGGTTTGGACTTATTGACGGGGTTTGTATAAGTGGTGGAGAGCCTACTTTGTATAACGATTTGCCCGACTTTATCAAAACTATAAAAAATATAGGGTACTCAATCAAACTTGATACAAATGGAACAAATCCTGAAATGATTAAATTTCTGGTTGAAAACGAACTTATTGATTATATCGCTATGGATATCAAAAACTCCCTACTCGATTACGCCAAAACAATTGGCAAAGATTATGATATGAGTAGAATTTCTGAGAGTATCAAGTATATAATGAACTGCGGGATTGATTATGAATTTAGAACCACACTTGTAAATGAACTGCACTCTTTTGATGACATCAAACAAATAGCAAAATTAATATGTGGTGCAAAAAAATATTGTTTGCAAAAATTCATCGACTCGGGAAATTGTTTGTCTAGTGGACTAACGGAAGTTCCAAAGTCAAAAGCAATAGAATATCAAGAGTATCTCAAGAAATACATTCCTAATACTCTACTTAGAGGTTACTAACAAAAAAAACATTATGCGTCTTAACAAAAATTGTTAGAATACATAATGTTTTTTCTTTATTTAATTGAATGCAAATAATTACATGCCTGTGTTGCAGAAATTGCCCCATCGCACATTGCTGTTGTTACTTGTCTAACCGACTTCTTTCGAGTGTCGCCCGCCACAAACAATCCTTCGGTTTTGGTCTTTGTGGTCTCATCTGAGTCGAAATATCCAAATTCGTCCAAATCCGCCAAGTTTTCAAATTTTTTGTTATCTGGAATTTGACCAATTGCAACAAACAAAGGAGTTTTACTTATTTCAAACTGAGTTTTGTCAGACTTTTCAAACACTATTGAATTAAGTTCGCTATCGCCTTTGAGTTCAACAGTTTTTGAGTTTCTAATTATATTTATATTTGGTTTGTTTTCAACCAAATCAACAAGTGCTTGGTCACCAAAAAACTTATCAAACATAATAACCAAATTAACCTTGGAACATATGTCACTTAGCAACAAAGCATATTGCAAAGCAGTGTTCCCGTCGCCCACTAGAGTAACTTCTTTGTCTTTGTAAAATGGACCATCGCAAATTGCACAATAATAAACTCCATGGCCTATTAATTTGTCCTCGTTTGGCAATTTGAGTTTTCGGTGCTTGACTCCATTTGCGATTATAACCGAATATCCTTGATACTGACCAAACTCTCCAGTAAGAGTAAATACTCTGTCTTGTTTTTCGATTTTGGATATATTATCAAACTCAAATTCTACACCAAGTTCGCTTATTTGGTCAAACAACTCTTCACTTAGTTTCTCGCCCGAAACTTGTTTTTTGGTTGGATAATTTTCAACTTTGGGAGATTGTGCTATTTGACCACCTATGCTTGAATTTTCGATAAGCAAAGTCTTTTTGTTGTTTCGCAAAGCATACAGGCAGGCTGTCATGCCCGCCATTCCGCCACCTATTACTATTATGTCGTACATTTTATTTCCTTTCTTCAATATAACGTCTTATTTCACTGGCGTTATCATAAACTTGAACACCGTCTTTGGTTGGAACAAGTAGAGTTGGTGCTTTGGTTACCCCACATGCTTTTGTAAACTCTGCATTGTCTTCGGCATCAACAACGTCATATTTGATTTTAGCTTTGTCAAGTAGCATTTTTGCCATTTTGCAATTTGGACAAGTTTTTGTAGAGAACAAAGTAATATTTTCTAATTTTTGTTCATTACAATCTTTGCATTCACAAGCCTCACCACTTAGTTTTGTTTTGAGTTTGCTATTTGCAATATCATAAGTTTTTCTTTCTTTGAATTCTTCGGACTTTCCGTCGTTCCAGTTTTGAACTGGTCTATAATATCCAGTTATTCTCGAATATACTTCGGCTGGAGCACCACATTCTGGGCAATTGAAATGTTCACCTGACAAATAACCATGTGTCTTGCACACTGAATATGTTGGAGAAATTGTGTAGTATGGAAGTTTGTAGTTTTCGGCAATTTTTCTAACCAAATTCATAGTAACCTTCCAGTCTTCCAATTTTTCACCCAAGAAAGCATGGAATACTGTACCTGATGTATACAAAGTTTGAAGTTCGTCTTGAATATCCAATGCTTCAAAAATATCTGATGTAAAGCCTACTGGCAAATGCGAACTATTTGTGTAGTATGGAACATTGTTATCTTTGCTAGCAGTAATGATGTCTGGATATCTTTCTCTATCGTGTTTTGCAAGTCTATATGAAGTACTTTCGGCTGGAGTTGCTTCCAAGTTATATAAGTCTCCATACTTTTCTTGATAATCACTTAGTCTATCTCTCATATGATTAAGAACTTTTTTAGTAAACTCTTGAGCTGACTTATGAGTCAAATCTTCGCCAATCCAAATCGCATTTAGACATGCTTCGTTCATTCCAACAAGTCCAATTGTTGAGAAGTGATTGTTAAATGTTCCCAAATATCTCTTTGTATAAGGATATAGACCATATTCCAAAAGTTTGGTTATAATTTCTCTCTTGGTTTTGAGTGACCTTGCTGAAATATCCATCATCTTATCTAGTCTATCAAAGAACTCGTCTTCGGTCTTAGATAAATATGCTATTCTTGGCATATTAATTGTAACAACGCCAACACTGCCCGTGCTTTCGCCCGAACCAAAGAAACCACCCGATTTTTTTCTTAGTTCTCTTAGGTCTAGTCTTAGTCTACAGCACATACTTCTTACATCGCTAGGTTCCATATCTGAGTTGATGTAATTTGAAAAATATGGTGTGCCATACTTGGTTGTCATTTCAAATAATAATTTGTTATTTTCGGTCTCTGACCAATCAAAATCACGAGTTATTGAGTAAGTAGGAATTGGATACTGGAATCCTCTGCCATTAGCATCGCCCTCAATCATAATTTCAATAAATGCTTTGTTAACCATTGCCATTTCTTTTTGACAATCTTTGTACTTAAAGTTTTGTTCTTTGCCACCAACAATTGCATTGAGTTCAGCCAAGTCATTTGGAACAACCCAGTCAAGAGTTATGTTTGTAAATGGCGCTTGAGTTCCCCATCTTGATGGAGTATTAACACCATAAATAAAACTCTGAATACATTGTTTAACTTCTTTATAACTCAAATTGTCTATCTTGACAAAAGGCGCAAGATAAGTATCAAAAGACGAAAATGCTTGAGCACCCGCCCATTCATTTTGCATTATGCCCAAAAAATTAACCATTTGGTTGCAAAGAGTAGACAAGTGTCCTGCTGGCTTTGATGTAATCTTTCCAGGAACTCCGCCAAGACCTTCCATAATAAGTTGTTTCAAACTCCAACCTGCACAGTATCCAGTAAGCATACTCAAATCGTGGATATGAATATCTGCATTTTTGTGTGCCTGTTCGATTTCTTTGTCATATACTTCGCTTAGCCAATAGTTAGCAGTGATTGCGCCTGAGTTGCTAAGAATTAATCCACCAACAGAATATGTCACTGTTGAATTTTCCTTAACTCTCCAATCGGCAAAGTTAAGATACTTGTCAACTGTTTGTTTGTAGTCCATCATTGTATTTTGAATATTTCTAACTTTCTCATGGTCGCGTCTATATAATATATAAGCTTTGGCAACATTTTCATAGCCATTGGTCATAAGAACCCTTTCAACTATGTCTTGAATGTCTTCTACACTAGGAATTTTGTCTTCAAATTGTTCCATAAGATTAAGTTCGGTTATTTTTGCCATTTTCTTGCAGTCTTTGATTTCGCCATCTCCTAGCGATATCATAGCCTTGGCTATAGCATTCTCAACCTTGCCAATATCATAATCAACTAATCTTCCGTCTCTTTTTCTAACTTTGGTAATCATATTGTTCTCCTTAAATAAGTTATATTTTGTTAGTTACACAAATTGTTGTCAAAACGTATATATTGTGTTTCTGCATTTAGGTTATCACTATATATTGTGTTTCGTCAAGCATTTTTTATCACAAAAATAAAATAAATTTTCTTGCAAAATTTGTTATAATTATAAAAAAAATGTAAAAAAAAGTAGTCAACTTTAAATATTGGCTACTTTTGATTGTTTTTATATTTGAATACTCAAAATATCCAAAAATTAGTTTACAGAAACCACCCCTAAAATGCCAGCATCATTGCCTAATTTGGCAGAAGTTATCAAAACTTCGTTGGAATTTTTGTATCCAAAATGTTTATTTTTGCATAAAGAAACAGTTTTTTCTATAATTTTAGGAGCATAAGATAGTCCGCCACCCACAAAAATTGCATTTGGACGGAAGATATTACATAGATTTAGTAGATATTCAGATAGGTCATAAGCATATTCGTCCACAATTTTTTTGGCACACTCGTCGCCATTTAAATATGCTTTTTCAATCGAACTGGCAGTTAAATTTTCTTGACTACTAAGTTCAGACGGCATGTTGTTTATAATTTCCTTTGCTCTTTTGACCAAAGCAACGGCGGATAAATATTTTTCAGCACAACCGCGTCTTCCACAGTTGCAAGTAATTCCGTTGTTATACATAGTAACATGTCCTAGTTCTCCCGCACCACCAGTTCCTGTATACAATTTGTTGTTAATAATAATTCCGCCACCAATTCCAGTGCCAATTGTAATCAAAAGTATATTTTCATATCCTTTGCCAGCACCAAGTGTATGTTCGGCAAGAACTGCCATATCTGCATCATTTTTGACATAAGTTTTTATTCCAAAATGATTAGTCAATATTTCAGCCAAATTACAATTAAATAAATTTAAATTAGCACTTTCCTTAACTATCCCGTCAATCACAATCCCCGGACAACCGACACCAAGTTTTTGTATATCACATGTTTTTAAATTATTTTTGGCAATTATCAAGGCAATAAGGTTTTTGACTTGTTGTACAAGAGAATTTTTGTCAGTCGTCTCTACTATCTTATCTATTATGACTTTATTTTTAATAAGTCCAATTTTCAAATTTGTTCCGCCAATATCTACACCAATTAAATACATAATATTCCCCCTTTATGCAACCAACAATTGTCTATTTTTCAAATACTTTTCAAACGGAAGCGATAGAGTAGTTGGCATATTTTTGCCACTCGTAAAGTTGTAAGTTACATCTGGATTTTCCAAATCAAATTTTAAGTCACTTCCCAAGTTTAGCGTAATTAGTCCGTTTGTATCATTTCTATAAACTTTGAGATTGCTATCATATCCGGACAAAATATTCAAAGTCTCAACATGTGGGTGTTCAAATCTGTTTTTAAGCCCACATTGAATAACAGCATATTCGGGGTCAATTGATTCAATAAATTCAGAAGTTGTGGCATTCTTGCTTCCATGATGACCCACTTTCAAAACATCTACATTGTTTGAACTTCCATATGTTTCCACATATTCAGCAAGCATTTTTTCTTCGGCATCGCCAGTAAACATAATTGTTTTGTCCCTATATTTTAGCATGACTAGCGGGGAATAATTATTTGAGTCAGAATATTGAACTTGTAATTTGTCCGCAATCGGCGTCAAAAAGTCAAAAGTATAAGAATATTCCACTCCATTAAACACAATCTTATTTGAAAAATCACTATCTTTATTAACAATTTCAACTGGACATCTTTCGTTGTAAGCAGACACCATAAAGTTTGCATAGGCATCGGAAATCGCTTTGTATCCGCCTTCGGTTTTTGTATTAAAGTCGCTAGGCAAACTCGAACTTATGGAATTATCGCTATAATTATTTGGCCTAAATATATACTTTATTTCATAAGTATCAATTACCCACGACATATTCCCTACATGGTCAGAATCAGCATGAGTCAAAAGCAAATAATCAAACTTTTGAATATTCTTACTATCAGCAAAATTCTTAATTGCATTTTTTGCATTATTACTTTTGTCTCCGCTATCAATTATCATATTTTTGCCATCGGGAAGTTCAATTATCATAGCGTCTCCCTGCCCAACATCCAAAAAATTAACTTTTATATCTTTGAGTGTGCCAACTTCTGTTGTATATCCACCCGCCGTAGATAGAGTTGGTTCTTCGTGTTTTTTGAAAAGTTTATCAAACCAACCTTTGTAATAAGCAAAGAACAATAGTCCAACAATTATAATTAACAAAATTGTAACAAGCACAATATTTTTTTCTACAAACCTGCCAACTTTTTGTTTTTGTCTTTTTGTTAATCTTTTTGCCATAATTCTCCTATAGTACCTATCCTTAAACTAATTATATTTTTATATAAAATACTCAAGTTTGTCAAACAATGTGCAACGAAAAAATTATTTTAAATGTTTTGAAATTTTCAAAAACTAATATATACTAGTTGTATCTTTCGAATATAACACTAAATTTTACTAGTTATTTTTAAATTAAAGGAGCATACTTATGAAAAAAGACATAATAATAGATTGTGACCCAGGAATTGATGATGCAATAGCGCTTGCACTTGCAACATATTCAAAACAACTAAACATAAAACTTATAACCACTGTATGTGGAAATGTTACCATAGACAAGATTACAAAAAACACCCTTAACTTTTTGCAAGCAATTGACGTTAGAAATATTCCTGTTGCCGTTGGCGCGGAAAAGCCTATTGCTAGACAAAAAGATAATACAATTCAAGCACATGGAAAATCTGGACTTGGGGATTGGAAGTTCCCAAAATGCGAACTCAAGCCTTGCAAAGAAAATGCGGTTGAAAAAATGCACGAAGTCCTAGTTAATGCAGACAAAAAGATAATAATAATCGCTTTGGGGCCGGTAACCAATATTGCCATGCTACTTATGAAATATCCCGAAGTCAAAGAAAAAATTGATTACATCTTGTTTAGTGGCGGACTGCTTCTTGACAATCAAAGCCATAGATATATAGGTTTTAATGTAATGCAAGACCCCGAAGCCACTGATGTGGTTTGGAAGTCGGGAGTTAAACTTGTTGTTTGTCCTAGCGACCATGGTCATTATGCCTATCTTAACCGCAAAGAAATTGCAAAGACAGACAAATTGGGTAAGACTGGTCACATGCTACACGAAATTTACAAGAGTTACAAAGATACTCACGTAGCAGTTGGAATTGCATCTCACGATGCTTGTGCCGTTGCATATGCAATCAATCCAAAAATCTTTGAAACTGAAGAAATGTATACTTATGTTAATTTCTTAAAAAAAGAAAAAACCGCCGTCCTTAATTTTGATATAACCCAAAAACCTAACACACTAGTTGTTACATATATGGACGGCAAAAAATACAAAGATTTGTATTTCAAAACACTCAAAAAAATGCCTTGATTTAATGTCAAAAAAAGACCTCCAGTCAAAATACTGAAGGTCTTTTTTTACATCTTAAGACTAATATCATTTTTTGCAAAAGTATCTATAACTAACTTGTGGAAGTTTTCAATCTCTTCGCCAGATAGAGTTCTATCTGCCCTACCTATTACATAATGAAGAGTATAACTCAAATAATCATTGTTGTTATCAAAAATATCAAGCAAAGATACTTTGTAATTAATATCTGAATTTATAGAATTTGCAATTTTTTCAATCTCGCTATAATTCATATTTTTGTTTATTAGGAAGTTAAAGTCAAGTTCGCTTACTGGATACTTAGATACTGTCTCGAATGAAACTACTTGTTTTGGAACAGTGATGAGTTTTGTAAAATCAATCTCAGCAGTTACAATTTGACACTTGCCAATAAGACTACTAGTTGCTGGATGAATCATTCCAATAAATCCAATATTTAAGTCTCCTGAATAAATATCATAATAATTAATAGGTGACATATAATCGTCTTTTGACTCAGATTTAACAAATTTGATAGGTGTCAAAAGAACTTCGTTACAAGTATATTCTAGCATCTCTTTGAGTTCAACTAGTCTTTGTACATTCTCGTTTTTGTTATACAAAGTTACACATAATTTTTTGTGTTCAATACTTTGGTTGTTTCCATCAAGTCCAACAACCGCACTGCCTATTTCAAATACACCAAAGTCGCTATAGTCTTCCTTGTTGTCAATGACCGCTTTGAGTTGAGAAGGAACAAGAGTTGAACGCAATTCGTCATTGTATTTTTGCAACGAATTAATAACTCTAAGATAACTAGTAGGTTTGATTCCAAGCATTTTGTTTGTCTCGTAATCATACCACAAATATGTATGGATTTCGCTTAGATTAAACTTGGTAGCAAGTGTATATTTAATATCATATTCATCGGCAATTTTTCGTTGTAAATCTACTGGAATAACATCCATGTTACAACTCTTTGGCTTAATATTATCGTAGCCATAAATACGACCAACTTCTTCGACAATATCTGGTTTTCCTTGAATATCTTTTGTCGCTCTAAAAGACGGAACATCAATTTGCAAGTTGCCACCGCCTAATTGCGTTACACCAAATTCAAGAGATTTAAGAGTGCTTACCACAAACTCTTCGTCAAGTTCAACACCCATGTAATTATTGATATACCCCATGGAAATATCAATTGTCTTTTTGTCATAATGGAAGTTGTAAACATCGGTTATATCTGAAGTCACCACTGCACCATCATCTATCTTTTGAACAAGATAAATATAACGAGCAAGAGCGGTCATAGTAAGTTTTGGGTCAAGAGATTTTTCGTATCTAGCACTTGCTTCGGTTCTTAGTCCCAAAGCGGTTGCTGTACGTCTAACCTTGGCAGGATGAAAACATGCAGATTCAATAAGCACACTATTTGTATTATCCTTAATTTCACTATCAAGTCCACCCATTACTCCCGCAACTGCTGAGATTTTACCATCTCCAAGAATAACCATTGTATCCTTTGGAAGTACTCTTTCGGTATTGTCGAGAGTCACAAATTTTGTATCGCTTTCAACATTCTTGACTTCAATACTTTTGACCAATTCATTATTAAACGCATGCATTGGTTGACCAAGTTCTAGCATTACATAATTAGTAACATCGGCAAGCATATTAATTGCTCTCATGCCGGTATAGAAAAGTCTAATTTGAATTTCCATTGGAGATGCATTTTTGGAAATTCCAGACATTGTAGCAGATGTATATCTAAAACAAGTATCCGAATTAACTTTTATATCCAACTTGTCCAAATTTGATGTGTCTTTTTCAAACACGTCAAGTTTTTTGAGTGGCCTTTTGGTTAATGCCGAAATCTCTCTTGCAATTCCGTAATGTCCCCAAAGGTCAGGTCTATTCGTCAAACTCTTGTTGTCTATTTCAAAAACAATATCTTCAATAGGCAAAATTTCCTTGACATCAACACCCAATTTTGTGTCAGCATCAAACTCATAAAGTCCACTATGGTCATCAGAAATTCCAAGTTCTTTGGCACTACAACACATTCCATTAGACATAACTCCCGCCAAATTCGCAGGTGCAATTGTCATGCCACCAATCGTTGCCCCAATTGTTGCCAAAGGCACAATCATGCCAACTCTTACATTTGGAGCACCGCAAACTATATCTACAATTTCGTCACCCTTATCCACTTTGAGAATATGCAGTTTATTAGACTTTGGGTGGTTTTCAACACTAAGAATTTTGGCGGTTACGACACCACTTAAGTCTTTGCCCTTTTCTTCAATTCCTTCGATTTCGGCAACAGCAAGAGTAAATCTATTTTTAATAAGATTAATAATGTCTATGCCGTCCAAATCAACAAAGTCTTTTATCCAATTTAATGAAATATACATAATTTACTCCTTACTTAATTTTTGCTTGTTTTAATTCTTTGAGTTTGCAACCATTCATTACTCTAATAGTTGAAATATTTTTGTTCATCATGGCGAGTCTACTTAGTCCCAAACCAAATGCAAAACCTTGGTATTTATTTGTATCAATTCCGCCCATTTTGAGAACTTCGGGATGAATCATTCCACATGGGCAAAGTTCTATCCAGCCACCTTGTTTACAAACTTTGCAACCCTTTCCGCCACAATATGGACACGAGCAATCAAGTTCAAAACTAGGTTCGGTAAATGGGAAAAATCCCGGTCTTAGTCTTACATCAATTTCCTTGCCGAAAACTTCGGTTAGCATTGTTTTCATAAAGAAAATTAGATTGGCAATATTAATATTTTCGTCAATCACCATGCCTTCGCATTGCCAAAAAGTTGTGTCGTGAGACGCATCAACCGCTTCATTACGGTAACACCTACCTGGGAAAATGGCTCTTAGTGGTGCGCCGTATTTCTTCATAACTCTATTTTGGTTTGCCGAAGTGTGAGTTCTAAGGACTTGACCATTGTCTAGCCAGAAGGTATCTTGAGTATCTCTTGCTGGGTGGTCTTTTGGAACGTTCACCGCTTCAAAGTTGTTGTATTCGGTTTCAACTTCAAATCCGTCTTCAACAATAAAACCCATTGACCTAAATACTTCAATAACCTTTTTGGAAGCAATTGTAATTGGGTGCAAACTCCCCATTTCTTTGGAATATGGCACTGTTAAATCAACACGTTTTGTATTTTTTAGTTTGCTCTCAAGCATCTTTCTTTGAATTTTGTCTTTTAGGTTTTGAAGTCCATTTTCAATTGTAACTTTTAGTTTGTTAACCGCTTCACCATAGGACTTTTTTTGGTCATTTGGAATATCCTTAATTTGTTTCATTGCATCGGTTACTTGACCATTTTTACCCAAAAATTCAAGTCTTAGGCTATCCAAGTCTTCGTTGGATTTTGCATCATCAATTTTGTTTTGGAACTTTTGTAAAATTTCTTCAATCTTTGTCATAATCTCTCCTTTTCAAAAAAAATCCCTATGGACATATGCCATAGGGACGAATTTTAATCGTGGTACCACCCTAGTTCAAAAGGTTAAACCTTTTCTCAATTTCAGTTTGTATCACGGCAAACCAACCCGTCTAGTCATTCCCTACTAGCAACTCCAATGTGCGAAATTCGAATGTGTACTAACTTCAAATTACTTTCAGCCGGTGGTAATTTGTCTCTGGAAAATTTAAGTATTACACAAACTACTAAAATACATTATCTTAGCATTTTGAAACTAATGTAATTTTAGCATGGACATATCTTTATGTCAACAGTTTTGGTTCAAATCTTAAAAAACAAGGTTTTAAGTTTTTAAAACTTTTTTAATCCTTCATAATCCAGTTATTCCCAAAGAGAATAATCAAAGTTTATTTTAAATTCCAAAAAAGACAAACACACAAACAAGAAATTTGCATACTATGAAGTAGACAAAATTAATATCATCTAAGGGGTATGCTTTGTCTAAAAAACATTAGGAGAAATAGATATGGCAAGATTTAACACGGGTTGCGGATGCAATGGTTGTAGATTCACTTGCCCTTGTGCCAACCCATTTGTAATTGTAAATAGATGTGGTTTTTCGACAATAATTGTCAACGCCACAAATACAACTACATTATAATCTAAATAATAGCGAAAGAATAAGTACTCCTTGTGGCATGCTTTGAACTTCGCTATTTTTTGTCATAAAAAATATTGTAATGTCATAAAATATATTGTTAATTACACTATACAAATTTCTTTGGGGTTTGAATTTTTGATGAATATCGTAAGTTTCCAAAAACAACTCAAAATAGATTGACAACTTTCGACAATTTGTATAAAATATAAACGCATTTATTTAAAATTAAAATTTAAGGAGAGTATTATGGCAAGTACAAAAAGATACTTTGGTCTAAGCTGGGTAGTTTGTTTAATATTGGCAATCATTCCTGTCACAAATGTTATTTGTGGAATTATTACTAGAGCACAAAGGGGAAATATTCTAGGAATTATTCTAAACATAATCTTAGCTCCAATCTTTTACATTATCGACCTTGTTACAATGATAATCGCAAGAGATATTACAATTTTGGCTTAAGTTAAATTAGTTTTAAAATTAAAAAAACTTGTTTTGTATAAACAAGTTTTTTTGTTTTTTGTAATTTTTTAAAAAGGTTTTTTAATAGACATACAAGAATAAATCCTCAACCATCATAAGCAAACCCAAAACAACTATTGGAACTAAATATGAATATTTAAATTTAGATTCTGGGTTTTTGAGTTTGTAATCTACAATTAGCATCACAAACATAAGTACAAATAACAAAGACCCCACCAACCCCAATTGGTAAATTAGAGATATATAGAAATTATGTGCGGACATTGATGCAACCAAACCAGCACCAAAGCCACGACCAAAAACTATAACAATTGGATTTTCGAACATATAGGTAACAACTGTTGTCCAAAGTTTGTATCTACCAGTAGTCATAATATCAATAAACTTGTTGTTGCCTTTCATGTCAGTTCCCCAACCGCCCACAAATCTATTAAGATAAGTGGACAAAAAGTCACCCTTGACGACAACCATTAAAATCAGCACAACGCAAATCAAGACAATTAACCAAGTAATCTTCCATTTGTATCTGCGAATCAAATAGCCCAAAAGTATCAAAAGCAAAATTCCAAAAAGAATCATAAATGTCTTTGAGAAAGTTGAAAGTCCAAGAACCGCAAAGATTATGTAAGCAATAATGTCATTCCATTCAAATTTGTTTTGCAAAAGAAAAATTGTAAGCAAACTTAATGAAATTTCACAAATCATAGCAAGTGCATTTGGATTCATAAGCAAAGCCGAAAAACGAATAAAATCTTCGCCCATTCCCCAAAGGACCTTGTCGTGTATATATGGGGATACAAAATATGTTAGATAAAAACCCGCTGAAATAATAAGACCTATTGCAAGTACATTTAGATTAAATTTAAGATTTAGCGTTTCTTTGTAGTTTGTAAATAAATATATTAGCAGAACAAGCCCTACACTTATCCCTAATTTTAGCACAAGCATCGAGTTATACTCGCCAATTGGGAGCAATGAATAAATTGTAAATGCCAGTATGCTAAGTAGCACATACAGACTAAATCGTTTTTTATCAAAGAACAACATAATAATATAGTTCTTAATCAAAAACGCCAAAACGCAACCAAATAATAAATATACTCCCAAATAATCGTCAATCCCACAAAATGGAACGCAGAAAACAAGGTAAGAGAAACCGTATTGACGTTTGTCAAATATTATCGCAACTAGTACCAAAAAAAATGCAAGATATGAGAATTTTGGAACGAAACAATTAACAAAAAAAAGTATTGCAAGCAGTCCGCAATTAAAAACTAGTCTATTGGCTATGTAATACTTTTTTACTTTTTCAATATTCATAATTAAAGTCGTTATTTCTTTTCTTCTTTAATAGCCCCAAATCGTCTATCTCGACTTTGGTATTCAAGTAGTGCTTTGTAAAGTTGTTTGCTATTAAATGCCGGCCAATGCACTTTTGGAAAATAAAATTCCGCATAAGCAACTTGCCATAGCATAAAGTTGCTAAGACGTTGTTCCCCACTAGTTCTTATCATAAAATCAACTGGTGGTTGGCCACGTGTGAACAAGTGGTCAGATATGACTTGTCTAGTGACATGTTCAATTTTTTCTTCAATAATCTTGTTAACCGCAATTACTAGTTCGTCTTGACCCGAATAGTTTATGCCAAGATTTAATATAAATTTTGTTCTATCTTTAGTTAAATCCATAAGATTCTTTGCTTTTTTGGCAATATCTTCGGGAAGTCCACTCATATCACCCATAAGATTAAATCTTGTTTCGGGGTACTTTTTTAAAAACCCTTTTCCTAAGTATTTTCTAAATAAGTCCATAAGATAGTTTACTTCGTCATTCGGTCTATTCCAATTTTCTGTAGAAAAGGCATAAACACTGACTATTGGGATTCCATAGCCATAAAAACACTCTTTAATATTTTTTTCTAGCCTACTAAGTCCCGCCTTGTGACCAAGCGACCTAATTAATCCCCTACTTTTTGCCCATCTTCCATTTCCGTCAATAATAAACGCAATGTGTGTAGGCAATTTCTTCAATTCTTTTTGCATAATTTCTCCATTAACGTGTTAAGTATATCAAATGCATAAAAAATAGTCAATTATAAATACTATTTTTATTAGTTATTATATAGTAATTGACTATTTTTAGGATTTTTGTTATCATATGAACATGGCGACAAAAAGTTTAAAAAGAAATGCTCTTATGGGAATGTTAAACACAATCATTAACATGATATTCCCATTAATAATATTTATATATGTCTCGCGAAAAATCCTTCCCGAAGGAATTGGCATTACACAACTTGCCAATTCAATTAGTGGATATTTTGAATTGTTTGCGTCTCTAGGTATTCCTTTGTATGCAGTAAGGGAAATTGCAAAGAATAGAGAAGATAACAAATTGCAAAATATTAACTCCATTGAGATTTTTTGGACAAATTTAATTAATGCAACAATAGTATTTGCTATTTATTTTTTATTTGTAACACTTGTATATGGAATAGGAACAATTTCATTTTGGGTATTTATAATTTATGGTTCAATTATTATTACTAATGCAATTGGAGTTGAATGGTACTTCAAAGCAAACGAAGAGTTCACATATATTGCAATAAGAAACTTAATTATAAAAAGCATCTGTACATTACTTATTATTTTATTTGTCAAAACCCCAAACGATATTTTACTTTATTCAATAATTTATGTTGGCTCCACAGTCTTGTATTCAATACTGAATTTGTTTGTTTTTGCATTTAGAACAAAATTAAAGCCAATTAAATTTAAGTATCTTAAACATTTAAAACCAGCACTCTCAGTCTTTCTTTTAACTTTCGCTTCAACAATTTATACATCAATGGATACTTTGATGCTTGGATATTTACTTGGAGATAGCGGAAATTATGCAGTAGGTATTTATAGTGCTTCGCATAAAATAACAAATTCATTTATCACGATAATAACTGCTATTAATGCCATTATGTTACCAAGACTTTCTTATTATTATGAAAAACAAGAATTTGAAAAGATTAAAAACATACTAAACACCTGCTATCAGTTCATACTTCTTATTTCCATTCCACTAGTGGTTGCATGTGAGATATTTGCTGAAAACATGGTATACCTACTTAGTGGTGCTGAATTTTTGGAAGCTTCGTCTGTTTTGAGAATAGCAGCACCAACGATACTATTTGTAAGCATAACAAATCTAATAGGAATTCAAATATTTTATTCGTCTGGAAATGTTAAAAAAACAATTATATCGGTAGTCAGTGGTGCTGTTATAAATTTAATTGCTAATTTCAGTTTAATCCTACCACTTAAACAAAATGGTGTAGCTATTGGAACGGTTCTGGCAGAATTTACTGTTCTTGTTGTACAATTGATTATTGGAAAAGAATTATTAATATTTAATAAATTCGATAAAAACATTATTAAAATATTGATTGCCACACTTATTATGTGTGCTATAATAATACCAATAAAAATATTTGTAAACTTATCTTTGGTCTATTCGCTTTTGCTTTGTGCGGTAGTTGGCGTAATAGTATACTTCTTGGCAATTATACTGCTTAAAGAAAAATATTTTCAACTATTTTTAAAAGAAATAAAACATAAATTCAAAAAGGAGAAATAAAAAATGTACGATTATTTAATAGTTGGCGCTGGACTATTCGGTTCAGTTGTCGCAAATGAGTTAAAAAAGAAAAACAAAAAGGTTTTGGTTATAGACAAACGCGACCATGTGGGTGGAAATATTTACACCAAACTGCAAGATGGAATTAATGTACACAAATATGGGGCACATATATTTCATACAAACAACAAAGAAGTTTGGGATTACATAAATAGTTTTGCTGAGTTCAATAGATTTACTAACTCCCCTATAGCGAATTATAAAGGAAAGTTATACAACTTGCCTTTTAATATGAATACTTTTTATCAAATGTGGGGAACAATCACTCCAAAACAAGCACAAGAAATTATAAACAATCAAAAAGCTGAAATTGCAGGAATCGAACCTAAAAACCTAGAAGAAAAAGCAATATCTTTGGTTGGCAAGGATATTTATGAAAAATTAATAAAAGGCTACACTCAAAAGCAATGGGGCAAAGAGTGCTCAGAACTTCCAGCATTTATTATTAATAGATTACCACTTAGATTTACATATGATAACAACTACTTTAACGATAGATTTCAAGGAATCCCAATTGGCGGATATACTCAAATCATTGAAAAAATGCTTGAAGGTGTAGACGTCCAATTAGGAGTCGACTTTTTGGAAAATAGAGAACATTATAAGACTCTAGCAAAAAACATTATTTACACTGGTAGAATTGACAAGTATTATGACTGCAAATTAGGAACTTTGGAATATAGAAGTTTGAGATTTGAAGAAGAAACTTTGGATACAGAAAATTATCAAGGGAATGCTGTTGTAAATTATACTGAATATGAAATCCCTTATACAAGAATCATTGAACACAAACACTTTGAAAATGCGGTAAGTCCAAAAACTGTCATTACAAGAGAATATCCGCTAAACTGGGATGAATCAAAAGAGCCATACTACACAATTAATAACGAAAGAAACAACACTCTTTATGCTGAGTACAAAAAATTAGCCGACCAAGAAAGCAATGTATACTTTGGTGGGAGACTTGGTGATTATAAATATTATGATATGCATGTAATTATAGAAAAAGCATTGGAACTATCTAAAAAAATAGTATAAATAAAAACGTGCTGGATTAATCCAGCACGTTTTTATTTATGCCCTTCCTAATATTTTTTAATAAATTGCTTAAATAAAAAAATTCTATTAAAATATTTTATTTTTTCAAAATTACTTGCCCTTAGTGCCTTTATCACTTTGTTTTTGTATGTCTCATTATATAAATCTTCATATTGTTTTAGCCAAGCATCAAATTCTTTTAATTCGTATTTTACCTTTTTATCAAAATTATAAATTGCAATATAATCCTTATATGTATATATTAAAACATTTACAACATCACTAGAAATCAGTTTATACTTATTTTCTTTTTTATTTAATAAGTTTAGAAATGTTATGATGTTATTACATACCTTAATTCTATCCAGCCTATGTTTAAAGAAGCCTTGAGGACTTACACTTTGTCCCATTCTCCCTAATCTATACTGATATACTAAAAATGGAATATATTTGATTGTATCACAATTTGCGAAACTGTACAAATTATATTCAACATCCACATAAAAGCAATGTTCTTGCAATCTAACTTTTTTTATTTTTTCAGTTTTAAATGTGATACTGTGCATAGCAAAAGCAAAATCTGACAATGATTCTATTTTAACAATATCTAAAGGTTTATTGGCACACATATCTACTTTCTTTACTTTATTTGAATGTTCATAAAAAAGGTTGTAATTACAAACTACACAATCAACTTCCAAGATTTTCAATTCTTTAAATAATTTTTCAAACTCCTTTGTATCAACCCAATCATCCGCATCTACAACTTTAAAATATTTGCCCGTTGCTACTTTTAATGCTTCATTAATTGTTGAACCATGTCCACCATTTTCTTTATCAATAACTTTAAAAATATTGGGATATTTATTCTCGTAGGATTTAGCAATATTAATAGAATTATCTTTTGAACCATCATTTACAATTAAAATTTCCAGCCCTTTTTCTGCTTCATCAAATATAAATGATTCCAGGCAATGTGCCAAATATTTTTCCATATTATATGTTGGTATTACCACTGTTAAAACTTTTTTCATATTATCTTTTTTCACCTATTATTTTTTCTTTAAAATCTTATTCTCTTTTTAACTTCTATGTACACTTACTACAACCTTTCTTCTAAAATATCTGCTATTTGTTTACATGCAGTTCCATCACCATAAGGATTTTGAGCATGGCTCATTTTCTCATATACCTCTTTATTTTCCAATAATAATTTAAAATTATCATATATTACTTGCTCATCAGTTCCAACCAATTTTAAAGTGCCAGCCTTAATTCCTTCAGGACGTTCGGTAGTATCTCTCATAACTAGTACTGGTTTGCCAAGCGATGGGGCTTCTTCTTGAATACCGCCACTATCGGTTAGTATCATATAGCTACGTGCCAAAAAATTATGAAAATCAATCACTTCAAGTGGCTCAATTATTCTAATTCTATCGTCATCTCCAAGAATTTTATTAGCTGTTTCTCTAACCACTGGATTCATATGAATTGGATAAATTACTTTTACGTCTGCATGCTCGTCAACTATACGTCTAATAGCCCTAAACATATTTTCCATAGGTTCACCCAAGTTTTCTCTACGATGAGCTGTAAGCATTATTAATTTGCTTCCATTCGCCCAGTCAAGATTTTCATTATAATAGTCTTCACGTACAGTGGTTTGTAATGCATCTATCGCAGTATTTCCAGTAATAAACATTGTATTTGAGTCTTTGCCTTCATTTAATAAGTTTTGTTTGGATAATTCAGTAGGACAAAAGTTAAATTTTGAAATTATGCTTACTGCCTGTCTATTAAATTCTTCTGGCCATGGTGAATCCAGATTGTAGGTGCGAAGGCCTGCTTCAACATGACCAACAGGTATATGGCAATAGAAACATGCAAGTGCTGTTACAAAAGTAGTAGATGTATCTCCGTGAACAAGCACAACGTCTGGTTTTTCTTTATCCAATACCGCTTTAATTCTTTCAAGGATATTAACTGTCACATCAAAAAGTGATTGTTTATCCTTCATAATATCCAAATCATAATCTGGAATAACATTAAACACATTTAAAACTTGATGCAACATTTCTCTATGTTGACCTGTCACACAAACTATCGTTTGTATTGTTTTTCTGGTTTGTAATTCTTTGACTAGCGGACACATTTTTATTGCTTCTGGTCGTGTTCCAAATACCAACATAACTTTTTTCATTTTTTATTCCTCTTACTTTTGTGTGCAATTATTCCAACCAATCCAAAAGTTACAAAATTCAAACAAGATTTTATAATTTTTTTACATTTCGCCTTTCCAGTTAACCAACTCCCTGCAAACCAATGGATTGTATGCGTATTTGCCGTTATTCTTTTTTTATTTGTAATTAAATCAATTGGACAAAAATAATCTTTTGGATAAAAAACAACATCGCCACAATCGGTTAAAGTATTATTTAAGTTTAGCTTAGGATACATTCTTTTTGTTGTATTAGTAATTTGAACAACATTAGTCTCCATATTAAATGAGCCATCTACATTTATAAACTCTTTAGTATCATAATCTTTTAAAAGTTCATTTACCCAAGCACCATGTTTTTCACTTGCCATAATTCCAGTCGGTATGGTATCTTTATCTTCATAACCCGAAAATGCTTTGTTATCTAAAAAATCATCCAATGATTTAACAACTTCAACATCGGTATCCATGTAAATTCCGCCAAAGTCATACATAACTTTTAATCTAATATAATCTGAAACAAATGCCCATTTTTTACATTCATAAGCCTGCTTACAATACTTGTTTTGATTCACATCAAAAGTTTTTTCATCCCAACGCTTAATCTCATAATCAGGGCAATATTTTTTCCAACTAGCAATACATTTTTCTGCTAATGGGGTCAATGGTTTACCACCTACCCACACATAATGAATAATTTTTGGTATCATATTTAAACTCCTAATCTATATGGCACTACACCACAAGATAATTTTATTGAATATAAGTAATACATATATCCGAATGAAATAACATAAACCATTATGGTTGCTACCTTAAATACTTTTTTGTTATAATGCAAACCTTTAACAAATAATGGAATTAAGATTGTAAGTATTACAAAATAATACATGGACACCCGTTGAAACAAAGTTTGTGCATTAATTATAAAGCCAAAAATTCTAATTAATGGAACAAAAACGAATATCATTAGGCAAAAATCATACAAATCTTCATTTTTTGCATTAAACCTAAGAAACTTGTTTTTAACCAACCAAAATACTAAAAACATTCCAATTAATGAAAGCGAGTACAAATTATTAATCAAATCGGATTCAACAATAAATCCATCAATATTAACAAAATACTTGGTATAATAATCCAGAGGAGTTAAAATTTCAAGTAATTTAAGAACTCCTGGCAATATTAATCCTACCAAAATTGTTAAAACTAAGATGTTTGCAAATAAATACCATTTTGGCTTAAAGTAACGAATTGGCACTAGTATTAGACAACATAAGGCACTAACATGAAACAAACAAGCACAAAGAATCAATATAATACTAGAAATCCATTTTTTGTCTCGTAGTTTAATTACTGCAAACAATATAATTGACATAGCAATTATTTGTCTCAAGGTATTTAGACTCTGAGCAAAAATCCCCAAGTTCACATATAAAATACATGACATTAATTTATTGGGGGATAATTTGTTAAAAAAAGTAACAAAGGATACAGAAGAAATCAATGCCACTATAAAAAGCAAAACCCTAAAGTCCATATTTAAAACCGCCAATACTGAATTTAAAAATGTGAACCCGAATTCTAATTTAAAACCGAAGGAATCTTTAAACAATAGGGATTTGTCATGGCATAATTTGTCATAGTACATTTTATAGCTCAGTACGTCCATTCCTACTGTGTAGTGTCTAAATGTCGAAAACAACACTAATGCTATTATAGTAAGAATTCTAAATTTAAAAAATACAGATATAAATTTATCCGAAAAAGTTTTGCATTCACTTATTTCTTTAACAATATTTTTTTTTGATAACGAGCGTTCCCATGCAAAATCTACAAATATTATTATCAATAAAAATATATATGGTAACATCTAAATCTCCTTATATATTTCATTCAATTCTTTTCTAACATTTTCGATTGAATATTTTTTGGCCAATTCTTTGCTTCTATTGGACATTTGCTTTGCTAGATTAGAGTCTGACATAATACTCTTAATTACTTTTGAAAAAGCTTCGTAATCGTACTTTTCACAAACAAAGCCATTTTCACCATTCTCAACTAAATCTTTATTCCCCCTAACGTTACTTGTAACAATTGGAAGCCCTAGATTCATTGCTTCGATTATAGAAAGAGTCAAACCTTCTTGAAGTGATGGCAAAAAGAATAAATCCGATGCATTCATGATATTGTTTACATCTTTGCGATAACCAAGCAATTCAACTTTGTCTTCAATCCCAAGCTCTTTGATTTGGTTTTCAATTAATTGCTTGTCTTTGCCCGTTCCACAAACCAAAAACTTAATATCTTCGTCTTTTAGTTTTGCAATAGTTTTGAGCATGGTGTCATAATTTTTGCGTTTGATATATTCAGCACATGTAACAATTGTAAACTCATCTTTTAGCCCCAAATTTTTTCTCATTTGAACTTTAGAAATTTGTTCGTTGTCATATTTGGATTTATCGTAACCAATTCCATCAATCTTGAAAACTTTTTTTGCTTTCCATTTTTTTGCTGTGTTATAATCGTAATCATTCATTGTAATTAGAATGGTTGTATATTTTGCTAAAAATTTTTCAATTGTTTTGTAAACAAAATTTTTAAGTTTGCTTGAACCTTCACAAAAAGAAAAACCATGTGCTGTATAGATACAAGGAATTTTGAACTTTTTTGCAATAAGTCTTCCCATAACTGAACCTACAGCTTGTTGACAATAGATTAAATCATATTTTTGTTCTTTTTGTAGTTTTTTAAGTGCTTTGTAATGCTTAAACGTTTTGAAATTAAAAGGATTTCGTTGAAATGGAATTTCGTGACAAGTTAGTCCAAACTTTGTTTGAAGTTCATCAAACCAAAAACCAGTTTTGGCACATACGCACTCAACTGTATTTCCCATTGATTGCAAATCCTTGATATGTGGCAGTAAAAACTGCCAAATCATATTGTCCGTTGTGGCAATGACCATAATTTTTTTATTTGTTATCATTTTCTTCTTCATCTATTTGTTGGTCTTGATGCAAACTCTCATCAAAGGTTACTTGACCTTTGTGTTTTTGTGAGATTATTTCGTTAGATTTTTTTAGACCTTTATCGTATTGTTCCTGGGTTATTTGATTGGTTTTAAGCAAATAATCCGAATAATAATATTCTCTTTTTGTGTTCCCAGCCCCACTTGCTGCACTATCTGATTTAAACACTGCAAACACCGTTTTGAAAATTATTTTGATGTCTGTTGACAACTTAATGTTTTGAGAATATTTTTCGTCCGCTTCAAAAATTTGTTCCCAGCTAGACTCACTACGACCACCAGATATTTGAGATGGACTAGTAAGTCCCGGTCTTACGGAGTAGGCTTTTTTGATAACATCATCCGAATAAAAGACCATATCTTTGACAAGTCTTGGTCTAGGGCCAACTATAGACATGTCTCCTTTGAGAATATTAAATAACTGTGGAAGTTCGTCGATTGAAGTCTTTCTCAAAATCTTTCCCCACCAAGTAATTCTGTCCTTGTCCGGCAAGAGATTTCCGTCTTTGTCTTTTTTGTTGGTCATTGACCTAAATTTGTAAAGCACAAAAATTTTGCCGTTTTTACCTGGTCTATATTGTCTCAAAATTGGACTAAAACCGATGAAAATTAGCGACAACAAGTATGTAAGTATTAAAATTGGAGATAATATGATTATCGCCAAAAAAGATAGTATAAAGTCGAAAAATCTTTTGAAGAATTTTTCGTAAATTCCATGTTTTTGTTTCATAACTCCCTTAACCTTTTGTTTTGTTATGCAAAGGTCTAACTCCCCCTTTTGCACAACTTAATAACAATTTAATTATTTAAATATTGTATATTAGACAAAAATACACTGTGTAATTTTAGCACCAAAAGACAATGCTTGTCAATGATTTTATCTTATTTCCAAAAATTAGTAAAAATCTAATTTTAAAACCATATTAAAGATTTCAAAAACTTAACAAAATTTTAACAACCCCAAAAAGCGTGTTTTAATCTTAAAATCATCTCATTGTAAACCTACTCTAAAATGAAATATATATCTTAAAACCCATAAAAATTATTAATTAAGTCCAAAAATCTACATAAAATACCCAAAAAATACATATATTTAATTAAAACAAAAGGGGCTTTGGATATTTTGAGAAACAAGACAAAATTAGAGTTAATTGACAATTATATTGACATATTCAAGATAATTTTTTGTTGCAAACAAACTATTCTTGGCGCATTAGACGAAAAAGTCGTCTTAAAGTATGAACAAATATTAATGTCCACACTAAATCTCAAAAATAGTTATGAAGAAATGTTTAAAGCCCTAAAAATGTACGACACAGCATTTTTAATATTAAAAAAAGACCTAGAAAACGCACTTTCTAAGTCTAAAAACATGAATGCAACCAAAAATTATGATGATTTAATTCTGTCAAAAACAAAAATTGAAAATGTATTAAAATCCGCAATCAACAAAGTTTAACTTTTTTATAATCTAAAAATTTAATTTATGCCAATTAATTATTTAGCAAACTTTCGGCACTTTCGACTGTTTGAAGCAAAAGCGAATTGATTGTCATTGGGCCAACTCCTCCCGGAACTGGAGTATATGCCGAAGAAATTTCTTTGGCATTTTCTAAGTCTATATCCCCCACATTTCCTTCGTTATAACCAGCATCAACAAGCACAGCACCAGGTTTTATCCATTCGGCTTTTATGAAGTTTGCAATACCCACACAACCCACAACTATATCGGCGGTTTTTACGATGTCGCTTAAGTTTTGAGTTTTTGAGTGGCAAATTGTAACTGTGCAGTTTTCATTCAAAAGCAGCATAGCAACCGGCTTTCCAAGAATGGCACTCCTTCCAACAACAACAGCATGCTTTCCAGCAAGTTCGATATTATATGCTTTCAAAATTCGAATAATTCCATAAGGCGTTGCACATTTGTATGCTTTCTCTCCCATAGAAACTTTTCCAAAAGACCAACTATTAACCCCGTCTACATCTTTTTGCAAAGAGATTTCGTCAAAACAGCGTCTTTCGTCGATTTGTTTTGGCACTGGATGTTGAAGAAGAATTCCACAAACCTTGTGGTCTTCATTTAAGTCTCTAATAACTTCAAGCAGTTCGTCAGTAGTTGTGTTTTGTTCTAAGTGAATTATTTGAGATTCAAGACCAATTCTTTCACAAGCCTTAGCCTTCATCTTGACATAAGTAACACTAGCAGGATTGTCTCCAACCAAAATTGTTGACAAAACCGGTTTGAAACCAAGCCTTTCCACAAGCACTTCCACTCGCTTTTTTAGTTCTACTTCAACTTTCTTAGAAAGTTCTTTTCCGTTTAAAATTTCAGCCATGTCCATACTCCAATTTCTTTTTAGTTTAACAAAGTTTAAATGAAATTACAAACAACTTTTATACTTGTTTTAAAATATATTTAAAAACACTCACGTCAAACGAATAAACAAATATGTTTTTACAAAAAATATATAAAAAGCAAAATTTAGGATATGTATGGAAAAGAAAGGAACAATAATCTGTCTTATAATTATTGGCGTGATACTACTTAGTGCTGTGGGTTATATAATTTTTTCGGGAATAACCGCAAACGAATATAATTATGTCTTGCTTGAAATCAATCCAAAGATTGAATTCTTGTGTGACAAAAATTTTAAAGTGGTTAGTTTTAGACCTTTAAATTACGATGCCGAAGTGTTAATGGTTGGCGTGGAATACAAAGGCATGGATATAAAAGATGCCACAAGCGACTTTGTGGACATTTGTGCAAGAGCGGGATATATTGATGTTGATGGTCAGGATAATGCACTAAACATTACAATTATTGATGGCATCACCCAAGCACTTGATGTACATGTAACACAAAACATTTATTCTCATCTTAGAAAACAAGAAATACTTTGTGCTGTGGTCGAAAACTACGAAGACCGACATATGTTTGACGAAAAAAAGAAAAACCAAGTCTGCTGTCCTAATAAGTACAAATTAATTAAAACCATGCAAACATACTTACCGGACAAAACTGTAAAAGAGTTAAATCAATTGAGCGAAGTAGAACTCATTGACATAGTTAATAATATTCACAGTGAATACAAATTTGAACCAACTCAAGAACAAATTGAACTCAAAACCAAACTCATTGATTTGAATAGAGAAAAGTACAACTCCCACAAAGAAAAGATAACAAACAAAACACAATCTGAGTTTGGCCAAAAATTTGATAAATACCAAAAAACCAAGGCACAAAATTATATGGTCAATTTTGATAGTTCATATAATTATTGGCAAGACAAAAGATATTCTTGACAATAAATATATACCTATTGACAAATAATATTAATAATCAAAAGTAAAAGACTCTACTTGTTTGGTAGAGTCTTTATTGTTTTTTAATAATATTATATTTTAAACCTTACAAAAGTTAACACCGTCATACAAATTAACTCAGTATTCAAAGATTACACTAATAACATTAAATTATTTTTCATCAAGTCCAACTCTCAAATCTTTGCCTTCCATTTTGATTTTTAGACTATGTTTTTTGTGCATTAATCTACTAAATATTCTCTCTCCATAAACGTCTTGAATTTGTGCTAAATTCAAATTGGTTGTAATGACTGTTTTTTTGTGATTCAACATTCTTTCGTTCAAAACCAAATACAAATATTCGTTTGTTACATTTTTAATTTTGTTCTCACTTCCTAAATCATCTAAAAACAAAACATCACAATTGAGATACACATCAACAATATCCGACTTGTCGTCGAGCGATGCACAATGATATTTAAGCATGTCTTGATTAAAACTAAAAGCAGTTGCATATTTGACAACTTTGTTAGTCTCAATACAAAGTGATGCCATACACTCTATAAGATGAGTTTTTCCAACACCCGTATCCCCCACTAGTAGAATTGTATCTACAGGGGTACTGTCTATATTCAAGACAAACTTTTTCATTTTGTCATAAATTGTTTTGATTTTTGTTTTGTCTTTGAAACAAGAGTAGTCATCATTAAATTTTGAAAAGTTATCCAAATTGATTCCACTAAGCGAGGCAAGCACTCTACTCATTTCATTTTTTAGACACTCACAATCCTTGCCACCAACAACTCCTGTGTCTTTGCAAAGTTTACAATTATACTTAGGCTTCAAATCCGATTTTAAATAACCATTTTCAACAAGCAGTTTTGCAATCTCGTCACGATTTGAATTGTATTTATCTCTCAAACCTTTTGCACTTTGTCCAGCGACTTCTAATTTTGCAATTTCAACAATTAGCATTTTGCACTCGACAAACAAGTCCCTAATTTTTTCAATTTTCAAAACTTCGGACAAAGTTTTTTCAGCCTTGTCTTCTACTATCATTTTTTTCTTAAGAATATTTTTAAGAGCAATACTTCTTATATCCATAATTTCTCCAAACTAAATTTCTATTTCTGTAATGCTGTCAAAAAGACTGTCTAGTTCTTGTTTTTCATAATCTCTTTTTTGTGCAGATTTTTTGTCATTTACAACTACATTCGAACTATCTAAAGACAACTTTTTTGCATCGTCAACCGTACTAATATTTTTGATATGATATTCAGATAACAACTTATTTAGATATTGCATTGGCATATATTTTTTTGTACTCAATTCTTCGGCAAAGTCAAGGAGTTCTCGACTTATTTTCCAATCATACATCCATGTTTTATAGAACATTCTATCCTGAGAATTGACCATTCTAACAATACCGAGTTTTTGGAGTATGTTGGCAATTTCTTCGTCGTTTTTGACAATATCTTCCATGTAATTGTCAATTGATGACGATGTCAAGAGTCCAAGTTTAAACATGTTTTGCATGTGAGCGTTAAAACTCTCAAGCGAGCGTATACTTGATTTGAATGCAAAGTTAGATAGTTTGATAATTGCTTCTTCTTCAAATCCAAGTTGCAACCAGTTAACAATATATGTATCGACAACACTTGTCAAATCAGGATAATATTGCCCTAGATTTTTGACGACAGTTTTTGCTAGCACAAACATCTTATCCCTTGAGTCAAAGTAGTCATAAATTTCTTTGGTGCTTTCAAGTTTTAGGCTATAACAATTAAAAACAAACATGCCTAATCTTTCAAAAGTTTTTGCTTTTGATTTTTTTGCAATTGCAACCACTAGGTCAGTGCCTATATCCATTTCTTTTGTCCATTGCAAGAATAGTCCAAACTCATCTGCGGTTGCCTGTCTTCTCAGTCCCATTGCCTTAAGCACAAGTGTTATATCTCCAGTCAAACGTTCTTGGGTTAAAATTCTTTCATCAACATCGGCGCTTGTTTTGACTCCATCATAAGCCCAGTTTTTTGCAATTGTTGTAATATAATTAACGGAAACATTTTTGCCCTTTTGTTTAACAGAATAATCTATGATTTTGAGTACCGCTTCTTTTTCAAGTCCAAGGCTTTCAATCAAATAATAGAACTCTTCAAATTCTCTAGGGGTTAGCATTTTTGAACCAATTAATTCTTGTGCAGAAATATTAAATGCAGTGTACTTGTCTACATTGTATTTTTTAAGTTTTTGCAAAGCGTTTTTGGTGGGCAAGTATTTAATAACTACTGGCTCGATATTGATAACTTGTACAAGTCCTTTTTCTTGCCAATAATAAAATATACTGATTATGTCTTCTCTTTTTAAATTTAAATTTTTTTCAAACATTTCAAGAGTATTGTCTTTGCTTGAATTACAAAGATATAATCCATACAAATATACCTTAACATAATCGCCTTCGGCATTTGGCAAAAAATCTGTTATAAAAAGATTGTCAAGACTAACACTATTTTTACTTACAACTTCGCTTGAAAATTCACAAAATGCCATTTGTTATACTTACTCCCTTGATTTGATTTTCTATTCTAATATACCACACTTTGCATACCCAATTCAACAAAAACTTTTAAATTTGAAAAAATTATTTTTATACACAATTTGCCAACTTTCAAAAATGTTTATAAAAAATATTTTGAAAAAATGAAAGCATTATATTTTGAATATAATAAATTATATGTTACAATGTTTATGAAAAAATGTTCAAATGAAAAATGGAGAAAGTAAAGAATGAGAATTTTGCATACTGCCGATTGGCACATTGGTGCAAAAACTGACGACCTTGATAGGTTTGAAGAACAAAAATTAGCACTCAAACAAGTTATTGAAATTAGCAAAAGATACAATGTTGACATGGTTATAATTGCAGGAGATATTTATGAAAATCTTGTCCCTGCAGCCGAAGATGAAGAATTGTTTTATAAGACAATAGTTGAACTTTCACGAAATGGTGATTGTGCAGTTGTTGCAATTGCTGGAAACCATGATGATCCAAAAAGACTAAGCAATGCAAACGTGTTCGCTGACAAATTTGGAATTTATTTGGTTGGATATTATGATGAAATTAGTATCGACAAGTCAAGACGTGATACTAATATTTTTGCGACCAATTGCGGAAAAGGTTTTATTGAATTTGAAACAAAAGCAGGTGAAAAAGCCGTAGTAGCCTTGCTTCCATTCCCATCTTTCTATAGATACAAATGCGTCAAAAAACAAAATGACAACTTACAAGACAAAATATCTTCGTGGCTAATGGACGGCACAAGTCACTTTAGAGATGACACAATAAATATTACGGTTGCACACTTGACCAGTTATGGAATAGACATGGATCCCGACGAATATTTGACTTACACAACTCTAAGTTCAACTTATGGATACGTAGACCAAAAAATCTTACCAAGCAATGCTCAGTACACAGCACTTGGACATATTCACCGCACTTTGACTGTCAACAAAGACAAAAATATATTCTATTCGGGTTCACTAATTAACCAATTTTTTAGTGTTAATAATGACACACCTACTAATGTAATTATTGCCGACCTTGATTCAAATGGTGTTAAAAATATTATTAAACAACCCCTTGACGTCAAACTACTCAAAAAGTTTACCGTCAACTCAGTTGCTGAGGCACACAAAGTTTTAAACGAACACCCCGAAAATCTAGTTAAAATTGTAATTGAAAATGTTGACTCGGTTGATGGAGATATAGACAATACCCAGTACACCCCATATATTACAATGTCAGACGTCAAGTCCTTGCGAAGCAAACACCCAAATTTGGTTACACTATCCGTAATAACCAACCAAGCACGCGCACATTCCGAATTTACTAGCAAGAAAAATTTAACAAACGGAGAAATCTTTGATAATTTTGTCAAGGCCAAGAATGGCACTTTGCCAGAGCCAAAAGTCAAAGAACTTTTCTTAAGTTTGATGTCGGAGGATTTGTATGAAGCCGATTAATCTTAAAATTAAAGGTATAAATAGTTATATAAACGAACAAGAAATTGACTTTAATAAACTTGCCGAAAACAAAATTTTTGGTATTTTTGGCGAAACTGGAAGTGGCAAAACGACTATTTTGGATAGCATAATTTTGGCACTTTATGGGGTATCAGATAGAGATACTCTCCAAAACATCATTAATGTCAATACCAAAGACGCATTTGTTGAATTTACTTTTGAAATGGAACAATCCGATGGCAAAGTTTGCAAGTACTTTATACGAAGAGACTTTAGGCTTAGACCAAGCGGTCTCAAAACCGACGCCATAATAAATGACATGACACACAAAAAGACTCTAGCCGAAATGCCAGACAATGTTAACAACAAGGTTATGGATATTATAGGTATTGGCAAAAAAGAATTTACAAAGTGTATAGCACTTCCACAAGGTGAGTTTGATAGATTTTTGTCCGACACACCAAGTATCCGAAAAAAGACACTTGCAAAACTTTTTGACCTAGAGCAATTTGGTGTAATTTTAAGCGAAAAACTCAAAAAAAGAAAAAACCTAGTTGCTTTAAATAAGTCCACACTGGAAGAAAAAATCTCAATTTATAACGGAATTAATCAAGAAACCATAGACAAAACCGAAAAGATTTTGAAAGACGGTGGAAAACAAGAAAAAACACTTGCCATCCAAATAGCAAGGGACAAAAAACTACTTGAACAAATCAAGAATGAACTTGACGTCAAACAACAACTTTTGGATATGGAAGTTAATCTTAATATCAAACAAAGCGAACTTCAGGAAATCAACTTTATCGAAAAACAAATTGAATATACCGAAAAATATGGCGACTACACCATTCTTTCGACCAAGTTCAATAATTGTATTGATGAAATTGAAACTCTAAATAATTCTTTGACCGAAAATAAGCAATTGGTTTTAAATCTTGACGAAGAACTAAAAAGATTGGAGATTTTAAAAAGCGACAATTTATCCAAGATTGACAGTCTTACTCAACAAGTTAATTCAAATCAGGTTCTTATCGAAAAGAAAAATTTGCACGACAATCAAATCAAAGATTTAAAAACCAAGAAAAACGAAGTTTCCGAAAAATTAACTCAAATTGCTTCTAAAATTTTGACTTCAAACAACGACATCAAGGATTTGAAGAGCAACATCTCTAGCCTTGAAAATAGTTACAAAAAATTAGAAACTCAAATATTTGATAACATGGATATTTTAGACAAATTAAATAACTGCGAAACTTTCAAGGTTAAACAGGATTTTGCGTTGTTTTTGACCATTACTCGAAGCAAAATTGACCCAGAATCGCTAAGTGAAGTAGAAAACTTTAATATCCACGACGAAGTTATGCAAGCCACCCATGATATGGAAAATTATGAACTGGGTGTTCGAAAGGAAATAAGCGAAATTCTCAAAGATTTAAAAGATTACGAAATTGATTTGGATAATTTGCAGGACATCAAAGATGACGTCATCAAACAAAACGAAAAGTTAAACAAGAAATGTGACGAAATTGAAGATGCTATTGTTGTGTCCAAGGAACAACTTGCATATATCAAATCGGATTTAAATAACCTACTAGATAAACAACAAGAATTAAATCTTACCCTTCAAAATTACAAACAAAATATAGAAACTCTTGAAAAACAACAAGTCTCTATCCCAGCAGACGATTTGGAATACATCAAAAAGACACTTAACATGTATCAAAGTGAAGGCGAAAAACTTGACACAAAAATAACCAAGTTAAACGCACAAAAACAAAAAGCAATAATAGATATTGAGGTTGCAACAACTAATATTGAAAACCACAAAGACAAAATTGCATCTTTGAATACTGCACTCAAACCATACAACAAAACAACTTTCAAAGAAAAAGTAGACAAGACATTGTTACTCAATTCAAACGAAATTGAAAGCATGAAACAAAAGGTAGAAAATTACAAAAAAGAATATGGAGTTTTGGAGGCCACTACTCTAAGTCTTAGAGAAAAATCCAAAGACTATGTGTACACCAAGGACGATTATCACAATCTACTTGAGACCCAAAACAAAAATGAAGAGAAATTAACTGAACTAAAAGTGTTTATTAACGTAAACCAAATTACTCTAGATATTCAAAAACAAAATTTATCCACAGTACTACTTCTTCAAAAAGACTTGGATGAAGTCAATTCACAATACAATGCAATTGAACAACTCGAAGGCTTGTTATCAGGCGGAGCATTAATAGATTTTGTTGCCGAAGAATATATGGGGCTTATAACTGAGTTTGCTAATAGTTATGTTTACAAGATAAGCAAAGGCAAATATCTTCTTAACTACGACGGCGACTTTAATGTAATAGACAACTTCAATGGCGGAATCAAACGTTCGGTCAAAACGCTTAGCGGTGGCGAAAGATTTATTGTATCTCTAAGCCTTGCACTAGGAATATCTCAAAGTATTGCTGTTAACAACAACAAAAACTTTAATTTCTTCTTTATAGACGAGGGATTTGGGAACTTGAGCGAAAACTATATCGAAAAAGTTTTGCAAAGTTTTGATGCTCTTATCAAACTTAACTTTACAGTAGGATTTATCACTCACGTTGAAAAAATGGAATATTATCTAAACAATAGAATAATAGTAACCAAGACCCCTGATGATGGTTCCAAAATTGAACAATTTAGTTAATATTAGACACAAAAAATTCCAACCAAAGTTCCAACTGTCTCAAAACCAACAAATAAAAAAAGAAACGATGCCAAATAAATGCAACGTTTCTTTTTTTATTTAACAAATTAATAACTTTGGTCGGTTACGGCCTTGGCAAATAAGTGTCCTAATTTTATCTGAGATAAAACATCATAATGAGCAAGGTCTGGGGAGTCTTGTGGTTCTAAATTGTATGTTAAGTTTTCGGCTATAGTGTCAATATAATAATTATTATCTGCAAGCGTACTAAACATTAATTTACATTCATTTATGGTTTTGTATTCTTTCCAATAATAACAATCACTTATACCCGCATCAATCCATTTGATATTTCCAAATTCTTGACGAATGGAACTTACAAATTTTTTAGTATTCTCAAAATACTTTTTACTTGTTTCTCCAAAAGCATCGCTTTCGCCTTGCATCCAGCACATTGCTACAATATTAGGGTTGTAATTTTTGCTTTTTAGATAGTCAATGGATTGCTTAGTATATTTAACCAGTCCTTTATACAAACATTGATTTTCTTTTTTCCAATGTTCATACAAATTGCTACCACCATATGAATACTTAATAATATAATATTCGTCTTGTTCTTGTCCTAGTCTTTCGCTAAGACCTATTTCTGGACCAAAGGCATAATATGACTCGACATTGGTATGTACAAAGCCATCTGATTTGTTTAATCCATTTTCGGTATTATAATTAATGTACACGTTCTTTTGACCAGCCACATACTCATTATACTTTTCTTCGGAAACTTTTTCTTTGAGAATCGTCGTATGTGCAACTCCAGTAGCATTAGATTGCCCTGCCAAAATTATAACTTTTACATTTTTATTGTTTCCATCTTCCAAGGTATCATTTATTACAAAGTCAAAATTTAATTTTAAACTATTTATTTTGGGTTTTTCGCCACAGCCAAAAAAAGCAATAAATGCAATAGCACACAACGAAATTATGCTTAATATTCTTTTCATAATATCTTCCCCTTACTTAATGTTGCCTAGTTGTTAATATTTCGGTGACTCATTTGACCGATTGAAATACTAAGCCCGCCAGTTGCTTCCAAGTCTTCGCTACTTATTTCAACCTTGACAACTTCGCCTGCTGGAGCATACACTCCGGTTATGTAATTTCTATCTTCAAGTTGTTTGAGTGTCACTCTTTGTATAACAGCCGGTTCGTTATCACTAACATCGCCAAAATACATTCCCTTTGAAGATGTATGACGATACAATTTTTTGTCTGTTGCTACTCCATTTAGATACAAGTTTCCAAACTCATCCATACTATCATAGGTTGTGCTTGATGCACGAAGCCTAGCATCTTCTTCAAATAGTTTGGTCTTGATGCCATCATCGGTTATTGTCATGCTTGTTCCATAGACTGGATAGTTTTCAAGCAACCCTTCATCCGAGTAACCACTTGGAATATTTCGTGGATACTTGCCAAGTGTTTCAAAATACTGTTCAACCTTCCAGGTGTTTTTGCGCCAATTTCCAACTTTTCGAATTTATTACTATTGCAACTTCTCACCCAAAAAGTAAGACCGATTGCAATGCCCATAATCAAAATTATTCCAAGTATAATATACAAAATATTTATCTTTTTCTTAATCATAATTTTTCCCTAAATATACAAAATCAAAATGCAAATTTCTTAATTTAAGTATATAATTATTAATATAATTTTCCAACTATATTTTGTTAAAAAATTAAAAATAGCACTAGTGAGTTTAGTGCTATTATAACAAAGTTTTCAATTATTTTCCCCTAATTTTCTTTTGCAATATCTTTTTTAAGCACAATTTCGTTGTATGTTTTTTTGAGATATTTTTTGTTAAGAACTTGTTTTTCGCCCAAATCCACAAGGTCATAAAACACTTTTGAAAAGAAAGATTTCATGTTATCATTCGTATCAGCATGCGACCCTTTGTTTATCCAGTGATTAAGGACTTTTTGCGGAGTATATGTTTTTTTGTTATAACACTTTGCTGCGGCAATTTTGTCGCAAATACATTCAACAGCATATTTGTATGGCATATTTCGTTGAACTTTGTTTGAAGCATCATACCAATACTCAATGTGGTGTTTGTTGTGGTTTTTGTGATGAATCCAACAATCAGAGTATCCTTTGATTTTTCGGCACTCTTCAATTGGCGAATGTTCACCACTAAAGTACTTAACACTTTCCCAAAATTCAACAGGACTAAACTTAGATAAATCATGCACCAGCCCACGCCACACAAGTCCACACTTTAAGCAATGCTTAAAGACCATAAATCTATGTTTTGTAATTAGCATTAAATGCCCAAAAAATTTACTTTTCATTTGTCTCTCCATTATCAAAAAAATTATACCACAAATGCACCTTTGTTGCCAACAATTAAAACAAAAAATCAACGACCTTTAAACAAAACTAAAAATTGCATTTTGTTTATTTTGTCAACAAAAAAAATACAGAAATATTTTAAAAATCCACGTATGCAATGTAAATTGGTGCACCATACAGGAATAATCCGAACAACTGTAAAAGTGAGTTCGTTTTTTTATATAAAAAAACTTATTGTTAAATTTAACAATTTTTCAACTAACAAAATTATAAAAAATATTTTCAAATTTTATATTTATTGTTTTTTAACATATCACCCATTTGTTTGAAATTAATGTTTTTTAATGATAATATATTTATGTAAGGAACAATATTATGAAAAGAAAAAAAATAATTATTATTAGCATTAGTTTAGTTATTACAATCATTTTTGCGATTTTTGGTGGTTTTTTAGGACTTATTTTATCAAGAAATGCTCAACTAAACACAATTGATTTTTCAGAAATTACTGGAAGTTCAAAAAAAGTTGTTTTGTTTATTGGCGATGGAATGGGTGTAAACCATGTTAAAGCAACATCAAGTTATTATGAAAAACAAATGTTTATGACCTCGCTGGAATATCAGGGTATGGTTTCAACTTTTTCAAATTCACTATTTTCGCCTACAGACAGTGCAGCGGCAGCAAGTAGTTTGGCAACTGGAAGAAAATTTAACAACAAAGAAGTTTCAAGACACAATGGAATAGATATTACAACAATTAGCGAAAAAGCAAAAAATAAAGGGCTTGGGGTTGGAATTGTTACGACTGACAATCTATATGGTGCAACACCTGCGTCATTTTCCTCTCACGCAAACAATCGTGGAGATACTAAGCAAATTGTTTTGGCACAAGCAAAAAGCAACATAGATTTGTTTTTGGGAGCTGGTAAAACAACCTACGAAGCCTATAAAAATTTGTTTGAAAACAATGGCTATAACTACAAAAATGATCTGTCACTTTTTGAAAATAATTTTGAAAAGCAGATAGGAGTTTTTAATAATATAGTAGCAGAAAATGGGGATAACATCTCTCCTACTCTTGAAATGTTAACCGAATACGCAATAACATATCTTGAAGCGAACTACCCAAATGGATATTTTTTGATGATAGAAGGTGCGCATATAGACAAAGCCAGTCACTCAAACGACATTTTTAAAATGATGAGTTATCTAAATAGTTTTGACGAAAGTATCAAAATTTGCCACGACAAACTACAAACTCAACCCAATGTTACTATCATGGTAACTGCCGACCACGAAACAGGTGGACTAAATTATAACAATCAAACTAAAGATGAAATAAACAATTCTCTCTACACACGCTCAGGTCATTCAAGCAAAAATGTTCCCTACTTTATATATCAAAAAACAGAAAGCACAATAAAACTAAACTCAGTTTTAAAAAACAAAATAGATAACACAGATATTTTCAAACTTAGCGAAGCACTATTGAATTTAAAATAGCAAATAAATAAAAAATTAAATTTTTATAAAAAAACGGCAGTTTTTTATGTTTATCCATCATTTTTTGCTATTTTATTTGTTTTAGAATATTTATTCTTATATGCTTAAATTAATTAAAGCGGGATTTTTTATGATAAAAACAAACAAAAAATATGTTTTGCTAACTATTGCAATTGCGTTTTACTGTTCTTGTGTGTTCTAGCAAGTGCTTGTGGCGCATCTAAACCTACGCCTTGGAATAAAACACTAACTTTTTCTAGCCTAAGTGATATTGACATTATCTGTGTTAAAATTGTCGCTAAAATTTTATGATTTAATAACCTTTTTAAAATACAATACAAAAAGGCAGAAAAAGGAAAATGCGAATCCCATAAGCATAAATATCGTTTCTCTGTCTTAACCAGCAAAAAAAGTTATTCCGGAAACTCTTGTCAAGTACACCATGAAACAAATTAGCCATAGTACAGAACAGCAAAAAGCGAAAGTGTTGGTGAATGTAACACACTTTCGCTTTTTGTTTGCTTTAATTTAGTTATAGAAATGTGCTTGTCTGCTGGAGCGAAGCGACAGCACTTGTATCAAGACAAGCACACGCCACAATCTCAAAATAAAAAAATATTTTTGTCAAATGGCTACAAAATTTTTATTTATATGTTATAATGTAAACACAATATAATTTATGGAGAGAATATGAATAATCAAGAAAATGTAAAAATTCAAATTAGAGAATTGGCAAAAAAATATAGAGAAGAGTTAAATTTACGAGTTTCTGAAAGGATAAAGGAAATGTCGGCAGATGATAATTCTCATTTTTTAGTATACAGAATATTAGGAATACCTTTTGAAGAAGGGATAAACATCGATATTTATCAAAATAAAGGTCGTTTCTTATATAAATATGCAGGTTCTTTTTTAGAACAGGCAACTATTATGTGCTTTAAGGCAAAATTTCCAGAAGCACAAGAAAAAGTTATGATAAAAAATACTATTGGGAAACGGCCTAATGAATTTGAAATTGACTGTCTTGTTGATAATAATGCTTGCGAAATAAAGTGGAGAGATGCAACAACAGATGGAGACCATATAACTAAAGAACATACTCGCATAAAGGTAATCAGTGATGCCGGGTTTAAACCTATAAGAATAATGTTTTATTATCCAAATCGTACTCAGGCAATTAGAATTCAAAAAACCTTAGAAACATTATATCATGGCATAGGTGGTGAATATTATTTTGGTGATTCTGCTTGGCAGTATATACAAAAAGAAACTGAAATTGATTTACTTAAAATTTTGGAAGAAATTGCATTGGAGGTTGAAAATGAACAATGCGATTAATGGGGATTGCCTTATAGAATTAAAAAAAATTCAAGATAATAGTATCGATTTAATATATTTAGACCCACCATTCTATACTCAAAAGAAACAAAAATTAACAAAAAAAACAGATTTAAGTATTGAATGCTTTGAATTTGAAGATAGTTGGAAATCTATCAATGAATATTTGCAATATTTGAGAATTAGATTAAAAGAATGCAAAAGAGTTCTAAAGCTTACAGGCAGTATTTTCCTTCATTGCGACAGAAATGCTTGCCATTATTTAAAAACTATGATGGATGAAATTTTTGGGGAAAATAATTTTAGAAGTGAAATTATTTGGAGTTATAAAAGATGGTCTAATTCTAAAAAAGGATTATTAAACTCTCATCAAAATATATATTTTTATAGTAAAACAGATAAATATAAATTTAATACATTTTACACTTCCTATTCTTGCACTACAAATCTTGACCAGATTTTGCAAAACAGAATTAAAGATAAAGATGGCATAACTACTTATCAAAAAAATGCAAATGGTCAGATTGTTGGTAACTTTAATAAAAAAGGTGTTCCTCTATCAGATGTTTGGGAAATTCCTTATTTAAATCCTAAAGCAAAAGAACGCAATGGATATCCAACGCAGAAACCTATTTTGCTTTTAGAACGGATAATAAAAATTACAACCGATGAAGGCGATATTGTATTAGACCCTTTCTGTGGAAGTGGAACTACTTTAGCTGCTGCAAAATTACTTAAAAGAAATTATCTTGGATTTGATTTGTCAACAAAAGCAATCGAATTGTGTAATAAAAGATTAAATGGCAAAATTATAAAAACGAATTCACAATTACTAGAAAAAGGAATACAAGAATATAATACAAAAAGCGAATCAGAATCGGAATTTATTCGTTTTGTTGGAGCTTTACCTGTTCAAAGGAATAAAGGTATTGATGCCATAATACCTGAACAAAAAAATAACAAAGTCATAGCAATTAAGTTTCAAAGGGAAACCGAGTCGTTGACAGAATCAGTAGAATTATTAAATAAAGCTTGCAAAATAAAGGGTATTGATAATAAAATTCTGTTAGCTCTTGAAAGTCCAAAAACTCAGAATTTATTTGATGATTATGTTAATTTGAATACAGATGTAAAAATCTATACATCAATAAAAGACATTTTATTCAATTTGTTTAATCGTTAGTGAATTGTAAAAATTAACAATTAGAAAAGAACTCTATTATTTTAAATAAAGTTCTTTTTTATAACACATGCCCCAAAAGAGTCAACCCTTAAGGTTCGATTTAGTTCTTTATTGGTGCATCTGTACGGACTCGAACCGTAAACCCTCAGTTCCGAAGACTGATGCTCTATCCAATTGAGCTACAGATGCAAATTGGGCATTTTTTGATGGGAAATGTCAAACCCGAGACAATCCATTTAGTAGACTATTGCCATCTTTTAATCTATGATTGCATAATAGATTATACACCCGTTTCTCTAGTAGTGCATAATAGATTAGGTCTCAATTTCTCTAACAATGTCAAATTTTAATTTATTAACTCTCTCTTCCAATTTCTTGTCTGTATAAGTGTCAATAATGGTTTTCAAAGTATTAATTATACTATCCAAATTATCTTCGTCAACCAGTTTGCTTCCGCATGGCAAATCATACTTAATTAGATAATATTTTCCATTAATGTTTTTCAGGTCAAAAGGAAACAATCTACAGTCGCTTGGACGTATGTCATAAACAGTACATCCATTTTTGTAAAAAGGACATACGCTATTAATACTTAGAATGTTATATGCACTATCGTTTATCTTTTTGAAATATTTTTCGTATTCTTTTCCAACCCTTTTTAGCAAATATTTTTTTCTTCTGATGTGGCAATAATATTATCTATTCCATCGTCAAAGTCACAACAGCAATTCTTTTTAATTTTGCAAGCGGTACAGTGGTTGTAAGTACCTTCTTTTTTATCCATAAACACCCAGCACTTAAACATTATACATCGAATTAACGACTTTTGTAATGTCTGTTTTTCCGCCTGTCGTTAATAGATTGTACTGATTATTTTTAAACAAATAAGACTTTCCAAACATGGTTAGTTTCCCGTCTTTTTGCATGACATAATCTCCGTCAGAAAAGGCTACAAACGGACGATTTTTGCTATTAGGAATACTAATTTCATTTAGAATATTTTTTCCATCCAAAACAAAATCCAAGCGCTCCAAAAAATGTGGCAAAACACTTAGTTTTGTAAGTCCCAAACCGTTTAAATATGTCTTGTAATTAGGGTCGATACTCTCGCCATCTTCTTCAGGTTCGGCATACACAATATCCGCCATGTTCATACTTCCGGCACTTGCACCAATTATTAAGGTATCTAAGCCATTTAGAATTTGTTTAAGATTAATATCTTTAAAAAACTTATTTTGAGTTGGGACATGTCCACCACACAAAAATATTAAATCTGCCGACTGTAATTTTTCTTTTGCTTGAGACTTGGTTCTATTATCCAAAACAAAATAATTTTCAAAAGGCAAAGTCATGGCAAAGGATTTAAAAATTACAGATGAATACATATCTGTCTTTTCGTAGTCTTCTGGCGAACTAGCAACAAAAACAAAGTTTTCTTGCTTTTTAAGATTGTTTTTTATACTATCCAAAATTTCATTTTGGTTTCCGAAATTTTTGGGTATTCGTACTCCATTTTCATCCTTATAATAGCAATCCAAAGTACTTGTCATTAGTAGTGTTTGCATTTTGACTCCATATAATTTATATCAATTTCAAAAGTTTGTTTAAAATTTTAATTAAACAGTTATTATTTAAACTTCTTCTAAATACCTAATAATTTTTCCATGTTTCTTGGCATAATCTATTTCACTTTGTGTACTACTTCCTATATATCCATTTTTGTTAATCACAAAAATCTCATCTGCCATATCTATTTTTCTTTTGTGCATATCATCAAGCATTTCTTTGGTTTTTGTTAAAGTTCCTTCACTCATATTTCCCCAAACTTCACTATCCCCACTATGTCCAAACAGACCCACCGAAATGACAATATTGCCCTCCAATGTCAGCCTTTTTTGAACCTGCAAAAATTCGTCTTTAAACCGCGTACTTCCACATAGTGTTATAACTTTATATTTTCCTACCATAATTATCCCAAAATACTAAAATTTGCACAATGCAATTTACAAAAATTTCAAATTGCACTCCAGTATTATACCAAAAAAACACAGATAAATCAACATTATTAATTACCAGAAAACAAATAATATTTTGATTAAAAAGTTTTTTAAATTACATCAATTAACATTGAAACCAATTTAATTAATACGCACCTGTTTTTAATTTGGTTTTTAAAAAATAATAAAAAATATGACTTGTCTAAACGCCAAACTTATGCTATACTCATTTTGTTGAACAAATACACAACTTTATCTCACACAAGTTTAACCAACCAAAATTGCAATATTCTTTTTTAAAATTATTTTTAAATTTTTAAAAATCACCTTTTAATCTTGTACTTTAAAGCCTAAACAAGACAAGACTATTAAATCTAAACATATAAGTTTCAAAACAAACCCCATGTTCTCGTAGTAAAACGGATATTACGGCATTCCAAGTATCGACTTGGGACTTGATAAAAATCGCTAAATCGTCTGAAATTAAGCATATTTTCAACCAGCATAAACAACTGTAAAACGTACTTTGCACCAAAATTGCACCCAAAACAAATTAACCCAAATAACACCCCCCCCTTCATATGTGGCTATAGCTCAGCTGGATAGAGCGATCGCCTCCTAAGTATCGCATTGAACAAGATAAAAATCGCTAAACTGCCCGAAATTACGCATAGTTTCAAATAGACAAAATCAATCAAGTAAATCAATTCCACCCAAAAGTCACCGAAAATTAAAATCAACCCCAATAAACAATAAAAATCACTCATATGTGGGTATAGCTCAGCTGGATAGAGCGTCCGCCTCCTAAGCGGAAGGTCTGCAGTTCAAATCTGCATACTCACACCAATTTAAACAGCTAAATGATGCTGTTTTTTTATTTAACATATATACATTTGAAAATTTTTATGTTATAATAAGAAAGTGAGGTATCTATGTTAAAAACTGATGAACTAAAATCCTTTATAAAAACCACTTGTACAACAATTAAAGATAAACCAATTGATAATATGCAAATGGCTATTTATGCTTTTTCTCAAAAATATGATGAAAACCAAAATATCTTTAATTATCCTAGTTATAAAATAAATGTCACGGCGGACCAGATAAAATCTTACGCCCAAAATCTCTTATCAAAAGCAGCGTCCATTATAAATAAGTCCAGTGAAGTAAAAACTTTCAATTATAACAATAGTAAAACAGCAATCGATTTTATTGATCTAGATAATTCACCATATTCTACCAAAATTGATGATTGTATATCAAAAATCTCAAATGCAGGCATTGTACGATTTTCTGACATTAAAAACATGGCAAATTGCATCGCTATACATATCAAATATGATGATCAAGATATTTATTTGTTCGCTAAAGGGGCCCCTTATGTAAAGACACCAAAATTTATATTTATGGTTGATGAAGATGAAGAATTAACAACACCAATATCTTATAATTTAAAATTTCCGATGTCTTTATCTGCATGTATTTTAAATAAAGATGTCTATCTTTTTGGAAGTTTGGTAGAATCAATATTTGGTTTTGAAAATAGCTTAAAAGAACAAATGAATGAAGCAATGGAAGAAATTTCGTCTGCAAATATATTTGACGACGAGTCTTTTTCTTTACTTAAGAAATTATCTTCTAAAGGTAAAAATTATTATTGCTATAACAATTTTGACAAAACAAAGTTAGATTCATTAAAAAACGGGAATTCGTATGCAAAGAAATTTTTAGAAAAATACAATATTGAAAAAAACAGTCAAGGACAATTAATCCTTGACAGCGAAGAAAAACAAAAAATAATGAACAAATTTCTTTGTAATGATTTAAAAAGAGATTATGTTAACATAGATCAAGTTTACGATGCTCCAGGAAACGATATTATTGATTAAAAACATATATCATCTTCAAATTCTCTAACCTTCATTGTTGAATTTAGAGCTATAGGAATATTTGTTAGATAGGTTTTGGAAACCACGCTATCAGTGGTTTCCTTTTTTAATTCAATATTATAAATTTTCCAACCAAAAATTTCGATGAAAGGATTAAACAAGTATAAATTATTTTTAAAAAATAAAACGGCAATAATGAATATCATGATCACTGTAAAAACAATAAGTCCAATATTGTCAAAGTTAAAAGCTATCAAAGGAAATATATTAGTTACTATAAAATTCAGAGAAGAAGTCCTATCTCTGGTTATTCTTACAATTGTGTATTCATTATCATCAAATGAGTATTTTTTTGATGTCTTTTTTATAATAGTAGTTAAAATTAACCCTGAAACAACTTGTAAACAAACAACCCCTATTAAAATGCCACGTAATATCCATGAATATGAATCAATAAGACTTAAAATTAAAATATATACACCAAACGGTAAAAAATTGCTTAGAAAAGAAAATAATTTACTCCAAAACATAGTTTACTCCTATAAAAATATTATAACATAAAAAATTTAAAATTGCACTACTTACTCAAAGATTTTATTTATCTTTTCACTGGCGTGGATATCGCTATTTTGCAAGAAGTGTGAATAGAAGTCGCTTGTTGTGCTTGCTCTGGCGTGGCCTGCACGCGTTGAAACCGTCTTCATATCAACTCCAGCATTGAGTTGCAATGTGATATTGGTATGGCGCAGCGAGTGTAGTGTCACCTTTGGCAAGCCTGCTTTGTTTAAAATCTTATGCAACCAAACTATATATAGTCCAGGTGATATCGGCTCGCCAGAATCTGTTGAGAACAATCGATCAATGGTTTCCCATCTATCGCCAAGATATGATTTGTGTTCTTGCCACCAAGTTTGATATTCTTTTAAATATGAAATCAAGTTTTCTGGCATTGAGATTGTTCTTTTTGATGTTTCTGTCTTTGGCTCTTTCGTAAATATTCCAAAGCCAGGTAATTCTTGCACAGAACGACATATTCTCATTGTGCCATTTTCAAAGTCAATATCTTTCCACTCAAGGCCACCAAGTTCACCGCGTCTAAGCCCCATATACAAAATTGTTAAAATAGCAATGCGCCAACGCGGATTTATTTCTTCTTCTCGCAAATAGCGTTCCAATTCAATAGCCTCTTTATCATTAAGGATTTTTATTTCCTTTTTATATCCCTGTATAGGAGCAATGTATTCTTGGGAGGCAAAATTGTGTTCAATTAAGCCTTGACGCTTTGCACTCGCGAGTATTGTCGCAAGCGTGCGCTTTAGCTTTAATATTGTTTCTTTTGCATATGGATGACTGTCTATTTGAATTCTGAAATAATCATCAAATTTGATATTCAAAATCTCACACAACTTTTGAGCATTTGAAACTAATATCCCATGTCCTGAAACCGCTGAAAAGTACGTAGATCTAGAAAAATCGTTTTCTCTTAATCTCTTGCACAAATCCACCGAATGCGACCTTACAAATAGTTGTAAATCTTTAATAAGAAACGCTCGTTCCATTTGCACTTTATGGCTGCAAAGCTTGTCCAAGTATCCTTGTACTGTTATTGGCCTGATGTCTGCAAGTTTGATGTTTCCAAAGTATTCTTCAAACTTTCGCAGCGCATCTCTGCCTTTAATAAAGTAGTTAACCGAGCGCGTCATTTTAATCGTTTCAAGCCACTTGTATGCATATTCAATAAATGTGATAGAATCATCAACCATAATGTCGCCATTTAGTTGCTTTCTAAACTTGTCTTCAAATTCAATCTCAAGTCGTTTGAGTTCCTTTTCACATTGTCTCTCAGTTAGTTCTGCAGGTTTACGCCATGTCATAACTTTTGCCTCAAATTTTCCTGTTCGCAAGTTTTTTGCTTTAACCTGTATGCGATAAGAAATATCACCATTTTGCAAAACATTCTTCTTTATACATCCCATAATCACACCTCCTAATTTATTTTTATTTGTTCCATTGGTAATGCATATTCTTTACTTTGAAGGAAGGCGAGTAGTGAATCGAAGTCCACCATAACTTTACTTCCTGTTTTTACTGAACGAATTTTCTCGTTGTATGCAAGCATTCTAATGAAGTAAGCAGTGATACTAGAATCAGGATCTTCATGCTTAATCATTTGTACAGCCTCGTTTATTGTTCTTATTCTTGTCATTAAAACCTCCTTGTGCTGTCCTTGACTGGAGCTTTTATGGTAGCAGTGATGTTACCTCTAAAATAATAAAAAGTCCAGACAATTTGCAGCTAAACTTAAAACTTATTTCTAAATAGCGCGGCATTTGCCCTAAACAGCGCGGCATTTGCGCATAAACACTTTTCTCGAATAAATTATCGTCTTTGATAAAACTTCGCCATACAGCGCAAATATTTGATTTCTTTTGAATTTTGATTTTATTTGATTATTTTTTGATTTATTTTTGATTTTTTATCAATGAAAATCCTATATATAGAAACATCAAAAACTCAAGAATTGCCTGAAATTTAGGGCAGTTTGCCAATCTAACGACTATTATTTTTTTTGATTTTTGATTTCGCGAACTTTTGTGTGAAAGCCCGCGCCCGCTTTACAAGCTAATCCTGTAGAGATTTAGAGCCCCCTTCCTCAGAGAGTGACGGAAGTTCACTTATCATTTCAGTTAACACTTCCTTCACAACATTTTCAAAAGGATTATTTGGTCTGCGCTGTAATTCATCTGCTGATGGTACAGTAAGAAGAATTAACTTGTCCGATACACTATCAGTTTTTGAATCTTTAAAATGCATATCAAAAGCATATTCACCTATTAGCGGTTTAATCTTTTGCTTTAATTTTAAAACAAACAAGTTTCCATCCAGATCCTTCACGCGCGCGTTTCTAGAAATAATTTTAATTTTATTTTTATAATATCTCACTATTACAGGTACCGCTTGTCCGGCTGGTAGGCAAAGAATGTCTTGTCTATCATCAGGTGTCAGCATTGGGCTACCGTCCAAACCCCAAAAAAGAATCTCAGGATTTATGTAAATGTAAAGGCGGTTGTTGTTTTCTAAATGCCTTTTTATTATTCCTTTTTCTTCTAAGCCAACAAGAATCCTTCTAGTTTGGCGTTCCTTTCTTCTTAGGATAGGTAGGTCATCAAGCATCTTTTTGTATGTAATCCAACAATACTTCCTCCTGTTAATGAATTTTGTAACAGCGTTACCGCTATCAAAGAACTTGATTAAATAATCAAGTAGCAATGCATCTTGCATTGTAAGTCCAAGTTCGACCATAGTTTTTTGATCAAAGTCGAAAATGTATTCTCTCATAATATCCTCCTAATTAAATTTTTTTGCCACATAATAGGTTGATCAGGCCTATCATGAAGCATATATTTTAACGAGCTCTCGAGCACTCGATAAAACCAAATTGAAATGTGCCTACATATATAAGGACTAAGAAAGGCAAAAGTCCCCTAGCAATGTGCCAAAAATTTTCATCCTCCTATATGTAAGGACAGAAAAAGTTAAATCACCACTAGTAAAGTGCCAAGTTTTTTTATAAAACAAAAAAAGACCGCTAAACTAATAGCAGTCTCTTTTGACCTTCCTCTTATATTATACGGCTCAGAACGCTCATTTCGTAATCCGGTCGTTCACTTTCGTTCATTTTTCGTAACAATTTTTGAATTATCACTAAATAACACACCTACAAATGAACAAAATTTAATCCTGTATAATAAAAAATTTGCTGTCACAAGTGTCATATCTGTCACTAAAAAATAAACTTACATAATAAAAAACGTTGTCATCCTTGTCACATCCGTCACAAGAAAAATGACAGAAATGACAAATGACATTAAAATTCGTTTATATAGGAATTAGTGACACTTATGACAACGATGACAAGGATTTTAATATAAAACAGTGACACTTGTGACGCTTGTGACAGGTAATTTTTATATAAAAACATTTGTCCTATTTGTCCTTTGTCCACAAAATAATGGACAGAAAGACAAAAGGCAAATAGATTCGTTTAAAAGGACATATTGGACAAACAGGACAAATAGACAAATAAATTTTTTATTTTTTACCGGCTCTCACGCGTACGCGCACGCGCACGTAAAATATTTAACGTTTTAGTGTTGTAGTGTCACAAATGACACTAATGACACTATTACACTAAATTTGTTTGATTTATATATAATATTAACCCCAAATTTTTCCGATAAAAAAAGAACGGGCAGGCTAGTCCGTTCTCTTATTTTCTTGTTTTTTATTACCATAATCTTCGTTACTTAAACTTTCTGGTATATTTACAACCAGTCTTAGAAAAATTTTCGCATCCATAAAAATTCCCATAGGGGCCGTGTCTTTTTATTAATTTTGCTCCACATCTAGGACAAAAATCTTTTGTTGTTTCTGTAATCTTGTTTTGTTTTTCATTGTCTGATAGATTCATTAGCTCAGTTTGTTGTTGATTGACCTTATTTATTGAAATTTTGTGTTTTAAATAATAAATCAAAACTATAATTCCAATTATTACAATTACTGCTATTAAATAAATCCACCACTGAAAACTAAACAACCATGTAATAAATTTTAACAATTCAATTAAAATCGTAGATAAAGACAAGAAAACTATTAATCTTATAAACCAGTGACAATCACTCATTAAATCTGAATCATAAATTCCAAAGGCGTCAAAAATTATGCCTACAATACCAAACGCTATTGAAAAAGAGATAATTCCAACAAAACAAAGTAATATATTGTCCACAATTTCATTTCCCGTTATTTCAACAAAATTTGTAATTATATTAAACAGCTTTTCCATTTATAATTATTCCTCTACTTATAAAACTTCTTTTTTGATTTGTATAATTTAAATAAGCCATATATTGCACCAATTATTGCAATTACAGATAGATAACTTGTTATATAATCTACATCAAAGCCTAAAATAAGTATTACTAAAACAACACTGAATGTGTAAGTCAAACTTAAAGCAATAACATTAAAAAAGCTGAATCTACTTTTATATATTTTTGATATTCCAAAAGCAATAGAATATGAAATTATCACATTAAGTATCCATAGTACATATTGTAAAAAATGTACAGATGCAAAATCAAAATTTATCATACCGATTAATCCGCCTATCAACAAAGATAAAAGTGCGCCAATAATTGATGTGACAATAATTTTAATAAAGTTTATTTTTTTAATTTTTTGAATATTTGGCTTATAATCCATTATTTTTTTCCACCAAAGAAGTTAGATAATGCTTTTTTGAATTTTTCCCAAAGACTTGGTTTTTTATCGTAGTGTTCAAGTTTTGAATTTAATGTTTCCGCTGAATGAAAAAATTGTTCAATTTCTGTTTGTTCCTGTGTTGTATATTTATCATAATTGTCCATTATATCATCAATTACTTTATTAAAACTCTTTGTTAAATCACTTTTTTTACTCATGTTTCCTCCATATTAATAATATTGTTCAATGTATTTGTAGGCCTTATCAAACACTTCAATATCTTTAATTTTATATTTAATCCAAACAACACTTCTAAGTGCTTTTTTAACTTCTTGTTTTCCTGCAGTAGTGTCTTGCCAACCATCAAAACGAACAATTTTGACAATGTCATCGATATCTTTAACAATACGTTCAACAATGATTGGTGTAGCTTTATTTTTAACGCTATTAAACAAATCTGTTAAAGCAGCAATGCCTTTATCAATTTCGTTTGCAGGAATAACTTCTTTTTCGGCTTGTGCAGCTTCTTTTGCTAAATCAAGCAAATTTTTCAAGAATTCAATACTTGTTATAAGCCCTTGTTCATGTCTCATTCTTAATTCCTCAAGTTTTTCACCAAGTTTAATAAATCTTGGTTCATTGCGATGGTTTAATATTTTTGCTACGAGATTGATTTCGATTCTTTTTGATGCTTTCTTAATATCACCATTTTTAGTAATAAAATCATCAATTAAATCCGCATCAAGAGATAAAATTTCCTCATCATCATGAACTTCGCCAACAAATACATTTTGATGAACAAGTTCAATCGTTTTTGGACCAAGAGTATTCCAAATAAGTTTTCCTGTTCCATCAGTAGGCTTTACAGATTCATAAACCTTTGATACCCATTGATAATCAATTCTATATGGGATTAAGAAATCGTCTGGAGACAATGCGTTCCAAGCTCTATTTAAAACCCTGTAATCAGCAGCAAAAGCATCTTTTTCTTTATTTGTAGGCAAACATTCTTGTGCAGCCATCAAACCTTCCCATCCTTCAACAGTACGATCAACGCCCATAAAGTAACTTAAACATTTTTTAAGCAGAGCAGGAAGTTGTTTTTTTACTTCTTGAATATTTGTGATAATTCTTTTCATTGAATTTTCATCAAAATCAAGAGCACGTGCAACATTGTCAAAAATACCAGTATAATCCACAATTAAACCATGAGTTTTACCATCATCATATGTTCTATTTGTTCTACAAATAGCTTGAAGTAATGTGTGGTCTTTCATTGGTTTATCAAGATACATTGCTTGAAGGATTGGAGCATCAAAACCTGTAAGCAATTTTGCTGTTACAATAACAAGTTTTAATGGTTTCTTTGGGTCTCTAAATTCATCAAGAACTTTTGATTCTTCATCTTTAGTTCTGCGGAATGCTTTATATCTATCTTCTTTATCATTATTTGTATCAATTACCACAGTAGTTTCTTCAGGAGACATCAATGTATCAAATACTTCTTTGTATCTTATACAGCATTCTCTATCATAACAAACGACTTGCCCTTTATAACCATTTGGTTCAATTTTTTCTCTAAAATGCTTAACAATATGTTCACAAACCTTCTTTATGCGAGATGGATTATAGAAAATTGCCTTCATATTAACTTTTGCAGATAATTCTGCTTTTTGTTCCTCGCTTAGCCCATCGGTTAAAGCATCAAATTCTTTGTCAAGAGTTTCTTTGTCAATATGTAGGTCCATTGGAACTGGTTCAAAATTAAGTGGCAAAGTCGCCTTATCTCTAATCGAGTCAGAGAAAGAGTATTTGCTCATATATCCGGATCTATCTTCAGCAGCACCAAATGTATTAAAAGTGTTGTGATCAACTCTGTTTATAGGTGTTCCTGTTAATCCGAAGAAAAATGCGTTTGGAAGAGCAATTCTCATTTTTTCGCCAAGGTTTCCTTCTTGAGTTCTGTGTGCCTCGTCAACCATCAAGATAATATTATCTCTGCGATTTAATTCGCCATTAACTTCGCCAAACTTAAATATAGTAGTGATTAGAATTTTACGCATATCGCCTTTGAAAAAAGCAATAAGTTCTTCTTTTGAATTTGCACTTGCCATATTAGGAATATCTGATGCGTTGAATGTTGCGGTGATTTGTGTTTCAAGATCAATACGGTCATCAACAATAACAACTGTAGGATTTTTTAGTTCTGGTGTCATACGAAGTTTTTGTGCTGCAAAAACCATAAGCAGTGATTTGCCAGATCCTTGAAAATGCCAAATTAATCCTTTTTTAGGGTATCCTGCAATAACTCTTTGAATAATTGCATTTGCTCCTTCATATTGCTGATAGCGGCAGATTATCTTATACTTGCGATAATGCTTGTCTGTTGCAAACATAGTAAAGAATTCAAATATATCCATAATTTTTTCTGGAGTTATCATATCTTCAATGCTTGTTTTAACATCAATTAAATTACCTTCAGTTTTATGATCTGCTGTATGCCAAGGTCCCCATAAATTTGCTGGAGCATTAACAGAACCATACCTAAAACATTTGCCTTCTGTAGCAAAATTAAATACGTTTGTAACAAACATTTCTGGAATGCTTTTTTCGTAGTTTAAAATGTCACTAATTCCATCAAGATAGGTGATAGCGCTTCTAACAGGAGTTTTCAACTCACCAATAACAAGAGGAAATCCATTAACAACCAAAACAATATCAAGTCTTTTTCCGCCTTCCTCACAAGGATAAACCCATTGATTTGTTACAATATATTCATTCTTTTCAAGTGCTTCTTTTGTTATTGTGCCAAAAAACTTAATTGGAATCATTCTTCCATCTTTACCGAAAGGATAAGAATTTTCTTCAAATATCCATTTTTTGAACAATTCATTTTGTGTGACCAAATTGTGAGCTTGAACAGAATTGATAAGTGTTCTTAATTTGTAGATTACTTCATCAGCTCTTGATGGCTCAATTGCTATTTCAGGATTAAGCCTTATTAAAGCTTCCTTAACCATTGGTTCAACCAACACATCATTAAATTGTCTTGGCAATTCTTCTGCTGGAATATATTTCCAATCAACATTTTTTAAACTTTCAATCACCATTTTTTCAACTGTGTTATCTTCGTTAAATGTCATATTAGTTTTCCTCCTTTGTTAAATATTTGTTGATTATTTTTTTATAAAGAGTTTCAAGTTTTGTTATACATTCTTGGATATTTAATTTTGATTTATCAATTCTTTGTGCAAAACATATGAAATTATTTTGCAATTCTATAGGCGCAACAAATATAGGTAAATTTAATATTGTTTCTTTTCCCACATTAACTTGTATACTTTTTGTTGCACCCTTCACAAGTTCTTGCCTTATTTTATAATGAGATAAATAATATCTTATAAATAATTTGTTAAATTTTGTTGAATCGTTAAAAATTAGTTTGCCTACACGTTGATTTAATAACATTTTTTTCCCTTGGGTTTTTATTTCGGTAGGAACACCTAAAATTTTGGGATCTCCTGCCATATCTGTCATTGCAATAATTATATCACCATTTTTCAACTGGTATTGACTATATTTATCCCAGAAAGCTTCGGGTAAAAATTTTGCATTGTAATTTATATCAAATTCACCATTTGGTCTTATATTACTCATACGACAGTTATATATTTCAGATTTCTCTACATAATCTGAACTCTTAAAAGCGTATCCGTTTAAGATGTCGCATATGTCACTAACTTTGATTGTTTTCCAATTTTTTTCGTTGTCAATTGGTGTCCCAAACATCTCTATAAATTTTGCTTTAACAAGTTCATCGCTTTGTTTAAGCATTTCTTTGTAAGAGTCAAGTGTATCATTTATTGACCATAATGTTTTTGCAAGTTTTCTTTGAGTTTCTAAATCCGGTAAATAGAACTCAAGTTCTTTTAAATCTTTCCAGTTTATTGTAGGTGACAATGATCCAACAGATATTCTAATAGCTTCGTCAAAAAAGTAATCAGATGCAATAAACAAAGCAAAAAAATCATAGTCAACAATTTCTTCTTTTGGTCTAAGAATCATTCCGTGAGCAGAAAATATACCATCATGAGGAGCAATGGCAGCTCTTCTTAAATAAGCATTTCTTTTACCTAATAGAATATCGCCTTTATGCATTATCAACTTTTCGCCAATAATAGGAACATCGCTGCCCCAACGAGAAATTTTTAGACATTTAGTGTCCATGTGTTCAAGACCAATATATGTTGAATAATCTTCAGGAGATGGTATTTTTTTCTCTGTGCAATTAATTGCAAAATCACCAAATTTATATTTACTCATTATTAGCACCTCCAATTTCATTAATTATTTCATTTAAAGATTGTTGAATATTGTTTGAACAATCAAGCCAATTGCAATAACAATCATTTATTGTTGCATCGTCTTCATCTTCACCAAATTGGACATCCATCTTAACATATAATGGGATGCTTAATTTTGATTCATTAGATAATATTTCACCAATTGATTTGACAGAACAAAATTTATCTTCAGTAGTAAAACGATTGTAAGCATCAGAAATCTTTTTAATTTGTGAGTCTGTTAAATAACTTGCTGCATTTTTTCTTGTTACCAATTCTTTTGCGTTGATAAATAAAACTTTTCCGACTCTGTCTGCATGTTTTTTAGTTCTACAAATCATTATGCAAGATTCCATTGGCGAATTATAAAACAAATTTTTTCCAAGACCAATTATGCATTCTATTAAATCGCTTTTTACAAGATTTTCTCTTATAGATTGCTCTTCGTTTCTAAATAAAACTCCGTGTGGAAGAAGTATTGCACAACGACCAGTTTTTGGTTTTAAACTTTTTAATATGTGCTGAATAAACGCGTAGTCAGCACGGCTTTGAGGTGGAACACCCAAAAAGTTTCTGCAATACTTATCACTTTCAAAAGCAGATCTGTCCCACTGTGAGATTGAATAAGGTGGATTTGCAAGACAAATATCAAATTCCTTAAGTTTTCCAAATTCAATAAACGCAGGATTCTTTAAAGTATCATCATTGACAATATTGAAATCTTTAACTCCATGCAAAAACAAATTCATTTTACCAATTGCAGCCGTAAGTGCATTGATTTCTTGCCCGTAAACAGAAACATTGCGCCATTCTTCGCCTTTATCTTTCAAATGCGCAATACAGGAAATAAGCATACCAGCACTTCCACACGTAGGATCGTAAATTGATTCGCCTGATTTTGGTTGCAATAGCTCTGTCATTAAGTGAACAACAGTTCTGTTTGTATAAAATTCTTGAGCAGTGTGACCACTATCATCGGCAAACTTTTTAACAAGATATTCATAACCTTGTCCAAGTTCATCTTCAGGGCAGTTTGCAAGCGACAATGTTTTTGTGCTAAAATGTTCGATAATATCTTTCAAAAGCTTATCTGGCAATCTATTTTTATTTGTCCATGAAGCATCACCAAAAACCCCAGTTAATTTATTGCCGTTTGCCTTTTCAATTTTTCTAAAAGCGGTAACTATTGCCAAACCTACATCAGAAACTGTTTCTCTAACATCATTCCAATGATATCCTTTTGGAATTATAAAAGTATGAAGCTCATCATCACTAAATTCCATTGCATCATCGCCATATTTTTCAATTGCAAGTTCGGTTTCTTCGTCATAAACATCGCACATTCTTTTGAAGAATAGCAATGGGAAGATATATTGCTTGTAGGCGCCAGCATCAATGTTGGTTCTAAGTAAAACTGCAGATCCCCACAAATAATTTTCCAAATCTTCAAGTTTGATTCTATTATTCATCAATATATCCTCCTTCTGTTAATAATTTCTTCATTTTTTCTTCATTTTCAAGCATTTGTTTATAAGCAGATAAATAAGCTTGTTTCACTCTTTCTGGGTCTATTTTTTCTGTTTCTTTCTTTTGAATATAATTCTTTGTAACCAAAGAATCTTTAATATCTTTGATATTTACAATTTGGCATTTTTCAATAACGTTTTCATAATTGCTATACAAATTATAAACTTCATCAATATTTTCTTTTGTCATAATGTTTTGAGCGCGTTTTGCTGTATATATTTGAGATGCATCAATCATACAAATTTTGTTTTTATGTTCTTTTGATTTATTGTTGTTTAACAATAAAATACATGCACTAACGCCAGTAGAAAAGAATATTCCTTGAGGTAATGTAATAACACATTCAATTTTATCTGATTCAACCAATTTTTTTCGCATTTCAGCTTCTTTTCCGCTATGGAATAAAACACCTTGAGGTAGAATAATTGCACATCGGCCTGTTTTAGGATTCATTGAACATACCATATGTTGAAGCCAAGCAAAATCAGCACTTGAATCAGAAGGTGAGCCCCAGATATTTCTTCCATAAGCATCATTTGCGAATTGATCTGCTCCCCATTTATCTAAACCAAATGGTGGGTTAGCAATCACACAATCAAAAGTTTGCACTTTACCTGATTTCAAGAATTTTGGATATCTTAAAGTATCTCCCTGTAAAATTTTGAAGTCTTTTGCTCCATGTAAAAACAAATTCATTCTTGCGATAGCAGATGTTGCAAGATTTTTTTCTTGGCCATAAATTCTACCATAAGTCAATTTGTCATTGTTAATGTGATGTATAGCTTCAATAAGCATTCCGCCTGTACCACATGCAGGGTCATAAACTTCTTCTCTTGGTTGAGGATTAAGTAAATTAACTAGCAATTTAACTATTGGTCTAGGCGTAAAAAATTCTCCTGCGTTTTTCTTTGAAAGATCTGCAAATTTCTTTAATAGGTATTCATAAGCATCTCCCATAACATCTGCTGAGTAATTGTTATTTCCAACTTTGATAGATGACATATGTTCAATTAAATCTTTTAATCTGTCATCTGAAAGTTTTGTTTTATCACTCCAGCTTGCATCATCAAAGGAACTAAATACACCACTTAAAGTGTCTGGGTTGGCCCTTTCAATACCACTCATCGCATTAACAATAGCAGATCCTACATTTGAACTTACATTTCTAACATCATTCCAATGGCATCCATCAGGAATTACAAATGAATGTTGGTCAGCAAATTTCGCATATTCAATATCTCCACCAGATTCATTAAGCGCAAGTTCTGTTTCTTCATCATAAACATCTGATATTCTCTTGAAAAACAATATCGGTGTTACGTATGATTTGTATTCATCTTGATTTATTGGACCTCTTAAAATATTGCAAGCTTCAAATAAGTGATTAAAAAGCTTTCTACTTGAAGTTTCTTCAGCCGTTATTTCACTTTCTTCAAAATCAAGATCTGCATTTTCCATTGCATCTTTTATCATTTGTTGTCTTACTCCTCTTTTTATTTCTTTTTTATTTGTTTTGATTGACACCGTTCCAATGTTGTTTTGTTTTTCCATTAAAGATGGATATCTATTTTCAAATTCAAGTAATATATTTAATAAATTTTCATCTAAGAATGTTATTGCATGTTTTCTTAATTCGATTGGTATTCCATAATAAGCTTCGGCTATGCCACCAGTGATTGCGGCAAGCGTGTCGCTATCGCCTCCAATAGAGATTGCGTTTCTTATTGCATCTTCAAAATTTTTTGATTCCAAAAAAGCTTCAATAGCTTGTGGTACTGTTCCTTGACATGTTTCATTAAATTTGTATGTATCCCTAATATCACTAAGCTTAAAGTTCATTGGATAATAATGCTCGTTAATATAATCGCGAATTTCAAGGATGTTTTTGCCGCTTTTAGCTAGGAATATTGCAACAGCAGTTGCTTCGGCACCTTTTATTCCTTGTGGATGGTTGTGTGTTATTTCCGTTACTTTCTTTGAAAGTTCAATTGCTTCATTTATTGAATTAGCAACAAATCCGCATGCACTTACACGCATTGCAGCACCATTGCCGAAGCTGTTATATGGTTTTGGATTATCGCTAAACATCCATCTGTAAAACATTCCGCCATAGCCACAATTTTTATAATTTCTACCAATGTTTTGCATTGACTTTATTGTAATTTCACTTAAATTAGTATATTTGCCATCTGACAACAATAAAGCTTTTGCAACTGCCAAAGACATAACTGTGTCGTCTGTAAAATTGCACTTGTAGTTTAATAATTCAAAATCTTTAGTTTTTATATTGTTCCACTCAAATCTTGAGCCAGCAATATCTCCTATAATCGCACCTAACATTTTATCCTCTCTTTTAATATAATTTCATTTTGACGCTATTTTTTATTTTGGCCCAAGCGTCATTTGCCGCTGCAATAGTTTCTTTGTATAGCTTTAATCCAGCATTGTATTCGTTTGCAATATCTAATTGATCATCAAGTGGTGGAGTTGGAACTTCCAATTCACAAATGTCTTGATAATTAATATTCACAATAGATGTTCCTCTTTGTAAGCTTTTTATCAATTTCATACCTGTTTCAGATTCCAAGAATAATTTTAGATAAGTACCATTCAAAATTCTTGAATTTGGTCTAATGACACAAAGGTTTGAAGATGCAATGCACATCTTATCTTGTTTTTCAAAAACACCTACTTTTACAGCAAATCCTTTGGTTGCAATTAAAACATCGCCATCTTCAAGCAAATATCTTGAAATTTTTCTTTCTTCTTCGTTGATTGTGTCAAGATTTTCATAATCAATTCCAGTGTCAGAAATATTAGATATATTTATAACTGAAACATTACCATCGTCAACTTTTTCTGTAATAGCTTTACCTCTAAAAACATCAGACACTTCAATTAATTTTGCTTTTTTAACAGAAGATGATTTATATTCTATTATTGATTCATCCGTAAAAGAGAAAACCATATCAACATTCCAAACGTTCATACTTTCAAGCTCATCTGAGAAAATTAGTCTATTATCGCTTTCATACAATCTTTTGTTTTCTAGTTCATATTTTTTTACACAAACATCTTCAGTAAAGCCGTTTGAAAAAGATAAAATGTATGTGTTTATTGCCATATATGGATAAAAAAGTTTAGTTGGAAGGGACGCTATTTCGTTAATTTTGTAAGTATGCTGTATATAATTTCTTAGAGTTTCTGCATCACCACCACCAAAGCCGATTTTTGCTGGAAGAACTATTATGAGCTTTCCACTTGGAGTTAGGTGATATAGAAGATTTTCTGTAGCAATAAAACTAAGATCTCTACTAATAAAGTCACTTTTTTCTTTGTTAGCTAAATCTCTACCGCCCATAATAGGAAAGCATAAAATCAAATCAAATTTTTTGTTTGTAAATTCATATTGATATATATTTGATTGTATAAACGTTACATTGAATTCTTCATAAATGTATTTATATAAATCAATAAACTGTTTATTAATAATGGTGAAATAATAATTCGATTTGTTGCTTTTTACTAAATCGTATAATTCTGGACCGTATTTGTCGGCTTCACAAATAAGGATATCATTATAGTCTGACTTAACATTGCTAAACATTTGGTATGATAGAGCTTCTGGAGACACTGCGCCCATTGTATATTTTGATTGCTCAATAAGTGTTCTAACATATTCCAACAATTCTCTATTTGTGAGCTCAGAAATTCTTTCATATAAAGCATAAAACATTCTGGCATCACCATGAAAAGTAATACTAGAACAATCGTTTAATATATTTATCAAATCCATATCGTCATAAGGAGTCTTGCTGTTAAGACATTTTTTTACTTGCAAAACAGCCATGATATTATTAATTGATTCATTCAAGTTATCACCAAGACTTCTTTCGATATTGCATAAATCCCAAAATTTTACATTGTTGTCCATAGATAATGCTCCTTTTTACGAGAGTAGTATACTACAAATAATTTGGTATGTCAATACTAAATAGTATTTTTTTTCAAAATTTTTATTTTTTACTTGGCTTTTTAATAAAAACGATTTATAGTGTCACACAACGCAAGGAGGTGTGGCGTGAAAGCAAGATTTGTTTATAAAAAGCTAGATGCTAGGCTTGTACGTAACGCTATTGATCGTGGCGAAGGTCAAAGAGCCGAGTATGTTGTTGAAAGAACAATTTATCTTCCAAAAGAAAAGTTTATTCATTTTAGAAGTCACTTAATGGAAGATAATGATGCAATAATAACCTACAAAAATGAAATGTATGTTGACGATAATAAAGTATGGCACGTCTTGATGTTTTGCTCAATGATCGCCGATATTATGATCCTTGTTAACAGCGAAGGATTTAATTATGCACGCTACTGCTCAATAATTTGCAATGGAGGTGAACAAGTTGAAAAACGTTATTCGACTGGTCAAAGATATCCTACAAGACCAAAAAATAACCGCAGAAGAACAACTGCATCTAAATAAAATATGTGAACTTGAAGATAATTTTGTTAAGGGTTTCTCAAAAGATAAATGGCGAGAGTATTTTGATTTAGATATTGAAAAAGGTCAACTTGTAAACTTACAAATTGACCAAGTGATTAAAATTACATATGAAGTTTGTAAAAAACTGTTTAAAGATTAAAGTTATTCATAAAACATTGAGAAATATACCTAATTGTGCTATAATTGCATAGAGGTAATTTTATGAATAAGGCTAACGAGTATTTAACTAATAAAATAAGAAATAATAATGCGTCATACAATGGCCCTAAAAGTCTATTTAAATATAGACCTTTTGATGATTATACTTTTGACATGTTTGAAAATAATTATGTTTATTTATGTCAAGCAGAAAAGCTAGATGATCCTTCAGAATGTATGGCCGAACTTAAAGTTAATGATTTATATGATTATGAGAAAAATCATTTAAAACCGAAATGCATTGAACAAATTTTTGATATGATTGTTCCATACACAAATGAAGACACTCACAATCAAGTTAAATCAATGTTAAATCAAATAATTAACCAAAAAGGAACAATTTATCCAAAAGACATTCTAGAGTTAACAATGTATATTCAACCCATGTATCCTAATACTAATTTAGCTCCGTTAGTAAATTATATTGCAAGTATTCCTCAATTACTAGACAAACCGGAAGTCGATGAACAATTTAAAACCTTCCTTGCTGTTGCTATGGAAGCTAGACAAAAACTAGGTATTTGTTCTCTAAGTGAGACCGAGAATAATAAAGAAATGTGGAATAATTATGCCAATAATAATTCAGGTTACTGCATTGAATATGATGTATCTGATTATGAATTTAATAAAGACATCTTACCAGTTGTATACAAAGATGATAGAAATTGTAATGTAATAACTCAATTAATAAACATGTTTATTAATGATATGATTTATAATTTTTCTGATAAACAAATAAAAACAGACATTTCACAATATATTAGCTTATTTGTGACAAAGAATCTTATATGGGAATATCAAAAAGAATGGCGATTGATCGGCAATGCTGGTGAAAAAGCGAAAGCTCCCCAAATTAAGAATGTTTATTTAGGATATAATGTAAGCAGTGAAAATGAAAAGAAAATACATGACTATTTCAAGGACACCGATGTTAATATTATAAAAATGACTAAAAAATAGCCGAGAGTACCCAAAGTCAAAAATTGCCTAAAATTGTACCCAAATAGTGCCCAAGTTTTAGGTATGCGCAAGAAAAGATATAGAAATTGATATAGTTTTTGCTTGATTTGAAAGATATTTTGAGTGATATTGTGCAAATAGATATATAAAATGAGAAAAAATTAAGATTTTGAGCGCTCCTAAGCGATAGGTCGAAGGTTCAAATCCTTTTAGTCACACCAATTTTTAGAAAGACCAAGAAATTTGGTCTTTTAATTTTATTAAGGAGTTAATATTGGAGAAGTTTAAGCACATTTTGTTTGAATATAGTACATTACTTATAATTATTGCAATGTTTCTTATTATAAAATTATTTTTTTACACAGAAATGAATTCTCAAATTTTTGCAATTGCTATATTTATTATTTACTTAAGACATCACCATTTAGGCTCTGAAGTAGAAGTCGAAGAAGCTCCGCATGGTTGTTTTACAAAATCTATAAGTAGAAAATTTCTATATTGGCTTGATATTCCGACTTACATTATAGCATTTCTTTTCATTCTTGATATTACAAACTTTTTCTTGTCTTTGTTAATATTTATCATATGGTTTATCATAACTGATTTCTTACGGGTTAGATATACAATTTATGGGACATATATTAGCAGATGGTTTTATACTTCAAAAATTAATATAAATAATAGTAAGTGGGAACTTCATAATGCAGACAAAGATCCTTTCCCATCTATTCCTCATATGCATTCAAAAAATTATCCATTAAAATTAAACATATATACAGGCGAAATTTATGACAAACGAACAAAAAAATTTATAACTACAGCAAATAAAAAGGAATTAAAAAAACTTTGGGAAGATGAAAAATTTAAACAAGCAGTTATGGATGCTAGAAGGGTATATTTAGGAGAACATCCAAAAATTAAATTACCTAAAATTCCAACATTTAATTAAAATAAAAGGACGACTTGTTTAGTCGTCTTTTTGTGTGTTAATAGGTCTTGGTATTAAAAATATCCTTTTTTCAAATTTGTCTATTTTGTCAACGGTTAGTACCATTATATTTTCACTATCTAAATATTCTTGTTTTATAGGAAATGATAATTTAACAATTGTTGCTTCATTCATATTATCTCTTGGGTTAAATGGCTCAAATTGGTTTTTTGTTGCTTTTATGGGTTTAAAATCAGTTTTTAAGGTTTCTGCATTTTCTATAGACTGTGTTGTATATTCAGTTGCAAAATCTATGCCAGTTTCAATAGCATCCATTACTCCATATTCTAAACTTCCATCCACGGTTCCACCAACTAATAAACCTATTGAAGTTTGAAGAGTAATAGTCGCAAGGCTATTAAAAAAGACTTGCATTTTACTTTTAGATTTAAGATTAACACTTTTTAATGTAAACATTTCTGATTTCATAGTGATTTTATTTATGTAATTATCAGTATTTCTTTGTTCTATTGATACTAATAAGTTTAGTGTATATTCAGATAATTTATCTCCATCTTCATCAAATTCATGTTCAGACGTTTCTGTTTTATCAACTGACAATCCTACAACTTTTATAAAAACCTCATCTGCAAATCTTACTTCTTCATTTAGATAAACGTTTAAATCTTGTGGTTTTTTGTCCTTATTAAATATCGGTATAAGTATTAAACTACATATAAACAATACCAAAATAATACCACAAGTTATTTTAACCTTAGTTTTATTCATAATTCACCTCAATATATATTATACATTATTTTGATAAAATTTTATATATCTACAACAAAAAACTAAGAGATTTTACTCTCCTAGCTTTAACTTATTCAAATATTTTATTTATTATCTCACTTGCATGGATATCGCTGTTCTTTAGGAAATGACTGTAGAAGTCGCTGGTGGTTGAGGCTTTGCTATGGCCAGCTCTGGCTGATACTGTTTTCATATCTACACCTGCCATTAGTTGCAAGTTATTATGTATAGCAATGCGACGCGAACCTTATTTCTTAAATGGGTCTATAACTTCTGTGATTGCTATTTGTTCTGCAATTTTATCTTCTTTCATTTGGTTCGCTATGTACTCCTTAATTTTTTGTGTATTCTTTCCTGCTGTATTTTGGTGTAAAAACTATATAGTATTTACAATTCCATTTTGGATGTGCTATACCATCTTCGTTCATGAACAAAAATACTCTCCTTTATTTATTTTGGTGTCGCAATTACCATTGTAACAAAGGAGAGTATTTTTGCCTATACCCAAAGCCCAAGCTCTTCATTTCTCACTAGCATAGCTAGTGGTTTTATATACTGAAAAAAGCGAAAGTGTTGTGAATGTACCACACCTTCGCTTTTTGCTAATTTACATTGTATGTTTCGATATCTTTGTCGCTAACTTTGCTTGCTTTTACTTTTGCTTTTTTGTGTTTCTTTTTGGCAACAACAATAAGTGTTATTGAAAATGAAAGTGCAACTACAACTAGAATAACAATCCAGGCAAGAGTTGACAAAGTCTTGATTTCGGTGGTTATGATGTATTTATCATTTAAATCATCAACTTGGAAAACATAATATCCGTTTTCAATTTTGATTGCTATTTCACTAAAACCGCTTAAGCCTACCTTGTAAACTTTGACAGTATCAACACCCTGAGTTGCTTTGACTTTGACGGTGTAGATATAATTTGAATTTTTGACTGCTTCTACATTTTCAAGAGTACATACCGACAAAACCTTTTCGTTATTAAATTTTTTGGTTTCAGTATTTTGAACAAGTTTAATATCCTTTGCGTCTTCGTCGAATGTCGCTTCACTACATTCAATTATGCCACTATCATTTTTGACTTCAAAAGATTTTTGAATTATAACAGTGCCTTGGGTTGTGCCTTTGAAGTTAAGTCCGTCTTTGACTTTCATTTCAAAATTATACGAACCAATTTCTATAGGTTCAATATTATTTTCAAAAGTAAACTCAATTTGATGTTCAGTAATTCCCAAAGTTCTATCGAATGTAAACACTGGATATTTAACATTTCCATCATAAATAAATTCAGTTTGAGTAAGAGTGAAGAAAACTAACTGTTGTTCAATAATTAAATCAGTCTCGTTACTAACAGCACTCATATAATTTTCGTTTCCATCAAAGAACGCTTGAACCTTGTAAGTTCCTGCATTTTTGACACTGTCTACCACAACACCAAATTGTTTGTAAACATATCTAAGTTGCAAATCGACGTTGTCACAAGTCATCTCAAAGTTTTTGCCATTATAGACATAAGTCTTTGGAGTTAAAACTGGTGTAATTTTTGCTTTTTGAATAGTATAAGTACCTGTTTTGTAACTGGTCAATGCGTAGTTTTCTGGAATTTGGAAATCTCCAATAATCTTGTATATGCCCGCATTATCTCCGCCCACTCTACTTAGTGTTATGTCGAGTGTGTCGTCAAATTTAAGCCCAGAAATAGTACAAGTTAATTTTTGTGCTTCACCGCCATAAACTGCCGTTTTGTCATCAATTTCAATAGACAAGTTTGCCTTGGAAATTGTTAGAGTATTTGGATTAAACTCGATGCTATAGTTGTCGTTATTCAAAGTTCCTTTGTTTATACTATATATTCCAACATTTTCGCCCGCTTCCCTTTGTAATTCGCCAGACAAAGCATCACTGCCCAACAGTCCTATAACATCATATTTTAAATCATCTTGTTCGCCATAAACTTTGAAAGACACAAGTGCAGTGACAATAATTTGTTTTGGAGTAATTGTGTATGTTCCATTTGTCACAGACAATTCATAATTTTGACTACTAAGCGTGCCTTTGTGTATTTCGTATACTCCAACATTTTCGCCCGCTTCCCTTTGTAATTCGCCAAATATTTGACTTGCATCAAATTCGCCTTGGACTGAGTAAGTTAGACTCTCAGATTGACCATATTCGACCGATTTGTTATCTATGAAAATGTTAAGTGTTCTTGGAGTAATCTTAAGGCTTCCGCTTGCAAAAATAATACTATAATTTGGACTTTGTAGAGTTCCCAAAGTAATTGCATATTCGCCTACATTTTCGCCTTGGACTCTTTGCAAATTTCCTTCGAGTTTGTCTTGACCAATAAGCGACGTAACAAGCTTATTGTTAAGATACATTTTGTAAGTAAATTCAGGGTCAACATCTCCGTATGTCTTAGCCACATTCTCCGCCATAATTAGGAGTTTTTTAGGGTTAATTTTGAAGTATTCAGGAACGTAATCAATTAAATAATTGTCGTGTTCAAACTCAACCAAATTAATCAAATATTTGCCGACACTCTCGCCTAATTCTCTTTGCAAATTAATTACAACTTCGTCTTGATTTTCATCTCCACAAAGACCATTTAGTGTATAATCAAAACCTAAAGGTTCTATGTCGCCATAGTTTTTGAATTGCCCCGGAGTAACAATCAAATTCAATGTCTTTTTGGATACAACAAGTCTAGTATCTTCACTGCTTGAGTATCTGCCTTGATAGTTTGGATTGGTAATTGTTATTGTATAGTCATATTGGTTTGCGCCGACTGGTTGTACTTCCACATCATTTAAATAATATGTAATAATACTATCCGTTTCAATTTCGGCGTCATTATCCAAAATCTTGTAACTAATAGCCTTGATGCTTTTGTCATACACTTGCAAAAGCGATTCCACATCAACACTAATTTCAACTACTTTTGGATTAACAATAATAATGAGATTATCGCAATTGATTGTGTAGTTTTTGTCGCTAGAAATAAGGCTTACTTTGTACTCGCCAGCATCTTTGATGTCGGTTGTGACATCGTCTTTGGTGGCTACTACACTAAATTCCAAATCTTCCTTGGATAAAGCAACAAAAACACTTACATTTTGACCTGTATAAGTATAATTGTTAGTCATTTCAATAATGGAAACTTGTGCTGGACTCACTACTACATATGTACCCTTATCATCTTTGAGTGCATTTGTAACATTAATCACATAATTTGAATTAGTCGAAATAATTGTGTAATAATAATTGTTTGCATCAATTAGATTTTCACAAGTAATCTTAATATCTTCGGCCAAAATTCCATAATCTTTGCCGTCAATTGAGTAGTTAAAACTCAAAATCTCGCCCGAATATGTATATTCATTTTGAACCAGAACATTTATTTTTCTTTCAATAATATGTAGTTTGTTTTGTGTAAGGGGCGTTTCCGAAAGTTCATTTTCGAAAATGCCTACGATTTCAATTCCGGACTTGTCAAGAATATTTACATAATCAAATATAAAGTCATATGTTCCAATATCTTTTAGGTCAACTACTTCATCTGTATTTTCTCTTAGGAATTTCAAAACAAACAAGTCGTTAAAGTTTGTACCTAACTTAGACTTTATTTCGTACTCAACATTATAGCCATATTCGTTGTCATACTCAAGGCTTAACGATTTGACTACAATATTTACTTGAGCCTTAATAACTTCAAATGAATTATATTCACATTCAACTACAAATTTAGGGTCAGATTTGATAAATTCAAAAGTGTAAGTTCCTACACTCTTAATATCTTCCAATCCAATTTCGTTTTCACCAAAATAAATTTTTGGAGTAATGCCATTAATGTTTGTCAAAATTTCGTTATTTTCATTTTTGAATTCATAAACAAAATGGGTATTAGAACCCGAGTATTCATACTTAGTTTGAACACTAACCACTATCTTTGTTCTAACAATTTTTATTTCAAATGTGATACTATTCAAAATATAATTTTCGTTTGTTGTATCAAATTCAATTGTATATGTGTTTTCGTCAAACAAACTTGTTTCTATTAATTGATCACCAACTAATGTATAAGATTTTATATACAAGCCTAAAACATTTACAATTTCGCCTTGTGCATTTTTGGAAAGAAATTGAATATCTTTCTTAGTTAGTTCGGTGCCAGTATAATCATAAGTGGTCTTAGTTAATTCTATTGTTACAGCCACTTTGTTTACTTTGCATTGGCCTTCGTTATTTTCAAACACATAGTTTAGTGTATCTTCTGGCAAAATTTCATAGTAGTATTCGCCAGCATTTTCAAAGTTAACAAGTGTTTTGACACTATCAATAACTTTGTAATAATTAACTATTGAAGAAACATTTTCACTCAAAGTATATTCAATATTTTGAATGTTTCCGTTGTAATCAAATTCGGATTTTGAAACCATTGTAACTTGAATAATCTTTTTGCTTACTTCAAAGTCTACAACGCTATTTGTAATTACATAGTTTGAATTGTTCAAAGACACCATTGCTACGTAATTTCCAGCATTAATTACACTTTCAATCTCGTTTTCCAAATCTTGTGCCAAATAATATTTAACTACAAAACTAAGTCTCGCTTTTTCATTGTCATTTAAATTTTGGTCGTCACACAAAACAGAAATATTTTGTGTAAGTCCTGAGTACACAGCATATGTATCTTCATAAGATAATGTAATACTCTTTGGACTGATAGTAACTGTCTCTACTCCACTTCCTACAAATTCTGAGTTGTTTACACTCCAGTTGATTAGATAAGTTCCTGCATTGGATAGACCACTAGTAGTATTGGAGTTTACAAAGTATTCAAAATTAATTATGTTTTTGTCTATTTCTGTACCATCTAATAGTGTGTTGAGAGTGTATTCAAATTCTTGGGATAAAGCATCGCCATTTTCGTCCGCATTGTATACATATTCTTTGTCGGTTTTGAATAGATTTACTTTGTATCTAAACTTTGCTACAAACACGAAGTTATTATCACAAGTGAATTTGTAATCACTAATTGGAGTATCATTGTTTGAAATTAATACTTCAGTATTTTCAATTCTTACAAACTTACCATTTTCATCAACTAGCAATTCGCCCTTTGAATCTTTGGCAATTTCAAACCTACGGAGTTCATAAAATTCATACCCGCCTACAACTGAATACCCAAATTCAACCGAACTACCCGCCCAAGCATATGGGACTACTTCGCCTAACTCTTCGAGTTTTTCAGCACCAGCATAAGTTACGTTTGTATTTACGTCAGTTAGACCGATTCCTTCGACTTCAACACTAACCGCAAATCTGCGACTATCATATTTGAATCTTTGAGTAAAGACATTACTTTGGTTTCCAACTTCGTCAATAACAATAGCCGAAATTATATACCAAGTATTATCTATTGGGTTTGAAATAATCTTATCAAAGTTTATTTGACATTCGCTTCCAAGCATATCTGCGTCTATAATCCCGCTAAAATTTGACTTGCTTGGAATAGACTCAGTGTCGTTTTCCGAAATCAATGTGTAGTATAGTTTTTCGCTACTTTTTCCGTCGCTTAGATAATTAAACTTAACATTAAGTTTTGATTGATGCAAAGTATCAATTTGATTGATACTCAAGTCTCCAATAGTATTATCTAGTTTCAAATCATCACTAGATAACAAATCAATTGTACCTGCGTTATTAACATTATCACAAACCACCGCCTTGTAACTCTCGCCATATTTGGCATCAAAACTAAATGATTTGGATTTTGTGTCACTTGAAGAATTTGTTTGAGTTAAATCAACATTCTCTCCGTTTTGATTAATAACCTTGACACTCTTAATTCCACTTTCCATATCTTTTACATCAAAAGACACTTGTCTATGATTTTCGCCCGACCAATCCCACGAAGAAATTTGATTGAAAAGTTTAGTTGTATCAATTGTAGGTGCGGAAGTATCAGTAGTTGATAGAATAATGGTTGGGTTTTTTGCTTCAATCATGAAATATGAAACTGGAAATGCTGTTGAACCAGTTGCATAATATTCAATAGTTGATGAAGATGAACTCATAATCATCGCTTCGGTTGTGTTGTTTCCACTTGAAACGGACTTTGTATTACCATTATTAGTTAATTTAACACCACCCGTATGTCTTAGACTCAATTCAGACCTTAATTGAATCTTAACCTGCCCATTGTTAATAGCCTTTTGCAAGTATAAGTCATTAACATTAAAAGTTGTCGTAATTGTTCCACTTATTCCCCAATCAACACTAACATAAATACGATTACCAGAAATAGATTTATTAGAATTTTTTGCTTTAAAATTATCTGTCTTAATCGTATAATAACTACTTAAATCATCTAAATCATACAATTTGTATTCAATGGTTTTGCTTGAATCGGAATAGCTTGAATTGGTTTCAGCAAACGAACCATCAAAATTGAAACTGGCACTTGCAGTTTGGTTAACATCTTTTTGAGTATCTGCCAAAACATCGACCTTTTGCGGTGCAAAAAGGAAGCCTGAGCATGTGAGTGCTAGCGCCATTATTAAAATAAATAATTTAGATTTTAATTTTTTCATAATAATTCTTCCTTTTTGACAACCACCATGTCAATTTTTGGTTGAGAATATCTTGTATTTTTGTTTGTTTGCAAAGATAAAATGTCGTCATATGTTTCCAATGTAGATAGACCACTTGAAGCAGTAATAGGACTTGATGTATCAATATCTTTGATTAAATTATTTTGATTGAGATAGAATGAGTATGTAATATTTCCAACTACACTTGCTTCAGCACCTGATACAGATGCCTTTTTGTTTGTAACAACTTTGTATTCTTCGGCTATTTTCATTTCCTTGAGATAACCCGATTGTGAAATTGTAAATGTCAACTCAATTTTTGAAAAACCTATCAAATCTTTTTTGTCACACATTAGAGTCATAATTTGTTTGTAATTTGTATACGCTCCCGATGCTTCGTCGGTTTTGAGAACAATAGTATATTTGTACAAATTGTCGCTAAAGGACATATTTTTGACTGAACTTAGTGATTTGGAATTGATATTATATGACGAGAATCCATCACCATTAACTCCCGAGCCACCCGAGATGCCATTTATTGTAATTTTGTTTAGATAATCCGAATACGAAATATTTGTGCCACTCCAAGAATTTGTATATGCAACACTATTTGCTTTTACATTATTTTCACCTTGAATTAATTGATACTTAACAGTTCTTGACTTTGTATCAAAACAACTAAGCATTGAAACATTTGGGTCAACACCAGCTTCAACGTCTCCTGTATTCTTGTTTTGGAAAATCTTAGTGCCATTTTTGTCTTGTTTGTAGATTACATCAACTTTGTTCTTACTTGTGATTGTAACACCGACTTTGGCTGTTGCCACAACATCGCCCGTTCCAAATATTTGATAGCCGTTTGAATTTCTTAGTTTGTCATAAGCAAAATTTAAGAAATTTAGACCAAAGTTATTGTTTGAAAATATAATGTTATAATCGCCAGATTTTTCAATCTGTCCATAAGTTTTGTCAAGGCTAGCGTCGTGAGACGGATTTGTGTCGTCATTTAAATATGGCAAGGTCGCCATTAATTGGTTTTTGCCGATTAGATTTGAAATCTCATAATATCCTTGATTATCTGTTCTAACACAAGTTTCTCCCGCAAATACTCTTGCATTCTTAATTGGTGCACCACTTTCTGTTTTGACAAATCCACTTATGCCATAGACCAATTTGGTTGTAAGTCGTGTTTCAAAATTGCTTGTAACTGTAAATCTATCGGTTGGAGTAAACATGTGTGATTTTTTGGAAAGCACGACTGAATTTTGTCCAAACAAATTTTCAATTATAATTTGTTTTAGGCTATAATTTTTTGTCCTTGGCGACTGTCCAGTAATACTAACATTAATATCCTTAAAGTCCCCGTCAATAGTGATTGAAATTTTGTAAGTTAGATTGAAATCTACATTTTTGGAATATCCATTAACTGTTTCGGGTTGGGTGTTGTCATAATTATCAAGTGTTACTTGAATAACAACTTCGGTGTCCACATCTTCCAAAACGTAAGTTCCGTCATCGTTTGTTCTAGTTGACATTCCGTTACTAGCCGAAACTAGTGCATTGGCTATGGCAATATTCCCCGACATAACCCTTCCGGCTATGCTATATGTTGCCAAAAATTCAAGACTCTCACTTGGACTAGTAATTGTAAAGTCTCCTGCAAATTTGTATCCGAGTTTTACAAATCTAAGTGAAACAATACTGCTTAGATTTTCTATTTTGAAGTTTCCATTTGTGTCAGTCGAACCTACTTTTTGTTCTCCTATGTAAATATCTACTTTTGAAATTCCCAAGCCAGTCGAAAGCATAACTTTTCCGGCAATTGAGTACTTACTCATAATATTTAGAGTATCGGCATTACTAACAGTTGTATCATCAAAGTCAAAACCGGTTTTGCTTAGTCTCAAAGTTTGTTCACCCACTACATTATCAAACTCAAAGTATCCAAGTTCGTCAGTAAGTGTCTTTCTCTCACCCATTGTTATATTTACATCGGATAGTCTATTCCCACAATTTGAAACATTGCCAGAAACTTTGTAACTACAATTTGCAATCAAACTCTCCAAGTAACCACTAACCAAAATTGTGTCAAACTTGTAATTTGATTTGCTAAATTCAATCGTATCACCGATTCTGATTTCTTTGATTTCAATTTGACCGTTGTTATCGGTTTGATTAGACTGAATAGCTCCATTAACTTTAACTTTGACACCACCAACTCTAACATCTCCAGTCTTAACCAAAACCATAGTATCCATACTAGCATCAATATCCAAAACTTGATAAGTATCAAAAGTTTTTAATCCGAAAAATTTGTATTTGTTAAGACTAAATTCAACTGAGTTTAAGCCTGTTAGTCCAGTAATCTCCATAGTTCCATTTTCGTCTGTGTTTCCACTTACATTTCCATTAAGACTAACTTGAACATTCGAAATACTAGTTGACCCCGATTTAACTCTAATTAAAACTTTGTAAGTTGCGTCAAAGTTTACATCTTCTTTCCCGTCAAATTCTTCGTCAATATCCATTCCGGAATTTTCAAAGTTGTAACCTTCTTTGGCAAGTGTCAAAACGCCAGATTGCGGAACTAAAGCAAATTTGTATAGTCCGTCTTTGTCAGTCAAAGTTTGCAAGTTTCCAATTCTGACCTTAACACCTTCCAAACCTACTCCGCCACAAGTAACCTTTCCTCCAAAGCCAAAACCTTTGTCCGAAAAATCATACTTGTTACCAAAGTTTACATCGTATATTTTTGGCTTAAGAGAAAGCGAAGTTGTCTCGTCATAATACAAAGCGTAACTTCCGCTTAGACCTTCAAAACCATAATTTCCCAATTCGTCAGTTGTCGCATTATAAATTGTTCCGTTACTCTTGGAAATAATTATTATTCCAAGTCCTGATACGACCCCATCACTACCGCTAACATTTCCTTTGATTGAATAGGTTGTATCAATTTGCAAATACTTTCCAAAACTCAAAGTCTGACTTTGAAAGTTATAAAAATCTCTTTCAAAAGTTATATCGTTTTCGCCATATAATCCGCACAACTCAAATTTTCCATCTTTTTGTGAGTAAACTGATTTTTGTCCATTTGAAATCTTGACATCTTCAATTGGTATATCTGCACACAATATCACACCTGTTACGTTGTAGTTTAAATTAATATCAAGTCTTTCACTGTCTTTCGAAACCAAACGTGTTTGAGTATTATATCCGTTTTTTTCTATTGTTAGATTAACAATGCCATAAAGATTTTCAATTTTGAACTCTCCCAACTCATTTGAAGAATATTCTTTGTCATTGCAAATAATTTTTGCACCATCTAAAATTATTTCTCCACTACAAACTGAACCGAGTATATCAAATAACTGTTGACCTACTGCACTAATTTTTGATTGATAATAATTGACTAGATAACTGGTTTCGAATTTATAACCGGGTTTTTCAAGCACACATTCATTCGTACCATACAATTTGTCAATTTGAACAAATCCATTTTTGTCTGTCTTGTAAGTTTTGTTTGAAACAATAACATCAACATCACTCAAAGGCTGATTATCTGAAAATGTATTTACTTTGAGTGAATAGTGTTTTTGAAGACTTATGGTCTTTGGCAAATTATCATTAACTTCAATAGTGGTATCCGCATGATAATCTTCCGATTCAACACTAATTGATTGACCAAATTCTATACCCGCAATTTCAAACTTGCCTGTACTTGAACACTTGTCAATTATTCTATCGCCAACTTTGAGTTTGACACCCGAAAAATCGTTTCCAACATCTAAGACTGTTTGAACAGAAACATTGGTCGTGGCTTTGATTTGAACACTTGAATTATCTGCCGAAACAAACTTGTTTTCGAATTCAAAACCATTTAGTTCACATTTAAGGTCTCGTGAGCCATAAACTTTTTGAAAAGAAAACTTTCCGTTAGCACTTTCGGTTTCAAGTCTTCCAAACACAACTTTGACATTGTTCAATTTTTGATTGCCACAATTAACTTCGCCTTGAATATCGTAATACTTGAAACAATCAAAACTAATATCATCTGTAGAATCAATTTTTATTTCATTTTGGCTTACAAAGTATTTGGAACTTTTGAGTATAATTTTGTCTCCCGGTGCAATATTTTGTGCCAAAAACGTCAAGTCGTCGTTTATGTTGATAGTATAGTCATTACAAAGCAATTCAAAGTCACTCTTGTCTGCCTTGCTATCTACATTAATCTTTCCTGCAATATCTGTAATCCCAGTTATTACAACATTGTCTTCCTTGGCAATAGTGAATGATTGAGTAAAGAAGTTATATTTGTCCTTAGTTGCAGTTACTTTGACTTGACCGGCAAGGTTTGACAAATAAAACTCACCACTCTCGTTTGTCATTGTTTCAAATTTGCCATTCTCACTCACTGCTTCAATTTTGACATTTGGAATTACGACATCATTATTTTTGACAACACCAGATTTATCAAAAAGTTTGTATCCATAAAAGTTTACATCAGTCGAAAGCGAATTAACAAAAACAAGTTCGTCGCCAAACAAGTATCCCACTTTGGAAACACTAACGTTAACAACTTTGCTAAGTTTGTTGAAACTATAATATCCGTTTTCGTCGGTTTGACATGAACTTATTCCACAATCAACCGTTGCATCAGCCAAAGGTTCGCCGTCCGCTCTTACATATCCACTAAATGAAAATTCAGGAACTTGGGACTTGGTAAAAAACAGGTTATCCAAAAGTGAACAACCACTTATCAAAAAACATACGGCAAACATAACCATGTACACAAACCAATTTCGCCTTGTCATAATCTTTCCTTTTTCGTCGAATTTTAAAAAATTTTGGAATTTAATTTACTTAGTAAATTATATATCACAATTTTAGATTTTACAATCTAAACTTGAAAGTCAAATAATGAGAATGCCATTCTACTCTTGGTATACCCAAAAAACAACTCTCAGTTTGGTAGAATATGAGAATTTTGATTAAATATAGTTGTTATTAACAAATTTTTTTGATATAATATTGATATGGAAGATTATAGACAAATTATCGCAAATAATATTTGCAATTTAAGAAAAAACAACAATATGACCCAGTCCGACTTGGCAGAAAAACTACACTATTCGGACAAAGCAATATCTAGGTGGGAACGTGGAGACACCATGCCATCAGTCGAAGTTCTATGTGAACTTTGCGATTTGTTTGGTGTTAACCTAAGTTATCTAGTATCAAAAGATAGCACAATTACTCCACCAAAAAAAGACACCAAAATTGGAAACAAGGTCGTAATAAGTCTACTTGCAATTTCACTTATTTGGCTAATTGCAACATGTATTTATGTATACTCGGGAATATCTGGCAACACTTCCCTTTGGATAATTTTCTTATGGGCAGTTCCCGCTAGCATTCTTGTTGCCGAAGTATTCAATGTAATTTGGGGAGAGCGAAAATATTCAGTTCTTACCCGTTCGGTATTTATTTGGTCATTACTTGCTTGTTTTTATGTTCAATTTTTGCCTTTGAATATTTGGCTAATATTCTTACTTGGACTTCCTATGGAAGCATGTGTGATACTTTGGTGCAAACTCAAATAATTTATTTACTTTTTGATTAAATGAATTTATTTTATAGAACAAATTAAATACTACCCTAAAATATTTAAGTAAAAAAATATTTATTTTAAACACAAAAAAGGACTCAAAATATAGTTTATTTTGAGTCCTTTTTCATATTATTTATCTTTCAAAAATAGGATACTTTTCTTTCATAATTCTATTTTGTTTTTCGATTTCTTCATACTTTTGAACAATTGGTTCGAGTTCTGCTTGTTTGGAAGTAGTGTAAATCTTATTTTCAATCTCGCCTTGTTTTCTGCATCTATTTACTTCACAGATTTTTTTGATAAATCCAGTTTGGTCTTTTTCTGAAATGGGCATGTCATCACTAATCATTCCAATACAAGTACCATCGCCTTCTCTATGAAAATCACTTCCGCCAGTAAACAGCATTTCGTCAAGTATATGTCTTTCTTTGCAACGTTTGATAATTTCAGACTCAGTAGATGTCCCTTTGGTTGTGCCACAATTTATTTCAAATCCTTCGATTCCTGCAGTTATTAAACTATCTATCAAATCTACAGGCTTTTTGGAAGTTATCGCATTTATATGCGGATGAGCAAGAATTGGAATTGCCCCACATTCCTTGGCAATAGCAATTAAATCTCTTGCCTCAAGATTCATTCGATTTATTTTGTCATACTTTTTTAGTTCTGCACAAACGTCATCATAATTTTTGTATCCAGTTGGAAAATACTCATCAAAGAATTCCCACAAGTCTTGTTTATTAACTCCGCCAAACTCCGGCTTGCTACGCAATTTGTCCATATATTCCTTAACTTCAGATTCTCTCAATGTTAGCCTTCTTGCACTCGCCAAGTTCATAAAATCGCCATAGTCATATGCCACATCGTTTAGGTGTTTTGCCTTGATTAATCTTTGGAGTTGATTATAAGTAGATAAGTCTGGTGCATACAAAAGCACATGAATTTTGGTTGGCTTTTTCTTTTTGTTTGGAACATCGCTTACCCTACATGTCACTTCGACACCAGGGACAAAGTTTACCCCGTCTATAAAGTGTTTTGCTAGGCTTTTGTCCAATTCTTTTCTGTCTAGGTAATCAACAACCCCTTCAAATGTGTCGTGATCAGTGACCGAGAAAAATCCCACTCTTTTGCGTTTGGCATGTTCAATTAATTGATCAACAGAATACTTGCCGTCCGAAAAATTTGAATGTGTATGAAAGTCAACCGCTTTCACATATGGTTTTTGAGACATAAAACTTCCACCTTGTTTTTTATGAGTATAGCACACTAAATTATTAATTTCAATACCCAACTTTCAAAATTTATTTGAATTTGTTCAAAATCTCCAAAAGAAATTTTAAACCATACTCTTACTCTTTGTGAAAATAATTATATATATTAGTAGCCAAGGTTTTTCCAATTCCTTCCGTTTGCATAAGACTACAAATATCTGCATTTTTTATATTATCTATTGACTTAAATTTATCAAACAAAAGTGTCGCTTTCTTTTTGCCAAGCAATTCAATCTTTTCCAGTTCAGATTTAAGTGTATTTTTTTGTCTCAAACTTTTTTGGAAAGTTATTGCAAATCTATGGCTTTCATCTCTTACGTTTTGCAAGAGTTTAAGTGCATAATTATCTTTGCTAAGAATAACTTTTTGACCCGAGGTCAAATATATTTCTTCTTCCCTTTTTGCAAGCGAAATCATGTCAATATCTTCGCCAATCTCATCCATAGCATTTTTTGCAAATTCAAGTTGAACATTTCCGCCGTCTATCAAAATTAAATCCGGTCTGCACGAAAAACTCAAATCCTGTGCCTTTTTTAGTTCATTAAATCTTCGACTCAAAACATCGTGCATGTTTCTAAAATCATTTTGACCTTGTGTTTCAATTTTGAATTTTCGATACATCTTTTTGGCTGGCACACCATTTATAAATACAACCATACTTGCAACCGTATTAGTTCCACCCAAGTTGCTTATGTCATAGCCCTCAATTCGCTTTGGAAGTTTGCTAAGTCCACATGTCTTTTGCAAAATCTTCATAGCGCCCGAAGTTTTGAGAATATAAACCTTGTCTTTTTCAATAGATTTATTCAAATATTCGCTAGCGTTATCATTTGCCATTTTGAGAAGCCTTGAGTATATTCCCCGAGAGCCAGCCATTGTTTTAATATTTTTTCCCGCAATATTATTTAGCCATTCAGCCAAACTATCATCCATATATTCGGTAATTACATTTTTGGGGATAATTTTTTCGTTTAGATAGTACTGGGTTACAAAGTTGGTGACAATATCATGAGCGGTATTACTTGCATCAATTACATTATAGTTGCTAAGCCCGACCATTTTAGTTCCCCTAACACAAGCCACACTTACAACCGCACTATCTCCATTTTCGGCAAAACCAAATATGTCAATATCGGCGTTTTTGTTAAGTCCAGTTATGTTTTGAGCATCAATATATTCAATCGCCTTTAGATTTTCTCTCATTTCAATAGCAAGTTCGTACATTTCCATATCTGAATAGACTTGCATTTTTTCTGTCAGAATTTTTTTGGCTTCACTCAAATTACCTTTGAGAAAATCTATAACCTTGTCTACTTCTTGTCTATACTCAGACTCAGTACATTGTCTTGTGCAAGGAGCAAGGCAGGTGTGCATTTGATAATTTAAACATTCTCTCTTTTGCACCTTGTTCAAATTAAGATTGCAATCTCTTAGTTTGAAAGTTGTATTAATAATTTTGTATAGACTGGTAACATTGATTTTATTAAAGTATGGACCAAAATACAAACACTTGTCATTTTTGACTTTTCTTGTAACTATCGCTTGGGGATAGGTGTTTTTGTAATCAATTTTGATATAAGCAAAAGCCTTTCCGTCTTTGAGAAGAATGTTATAAAAAGGCTGGTGTTTATGAATAAGATTACTTTCCAAATTCAAGGCTTCGAGTTCGCTGGGTGTTATGATGTATTCAAAGTCATAAACATTGTCAACCATATTTTGAACCTTGGGAAGTTTTTTGGTGTTTAGGAAATAAGAAGAAACTCTGTTCTTCAAATTTTTTGCTTTGCCAATATATATAATGTTTCCATATATATCAAACATTTTGTAAACACCCGGAAGTCCCGGCAAAGCATGAACTTTATCCTTAAGTCTTTGCATTATTTTTTCGTTCATAAATTTTTACCAATCTTGTTTTTTTCGTGTACTACATTTTACATCATCATAGTACTCAAAATACTTTTCTTTGAAATTTGGCTTTTCATTAAGTATGTTTTCCAGTTCGTCTAGTGTATAATCACTGAGTGAAAATTCTTCCATACTCTCAGCCAACTTCATAAGTTCTCTTTCATTCATAATAATTCCTATTTATTTGTTTTTTTACCCGTTTTGAAAATACAAATTTTTGTTACACTCTTTATATGTTCACAAGAGTTTTGGCATGATATTTTTTGTATAAATCACATATTCAATGATGGTTTGATTTTTTTAGAATTTAATTAACTAGTCACATCCTATCAAGTACAGTCAAAATTTCAATATGGTTTGCAAAAGCAAACATATCATAAGGGGTTATGTCAGATACTTGGTAGTTATTGTCAGAAAGTAATAACTTTATGTCTCGAACACACGTTTCAGGGTTGCAACTCATATAAACTATTTTTCGTGGTTTTAACAACAAAATCTTTTGAATAACAGACTTTTCAAGTCCATTTCTGGCGGGGTCGACAAATACAACTATATCATCCATTTGGGTTAGTTTATCCAAATTTTCTTCGCACTTGCCAACATAAAAATTGATATTGTGTACGCTATTTAATTTTGCCATCTGTATTGCATTTCCGACCGCTCTTTTGTTTTCTTCAATTGCAATAACATTTTTGCATTTTTTCGAAAACATTATAGATGTTATTCCAATTCCGCTATACAAATCTACAACCGTTGTTGTATCTTTGAGTTTCAAATTTTCGAGTGCCGACTTGTACATTTTTTCGGCAATCTTCAAGTTTACTTGCAAAAACGACGCCGGTTCAATAGAAACTTTTACACCGCACATTTCAAAGTTTAAATATTTTGTGCCACCAACAAATTTGAATTGATTATCAAATATCGCCCTGTCCGTTCTTCGATTAATATTTAAATATAGTGATACTTCGTCAAAGTTTTCTTGAAGTTTATCCAAAAGCCAATTTCTGCCAGCAAAATTATCTGTTGTAACACAAAGTGTTAGTTGAATTTTGTTATCTATACATCTAGCATGCAAATATCTAAGAATTCCACTACCAAATGCATAAGGTCGAATTTTAAATCTAGACATATATTCTCTTATGATTTTGATTACAACAAAGGAATAATCTCCATTTAGAATACACCCGTCAATATCCGCAACTCTAATACTCCCTTCTTCAAAAAATCCGACCAGCGTTTTTCCTTTGAGTTCGGTGAATGCTAGTTGTAACTTGTTGCGATATTTGTATGGATAATAATTTGCAACTACTCTGTTAGGAACACAAATATCTTCGAATACTTCATTTATATACTTTTGTTTGGATTCAAGCGTAAGGCTATAATCATCATTTACATTCTTGCATCCGCCACAATATTTTGTAAATTTGCACTTCATTACCATTTTCCACCTTTGGATATTTTTGGGGGTTTAACTTTGGCAACCACAGGTTTTTCTTCTACCTTGACTACATCTTTGTTTTTGTAATCTTCATATGTTCCTTCATACAAATTCAATTTGTTACTTTTAAGTTCCAAAATTCCATTTGCAATACTACTTATAAAATATCTATCGTGAGACACAAACAAGATGTTGCCTTTGTATTCAGACATCGCTTTTTCAAGTGTCTCTCTTGTAAAAATATCTATGTGGTTTGTAGGTTCGTCAAATATAAAAGTGTTAATATCTTTTGTAAGCATACATGCGATTTTTATTCTAACTTTTTCGCCACCACTAAGCGAGAAAATCTTTTTGTCAATATCGTTTTTATAAAAATCGAACTTTGCAAGCAATCGTCTTGACGCTTCTTCCTTGTATCCCGTTTCGTTTTCAACATACTCAAGAATTGTCTGCTTGTCGTCGTCAAAAGTTAGAATTTGTGGCAAGTAACCAATCTTTATACTATTGCCCACCTTAATAGTTCCCATGTAATCAATTTGACCTAGCAAACACTTAATAAGCGAAGTCTTACCCACGCCATTAAGCCCAACAATTGCAATTTTTGAGCCAACTCTCATTTGGAAACTCGCATCGTCAAAAATAATTTTGTCACCAAGAATCAAAGATAAATCTTTGACATCAAACACAATTTCCGAACCCCTGCTAGACCTTGTTAGATTAATCGGCAAATCTTTTCTCTCGGTTGGCTTTTTTGTTGCATTGGCTTCCATGTCATCAATTCTTTTTTGTATAGCCTTTGCTCGTCTAAACATTGACGGATTATCTGCTTTTTCTCCCCAAGCATAAAGTCTTGCAACTGCTTTTTTGAGTTCGCTTAGTTTCTTTTGTTCGTTTTTGTATTGTTCAAATTCTTTGAGTTCTCTATTTTCTTTTTCTTTGACAAAGTAACTATAATTCCCTGCATATTTGTAGCCATTGTCTTCGACATCAATTACCACTTTTGCTACTCTATCCAAAAAGTATCTATCATGAGAAACAACAATCAAAGCGCCTTTGAATCGTTGCAGATAGCCTTCCAACCACTCAATTCTCTCAATATCCAAGTGATTAGTTGGTTCATCCAAAAGAAGAACATCTGGGTCAGTTAGCAAAATTTTTGCAAACTGTACAAGTGTCTTTTCGCCACCACTCAAATCTGAGTACTTTTGGTTTCTTATTTTTTGTGAAATCTTAAGCCCATTAACAATATAATTAATGTTTTGTTCAATATCATATCCGCCATCTGCAACAAACTGCTCAAGTGCATTGCTATATTTTTCAATCAGTTTTTCAAGTTCCACACCAGTAAGACTATTCATCCTTTCTTGCATTTGGTCAAGACTTTTTTGACGACTCGAAAATTTCCCAAAAGGTTCATGCAAAATCTCTTCGACCACCCTATCATCTGAAATATCTGCACACGCTTGGTCAAGCATCGCTAGTCTCAAATCTTTGGCGATAATTACACTTCCCGACGTTTGAGTTTCTCTTCCCATAATTATCTTGAGAATTGTACTTTTGCCACAACCATTTCTCCCAACCAAAGCAATTCTATCGCTCGAATTAACAGAAAAAGATAGAGAACCAAAAATTTCTCCAAACCCAAAATCTTTTGATATTTTAGTCACATCAATTAGCATAATCGTTCTCCAAATTTATAAACTCATTTTAGCATAGATTTACAAAAAAACCAAGACCAATGTAAAGTTTTGTGTCAATTTTTGGTGTTTTTTAAAAGATTTTAGAACTTTTACTTGAAAAAAATAATAATATTTGTTAATATATAAATATTATATAGAATTTAGATAATATTTGGAATGGTCAATTATTTTGATAGTTTTGTTAAAACTCATACAAAATTAATTGCTTGAATTATCCAAATATGTTTTGCAAAAATCATTTTTTTCAAAAAGGAGTTTTTATGATTTTTGAGTTGATTATTGTGGCAATTGTAGCTATAACTTTTGTTGTACTTTTTTTACTCAAAGACAAAATCGGAATAGATAATAACAACAAAATTATTAAGTCGATTGCCATAGTGCTATTTGTTTTAATTAATGTTCGCTCTTTTTTGAATGATAATTTTATTTGGACAATTAACGGTGGAACATATGGCCATGTTTATTACAAAAGACAAGATTATCTACAAAGCCTGCTAAGATGGGGACTTATGGTTGCCGAAGTATCTATGGTCTGTGCAGTCTTTGTCAAAACTCGAACTATTAGAAACATTGCTGTTTATTTTGGTTTTCCAATGGTTTTGTTATGTGTAATCTTTTATTCTGATTTCCTCACATATTTCATTGAAAATTCAGGTAGAGCAATTTATTTGTCGCCAAACATAAGACATGTATTATTTATCATAGAACTATCTTTGGGACTTATTATTCCGCTTCTTTTGAGATTTGTAATCAAGCACAAATTTGATGTAAAAAACAAAAAGGAATGGGGATATTTTGCAATACTTCTTCCATTAGTGATAATTACAACCATTCCCGTAACACTTCCTCAATCATTGTTCGGTTTTACAAACAAATACATGAAACCTTTTACTGTGCCACACTTAATTTGGTTGTTTTTGATTTTGTTTATATACATAGGTCTATATCTTGGATTTAGATTTAGAAACAAGGACAATAGATACACGGTGATTTTGTATTTGTCTTTGTATTTATTCTTGCACTACAACCAAATATATCTTATGGACTTTAATATGAAAAGACTACCTTTTCAGTTATGTAATTTGGGTGCATATTTAATACTTATTTCTGTAATTATCAAAAAACAATCCTTCTTTAATTTTGTTCTAATAGCGAATGTTCCCGGCTCACTTATAGCACTTTGTATGCCAGATGTCAACGAAGGAATGTTGTCATACTGGAACATTCACTTTTATATTGAACATATGTGGGTATTTATCATTCCACTACTTGCAGTTTCGCTTAGAATATTTGAACGCCCAAAAAAGAATGCCCTAAAGCACTTTATGATAGGGTTTAGTTGTTATTTTGTGGTCTGTGCTTTGGGCGGAATTGTGGCAAATTGTTTCCTTTATAAGCCTTTTGACCAATTCTTTAATAAAGTCAATTATTTTTATATATTTGACACCACCGTACTTGGCGTCTTGCCATTTTTGAATTTTACGAGATATTATGCGGTTACATGGGGTGGATACACATTTTACCCATTGTATATGCTACTTATTTATATATTGTTTAGTATTTATTGTGGAATATTCTATTATATATACAAGAGACTTTGTATAGTAGGAGACAATCATTTTGAAGTTAGAAAAATGAGAATAGATATGGGAATAGAACAAGGTAAATACAACAAAAGAATTCCCAAAAAAGATTATGATTTGGAGGAGTAATATATGTTAAAAATCAAAAATTTAACAAAAAGATATGGCAATAGCAAAGTCAAATCAGTTGATAATCTTTCGCTAGAATTAAAACCGGGCGAAGTGTTTGGGTTTTTGGGTCCAAACGGCGCTGGAAAAAGTACAACAATTAAATCTATAGTTGGAATTTTGCCTTTTGAAGAAGGGAAAATAACAATTAATGGGATTGATATTGTCAAAAAACCTCTCGAAGCCAAAAAGCAAATTGGCTATGTTCCTGATAATCATGCTGTGTTTGAAAGATTAACTGGCAGAGAATATGTAAACCATGTCGCAAACTTGTACGGAGTTTCCATCAAACAGGTAGAAAAAATTAGTGACCACTATGTCAAATTGTTTAATCTTGAACAAGCATACGACAACCCAATCAAAAATTATTCACACGGAATGAAACAAAAAATTTCGGTTATTGCAGCACTAGTACACAAACCAAAACTATGGGTACTTGACGAACCATTGACCGGACTTGATCCACAAAGTGCATTCCTTCTCAAAGAAACCATGAGAAATCATGCAAAGGAAGGAAACACCGTATTTTTTAGTTCTCATATTTTGGATGTGGTAGAAAATTTGTGCGACAGAGTTTGTATTATCAAAAAAGGCAAACTACTTGGAGTTTATGACTTAAACGAACTCAAAGAAAAAAATGAATCACTCGAAAAACTATTTATTGAGGCTATTTCAGATAACGAAGAATTTTTAAATACTTATAAATCAGAAAAAGGCACTTCTTCAAAAAAATAATTAAGGAACTAAGTTATGTCACAAATATTTGAATTATTCAAACTTCAAATGGACAACAAATACACATTATTTAAACAAAAAAACTTCAAATCAATTGCAAAACAAATTTTTAAATATCTGGTATTTGCTGTTGCAATAATGCTAGTAATATTCTTTGTACTTCAAAAGATATTTTTCTTGCTTGCTATTAACGTCAATGTCGAATTTATGGCACTTGTTTTGGTTGCAACTCAAGGAATTTCATTTGTTTTTGCCATTTCTAGCATAATTAATACACTATATCTAAACAAAGATAACGAATTGTTTATGGTCATGCCAGTTACATTTAATCAGCTGTTTATGTCCAAAATTATGATGTTGTATATTGGAGAACTCATATTTAATACTCTTTATATTTTGCCTATCTTGTTAGCATTTGGCATGCTTGGACATTTTGGGTTAATATATTACATTATGCTTGTTCTGTTTTTGCCCGTTTTCCCTCTTTTGCCTATTGCACTTGCCTCTATTGTTAGTATCCCAATTATGTTTGTAGTTAAGTTTTTCAAAAGACATTCTTGGGCAACCATAATGTTCACTCTTGTAAGTGTTGCAGTTTTGTTTGTATTATATATGCGTATCGTATCAAAAATTTCAAGCGCTATCAATATCGCCGAAAAACAAATTGCAACTGGACTTAAAGTTAATAGCAATATAATGAGATGGGGTTCAAATATATTTTTGTACACAAAATTATCTGGTAGTTTTTTTGAATTTAACAAAATTGGCTGGTTGTTTTTGTACTTGGGAATATCGCTTGTTCTTATGACGGTGTGCTTTTTGATAATAAGACCTTTTTATTACAAAGTCGCAACTATCTCGCTAGAAAACACATCAAATCCTCACATTAAACCTAGACGTTATAAATCCAGAAAACCATTGGCGGAACTTCTTGTCAATGAGTTTAAAATAACCTTTAGAAGTCCGGCGTACATTTTTCAATTTTTGTTGTTTCCATTATTTATGCCCTTGATAGTTTATGTATATGACAAACTTTTGATAGGAATTGCTGTTAATCAAGCGGGGCAAAATATGATATTTGGTTCACATATACTAATTTTAACTTTAATTGCTTTGATGTCAAACACCATATCTTCCATTGCCCTATCTAAGGAAGGTGCAAACTTTTATCTAATCAAAGTCTCGCCAATTGGATACAATCTTCAAGTTACAGCCAAACTATTATTTAATATGATTTTTACAATCGGTGCAATATTAATTACCACAATTACATCATTTTTGTTTACCGACTTGAATGCAATAGTCATACTACTAGCGGGACTGATGGCAATTATTTTGAGTATTGGACACATTTGTCACAGTTTTGATATGGATCTACAAAACCCAATATTGCAGTGGTATGACAATTCCGAAATTACTCTCATGAGTAAAAGCACCACCAAAAGTATGATATATGCCTTGGTCTTGTCATTGTTAATGTTTGTAATAACAACCTTGGGTGGCAAAGTGGGAATAATAATTTGCATAATCATTTCGTTAATTTATCTTGTTTCACGTATACATTTGCTTAGGATTAGAGTATATTATTACTTTAATCATTTGGAGGTGTAAAATGAAAAAAGTTGTAATTACTCTACTTTTGATACTTCCATTTTTGCTAATATACTTCATCTCTTTTACTGGTCAAATTCTTAGCAAATACACATACATACCAGTAGAAAGAATTGTTTTGCTTGACGAAAACGGCGACGAACTCGAAAACAACACTGTTACTTGCAAACAAGGCGAAAAGTATCAAATGCGAATCAAGGTCTTGCCAGAATTTGCTAGCAACAAACAAATTTCAATCGCAAATACCAATTGGGATATTTGTCCAATTGATGAAAATTATGTCGTAACTGCCAAGGAACTAGGTGAAGTAGCAATAATTATTACATCTAATGATAAACACAACGTACAATATGTTTTTCGATTCAAAGTCGCACAAGAAGAACTTGAAGATATTGCTATAACACTCGACGGACATGACCTTGAAAATAACCAATCTATCAATTTGGGATTGAATAAATCAAAAAATTTAGGCATAAGAATTATTCCAAGTTCCACTGCTCTGGCTTATAGAGAAATCGTTTGGAGTACTTCAAACAGTGAATTTGTCAAGATAAATCAAAACGGACAAATAACAGGACTAAAACAAACCTCTACACCAATTACGATAACCGCAACATCATTACACAACCCATCAATCAAAAAGTCTATTAGTGTTAATGTGGTAAGCGAATTGGAAAAAGGTGTTTGGTTTGTTGCTAGTGGTTTGCAAGCGGGAAGATTATATTCTGTACCACTTGGAGATTTTGATTTAAAATCAATCACAAAGATTGTTGACTTGCCTGCCGACATCGCAATTACTTACAAAATTACTATTGGCAAAGACTCAACAGGAATAGATGCTTCGCGTCTTAGCGAAGGTATTATCAAATTCAAAGCCAAAAATACCGCTATTGAAGTCAAACTTATAGCAACAAACGGCTCAGATACCTATTATGATACCATACGAATGATAAGCAAATAACTTGTAAGCAATTTGCAAATACTACTAAAAACATAATAAAATTACAATATATAGCAAAATATAGCAAAATCATTTTTGAATGTTGAATTGTTATGTTATAATTTTAGTAATGCAAAAGCATTAAGGAGGAGTTATGAAAAAAATAAAAAAACTACTTTTTGCTATAATTATGGTTGCTCTTGTAATGCCAGTATTGCTTACTGGTTGTAAAGACGACAAGTCAATCAAAATTTGGCAAGAAGACGGGATTAGTCAAGTTAAACGCGGTCAAGAACTCGTTATTGACATGGATCTTAAGAAAATAGAACTATCAAGTATAGAATTTTTTGTTGATGGTTCGGCAATTATTACTAATGAAGGAAAACTAACGGTTAATACTAATGCAACCGTTGGAAGCCAAATTAAAGTCACAGCCAAGTCCGAAAAAGACAATGTGACGAGTAACGAATTGGTTTTTGTGGTTGTTGACTTAGTTCCAACATCAATAAGTCTTGTGACAGATGCACAAGTACTTACCAAAAACAGTTCAATAAGTCTAAGTGTAAACACCACACCCGATTATGCAACAGTCAAAGATGTGACTTATACAATAGACCGAACAGACATAGCCGAAATTGTAGATGGCAAACTCAAAATCAAACAAACCGCAGATATTGAAAATCTGGATGACCAAACACCAATTAATATAACCGCTACACTCAATGGACACACAAATATTACTGCAACCAAACAAGTCAAATATATTGTTGCTCAACAAATCTCAACTATCATGGCAAATGCATCGGTAATAGATATCAAACATGCTAGTAGTCCAAAACTAGACTTTTCAGTTTATAACACGGACGATATTGAATTGTCCGTCGAAAAAACCAGTTTTACCTATGAAAGTAGTGACCCTAGTGTTGCCACAATAGGTAGTGACGGCTCAATTATTCCACACAAACACGGCAAATCAAAGATTACTATCAAATATGTTGACGACCCACTTGTCAAAACCGAATGCTCTGTTTATGTCGTTGCAACACCAAACGAAATTCAATTTGATTTAAATAAAACAAATTCACATATCCTTGACAAAAAAGAATTGTATTATTCCAAAAATGATACCAACCTACTCAAATTAGATTTGATTGGAACGGACTTTAACGGAGTACACACTTCTCAAAAATTTAAATATAGATTTTCTAATGCTACTAATGATGAGTCGAATACAATTGCAACTGTAAATAATGACAAAATTAATTTTTTGAAAACTGGAGACATAACAATTACAGTCACAAGTGATTCTAGTATTGAAGGACTTGACGAACTACCTTCGACCGTTAACGAAAAATCATACAACATAGTAGTTCATGTAAACGAAGGCATAAATGTAAGAACAGTTAGCGAATTGAAAGCGGTGTCGACTAGCACTCTAAACAATTCAGATATTACAACCACAATCAATATTCTAAACAACATTAATTTGACAGACACAAACAATTTTGGCAAAGTTGACGAAAATGAAAACGACATTAGATGGGCTGGTTTGCAATTCCATGGAAATACTCATATTAACGGAAACGGATATATGTTAGATGCTTCCGCCTTGACTTGTGAAGAAGTTACCGACTCAGGAGCACAAGAATTTAGAAAAGGTGCTACCTTATTCGAGTTTTATCGTCCAGACTATGCTCCTGTAACAGTTTCAATTAGAGACTTCAATCTAAAGGGTGCACTTAATGTCAACAAAGAACTCAAAGGATTTTACTCCAGAGCACTTCATATTCATGGTCAATCATATTCTTCAATTGCCAGTGGAACATATGATGCAAACAATACTTATGGCTATCTTGATTTAACAGTAGACAATGTTACAGTAGATGGATTTGGTGTAGGAATGAGAATATCACACGCTGTTGATAGTTTAATCAAAAACACCAGAATTCAAAATTGCTTTAGTAATGGAATTGAATCTGACCAAAATATTTTGACTTTGCAAGATATAACTTTGGGTCAAGTTGGTGCATTCGGAATAGAAGTAACCCCTGACGACCTAAAAGATAAGAAATCAGCCTCTCCACATGGTACAGCGGGTATTCATTACAACGAAACTCCTAAACTAGAATTTAAGGGTGAAATAATTAGCAACAACTACAATAATGGTGCATCTACAGAATATATCAAAACTTTGTCAGTTGGTGAGTTAACATTTGTTAATATACTAGATGCTATTATACAAGGAAACATCAAACATATAGCCGGTAGTGACACATCAAATGATGCTAGACGGCTACTAAATGTTAGTTATCAAGTAATGAGACAGCACGACAAAGAAGATGTCAAACAAATAACCAATGATACAGATATGGATGCTTATTTTCAAGATAAGGCAGTTAGTTTGTACTTGTTGATATTCGTAAACAAATTGGAAGGAATGGTTTACAACGGTGGCAATACAGACGCATCAAATCCGCTAAGCCCAACTCACATATACAACGAAGGATTATTTTTGGATTTTCCAAAAGATACTTCTAATATGATTAACTTATCATACTTGTTACAAATGGTCAAAACCAATCCTAGTTATGATGCTTACAAACAATATCAATATATTCAATTAGATTTGGACACTGGTGCAGAAATGATGGGAAATATTGGGCAGGTTATACTTCTTAACCAAGCCTACGACCCAAATTATACAACTCAAAGTGCCTAAGATGTGATTAAATAAAAAAACTTCAATAGAAATTATTGAAGTTTTTTTATTTTTTAATCTTATTTTATTTTTTAATTCTTACTTCCACAAATCTTCATATCTTTTTTCGTAATAAACAATAACAATGTCGTTATCTTTTAGTTTTGTTCTTTCGTTTTTGATAATTTCGCTTGTCATATTATTATATAGATTGTTATCAAGATTTAATTTGTCGTAGATATAATTAAATATTGTTTTGTTGCTGTCTGGAGTGGTGTAAGTTGTGCATAGGATATAAAGCAAATTTTCGTCGCTAATGCTATCAATATTGTTTTCGTCAATTAGATTTTCCGCATTTCCATCGTGGAATATAATATGATAACCATAGGTACTCACAATCATATCCATAGAACCTGCACCTTTGCCACCATTTGACTTATCCAATGCTCTTACGCCATCAGCAAAAGGCTTAACCATTTTGTCAGTAACCGAAGTGTCAAGATTAACGACATAGTCAAATTCGCTATTCATAAATCCGCTATCATCATTAAATACATATACAAGTTCATTAAACTTTGAACTTTGTTCTCTTAGTGTTACGCCCTGAGTATAGTCTTGGACAAATTTGTAAATATCCGAAGCATATGCTTCATAAGTATTTTCCTTTCCAACAACTTTGCGGAAGTTATAACTTGAACCATAATTTCTGTACATTTCTTCACTCATTTCAAATGTCGAAGTTGTGCTAGAAATTATATTGTTTAAAGCATTTTGATATGCTGTTTTGTTTTCTTCGGGAACAACTCCATCACTAGAAACTGAGTATAGAGTATTAAGGCTTGTGATTTTTTCTTTTTGTTCTTCGCTAAAGTTAATCAAAATATGTTTAACATTTACATATTCATTACCAGAATTTACATGATAATAAATATAATTTTTGGAAGCTTCTTCCATTGCTTTGTGATAAAGCGATTTGCTTGACTTGTAAGTTTCACGTTGAGACTTGTATTGTTCCTTAAAGTAATTAATAACAGCACTTGTATTAACTGGGGTTCTATCAAAGAAGGCTTTCTCATATTTTTCCAAATATAAGTTGTTTGTCATCAAGTCTGTTAGTCTTTGTTCTTCGAAAAGAAGTACAACTTCTTCGTCCGTCTCTCTACCCTCGGATTTTGCCAAGTCCTGAAGACTCTTGATATATCTTGTCCATGCCTCGTCCGAAACTTTTTGGTCAGTTATATTGCGATAACTCTTTGTAAAATGTTCTGGCAAATCGTTTGGAACAAAAGTTATTTCTTTTTCTTCCTCGATTCTTGAAACCACACCAGTTGTTCTATCATACTTGGTTTTTGGAGAATAATCTTCTTCCTTGGTTCTAAGTGAAGTTTTTTCTTCTGGAGTTTCTACTTCAATTTCTTTGTCCCATTCTTTTCTAACCTTTGTTTCAAAAGTATTAATGGAATCTTGCATGTAATCAAAGACTTTCTTTTTGATTTCTTTCTTTTCGGCATCGGTTACAACAATTTCGCCCTTAACTACGTCCATAAGAAGTGCTCTATCAATCATACTTGTAATAGTTTGATTAACCGCTTCTTCCAAAGACATTCCATAAGATTGATAATATTGATAACCGTAATTACTAAATGCTTCGACTAAGTCCTTTTTGGTAAATTCCTTTTCGCCAACTGTTACAACAACTTCGTTGTAGTACTTAGAATTATCTATCTTTAACCAACTACAGCCCGTCAAACAAAGCACGCACAAAACCAAAGCACAAAGTGTAGTAAGTATTTTTTTAATGATTTTTTTCATCTTGCCACCTTTTAAATTTTAATGATACTCATTTATTTTACTATAATAATATCCAAATTGCAAATATTTTTAACAATTACAAGTAACAAATTGAAGATAAGCAATCAAAAAATCAAGCATTTGACCCTTTGGGACATTTGAGATTATAATTGTTGGCAAATCAGCAAAATTAAAGTTTATATACTCCGAATACTCATCAACAGTGCCCGCTACTAGTTCTTTGGTCAAACTTTCTTTGCTATCCAAAACAATATTGCAATTATCTTTGATTACAATTTTGCTAGCATGCAAAACCCCACACATGTTTTTGATAAATCCAATTTTGGCAAGGTTAACTAGTTCTTCTGGCATATCTCCATAAATTTCCTTGGTGTTTTTCAAAAACTCAACAAATTTTTCCATTGTGTTAATATTTGAAATTTCTTTGTAAACTTTCATACGTGCCGAAGAACTATCAATGTAGTCATGACTAAGATATGCCGAAATATTAGTCTCGACTCTAACATCGGATACATAATTAACTTTTTCGTTGTTGAGTTCTTTGATGCTATCGCTTAACAATTTAACATACAAATTATATCCAATCTTTTCGATATGTCCACTTTGCTCAAGCCCAAGCAAACTTCCTGCTCCCCTTATCTCCAAATCTCGCATTGCAATTTTAAATCCGCTACCCATTCCACTAAATTCTTCAATAGCCTGAAGTCTCTTGTAGCCATTCTCGGTTAGCATTTTGCGAGAGTCATAAGTAAAGTATGCAAAAGATTGTTTGTCCGACCTTCCGATTCTTCCTTTGAGTTGATATAATTGCGAAAGCCCTAGCATATCTGAGTTAATAACAATTAGAGTATTTGCATTTGGCAAGTCAACACCATTTTCTATAAGCGTTGTCGCCACCAAAATCTGTGTTACATTTGAATACAATTTAAATATCTCATGTTCGAGTTCTTCGGAGTTCATTTGTCCATGTGCATATGATACAACTGCTCCGCCACTGAGACTTCTTATGTGGCTAGCAAATTTTTCAATATTTTCTACCCGATTATAAATTACTAATACTTGACCGTGTCGTCCAAGTTCAAAGTCAATCGCTTTTTTGACAAGTTCATCACTATATTCGAGGACTTTGACATCACTAGCAATTCGTTGCATAGGTGGAGTTTCAATAACACTTATGTCTCTAACCCCAATCAGCGACATATTAAGTGTTCGTGGAATTGGCGTTGCACTAAGAGTTAGTACATTTACATTTTTCTTCATGTTCTTGATTTTATCTTTGTCCGCCACCCCAAATTTTTGTTCTTCGTCCAATATAAGCAACCCTAAGTTTTTAAACTCTACATCTTTGCCCAAAATTTTGTGCGTGCCAATAAGCATATCTATTTTCCCGTCTTTGAGTGACTTAATAATCGAAGAAACTTCGCTTGGACTCTTGAGTCTATTGAGAACTTCGACTTTGACACCAAAGTCGGCAAATCTGGATTTTGCCGTTGAGTAATGTTGTTCACTAAGTATGGTTGTGGGACACAAAAAAGCGACTTGTCTACCACTCATAATTGTTTTAAAGGCAATTCTTAGTGCTACTTCGGTCTTTCCAAAGCCGACATCTCCACAAACCAGCCTATCCATAATTTTGCCCTGTTCCATATCTTTTTTGCAATCATTAATTGCAGATAATTGGTCGGAAGTCTCTGCATATGGAAAAGAATTTTCAAAACTTGTTTGCAACTCATCATCGACAGGATAAACCACACCTTTTTTATTCATTCTCTCACGATACAAAGCAATTAGGTCATATGCAATTTTCTTAACAGCCGACTTAACTTTGGATTTGGTTTTTGCAAATTCCACTCCGCCAATTTTGTTAAGTGCTGGTGCTTTGTCCGAACCCAAATACTTAGATATTTGGTCGACATTCTCAACTGGCAAATATAGTCTATCGCTATTTTTGTATTCGATTACAACATAATCTCTAAGCGCATTGCTAAGTTTGAGAGTCTCCACCCCCAAACACTTGCCAACGCCATGAAAGTTATGCACGACAAAGTCGCCCGCTTTGGGAAGTTCGCCATCAAAGAAATCTACTTTGACATTCTCAACTTTTTTCTTAACACCAATCAAACTAGTAGTTGAAATAATTGCCAACTTTTCTTCGGGCAAAATTATATCTAATGGATAGTTTTTTTCAAGTATATTAACTTGTCCTTTCAAGCACAAGGACATTGACTTGTTTGCTTCAAAATTTATGTTTTCTTTTTGAAATAATTCTTTGAATTTATACGAATTTTCTTCCGAACCAACACACAAAATTACCGTAAAATTCGACTTGATATAATTCTTGACATCAAGCACAAGTCCGTCTTTGAAATTAAAATAATTCATACTAGGAAGAGTACGAATAGAATACACTCTTTGAGGGTTAAATAGTCTATTTGCTTGAGAAATTGACTGAAATGCAAGTAGTGTACTGTCGCCATATTTTAGCAAATCCTTGATGTCTAATTTGGTTAGTCCCAAAAGAACATTCAAAGGATATTTCAAATTTTTGATGCTTTCGTTGTAATCTTTGACGCTATTTTCTAACTTTGAATAGATTTCCTTTGTTCCATCAAAAACAATTAGACCAGATTTTAATTCAAACACGTGGCAGTAATTTTCTTTTGAAATTGCAATATGCCTAAAGTCCCTAGGATTATTTTGCAAGTCTTCGTAAGTATTATCATGCTTGAGTTTTAAATCGTCATAAATCTCACCAAGTTTATCTGCATCGCTTATGACAAAAGCATTTGTGTTGATATTCACACTATCTATCTCGGTGGTTGTAAGCATTGTAACTGGATTATAAATTTTTATGCTTTCAATAGCATCATAATCAAGCGAAATTCTAGTTGGTTTGAACCCAATTGGAAAAATATCTATTATGTCTCCACGCACCGAAAATTCACAAGGTTCGCTGACCAAATCGACACGTTTGTAATTCATTTGAATTAGTTGTTTTTGGAACTCAGACAAGTTTAAGTCTTGAGATTTTTTTAATTCAATACTTGTTATCTTTTCGAGTTTTGGAAAAAATCCCGTCATAACTTCGGGAGTTATTATCAGTGTATCAATTTGATTGTTTTTTATCTTATTTAAAATTTCAATTGTTTTTGTAACACATGCAAATTCACTTGTAAGTGGAGAAATTGGGTCAGTCAAAACTTCGCAACTTCTACCAAGTGCACTGAGTTTATCTAAAACTGGATTTATGTTATCAATGCTGTCAACCACATAAAAAAGGAAAGCACTATCCATAGTTAGTGCTAGTTTTTCGCCGAGATTTAGCCCGAAAACAGAAACATTCTCGCCCGACTCTATTGAATTTAATAGGTTTTTGTAATTCCCACTCAAAAATTTTTCGAACATATTAAATCTTGTTTACGTCTATTCCTTCGATTTTTTTGTTGTCTACAAAGTATTTGATAATTCTATTGGTTTTTTGAAAAACATCTTCGAGTTTTTCAAGTCTTTCGTTTGAAATATTTCCAAGCACATAACTTGCCAAATCCATGTTTTCTGGTCTTCCTGCACCAATTCTAAGTCTATTAAAGTCTTGTCCAATTCTTTGAACAATATCCCTAAGTCCATTATGAGTTCCGCCACTTCCCTTTGCTCTAACCCTAAGATCACCAAATTCCAAGTCAATATCATCAACTACGACCAAAATTTCCTGTGGCGAAAGTTTGAGCATTGACATCATCGCTTCAACACTCTTTCCACTCAAGTTCATAAAAGTTTCGGGTTTCAAAAGCAAAATCTTCTGTCCATCAACCATACCTTCGGCGACCTTACCCATATATTTACTCTTAGAAAAACTAAGGCCATATTCCGAAGCAAAATGGTCTATTGCCATATATCCCAAATTATGTATAGTTTTTTCGTAATTTTTGCCGGGATTACCTAACCCCACTATTGCTATCATTTGTATTATCTATAACTCCATTAGTTTTTATTTTCTGATTTGATTCTACGTTTGTATTTTTCAAACTGCACCCTTTTTCAATTATGACATCGTTTCCAATTATGCAATTTTTTATTTCGCAAAATGAAGCAATATAAACATTGTTTGAAACGATTGTGCCGTTTATTTCACTTCCAGAAATGCACGAACCCTTGCCAATTTTGGAATTTTCAATAACGTTATTCTCTTTGAGAATTACATTGTCTGACAGGGTCGTCTTTCCTTTGAGTGAATTATTTGGATAAATGGTGACCCCGCTAGAAATATCCACAAAAGGTTCAATATATGTAGAAGTTGGACTGAGAATCTCAACACCATTGTTTATGTGAAAATTGTTTATTCTCTCACTCAGTATTTTGAACGCATAAGTAAATTGCGATTTGTTTTCGACCAAATAAAAATCGTCGGCGTTTTGAGTATAAATGCTATCTACCAGCAAATTTTCTTGAGATTTTAAATATTCATTGCTAACCACATATCCAACGTTTAATTTGCAAAGTTTAATCTTTTTAACCTTGCAATACTCAATAATATTTTGAATTGTGTCGTTTGTTATAAGCGGAGTATTAGAAAGCAAAATTATTGTATAGTCATAAGCATAATCAACGTGCTTTTTTGCAAAATCAATTAAACTCAATTGCTTGTCATAATCCACAACTTCAAACGGCACATTTTCACATGCAAATGCCACCCATTCACTAAGTTTCAACCCCAAAATCTTGCCAGCAAAGGAGTTCTTGTTGCACTTTGTATTACAAATCAAAACTTTAAATTTTGGCTCATTAGCCAAATCATTTATTTTTATGTTTAATTTTGTTTGAACTTCCATTTTTACACCTTAAATCCCTAAAAAACTCACTCAAAATAGTCGAACACTCATTAGAAAGCACTCCGCCCAAAATTTCGCATTTGTGATTAAAATTATTGTTGGTAGCCAAATCACTTGTTCCAAATCTACTATCTTTTGCACCAAAAACAATTCTCTTTATTCTTGCACTAAGAATTGCGCCCATACACATAAGACATGGCTCTTTGGTTGTGTAAATGGTAGCCCCACTAAGGTTTGTGCCAAGAAGTTTGTTTGCTTTGTTTATCGCCAATATTTCGGCATGTGCGCAAGTTGAATTTTTTAGTTCTTTTTTGTTAAAAGCCTTGGCTACAATTTTGCCATCATAGACAATAACAGCGCCAACTGGCACATCGCCACCATTTATGCACTGTCTTGCTTGTTTTAGGGCAATTTTCATATAGTATTCATCGTTCATAACTATCCTTATTTGTGATAAAGAATATTATTAGAAATGGTGCTTGCTCTATAAATTTGTTCAAGAAGCATAACTCTAAATAATTGATGTGGAAAGGTCATTTTGGAAAAACTAAGAAGCATATTGGCTCTAGTTTTGATATCCTGACTTAGTCCAAAACTGCTACCAATTACAAAAGTTATTGTGTCAAAATTGAGTGAAATGCTTTCAATCTTTTTTGAAAACTCGACACTATCCAAATTTGCACCTTGAATATCCATAACAATTACAAAGCCCGACAAATTGCCTTCAATTTTCTTTCCTTCTCTAACAAGACACTTGGAAACATCTGCTTGGGAATAATTCTTTGGCAATTTTTCTTCTGGCAATTCAATAATATTAACATTATGAAATCGACCAATTCTCTTTAGATATTCTTTTTCACATTCGACCAAATATTTTTCTTTTAAATTTCCAACTGTCACTATATTTATCTTCACGAGATTAACCCCCAAATGTATGTAAATAATGTAACCAGTCCACCTAGCACAATAGATGCCCACAAAAATATTTTATCCTTGGATTTAACCCTATATCTATACTTTTCTTTTGGAAGTACTATATCTATTGGATTGTCCATTTTTTTGTACGAAAGATTCAAAAGAGTGCTATTTTCTAGCAAGTCTCTAATTTCATTTTCTCTATCCACCACAACAACGGCATCGTTTGATACATTTGGGTCATAGTAGACTTTGTTTATAGCCTTGGTAACCTTTCTAAGCATTGATTGTTTGTAGAGAAGCCACACAAACAAACATAACAAAGCAACTACTATAATCATCACTACAAATACAATCATGAAAACCCAAATTCCATTGCCACTAGATAATGCTTTGGATAGATTTTCAAGGCTATCTCCCAAGACCCACTTTCTTGCACTTGCAAATTCAAGATATACACTTATAAAGTTATTTACAAAGTGTATTATCATGGCTGGATAGATGTTTTTTGAAACAACAGCAACAAGTCCCAAAATTAAACCTATTACAAAAGCATAGGCGGTCTGGGTTATATTAAAGTGCAAAAGTCCAAACAAAAGTGATGAAATAACTATTGCACGCTTAAATCCCATATGTTTAATTCCCTGAAGTACCAATCCACGATGTAAGAACTCCTCAGCAAAAGCAGGAAGAACTGCTGTCAAAAATATTTGCAAAAAGAAATTCCAAACAGTATAGTTTCCAGCGCTTCCGCCACTGCCAGGATATCTATAGCCTGTAAATGTTAGAATCCCCGTGAATAGTGATGAAACTCCTATATTTATTACAAAACAAAGAAGTCCTAGTACAAAACTTATAAGAATAGTTTGAATGTTAATCTTTTCGTAATTGCAATCTTTGAATAATTGTTTTGGGGTGGTTTGAAACAATGTACAGTACAAAAATAGGGGTAGAACAAATAATGTTAAAATTTGAACCATCAACGAAAAAACAACTTCTCCCGCCATTCCACTTATAAATAGTCCGCTACTCGAAAAAACTCGTAGCAAGCAAAACACAACCATACAAATGTAATATATGGCGAATATTTTGAATATTGATTTGTTTTTGCTCTCAACTGTATAATATTTCATTAACCTACAAAACCGCTAATAGTATTAATAATCCAAACAAGCCCTACTAGTACAAAACTACAAAGTATAAAAATCTTTTCGTTATAAGTAGCATTTGGCCACAAATCTTTGAGTTTTAGTTTGTCAGGTTCAACCAAAACAACCGGTTCCACTTTCTTAATTTTCTTTTTGGCTTTTGGGTCATATCTAAAGAAATTCTTGTTACGCAAATATTTCAAAACCCAAAATAAAATAGCAACAAGTACTACACCAAGAAGGAATAACAAGAATGGGAATATTTGACTGAATACATTATAGTATATTGTGTTGTCGGATTTTAAATACGAAACTATATCAAATGTACTAAACAAAAGTACAAAAAAGTTATTAAAGAAATGCAAAATTATTGAATAAATTATAGAACCACCAACGCACATCATATAACTTAGCATAATGCCAACAATCAATTGATAAACGGTTTGTTGAAGCGCACCATGCATAAGAGTAAACATAATTGTTGTAAGTGCAATTGTAGCAATTCCATTAAGTTTGGTTGACAAACTCTTTTGGATAATTCCCCTAAAGATTAGTTCTTCGGCAATTGCGGGAAGCAAGGCAAATATAAATACTCCTAAAAAGAAGTACCCACCACTTGTAGTCATCTTTTGATACAACGGGATAGTGTTGTCCACAGTATATCCCAAGCACTCAAACCAATAATCAATTAGATTCATAAATGGTGTAAACAAAAATATACAAATAACCGCAAGCACCATTGAAATAGAAATTGGAAGCAAACTTATTTTTTGTCCGTCAGACAAGGCTTCTTTGTTGCTAACTTTTTTGACTGAATTATAAACAAAAAAGTACACAATAAAAATTGTCGGACTCAAAATATAGGTGAGTATTTGAAATACTTCTCCCGAAGCAACTTGTTCATAAGTGCGTCCCGAACTTGAAGCCACTATATTTGCAACAATTTGCATTATCAGTGAAACTCCCGCCGTAACGATTATCAAAAAGAAAAAACACTTGAACGCATCAATTAAACCATATTTATTTTTTGTTGAAAAATCTTTTTCTTTATTCATTCTTGCTCCAACCATAAAATATTTTAATTCTTAATCAATATTATATTACTATAAAATTATTATATTATCAAGTCTTTGCAAACAAATTTTTGTCATAAAACCACAAAAAAATCCAACAAAATAGTTGATTTTGTTGGACTAAAATTCAAGTTAGAATTAGTACTCCTGAAAATTTTTTGCCGTCTTGGACATATTCAATTTTCATTCTCTCTCCCGCACTACTCTTGTATAATTCATCTTTTAGGTCTAGTGCATTTGATATAGTTTTGTCGTTTATTCCAACAATGACCGAACCCTTGTTCATTCCCACCAAATTGAGTGGACTATCATTTGAAATATCCAGTACATAAAAACCTTTGCCCAGATTGTTCTTGCCATGGTAGGTTGCAATCTCATTATCAAAACCATATACACCAAGATGTGGGATTTCATAATTAATTTTGTTTGAAAAACTCGTAATTAGTGATTTAAAACTCTTGCTAGGAATTGCAAAGCCTATACCTTCGCCAGAACTAATTTTGAGTGTATTTATTCCTACTACTTGTCCCGACTGATTAATAAGTGGCCCACCACTATTTCCAGGATTTAGACTAGCGTCATGCTGAATTAGATTTTGCATATAGCCTTCCCCTTTTGTACTGCTAACTTTCAAAGTTCTATTAAGTGCGCTTACTATCCCTTTTGTAAAAGTATGCACAAGGGTTAAACTTAGCGGAGTTCCAACTGCAAGTATATCTTGACCAACTTCCAATTCATCACTATTGCCAAGTTCCAAATAAGGAATTGCTTTTTTGCTTTTGAGAATAGCCAAATCCAAAACCGTATCTTCATATACTATTTGTGCAGTTGTTGTAGACTTGTCGGACAAAAACAATGTTATGACATTACAGTCATGAACTACGTGGGAATTTGTCAATATATACCCACTTTCTGTCACACAGACACCACTACCAACAGACTCGCCATTCTCTTGTTCACCACAAATTCCGACTATTGCTGGACTCACGCAAGATGCTACACTACTAATATTTGCTGGGTTTGAAATAACAATTCTTGCACCCTTTTCATAAGTCTTTCCACAGCCCGAAAAACACAACACGCACGCACATAATCCTATCAACAATTTTTTCATAAAAAATAACCGTCCTTAAACTTTGAAAAGCAAAAGTCTTTTGAAAGTTTGAATTTTTGTAGACGGTTATTTAATTACAAATATTGGGCCTATGCCACAAGGCTTGGCTATATCTAGTTTTATGTTTACCTGTGGTTCAATCCCCACCGTTTTTAAATACTGAGCAATAGTATTATAACACACTTCTGGAGTGTTGTTTTCTTCGGACAAGTGACCAAATACAACTTGCTTAACATTGTGTTCTGCAAGTTCGGCAACAACTCTTGCACTGCTTGAGTTGCTTAGGTGTCCACGCTTACTAAGTATTCTTGTTTTTAATATTGGAGGGTATTTCCCAGCCATAACCATTTTTTCGTCATGGTTTGCTTCCAAAATAACCAATCTACTATCATACAGTCTTTGAATAACTGTATTAGTAGTATACCCCAAATCCGTAACAATACTAATTTTATTTTGATTTTCAAAGATATTAAATCCAACACAAAACACATCATGACTTACTTCAAAAGGATCGATTACAAAGTCACCAAGTTTGAATTTTCCATCAAATCTTACAAGTGCCGAACTTGGCACTTTTATTTTTCTAATTATCCCATCAACCGAATTATAGTGACAATAAATATTTTTGTGGAGTTTGTTATAAAAAGCAAGCAAGCCTTTGATGTGGTCACCATGTTCGTGAGAAACAATAGCGCCGATAACATTATTGATATCCAATTTTAAAAGTGCTAGTTTTTCTTCAAATTCCTTAAAGGTTATACCCATATCAACAACCAAAATTTGGTGGTCGTTATACACTATAGTACAATTCCCCTTTGAAGAACTAGCAAGAGAGCAAACCTTCATTTTAATTTCCTTTTAATTGAGACTGCAACAAATTTGCATCCATATCAAAATAGTTGACCAAACTTAGTGCAAAAGCCATTGCCGAATATGGGCTTTGACTAGTTATAATATTATCGCACACAACAACATACTTGTCTATATAATTTGAATTTTCCATTCTGGAAATTAATTCCATATCTGGATAGCATGTAACATCTTTGCCGTCTAGAATTCCCGCATTATACAAAACCAAAGAAGGCGAAGCACAGATTCCTGCTACAAGTTTTTTGTCACTATTATAATGTCTAATAAATTCCATCACGTCTTCGTCTTGTCCCAAAATTTGGGCATTTTTCATTCCGCCAGCAAAGATTATTCCGTCATAATCCAAGTCTGTATAATAATCAAACTTATCATCGGCCAAAATTGTAATATCGTGAGCGCCAGTCAAAGTAGTTTCGTTATATCCCAAAATTTCCACCTTGATGCCACTACGACGAAGAATATCAATAATACTAATCGCTTCGATTTCTTCAAAGCCATCAGCCAAAATAATTGCAACTTTTTTCATATAAATCCTTAACTAAAAAATAAGGTACTATTATTAGCACCTTAGTAAATATAACAATTTATCAATTTTTTGTCAATCAATTCTCAAATTTTAGTATCGCTTTGCAAAGCGTTATATCATCTTTTTTGATTTCAAACAAATATCGGGAATTTTCATCTCGTCTAAAAATTTTGAGAGTGTCTTGTTCTCTACTTTCTTTGATATAGTGAATTTCAAATTCTTTGAGTCTATAATTTTTGATAATATTAGACGGAATAGTTCCATACATCAACTTTACATATTCAATATTGTTTGTATGCCCAAAAAAATCTATGTTATTTGCACTTATAACTGTCTCTTTGACAAAATCATTTTCAGACAATTCAAAGTCCAATTTTTCAAACTCAAAATCACACGATTTTTCGCCAACCCCAATATCCTTTGGAAACTCAGGAATTGAACTTATTAGTCTTAGTTTTCTTGTATCGCTATCCATTGCACATAGTTCTTGCAAACATTCCGCCACCAGAACTCCCGATTTTTCTATTCTGCTTTCAAGATTAAGTCTTACTCCACTTAATTTTGTAAGTCTAGTAGTCACATCAATAATATCTCGCCAACAAGCATCGCCACAAAATCTAATTTTATTTTTTGTAATAGCCCAGAAAGCATGTCTTATTGGAACGAGATACACCCCGTCACACTTTAGGTTTCCAAAAAATTCACACATGTTGTCTTGAAATAAAGCACACGACTCAATCAGACCAACCTTTGTATTCATATCTGTCTGTGAAGACAAAACCTTAATAGTTTGTTTGATTTCTCCGTCCATAATCTTCTCCTAAATTAAAAGTATTTTAGCACAAAAATTCAAAATTGACCAATTAATTCGTCCAAAATCATAACCAAATCTTAGACACAAACTTAGGTTTGTCCACATAAGAAATTAGCAATTAAAATTGAATTTTCATATAAATATCCAAAATGTAGCAAAAGGATTAGTATATGTTTTCACTTTCACTTTGTATGATAGTCAAAGACGAAGAAGATGTTATAGATAGAGTTTTGACATGTTCAAACAGATTTGCAGATGAAATTATAATTGTTGACACCGGTTCAAAAGACAAAACCAAAGAAATTTGCAAAAATTTTACCGACAAAATTTATGACTTTGTTTGGTGTGACAATTTTTCTTTGGCACGCAATTTTTCTTTTTCCAAAGCAACCAAGGAATATATTATGTGGTTAGATGCAGACGATTATATAACCGAACAAAACATTCAAAAAATCATAGCCCTCAAAAATTCCAATGACCAAGCTGATGTATACATGTTCAAATATGTTATGGGTTTTGTGGACGGCACACCAACGTTTGAGTTTTTTAGAGAGAGAATTGTCAAAAACAACAGTGGCTTTGAATGGTCTGGTTTTGTCCACGAAGCAATAACACCGCATGGCAAAATTAAATATCTAAACATCGAAATTGAGCACCGAAAACAAAAAGTTGGCAATTATATGCGAAATCTAAATTTGTATCGAAAAGCCCAGAAATCAGGCATAAAGTTTACTCCACGTGAGCAGTATTATTATTCGAGGGAATTATATTATAACGGATACTACAAAAAAGCGATAAAGGAACTCAAAAAATACTTTTGTTTAAACGACAAATTTACTCCCAACATAGTTGGGGCATATTTAATCATCGCCGAGTGTTATTTTGTATTGCACGACTATCAAAATTCTCAAAAATATATATTTGAGTCAATAAAGAAATTTTTGCCAAATGCTGAAACCTGCTGTATGACCGCCAAAATTTTTGAAAGTTTACATGACAAATTTCAAGCAATTCTTTGGTATAATATTGCCCTCATTACACCAAAGGATTCAAGCGGATTTGTTCAAAAAGATTTTTATGATTACATTCCATATTTGGAACTTTGTAGACTTTATTATCCAATAAACTTTGAAAAATCACAAAAATATTTTCTTATGGCAAAAAAATTAAAGCCAGATAGCGCAGAAGTTAGGCATAACAGCAAATTTTTTAAACACCAAAATAATGAAAAATGATATTGACTAACCACAAGTCTCTATGTTAAAATTTAGTTACATAGGAGAAAATATGATTAATCACGGATTTATTTTTTTGGAAGACGGCAAAATTAAACAAATTGACCTAGATAATAGCAAGTATCAAAGTCACGAAGCATGCGCAATAGACATTTTGAAAAACAATCCAAATCTTAAGAGCATTTATGACGAATACGTTCAAGATAGTATTCATATTCAAAATCGCGAACATATCCAAATTTCACACGACCCGATAGATTTTTTGATGCAATACTTAGGCTATATAAAAGTGGGACTAAAGATTGATAGTGACCGAAAAATTATTTCGTTTGTTTGTCAATCTGAAGAGTTTAATGCCACACAAGGCGGAAAATCACTCAAAGGGATTATTAATACCTACAGAACACGCGGATACGAAGAAGAAACCGATTTTGAAACCAACTTATATGATTATGTTTATGATTTACAAAGAGAAAATCATCTGTTTGACTCTCTTGAGCCAAGTCAAGAATTGGGGAACTAGTTATGGAATTTAAAATTGACAATTGGGGTTTGAAAGACGTATTGGAGTTGGAAAATTATCTAATTTCAATATCAAATCCCCCAAAATCAAAATACACACAAAATATTGTAAGAACTAGCCTTCCCGTTTTGGCAATTCCCAGTCCAAAACTAAAAGATATTTCAAAACAAATATTCAAGGGAAACTATTTGAGTTTTCTTGATACCAACACCTATTCAACATACGAAATAACCTTGATTTCGGGATATATAATTAATCTAATTTCAGATTTTGAAACTCTAAAAAAACACCTAGAAAAATACGTTTCACATGTCGACTGCTGGGGGTCTTGCGATATTCTCAAGATTTCTTCGAAAATAGATAGAGAAAAACTATTCAAACTTGCCAAAGAATACACCAAAAGCAAAGAACCTTTCAAAGTTAGGGTTGGGCTTAAAATTATGTTTTCTTTTGTCCAAGATTCAAAATACAAGTATGAAATATTCAAAACTCTCAATTCATTCCAAAACGAAAAACATTATTATGTAAACATGATACTCGCATGGTTGTTTTGTGAAATGTTTATAAAAAACAAAACAGAAACATATGAATTTTTGAAAACTCACAAACTAAATTCGTTTGTAATAAACAAGGGTATTCAAAAATGTCGAGATAGTTTTAGAGTAAGCCAAATTGACAAAGACAATTTACTCAAATACAAAGTAAAATAAAAAATCTGCAATGCACTAGTTTAGTGAATTGCAGACTTTTTTATTTTGTTATTTCCAAAACTTCGTTATAGAACATATCCCTATATGTTTGTTCATTAAGTTTGTCAAGAGAAACTTTTTTTGGCGCCCTTTCAAGAATTACTTTTTCTCTTGCAATATCATTATTGCCCTTGTACCAATGAGAAAATAAATATGCGGTACTTACAACATCCAAAGTTTTTGTTATTATTTCTGTTAATTTTTGACTCTCGGCTGTCTCGAGCATTTCGTCAACAACAACTTTTTTTGTTACAACCGAGCCACAGTCACAAAAATTACCGCACTGAAATAATCTCAAATCTCGTCTAATATTACGTAAATTAGGATTATTGTATTCATAAAAATTAGTAAAACCAGCTTTTTGAAAAATACCAATTATTTTCATAAGTTTTTCGCCGTCTAATTCATCTTCTTTAAACATAAAAGTATTAACTTGACACATACATTTTACTTCCTTTTGTTCAATACATATTTTAGTACCAAAACAAATACCTGTCAATTAATTGTGCTGGTACTTTTGATTTTTTAGAATTAATTCAATTTAAAACTAATACTAATTATTAAGTTTTTCAATAATAATATTTGCACACTTAATACCTTCAACAGCACTCGACATTATGCCTCCTGCAAAACCCGCGCCCTCGCCTATCATATAAATATTATTTAAACTCGACATCATGTTCTGATTTCTCACAACTTGATATGGTGCACTACTTCTAGTCTCGACACCCGTAAGAATACTGTCAGAATCGGCAAAGCCGTGTAACTTTTTGTCTAAATTAACAATGCCTTGTTTAATCGAATCCACCAAAACTTTTGGTAGCATGTCTTCAACAGTTCCAAGAACGTACCCCGGTCTGTACGAAGGAATAACCTTTCCTAGTTTTTTGCTAGGAACACCATGTAGAAAATCTCCAACCAACTGAACTGTTGTGTTATATGAATTATTTTTTGCAAAAGCATACTTTTCGTATTCTTCTTGAAGTTCAATTCCCGCTAGTGGTGAGTCGCTTGGAAAATCACTTGTCTCAACCGTACAAAGAATAGCCGAATTTGCATTTTCTCCGTCTCTTAGCGAATAACTCATTCCATTTGTTACAATTGTATTTTTTTCACTCATTGCAGGAACAACAACACCACCCGGACACATACAGAATGTATAAACACTTCTTCCGTTATCCAAATGAGTCACCAAATGATAGTCGGCAGGTGGCAAGATATTTTGATTTGCAAACTTGCCATATTGTGCAAAGTTGATATCGCTTTGTTTATGTTCAATTCTATATCCCATTGAAAATGGCTTTTGTTTTAATACCATGTTTTTGTCAAAAAGCATATGTATAGTGTCACGACTGCTATGCCCTATGGCAAATATTAGAATATCACAAACAGTCGACACATATCCATCTGGGGTTTGAATATCAAGTGCAATTTTGTCATTTTGATATTTTAAATCAACCAACTTATGTTCAAACAAAACACTTGAGCCCAAATTTAATATTTCATTTCTAAGATTAACCACAACCTGTTCCAACACATCTGTTCCAATATGTGGTCTAAAGTCGTACGCAATATTTTCGTTTGCACCAAACAAAACAAAGTCATCAAGTACTGACTGAATATACTCACTCTTAATGCCCGTATTGAGTTTTCCATCAGAGAAAGTTCCAGCACCACCTTCACCAAATTGAATGTTTGACGCCTCACACATTGTCCCGTTTTTCATAAGTTCGGTTACAACGCTTTTTCGCTTGGTCATCTCGTATCCGCGTTCCAAAATTGTAACCTTAGCACCCGCTCTAGCAAGAGTCAATCCCGCAAACATTCCACTCGGGCCAAAGCCAACTATTACAATTTTTTTGTCGCATATCTTGTCTAATTTTGGAAAATGAATTTCTTTTTTCTCAAATTTGCTTACACTTTTAAGTTTCTTCAAATTTAAGTTTTTAAACGTTTCAAAACAAATTGATGCCAAATAAAAAATTTTGTTCTTGTCTCGGGCATCTAACGAGAGTTTCAAAAGTTTGCATTTAGATATGTCAGGCACTTTTAGTCTAACTTCTTTTGCAACATAAATTTTTAAATTGTCTTTGTTAAAATCAATAGGAAGTTTAATAGTAATTTTATACATTTATCTCAAATCCTTTATCCCAAATTCATTAGCATTATTATCGAATAATTCAAAATAGCAGTCATTAATTTTGTATCTGCGAACACCAAACTTTCCAAGATTGTTTTCATAAGTCAAATCACTTGAATATTTGCATTTACTGCAAGTGTTTCCATACAGAAGTTTAACCGGACAACTGGTTAATGTCATATATGCGGGAACTTTTGATAACTTGTAAGTTGCGGGAAGTCTACTTGTCCACTTTTCTATGCTTGAAATAATTTCTGTCACTCCGAAATCAAGAAGACTCAGTCTTGCAAAGTTATTTGTAATATTTAATTCATGTCCCGCCCAAACTCTAAATTTTTTTGCGTATTTGAGAGCATATATATTGTTTGCAACAAGTATTATGTTATTGCCATCGCAATACTCAATAATTTCATCAATAATTTTTAAATCTTCCGTCCTAGCAATATTCGGCAAATTTAGAATAAGCGGGGTCGAAAAATATTTTTTGTAAGTTTCCAAAAATTTTGACACTACCAAAACCGAATAAACAGTCGGCGACAAAATAAGTGCATCATACAAATTTACAAGACTACCAAGATGTGTAAACTCATTAACAATAGCAAGTCTATCACTATCAAACGAAAGGCTATCTGGGCTGAAACTATTTGCACGTTTAAAAATTTCATTCTGCTTTGAAATATCCAAATTAGTGGCAGAGTTTATACTATTAGTCAAATTATTTTCCAAATTATAATTTGAAATAATTTGTCCTATTAACTTTTCTATTCCGTTTCTTCTAATCTCATTAAGTGTTGATTTTGATACAAAAGCGTTATTTGTTACAATTTCAAATTGCGGAGTCTTGAATACGGAATTGTCAACTTTGCTAAGTTGTGTGGATATATCAACTTCAGTCAACACCTTGGTTTTTGCTCTCTCAACAGTACCGCCGACAATTCTTACTTTGGAACTATCCGACTCAAAATCCACAATCAGTTTTTCGTCCGCAACAACATTGGCTTTAATTTTTAAATCTCTATATCTTGACATATCCAAAATGGAATTTTCAAATTCACTATCCAAAGTTAAGTATACTTTACTGCCAATATCTACCTTGTTTTTGACAAATATTTCTTGTATGTCGTCAATTACATTGATATTCCCAACACCACAAGAACTCATGGTGTCACCATTTGAAAACTTTAATCCGTCGCCGACATGCAGTTGTTTTTTGGATTTTATTTCAACCGAAAACATATCTTTGAATTTTTTGCATGCGACAACTTTGCCAATAAGTTCGCCCATATGATTGTTATTTTGAATGTCGATTATATTATTTGAATCAAAATATCCATTTGTGTATTCACCACGTGAAAACACTTTTTTTAGGTCATGAGTCCACTTTGAAACTTGCTCACAACTTAAATCACTTAGATTACTTTGATTAAAATCATCGGCGGTATTTGTGTTTAATCTTGCACACGATTTGGACTCACTTATCTTAAGTTTTGAGTTGTTACTTTCCCAAATCTCACTCACATTTTGAAACCTATTTGAGTTATGCGAATTTATTAATTTGTCAACCGCCTGTCTATAGACATTTGTAGCAACTCCTACATATCCCGAATGTCTAAGCCTTCCTTCAATCTTAAACGATTTAACACCCGATTCAATTAGACTTTTTAGATTCCCAAGCATGCAATTATCTCTAGGCGACAAAGTAAATCCCGTCACCGATTTTTCCTTGCTACCAAGTTTAAATGGAAGTCTGCAAAGCTGTTTACATTCTCCACGATTACCACTTGCACCACACTTTAGACTACTCAAATAACAGTTGCCCGAAAAGCAAATGCAATTTGCACCTTGAACAAAAACTTCGAGTTCGATATCGACGTTTTTAGAAATTTCTTGAATATCATTGAGAGTTACTTCACGAGACAAAACAACACGAGATAGTCCCAATTCCTTGGCAATAACTGCGCCATTGACATTGTGAACACCAAGTTGAGTGCTTCCATGCAAGATAATTTCGGGATAGACTTTTTTGAGTACATAAATAAGTCCTAAATCTTGAACAATAAAGGCATCAACGCCCGCCTTCATACACTCTCCAGCAACACTCACTGCTTGTCCAACTTCGGACGTGCTAAGCAAGGTGTTAAGTACAATATACACCTTAACACCTTTTAGATGTGCAAATTTAACAAGTTCCGCTATATTTTCAAGCGAAATATTTTCTGCACGCATTCTTGCATTAAACTTTGGCACTCCCATATAAACTGCATCTGCACCCGCTTTGATTGCAGTATAAAAACTATTTATATCGCCAACTGGCGACAATACTTCCAAACTTTTCATGCTATTATTTTAGCAAATTTTTTGGAATTTTTCAATAAGTTAGTATATGTTTTCAAAAACTATTCGACAGTAACAGATTTTGCAAGATTTCGTGGTTTGTCTGGATTTAGACCTAACCTGGTTGTGATTTTGTATGAAAGCAAATGAAATGGAATTATTGACACAATCGGCATAAATAATTGATGCAATTTTGGAAGCCTAATTACATAATAACAATCGGACAAATCCAAATCGTCAAATTGTGTAAGCACAATTACTTTGCCACCACGTGAAGTTACTTCGTGTATAGCATTGACCGTCTTTGAAACTAGTTCTCTCTCAGTCATTATTACAAAAACAATACTACTCTCATCAATCAGAGACAACGTTCCATGCTTTAGTTCGCCACATGGATAGGCATCAGTAAAGATATAACTAATTTCCTTGATTTTGAGACTTCCTTCCATTGCGGTCACATAGTCATAGTCCTTGCCAATCAAATGGAAAGTCTTGTGAGTATAGATTTTTTCCGCTAGAGACTCTAGCGCCCCATCAATCTTGGATATGTCTAAATTTTTTAGGAAAGCCAAATCTTTGCTAGTATAGTCCAAGTACTTTTTGGTGTCGGAGAACGTTACTCTAATCGTCTCGGCATTACCAAAATCAACTTTGTTAGACTTGTAGTTTCCCTTGCTAACATTAATTAGATAGTTAGCAAGTTCAATTAGCACAAAGAGTTGAGTAGTATAAGCCTTGGTGCTGGCAACACATATTTCAGCACCAGCACTCATAAGAACCGTGCTATCCGCCATATGTGTTATGTGCGAATTCTCCACATTTGTTATAGCCAAAGTATACACACCTTGCGATTTTGCTTTTTCCAAAGATTTGAGTGTGTCGGCTGTCTCTCCACTCTGAGATATAAACACACCCAAGGTATTAGGCGAAACCAAATTTTTGTTTGACAAGTATTCACTCGCTATCTCACATTCACATGGAATCTTGGCATGAGTCTCAATATATTTTTTTGCCATAAGCGAACTATGGTAACTCGTGCCACACGATACAAAAAGAATTTTGGAAATGTTCTTGGGTAAATTAAATTTAGACACTCTTAGGTGTTTGTAAGTCTCGCTAATGGCACTGGGAATTTCATATATCTCTTTGAGCATATAGTGTGGGAAATTTCCAAGCGAAGAATCCATATTACTTGTGTAATTATTGTATTTAATGTCAATAACTGTACCATTTTTGTCAAATACATGAAAAGTATTGTCTAAATACCCATACGTGTCATCAGGCAAATAAAAGACTTTTGATTTGTTCATAAGCCCATTAATGTCACTACAAATAATGTTGTCTTCGCCACTGGACAAAACAAGTGGACTGGAGTGTCTAGCAAAATAAATATTATCATCATACTCATTTATAATTGCAATTGCAAAACTTCCTTTGAGAAGTTTAATGGTTTTTTCAAAAGCAATTTTTATGTAATCAAGTTTGTTTTGACCCGTAATTTTAACTTCTAAATTATAAAAGTATTCAACCAAGTTTGGAATAACTTCGGTGTCCGTATCACTTAAGAATTTAACATCTATTAGATAACTTTTTTTGAGTTCTTTGTAGTTTTCAATTATGCCATTATGAACACATGCAAACTTCCCGTCCGCACTCAGATGCGGATGAGAGTTAATCTCGTTAGGCTTTCCGTGAGTAGCCCAACGTGTATGACCAATAGCAATTTTGGAGCGATTACTAGGTAATTTTTCTTCCAAATTTGTGATATATCCCTTGGCCTTAAAACATTTAAGTCCACCGCTTTTGTATGCTATTCCACAACTATCATAACCACGATACTCAAGTTTTTTTAAAGATACAATAGTTTTGCTTGTTGCGTTTTTCCCTTTGACAGATACTATTCCACACATAAATTAATCCTTTACATAAAAAAATTAGCAGATATTTCATCTACTAATTTATATTACACAAAGGACAAATTTGTTACGCAAAGTTATTTGCGTTTTTGTTTTTCGAGTGCTTTGGCTTTTTTGATTTGTTCTTTCTTTTGTTCGGCAACACGTTTTAGTCCAAAGACTTCGCTAACAGGAAGGCTAAAGCAAAACCCCCTGCCTTCTTCCATAAGACTGGTTTTGTCGGATATTGCTTGCATAATTGTTCTTCGTTCATTGGACTTAACGAGAATTAGCACAAGTTCACGTTCGGGTTGTAAGGATATTCCAAAAACTTGTTTGTCGGCATCGGCTGTACCCCTGCCATAAACGATTGTCGCACCGGTTGCTCCTGCATCACGTGCCGCTGACACAACATAATCGCTAAATCCACGACCAATTATAGCCACAATCATATCATATTCGCTTTTGTTTTTTGTACTATTTATTGTTTTTTCCATAACTAATTCACCGCCACTTTCAAAAATTCCAACATATTACTTGCCATACTCTGAACGTCCAAAATCATATTAAGACCATATTTGTCTTGTTCAATTCGAGTAATTTCGTTTATATCTTTCATAGTCTTTTCAAGTTTGTTTACTGGAACTAAACATGCAACAATATCCCTATCGCATAATCCAAAACCAAACATATCTGCTATATCACTCTCGGCAGTACCCTTGCCCATAAGCAAAATTCCACCATTTAAATGATGGTCATTTAAATACATCTCGATATTTTTTCCGTCGCCACGATCAACAAGACACAAAATCAGTTTGACTGGCATGGGCATCTTTTTTGGTTTATTATCTTTCATTTTTGTTTCCTCCACTATTCAAAATCAATAATAGTAATATCGGATTTTTTGGCTTTTCTGCTAGACTTTTTGGATTTACATACAAAACACTGGTACCTAATACCCATAATTTGAATTACAATTGTTGGAAGAATCGCCACTATTGCTATTGAGCCAAAACCGTATAGCATTGGGTCGACTCCAAGTCTACTACATACCCCGACAACAAAAGGCAAAACAAACGAAGCGGTTAGCGAGCCCGCAGCAACACCACCACTATCAAAGGCAATTCCTTCGAATAAGTCTGGTGTAAATATAGACAAGACCACCATTATAAGAACTAGCGGTGTTACTATGTACATAAAGTCTATGGCAAACAATGCTCTAAATATAATTATTAGCATTGCAATTGCAACCCCGATTGACATGCCGATGAGCATGGTTTTCTTGGAAATTACGCCTTCGGTTATGTCTTCGACTTGTTTGTTGAGTACATGCACAGCGGGTTCGGCAAATACCAAGCAGAAACCGACAACCAAAGCAATTGGAATAAGCAACCACTTGGTCGAAGGACTAGCAATCGCACGTCCCAAAACATCGGCAGTTGGCAAGTATCCCACACTTACTCCAGTTAGGAATATAACTAACCCAAGGTATGTGTATACAAGTCCTATAAATATACGAATTAACGACGTTTTTGGAAGTTTTAGAAATATATAATTATATATCAAAAAGAATACGAATACAGGAATAATTACAACAACAACCTCTCTTAGATACGACAAAACACCTTTGCCAATTGATTCACCTAGTTGAGATATATTAGATACCATTTGAGCGGTTTCAGTTCCACTTGATGCATCGCCATTGATAAAAAAACTAACAATTAGTATTGCAATTACTGGACCAATGGAAGCAAGCGCAATAAGTCCAAATCCATCGTCTTGGTTTTGTTTCCCCGAACGCACTGCACATATGCCCAAGCCAAAAGCCATAATAAATGGCACGGATACTGCACCGGTCGTAACACCTATTGTATCAAATGCAAGTGGCAAAAAGTTTACTGGAGCAAAAATACAAAGTATAAGTGCAACTAGATAACTTATCATAAGCATTGTGCGAATACTAAGTCTAAATAATGTTCTAATTGTTGACAAAATCAAAAATACTCCCGTTCCACAAGAAACAGTAATTAGTATTATCCACTTACTACTTATCCCCGGCACTTGTTCAGCCAAAACCATAAGGTCAGGCTCGGCTATAGTCACAATAAAACCGAGTATAAAACTAAGAACTATCATAAAAGTAAACTTTCTAGATTTGCTAAGGTGTGAACCCACATATCCACCCATTTTCATAGTCGACATGTCAACACCAATATTAAATAGCGCCATGCCAAATATCATAAAGATTGTAGCCAAAATTACACCCAAAAATGCCCATACATTAAATGGCAAAAAAATCAGATACAAAGCCATAATAATCACAAAAAATGGTACGACCGATATGGACGATTCTTTGATTTTTTCGTTTAGATTTTTTAGGTATACTTTCATGCTTTTAACCTTTCAAAAAACACATTCTTTACAACATAATTATATCATGACAAATTAATTTGACAAACAATTATTTGTTATAAATTTTACTTTTTGCTTAGTCGGACTGATTACATAAAAAAATACCCATTGAATTAACAATGAGTATTTTAATTTTGAAACTAATATTATAGTCCAACGATTGAATTAACACCAACATTTTCTTGATAGTCAAATGCTTCGTTGTAGATTGGTATTGCATTTCTAATACTTAGCGCTTTGGCAGTACCAAGTAGTGGATTTGTGTAGTCCATCTTATCGATATTTGTACTATATGGGAAGAATGCTTGAATTGCTTGGAAGCTGATTTGGAAAGTAATCTTAGCATTAGCAAATACGTTAGTCAATGCATCGGCAGGAAGTGCTGATGTACCATTAACGAATGGGAATGAATAAGATACTACTTTTGTAACATCATCAGTTGTGTTGTTTGTAGTAATTGCTTCTTTTGCAAGCAATGGATTGATTTCAAATAATTTTGCATCTAGTCTACCATCATCGGTAGCTTTTAGTCCAGTGTCACCTGCTTTACCAGTATATCTTACAAATCCGGTAGTTGTATCATCGGTTGGTGTATTTACGTCGTTATCATATGTTAAATATCCAGTTGTCGTGTCTGGGTCGCCTACTGGTTTTGCAGAATCTTTTGTTGTATATACTTTGTTAGAACCATTTTTAACACTATCAGCACTACATGATACTAGATACCACCAACCACCAGTACTGGTTGAAATTTCACTTGTGTTTGTATCATTACCCTTTAATGGGTCAATATACAACCATGATGCTTGTGTTGATGCTTTTACTGCATTTTGTTGTTCCTCAGTACCAGCATAAGTCATTTTGCCACCAGCAACAGTCATACCAAATACTTTACCAGCGATAATAGCATCAGAAGAGTCGTTAACTAATTGAACGTATGATTGGTTAAGTGAGTTTTCAAGAGCCTTGATACTATCACCAATTGTTCTTGTCTTAACATCACCATATTCAGTGATATATTCTTCAACGTAACTATCAATATAAGAATTACATCTTGCTTTGTAGAAAGCATCAGATTCTGCTATAGCATTATTTTCAGCAGCTCCGGTCAATATCCAACAACCATAGTAACCTTGAGAGTTAGTGGATTTATCTTCACCATTAAATGGATAAGCCATTTTTGCATATTTTTCACTAGCAGTAAGAGTAGTACTAGAATCAATTCCGTTTTTACCACCTTCACCGGTACCTAATGCTTTTGCATAATCATCTGCTGAAACGAATTTCCATTTGTAAATAGATTTTTTTGTTCCTGCTTTAATCGCTTCCAACTCTGCTTGTGTAGATATATCAGCAGTCCATGTTCCTGTCTCTACCGCATCTCTACGAGAATTTTCTGTATAAACTCCACTAGCATTAGCCTTTAATGCAGTTGCACCTAGTGCTGAATTCCATGTCAAACCAGCTGCTGCTAAAGTTGGAACGATGGTATCTTTATCTGAACCTTCACCACCCTTCTTAGTTCCAACATGACCAGTATAATTTTTAGATTGTTGTGGATAATGTTTGCTATAACTTTCATCTGTAAAGTTATTAAAGCCCACACTTGGGTCAAATTCAATACTGATACTAAATCTTGCACGAAGTACTGATGTAGTAGTAGATGTTACTCTACCTTTGTCAGTAATATGTGCTGTACCATTCTTTTCAGTATTAGTAGTATTAGCACCACTAGAACCACTTGGAGTACTATTTGTTCCAACAGATGATGTATATGCTGTTGAGAACACTCTTGCTTGGCTATAAATTTCGAATTTTTGACCTGGAAGCAAGATATTGTCTGGGATACCACCTTCAGAACCTCTTTCTCCTTCTGGGATATTAGATTTGTATGTACCGGTTTTTCTTGATGTTGCTGCCTTGATATCTAGGTTACCAGCACCGCCTACCCATTTAGCTTCGCCTTCACCAGCACCTGCAGTAGAACCTGCAGTACCACGACCAGCCATTTCTACATAAACTGGACCACCCATGTACAATTGGTTACTAGACCATGTTGAGCCTGCGAACCATGCAAGGGTTGCTCCAACGGATAGACAAATTGTAAGTACTAAACTCAATCCACCAATAGCAATCAAACCAATACGTTTTTTAAGACCCTTTTTGGCCTTCTTCTTTTTGGTTATTTTTTCCATAAAACATTCTCCTTGAATTTTTACTTATACCCAATTATACATAATGTGTCAAAATTCTCCAAACGATTTTTGCAAGTTTTTAAAAAAATATTAATGTTTTTGTCTAAGAATATACGTAGTATATATGTCTTGTCGAAAACCACAAAATGTGGTGTGTCATAAATTTTGCCCGCACACAAAATATTTGAAAGCATGCAAATACTATTTCAAAAACAAATCAATTGCGAGTTTGCGGGTTGAGTACTTATTTGCAACATTACATGCTAAAGTATCGGTTGAGTACTCGAAAAAATTTTTGCTAAGGCTTCGGCTTCGCCTGCAGAAATCGCAAAAATCTTTTTCTGTGTCTTCCCGATACGGATATTATTGGGAGTTTTTGTCGAAATGTGACCAAAGGAATATTTGCTAGCAAAAACATATATTTTTACAACATTACAATTGTAAAAGGGCTAATATACTTAAAGATTGTATTTAATGCTCAAAAGTCGTTTACCCCCCCCCTAACTTTTTTCAAAAACAAACTCAAAGTCTATTTGGTGGTTTGCGGGGAAGACGCAGGGGAAAATTTGAGAACTCTGCGTTAGCACAGTGGGGCAAATTTTTCACGAGTACTCACACCGCAAACATATAAAACTTTGTTTTTGAACCCATATTTTAACAAAACTTTAGACTGCCTGCATATATATTTTTCAAAGCAAAAGGCGGTGAAACAATGACTTTTGAAGAATTAAGCCTAACTATCACTAATTTATCCAAAAATCCAAACTTGGATTTTTTTGTGGTGGGACAATCGACCTTGGGGCAACCTATATACGGAGTTCATTTGGGGAGTTATGAAGGAAAGCAAATTTTGATTGAAGGCGGAATTCATGCCAGAGAATACCCCAGCACTCTAGTTGTGGTCAAAATGATTGAATACATGACAACACAAAATTTTGAAACTGGTGGTGTTTATGCCATTCCACTTAGCAATCCCGACGGTGCTAGAATTGTGCTAGACGGAACAGACTGGATTAAGTGCGAAAAACTAAGAAATTATATCTTAGATATAAATGACGGGTCTGATAACTTTGATATGTGGAAAGCCGATGCAATGGCGGTTGATTTAAATGTCAATTTTGACGCACTTTGGGGCAAAGGCTCTCAAAATGTTTTTTGTGTAGCGCCGGGGAATTTTGTTGGATATTATCCCGAAAGCGAAAGAGAAGTCCGCACTCTAATTGATTTTAGTTATCGTGTGCGACCCGACTTAACTCTAAGTTACCACACCAAAGGCGATGTTATATATTATGGTTTTGAGTTATTGTCCGAAAAAGAACAGGCTCGTGACAAACAAATTGCCGAATACATATCCACCATTAATGGCTATACGCCCGTCAAAACTGTTGGAAGTGTCGGGGGATACAGTGACTGGGCGGGAGAATATCTCAAAGTTCCAGCATTCACAATTGAAATTGCACCAGCAAGTGTCCCAACTCCCGTTCCACCAGAATACGTCGAACCCGCTTTTGAAGCCAACAAAGATGTACCAAAAAGTCTAATTGAATATTTACAAAATATGTCTTAATTTAAGGGGAAACTATGAAATACGATGATTATGCTAGACTTAGCGACGAGAATTACAAAATTATGAAACAGAGTTATGAAAATGTCATAACTGAAGAAACTGCCGACCTGCAGGAAATTCTTGAAAAATTAATCAAACAAAGAAAAACTCTACACTCAAACAATTCCGACAACAAATACGACGAAATGCTTGAAAAGCTAGACAATAATATTGCCGACCTAAATTCGCTTATTAGCGGAAATTTATCCCAAGTAGCAAGCAAAAATTCCGCCTTTATTCCAAACTATTATGGTTTGCGTTCAAAAAAGTTGGATTTAAGCGACGGAGCAATTAGCCCTATTAGAAGTCACAAAGAAATGCTTTCACATGGAGACATCGTCCCTACTCAGCCAAGCACACCTAGTGACAACAACCAAAACGGAAACTCGGATAGCAATGTCCCACAAAACGGAACAACCACTCCAAATACTCCAAAGCGAAACTCTCCCATGCAAGGCAGTGCTTTATCTAATATTATTAAACAACTTAATGTAGGTGCAAACAGAATTTTGGGGTGTAATCGAAAACAAAGAACAATTAATTCTAATAATTTGGCATCTCAAAACACCCAAGTTTCAAGTCAAAACCACTACAACAAGACTACCCAAAATCCAAACAACTCACAATCTCAAATAAGACCCAGCAATCTAAGTGAAATGAATAATATTTTTATGCCATATCCTATGACACCACCCAAATATGATTATATGCACAGACCACCACATCACCCACGACCAAATATGTCCCATGGCTGTAAGCCACATGATATAATTTTAAGTGACCAATGCGACATTGTTAGAATGATATTACTATACATGATGCTTAGACCAAATTGCAGATATATATCCAGACTTTGCAACGTAGCAAACGACCAGTTTGAAATATTACAATTGCTAATGTAGACAAAAAAACGACCATATCTGGTCGTTTTTTACTTATTGTTTTTTAGATTTTCTTTGTTTAATTTACAAACAAAACCAACACATTATTTTTCCAAATCGTCCATATTTAGACTTTGTAATATTTTTTGTTGTTCATATTGATTTGCTTCGACTCTAACTTCATTGAAACTTAGGAAATCTCTATTTTCTTTGAGACCAAAACAATACTCCAAATACATATCTGACACTTCTTCGTTTGCCAAAATATTTAGATTTTTTAGATATTTTTTGGTGAGAATGTGTTGGGTCATTGCAAACACAACAGGTGCTGTGGTTGCACAAACTATGGCTGGTGCAAACGACAAATTGCAAAGCACAGTACTTGATGCAAAAGGCAATAGACTTTTGCACTCCTCGACAACATCTTTGAATTCTCTATTTGATTTGTAATTATCTCCAGCAAATCTTAGGTTTTTTGAAATTTCTTCCAAACTGTTTTTATTGACATTTACACCACAAACTTCGTTTAGATACGAAATTATATTCAAACATTCTGATGTGGCAAGCATATTCTTTTTTCTCATATCCGCTAGACTTCCCACATTACATTTCTATTTCATTAGAAAGTTCGTCTTGAGTATTGTAGACTTGATTGGCATATGTTTTTGCTTTTTCGGCTAGTTCATCAAGTTCCATCTTGTTGTCATAATCGTCAGTGCTAAGGAAACTTAATTTATATCTTATAAACATCTTTCTTAGCAATTCGTTGGCAAGAGTGTTTATCTTTTTTGATTCTTTTCGTGCTTTGATATACTCATACAATCTAAAACCATATGTTCCCGCACAAAAACCAATAAATGACCCTAAAATTCCATCTGGGTTTGATGCAAACACGCCACCAGCCAAAGGCAAAACTTCACTCATTTGTCTGGATACTTGTTGATCATCTGGGTAATTTAGATTCAATACCCTATAGTAATTATCGTTGATTTTTTCGTCCAAATTAAATTTGTCTCTAACTATATTTTTTTCAGACTCAAAACTACTATTTAAATCAAATTTTCCCATGCCACATTTTTCTATTAAATAGTTAATCATATCAAGACATTCACTTGTAGTATAATCTTGTCTAATTTCACCTACAACGGTATCCGCTATATTTTGTTTTTTCTTACTCATATTTATCCACCTTAAATATTTTTTTAACACATATATTTTACCACAAGCGAAAGACAAATTCAATACCCTATCCCAAAAAACTTTTGTGAAGTTATACACAAAAAAGACATCTCAATCGAGATGCCTTTTATTAACTTCTAAATAGTGTTTTAATCAATTACCTATGTAGCCTATTCTCTCTTACTGCTATATAGGATTTTTCGTCGTTATTGTGAGTCCTTGTGAGTAAGGATATTTTGTTAAAGATTTCTCTTTAAAAGGAGGTGATCCAGCCGCACCTTCCGATACGGCTACCTTGTTACGACTTCACCCCCGTTATCAGACCTGCCTTCGGCGGCTCCCTCCTTT
>DOEE01000002.1:0-181527 GCA_003524095.1 Clostridiales bacterium
TTACACACAGCCGGGTGTTTCAATTTAGGCTTATATTATTTTTGATTTTTTAATGGATTTTGAGTATTTGTATATCTTTTAGATTTTTGTTTAGCAACATATCACTCTAAATAAAATTCATCTTGTACAGACAAAACCGCAAGCCAAAAACAATCATAACATCAAATAATTTGCCAAAAATCCTATAACCTTATATAATATATGCAAAAAATCACCCACTACGACAAGTGGGCGACTAACAAATTCAATTAATTTACAAAAGGAAAATTTAATTATGATAAATATAGTTTTAGTTGAGCCCGAAATCCCACAGAATGCTGGAAATATAGTTAGAACCTGTGCGGCAACGGGCTGTAATTTATATATGGTTAGGCCTTTGGGGTTTGAACTTGACGACAAAAAATACAAACGAGCAGGACTAGATTACTTTCCGCTTAGCAAAATTAATATTGTAGATAGTTTTGAAGAAATCTACAATGCAAACAAAGACAAAACTTTTTATTTTGCAAGCACCAAATCCAAACATACTTATACCGAAGTTACCTATCCTGACGGATGTTTTGTTGTCTTCGGAAAGGAAAGTTATGGTTTACGCGAAGACTTGCTTAAAGAACATTATGACAACTGCATAAGAATTCCTATGAAAGCGGATGCAAGAAGCCTAAACCTTAGCAACTCAGTAGCGATTATTACTTATGAAGCACTTAGACAACAAGATTTTGCTGGGCTAAAAGATTTTGGCGAATTGACTGGAAGAGTGGAATCCTAAATTTATTTAATGTCGTGCAACTATTTGTAGTGGTTTATGTGGCAATTCTCTCTTCGATCGAATACGCAACCACTGTGGGTTGCTGTTATAAATAAAAAACACTTTTCAATCTATCCTATTGTAAAAGCGTTTTCTGATTTAAAATATTGCGACTTTTTAACAATTTTTATTTATATTATGTTGATTATTTTTGCTACATTTATTGCAAAAACACCAACTTTATTTATAATAAAATCTTATCGTAAAAGCGTTTTAGGGGTCTGGGGGAATGCCACTTCCGCTTAGTTGTGTAAATATTTGTAGTGGTTTATGTGGCAATTCTCTCTTCGTTCGAATACGCAACCCCCAGTGGTTTCTTTTTGGTTACTTTTCTTTGACACTCAAAGAAAAAGTAACATATTTAAATTTCTTTCCTATCTTCCAATGCCTTACTCAAAGTCACTTCGTCAGCATATTGCAAGTCGCTTCCCATTTGAATACCGGTCGCAAGTCTTGTAACTTTGACCCCAAGTGGTTTGAGAAGTTTGGCAATATAATTAGCAGTTACTTCGCCTTCGACATCAGGATTAGTTGCAATTATAACTTCTTTGATTCCATCAAGTCTACCAAGCAACTCCTTGATATGAATATCGTTTGGCCCACGATTTTCCATAGGACTAATTGTTCCATGCAACACATGATAAAGATAATTTGCGTTTTTGGATTTCTCTATAGCGACAATGTCTTTTGGTTCTTTGACAACACAAATTACATCTGAATTTCTTGTCTTGCAAATATCACAAATATCATTCTCGGTAAAATTTCCACACTTAGTGCAGAACTTAACATTTTCTTTGGTGTCAATTAGACTGCTTGCAAAATCTTTAACATCATCCAATGTCATATCCAAAACTTTGTAAGCATATCTTTCGGCTGTTTTTCTGCCAACACCGGGAAGTTTGCTAAAGTAATAAATTAGCCTTTCCATACTTCCAATTGTATTCATTTCAAACCTTCTTTTTAAATTCCAAGTCCCGAAGGCATGTCGCCCTTCAAAGATTTTTCTAGTTTGTCTGCTTGGTCGTAAGCATCATTCACACTCGCAACTATCAAATCTTCAAGCATCTCAATATCGTCAGGGTCAACAATTTCAGGTTTGATTTTGACACTTGTAATTTTTTTCTTGCCAGTACAAGTAACTTCGACCATTCCACCACCACTAGTTCCAGTAAGCGTTGTGTTTTCTAGTTCTTCTTCTGCTTTCTCCATTTTTGCTTGCATATCTGCTTGCATCTTTTGTGCTTGTTTCATTAGTTGTTGCATATTCATGCCACCACCAAAACCACCCATGCCTTTGTACATAATTTTTCTCCTTAATAATTTATTACCAAATATATTGGTCAAACTTTAACAATAAAATGTTACAATTATAAATTAAATTTGTCAAACAAAATATATATTATTTGTTTTTATTTAATAGTCAAAATTTTGCCGAACTCATCTTTTAAATACTCAACAAATTTGTATTCATCAAAAGTCTTTGCTTGACCGTTTTCAATTTTAAGCGATAAACCTTTGTCTATATCCCCAAGCAAACTTTTAAGGGTTTCCAAATCATTTGGATTGTTAGCCATATCATATGCTATTTTGTCATCAAAAATGAGTTTTATGACATTATCTTGCATTTTTGTGTCAGAAACACCATTCATAAGAGAATACAACTTCATATGATTATTTTTTCTTAAAAGTATTAGAAGTTTGCCAAATATACTCTTTGCAAGTTTGTCTTGTTCTGTCAAATCCGACTTAAATATCTCATCAAAATTAGCCATTTAAGTTAGTCCTTATTTTATCTTTTTTTCAAGTAATTTTACTTGCATTTTGAGTTCGTTTAACTCAGTCATTTCAAAATCGCAAAGCGAAACCAAAGTTATCTCAAGTAGGTTTCTAGGACTGGTTGAAAATCTAAACTCGTTATCTAGTGTGCTCAACTTTGTAAGTATTTCAATCAACTTTTCGGTAGTAGTAATTCCTGCCAATTCTTCCAAGTCTTTAATGCTATCTGAAGACAATTTGAGAATATTTTTGTAGTCCTTGCAAGTCTTACACACTAATACGTCTCTTACAAAGCTGACCATATCCTTGGCAAGTTGCACAAGATTCTTTCCCGCACTCGCCACCAAATTAATTGTTGACAAAAGTTCACCTTTGTTTCCTTCAAGCAAACATTTAGTTATACTTTTGAGAGTTTGCCTATCCGTCATTCCTACCGCTTCAATTACCGACGCATAGGTCACGTTTCGATTCGAATAAGCCACACACATATCCGCAATAGAAAGAGTATCTCTCACACTTCCACAGCCAAGTTTTGCAAGCAATGCCAAAGCATCACTTTCGTATTTAATCTTGCTATCATCAAAGACATATTTAAGATGCGCTTCAAGTTGTTCGTCGGTGAGAAGTTTGAAATCAAATCTTAGACATCTGCTTAAAATAGTCGCTGGAAGTTTTTGAACTTCGGTTGTAGCCAATATAAACACAACATATGCTGGTGGTTCTTCCAAGGTTTTGAGTAGTGCATTAAAAGCACTGTCCGTAAGCATATGAACTTCGTCAATAATATAAACTTTGTATTTACAAGTAACAGGTGGATATTTTACTTTTTCTCTAAGTTCTCTAATTTCGTCAACCCTATTATTACTTGCGGCATCAATTTCCAAAATATCTACGTTTGTGCCATTTGTTATGCTTTCACAAATTTCACATTTGTTACAAGGATTTCCATTGTGAGAATGTGGACAATTAATCGCTTTTGCAAAAATTTTGGCTATACTAGTTTTGCCCGTTCCCCTAGTTCCCGTAAACAAATAAGCATGCCCAACTTGGTTATTCTTAATTTGATTAGTAAGCGATGTAATGATATGTTTTTGTCCAACAATTTCATCAAAATTTTGAGACCTATATTTTCTATATAGTGCAGTATAACTCATGACTTTTTTATTCTCCTTAATTTAGATTTTATTCTAGTCAAAGCATTATCAATTGTCTTTGGCTTTTTGTTTAACATTTTTGCAATATCCAGATATGTATATCCTTCCAAAAATAGTTTGACTACTGTTTTTTCAAACTCACTCAAATCACTATTAATCTTGCCGAGAAGTTCCAAATTGTTTTCTTCGGCAATAATGTCAAGCTCCGGATAATTCTCTTCATGCAAGTAATCACTTATGTCGGTTATAACACTCGAATTAAGCACACTATTTTTTCGCGTGTTCTCTTTTCTAATAGCATTAATAATTTCTCTCTCAACCACTCTGCTCGCATAATTTTTGAAATTATCATTCTTTTTTTCGTCATAAGAATTGATTGCATTAAATAGTCCAATCATTCCTTCTTGTAACACATCGTCCCTGTCCCCACCAAGCAAAAAATACTTTCTTGCAATTTGGTTTACAAGCGATTTATTGTCAATAAGTATTTGGTTTATGGCATTTGCATTGCCATTTTTGGCAGATATTAAGAGTTCCATTTCTTCGTTTGTCAATTTCGATTCTTCCTTACAATTTCATATAAAACTATTCCGGTCGCCACACTTACATTTAGCGAATTAACCTTGCCATACATCTTCATAGTAACTATTCCGTCGCAAAGTTTTTTGGTAAGACTGCTTACACCTTTGCCTTCGCTACCCATAACAATTGCAATGTTTCCACTCAAGTCTGTACTATCCAAATCACTACCACCGAGTTCACACGCATACACCCAAATATTTTGTTCTTTGAGTCTTTCTATCTCGGTATTAATATTTGTGACTTTGGCGATTTTGACATGTTCAATAGCACCGGCACTAACTTTGGATACTGTATCATTTACTGGACACGCACGATTTTTTGAAATAATAATTCCGTCAACACCAAGACACTCCGCCACCCTAATTATTGAACCAAAGTTATGTGGGTCTTCGATGCCATCAAGAATAAGGATAAAATTATTTTTGTTCTTCTGTTTTGCAACATCTAAAATTTCTTCAACACTTGAATATTTAAATTCGCTGGTTTCAGCAATTATACCTTGATTGTTTTCACATTCTCTATCCAAAATTTTGTTATCCAAATATTGAATTTTGATGTTTTTTTGTTTTGCTAAATTAAGTATATCTCCAAGCACTTTGTCTTTTGATGAGTTGCTTGCCATAATCTTGAGTATATTTACATTAGAATTAAGCGCTTCACGCACAGCGTTTCTTCCTTTAATTTTCATCTTTTTCTCCTACAGAATTTTTGAGTATTTCATTTAGCCTTTCGGTTTTGCCACTTAAATATAAATAGCCTATCAATGCTTCAAGTCCAGTCGCTCTTTTGTAATCAACAATGTTTGCATTTTTGCTTTGAGACTGAGTTTTGTGGTTTCTTGCACGTTTGTAAACATGTAATTCGTCTTCGGTCAAATTTGGAAGTAGGTTTTGAGTAAAATTACTTTGTCCACTAGCCTTGACAAAACTAATTACTCTTGTATGCAAGTCCTTGCCTTTTAGATTTTCGGTAAGAACAATTTTGTGACGTATATATAATGAATAAACCGCATCGCCAACAAACGCAAGTACTTGCGGACTAAGAGATTTTAATTCATTCTCAGAAATATTTTTGAAATCAAACATGTCTTTCTCTCTTTAAATTTTGCATTTACCTTAGTATTTTAACATACTTTTGTTTAAGTATAAAGTAAATCTTTGCTATTTTAAATCAAAAAAAGAAAACTATTTTTCAAATAATTTTCTTTCTGTATAATTATTTTGTGATTTCATCCAAAGCAACTTCAAATCTCTTCATTTCTTCTAGTTGTCCTTTTAGGCTATCTTGTTCTTTTGAATCTACCAAACTCATAAGTTTGTTTTTGAATAAATTCCAAAACATTTCTTGAAACTCGGGTTTTGCTAACGTTTCGTCAGTTGAGCCAATTAAACCATCTTCTAATAGGTTATAATGAATACAAGGTAGTGCTTCATACGCAGTTACATCATCATAGTATCTTTCTTCAACTTTTGGAAGCATAATTTCACGCTCTCCAACATTAACGCCCAATTCATATTTATTGTTATAAACAAAATCGGTATTTAAAAATCCCAAATCATTATGCTCAACTCTGCATTCGTTATCTAATTTTCTAGCAATTATTTCTCCGCCAGTCATTTTTTGCAATTCATTAAGAACATCACTTGCACCAATTTCAAAATATGGTTTTTTGCTCTCAAGTATTTCTTTTTTGTTCGCCAACATTCTCAATACAATATCATTATCAACTTTCAAGGATTTGTATATTGTGAGTAATTTAAATTCGCTTGGTGTCAAATCTTCTTTGATTAACAAGTCCTTATAGTTTTCCATGCGACCCTCGTATATATCATGTTCAAACTCAAGGTCATTAATTTCTTTGACTAAATTTTGGTATTTTTCGACACATCTGTCAATTCTTTTTTCAATATCTTCCGTCATATTACACCCCATAACTTTTATTACAAACTAATTCTACCATATCCTTATCCAAATTTCAATACCCAACCTTAAAAAACTTAGTAGCAGTGTTACAAAAATGAAATATTTAAATATGTCGAAAGGTGACAATTTAGTCAAATCCCGTCAAATGTTTTACAAAAAAAATAAACCATATATTCAAGTTAGAATATTGGCTTAATTTTATTTATTGTAACCAATTAGCATTTTCAACTTCATTCCAAATTTCTTTAACTGGTTTTCCATCTATTTTTGCTTTTTCTACAAATTCATCTATACTATTAAACATTTCATATATGTCTGTATTTATTCCCCAGAATTCCACGCCTTTATTTTCGATTCCCATTAATCCATAAGTCACACCATTATAAGTAAATTCCATTTCACCATAAAAATTATAGCCATCAATAAAATCGTTAAAATCCGGCACAAATGGTTTACTCTCTTTGTATAATTTTCTTGCTTTATTTAACGAAATTAAATTAGGACAAATTACTCTATCGGGAAACTCTTCATGCAATTTGCTATGAATCCAGCCACAATTAGGACATTTGTCTCCATTGCCAACATCACCCATTAAAATACAGAACAATTCTCTTCCAGTCATTTTTTCAACTTTTAATGTCGTTTTAAATTTGCCTACAACATTATAATTGGTTTTAATTTTAATACCATCCAAAAACCATGCCAAGTTTTTTGTTAATACATATCTTTGTACAAGTGGTGCATATATTGTTAGGTAATAAAAATTTTGAGTAAGCGAGATATTATGTTTAAAACAATTAAATTAAAAAACATTCTTATTGCGGTGGGGCTGATTATCGCTAGTGTTCTTTGTTCGGTGGGAATTGTTGCCGTGGTGGAAAGCAAAGGTGTTCCAAGACCAAAGTATGTAATTGTAATTGATGCTGGTCATGGCGGACGAGACGACGGAAGCATTGGGGCAACAGGAACCAAAGAGAGCGAAATTAATCTAAAAATTGCCAAAACTCTCAAGGTTTATCTTGAAACTCTTGGCATTAAGGTTGTACTTACAAGGGCTGACGACAATGGATTATATGATGCAAATGCAAAAAACTTTAAGGTAAGCGACATGGAAAAACGTGTTGAAATCATTAAAAAGGCAAATCCAGACATGGTCATATCTATTCATTGCAACGCGTTCTCAGATAAATCACAGGTTGGCGCACAAGCCTTCTTTCAAGAATCGAACGAAAAGTCCGAGAGTTTTGCCGAAGCCTTGCAGTCACAACTTCTCTCACAACTTCCACGTGCGAGAAAATCTCATAGCAAAGGGGACTACTTTCTTTTGAAAGAAAGCCCTTGTTCTGCGGTTTTGGTGGAATGCGGATATCTAAGCAATCCCGAAGAAGAAAAAGACTTATGTTCTGTGTCATACCAAAACAAGGTTGCTTATGCAATTATGTGCGGAGTTGTCAAATACTTTGAGTTATGCGGAAATGATTAAGGTTGTTTAAATGGACGTAAGTTCTCAAAACCATTTGACTATTTATAAATATTTGGTATAATAGTTTTGCAAGTTAAAAAAAGTATTTTGTATGAAAGAAAATAAAAAACCCAAAAAGTCAAGTTTTTGGCTTAATTTAAAAATTAAATTAACAACTTTCAAAAAAGTTTCGTTTGAAAAAATAAAGGCGAATATTGAAACAAATAGTCGTATATTTTTTGCCACGTCCAAAAAGATTAACGAAAAAGTTGTGATTGAAACAAAACTTAATCAAACCGAAACAGTTATGGCAAAGAAAAAATCCAAGAACAAAAAAATATTTAATCTATTATTCTTTTTGTTTAATGTAATCTTGGTTGTTGCGGTATTTTATAATTTTGCAAAAGAACAAGGCGGTGTTCAGCCATTATCTACGCTATTTGCAAACAAACCCCGCTGGAGATTTTTGTGGGTAGCAGTTGGACTTTATGCTTTGACAGTTATCTTCAATTCCATGAAATTTTCTTTTCTTATTCACAACAAAACGGGAAAGTTTAGACCATTCTTTTCGTTTAAATTAGCATCAATCGGAAGATATTATGACCATGTAACCCCGTTGGGTTCGGGCGGACAACCATTCGAAATTTATTATCTAAAAAAGAATGGCTATAGCGGAGATATTGCGACTGCCATTCCACTTGCAAAATACATGATTTGGCAAATGTCGTTTTTGATAATTTGTTCATTTATCCTTATTGCTTATGCCCCACATTACCAAACAAATCCGATAGTCCTTGTTTGTGCATGGATAGGTCTTGCACTTATTGCAATGTTATTCTTATTTGTTCTATTTATGTCAATAACCAAAAAATGGGGCGCGTCGCTTGTTGTTGGAGTGTTGAAGTTATTACACAAAATGCACATCATTAAGGACTACAAAAAAGTTCTTATCAAGGTTTTGAGATTTGTCAAACAATATCAATATTGCATAAAAACCTTTGCAAAAAGTCCGTGGACAATTTTGTCAGTACTATTTACATCAATTGGTTCACTTATATCTAATGCCCTAATTGCTTACTTTATTTACATTGCATTTAATGCAAACCCCATCGTTAGTTGGTGGGATATTATGTGTAAGTGCTTCATATGCGATTTGGCTGTTTGCTTTATGCCTATGCCGGGTGGTTCGGGCGCTACAGAACTTAGTTTTAATGCCTTGCTTGGGTCATTATTTACCGAAGGTACACTATTCTGGGGAATACTAATTTGGAGATTCTTGACATACTATTTATATATAATCCAAGGCGGAATAATTTTAATCTGCGATATATTTAAAAAGAAGAAATCCAAAAATTTAAGTACATTGCCACAATCCAAAACCACTCAAGAGTAATTGCTAATATGTTTCAGCCAAAGTCTAAGTAGTCCAAAAAAATTTTTATTTTTAATAAATTTGTTTTACAAAATTCGACATTTTGGGTTATACTACTAATAGTAGTATGATGTATAGTGCGGATTTTGTATTTTTTTACAAAACCACTTGAGCAAAATACTTCTAAGTTAAGCCAAATTTTGGTTTTAACTAACAAAAACACTTGGGAAAATGGAAAAATAATGACGCAGGAACAAAAAATAAATAGGGGTACAATTATCATATTTATTTTGAGCATCGTATTAGTTTTGACACTATGCGGGGCTGCAACTCTTGCGTACTTTGCAGGAAAACAAGACACAAACGTTACTCTTATTATGGGTGGTCCTGTTAGAGTTTCAATGGTTAACAACAACTTTGAAGAGACCAAAGGAAGCGGAAAATTGGTTATGAACCTAAAAGCCAATCGTACAACCCTAGTTCCGGGAATTGGTATAGACATGCAGGCAATTGCCAAACTTACATCGTCCGATATCAACCCAACCCCAGCCCTACTTAGAGCAATTTTGGATATAGACGTTGTGGGCATTAATGCCGAACTTGGCAAAGATGTCGAAAATATGATTCGAAATGAAATGAATTACTATCTAACACTTCGAAGAGATAGCACCGAAGATAGACCAAGAGATGGTTGGGTACTATTTGACGACGGAAATTACTATTATTGTAGCCAAAACAAACAATATGACAGTGTCACAAATCAAGAATACATTACTCTCAAGGCTATAGATACTAGTGCTGTCGGAAATAATATTCCTTTCATAAACGGAACATTCCAGTTCCCACGAAAAATGTATACAAATATTTATGCCAATGTAGATATAACATTCAATCTAACATTCCAAGCCATTCAAGACCAATTAGTTGACGAAAATGGCGACAGAATTCCAAATACAATCTTTAATGTCAAAAAAGTTTTGGATAGTGTTGATTGGCAAAAACACAACAATTAAAATGACTTAAAAAAAATTTAGTTTTTAGGTCATTTTTTTGTTATTTTCAAAATATTATTTTAAAATTTTTATCAATACCACAAAATCCAAATACATCCGCCTAATGGCTAGCACGTCCAAAAGTTCATAAAACATTCAACCGCTGTTATCTCAAACAATCACCCAGTACCAAGTATTAATCTTAAACATTTGGTATGTATAAATTTTTGTTACTCACAAAAAATATATTATATAATATATATCAATTTATTTTGCAAATACAAAAATATTTGGTACAATAAACAATGTAAAAATTGTAACTTGGATAAATTTGTTCAAATTACTTTGGGTTTAACTTATTTTAAAAAAAGATGATAAGGTAGAACGAATGAAAGGGAAAGCAAAAAACAAAAGGAAAATAGGTAAAGTCATACTTATTGGTATAGGCTTTTTCTTGACGATTATTCTAACATTTACAACCACCCTGGCTTGGTTCTATGATAGCGACTGGGCGAGCAAAAGTGTCACTATGGCTGGCACAGTTGGAATTAGAGTAAAAGACGGAACAACATTTACTTCGGGAAGTGGCAATCTTCACTTTGAAATTACAACCGAAAAGGCCTACCCTGGTCAAGCAATTGATGTTAGTGCTAGTTGCTATAACGACGGTGGCAAAAGCGGACTTCAAAAAGGTTCAAAGTGTTATGTTAGGGCGCATTTTGCAGTGTACACAAACATTGGTAAATTGCCAGTTCCTGCACATTATGTAGGCGGTTCTGCAAGCCAAGCTTATATAAAAGCCAAAGCTGAATATGATGCCCTAGTTGCACTCGGCGAAACACCAGACTATGCCGAACCAAAAGCAAGTGATTACGAAGGCGGAGCAGAGAGCAAAGCATACAAACAAGATTTGGCAATTGCTCAAAATGAAGCAGGTTTGAGTGCTAGTGAACTATACAAATTTTTAAACCAACTAATCGAATTACAAAACAACGCTTCTGATGCGCAACCAGATGCAACCAAAAAATACTATTGGAATTATTACAAAAATGACGGACTTGTAGATGGTGTTGGTGGAGGTTTTCCACTATCTAGTACTGGAACACTAAGTAGCGATATTAGTTATTATATTGACGGCAAGGAATATGTTCACAATGGTAGTGGTTATACCTACACAACCACAAATACCGATGGACAGACAATAACTGATACAGTTTCAGATTATACACAACTTAAGGACAAAGGATACTTTTATTTATGCCTTTCCAAAGGTGGAGATGCTCAACTCAAAGAACTTGACAAAGACGAAGCTGCTATATTCCTATGGAACAATAGATTTATTATTCCTTGGAAATTAACAAATGCTTCTGCCGAAAAAGACATTTTCATAGCAGTTGAATTTCAAGCAATCCAAACTTACATTCCAATTATTAACACCACAGGCATTATTGATTCAAATCCTAACAATCAATTGCCAGCAGAACAATGCACAATCAAAAACAAATCTGTTCAAACAGTATTTAATTCTTGTTACTTTACACCAGTCTCAACAGTAATTGGCGACAAGGACTATGGAAATTTGGACATTTATGAATCAGTAACAAACAAGGCTGATGCAGGATTATAATTATGAACAAAAACAAAGCATTAGTAATTACATTTAGAATTTTGGGAATAGGACTTTTGGTACTAGGAATAATAATGACTATTGTGTCAATATCCAAATTTGATGTATTTACTTATAAATTAAATACTGGTGTGATTTTTGGAATAGCATTCCCCTTTGTAGGAATTGTATTGGTTATAATTTCCACAATTATTGGAACAATGTCAACTAGGTCAGATATTGTAGACAATGTAGCCAAACAAGTCAAAGATGTTCTGAAAAACGAACAAGAAAACAAACAAAACATCAAGACTTGTAAGTATTGCGGAAGCAAATGCAGTACAGACAATCCAAAATGTCCGTCTTGCGGGGCAAAATTAGATTAAGATTAAATCTCATATGATATTTTTCATATGAGATTTTTTTGTGTCTTACTTGCGCTTTTTATTGTATAATATCGGACATAACTTGTAGTAGTGAAAAAGCATTATTTAATTTATAATTATTAATTTGATAACAAACATTTATATATATTAATTTTTGAAAATCATTACATTTAATTAGTACATAAAAAATAGTGCATGTTTTGGACTAAATTATATTTAAATATTGTTTAAAGTCAAATTATTTTGAACAAACAAATTGGTAAAATATGCCAAAAAAGTTTGAATAAAAACTTACATAAAAGTTAATCATTCTCACACCCTAAAAGTAACGAATGAGGTAATTTTTATGAAAAGTAATGTCAAAACTGAAAATAAACGTAAATCTACAAAAAGGGCGATAGGAACGCTTGTTGTATCTTTGCTTAGTATTGCAATAACTGCGGTTATTTCGATTGGAGCCACACTTGCATACTTTGCAGGTTCTACAACTGCCAACCAAGCACTATTTATGGGTGGTCCGGTTTATGTAGAAATAACTGGTCGAAACAACGACTTCAAGGCAGGCGATGGCAATTTGGATATTTCCGCATATGCCGGAAGAACTACGGGTACAGCAGGCACAATTAGTAACACTGTACTTTTGCCGGGACAAAAAGTTGAAATCCATTCAAGTGCAAGAGTTTATTCAACCACTGCAACTTCGACAATCCAAGATAGCCCAATTCCAGATATTAGTACTGGTGCAAACACTGGAAATATTGGTAATGCATACACTGATGCCAAGGGTAATGCTTATTATGTAAACAATCAAGGAAGAGTTACGTCAACTACGACTAGTGTACTTAGGGCTAGATTTGGAATAAACATCGACTTTGACCCAACAGTGGGATTTAATAACTTCACAGGAACGACATATGCTACAAACTTCCCCGTTCAAAGCCAAAAATCTTTTACACGTGAAGCAACAAATACCACAACCGAAGTAGTTGACGGATTTGCTGGTGCTATTCACACGGCTAATCAAGAGTATTCTTATGATAGTTCAACTCAAACCCACACCGGACGTAGAGATTATGTAGCTGACACATCATACACCGCTACCACAACCGCCGGTGACGACATGAACAAAATCAAAGCGGGAACACTCAAGTCAATTTATTCTTGGAAATATGTATCGCAATCTGAATACGAAGGCACTCATGCAATAACTGACGACTTAAAATTTTCAAAAATGCCTGCACCATTTGACGGAAGTATCAACGCACAAGGAACAAACTCAAACAAAGTTCCGGGTGGTAGCGGAAACGGATTCTATGGGGTTTGGATACTAGACGGTGAAGGCAACAAAACCGAAAGTAATTCCTTTTACAAAGCAAGAACCAATGCATATATGAATACCTATGTTGAATTCTACGTAAATGAATATGGCAACACTGTAACTCGTACTTTGCAAAATAGTATTGATGCACTTAACTCCGCGCTTAACAAATACTTTGTAAACCTAATTAACGATAGTTCAAAATACATTCAAACTGCCGACGACCCCGCCACAACCGATGTGGTTGAAGGTCTGGGACTTAATGCAAGTTGGCTATATATTGACCCAAGCATCGGCAACGACACCAACTCAAACGAAATTAGTACATCTGTCGGTGGCTGGTGGTACTTGGTTGTAGACAATGGTGGCGTGATTACTGGTAGCACTGAGACTTATGGCGAAGGTGGTACACCTACTGGCATAACCATTGGCGAAAACACAACCCAGACTGTAAGTAGAGATACTTACTCATCAACCGATGCAACAAGACTTAAATATTATCTATACGAAATCGTTCCTAATATTGACGTAGGAGATGTAATTGGTACTAATGGTCAAAAGAAAATTGCAAGTGACATTATTCCATTTGTAAACGGAACATTCGCTTTGCCAGGCGATGCACTAACTAACGTATTTGCCAATGCAAAACTTAGTTTCCAAGTTTCATTCCAAGCATTGCAAGCATTCCTTCCATATACTCAAGACATAGATAATATGGATTATACAAATCCATTACTTGGTACTCAAAAACCATTGACAATAGAAAGCGCTATTCCAATTTATAACGAAGCATTTGACTATCAGGAAAATGCTGGAGATATAGGTAATTTATAAAATTCACACAAAAAAGCAATTATTTTTTTGGAATAATTGCTTTTTTGTTATAACTTAGTTGGAGATTTTCAAAAAGTATTCTAAAATATTCTATGTAGAAATTTATGTAACAAATTTATATATTCGATTTAACTAAAAGAGTTTTCAAAATCATTTAAGTTTTGTCTAACTCTATACGAGTATTAAATAATTACTTGGATATATTCATCAAAAAGGAGCAATTATGCTTAGCAGTTTACTTACAAAATCCAATAAGATTGACATAATATACAACAATCAAGAATATATAGTAGATAATATTAGAGAAATACTTCTTGACTTGCTTGAAAGTTCATATTCTGCACCTTCATATGCAGTTGGAAGTCTAACTCCGCTTGAAGAAATAATGAAAAAAGATTTGTGGGTTAGATGTACTCTAGACACCCCAACCAAGTATTTGGATAGTGATGTCGATGAAATTATGTTTGTTATCAAACCTAAATACGATTTTTTGACCATTTTTAGAAAATTAAATGGTAAGATTTTGGACAAATGCAGTCTTATAAACCTAGCCAAAAAAACCACGAATACTTATAATATAATTATTAATGAAATTAAAAATTAAGGAAACTTGCACGTGAAAAATTCCACTACAAAGAGCAACTGGTATTGCAAATATAAAATTGCGCACAGAGGGCTTCATAATGATATTTATCCTGAGAACTCACTCGGGGCTTTTGACTATGCTTGTCAAAAGGGATTTGCAATTGAATTAGATGTGCATACTCTAAAAGATGGAAATGTTGCAGTTTTTCATGACCAAAATACACTTAGGCTTTGTGGCAAAGACCAAGACATTGGAAATATCTCAACCGACGAACTCAAAGATTACAAGTTACTCAAGACCAAATACACCATTCCTACTCTCAAAGAAGTCTTGGAACTCGTAGACGGAAGAGTGCCTATCATGATAGAACTCAAACCCGCAAGCAGAAAAGAAAAGTTAGAGCAAAAAACTTATGATATTATCAAAGACTACAAGGGCGAAATCGCTGTTAAATCATTCAATCCTTTTTCGATTATGTGGTTCAAAAAACATGCAAATCACATTCCACGCGGGCTTCTTTCGAGTTATTTTGAACATGATAATCTTCCAAGGATTTACAAGATCGTTCTCAAAAAATTATTATTTTTTAGACTATGCAAGCCCGACTTTATTTCATATAATATAAACAATCTTCCAAACAAATATGTAACAAGAAAAAATGTTCCCGTTATAACATGGACAGTTAATAACAAGGAACTTGAAAACAAAGCATTTGAGTCGGCTTGTAATATAGTTTTTGAAAACTATGTCCCCGAACAGCCACTCAACTATTAAACACCACTTCCGTCAAAGTCAGGAACATAACAAGCATCTGAACTACTAAGTTCTTGGGCAAAGCCATTTGTAAGTCCGATTTTGACCATGTGTTCTTCGACTATTTTGTACTCAAGTGGTTTGAGTCTTCTATCTATGTCTGGGTGCAAAACCGCTTTGTACATAGGTGTATATTGTGACATAAGACTAACCAAAGGATTTGGAATATTTTCCTTTATCCAATCCAAAATTTTGATACTATCATCGGTGTGATTAGGGAGTACCAAGTGTCTAATAATCACGCCTTTTTTGAGCATTCCGTCATCGCTATAAACTTCGTTTGGCACAATCTCACGCATTTTGAGAATGACAGATTTGGCAACTTCTGGATAATCGGGTGCTTTGGATAGTCTCTTGGACAAATCACTATCAAAATACTTAAAGTCAACCAAAAATACGTCTATATAATCCTTGAGTTCTTCGAGTTCACTCAAACTATCATATCCGCTTGAATTGTATACAATAGGAATATTTGGACGATATATATCTAGTGCTTTCTTAATTGCATGCGTATAGTGTGACGGACTAACTAGATTTATATTCATTGCCCCTTGAGATTCCAACTCTTTGAAGATTTCGGCGAGTCTATCATATGTAATATATTTCCCAACATTTTCGTGGCTAATCTTGTAATTTTGACAATAACAACACTTTAGATTACAGCCCGAAAAGAAAACCGTAGCACTCCCCGCCTTTCCCGAAATTATAGGCTCTTCCCATTTGTGGAGACTGGCTCTTGCGACTCTAGGCATATCTCCCACTCCACACACACCGGTAGCCTTTGACCTATCTATATTACATTTTCTTGGACAATTATTACAAATCATAATTATTTTCAAAAAAGCCGATAAATTTTGTATAGCAAAATTTTCGGCTTGAATTTTTGTTTTCCTTTATTTATTTTCTTTTGCTTTTTTTTACAGTTGATGAAGTCTTGGAAGTTCCTAAAGATTTGGCTTTAGCGGTTTCCTTTGGTGCTACCTTTTTTGCGGGTTTTTGTTCCTCTTCTTCGTCGATTTCTTCTTCGTCTTCTTCGTCATCAAAGTTATCTAGGAAGTAATTATATGCACAAGCAACAATTGCAACAACAAACGAAATTATCAAACTAACAAATGAGCCATAAGCAATAGACCCTTTGATATTATAAGCAAAGTAATCCATTGCCACATTTCCACTACGTAATTGAATTGCAATATACCAAGTAGAAATAAGAGTAATAGTTGTAAACATCATTCCGCACAAACTAAACATGAAGCAGAACTTTTTGAACTTTTCGCCCTTGAACCAAGACAAGTAAGCAAACACTGTAGTCGTAATCAAACAAGCAATACCAATTGGCATAACTATACCAGAAATGAACACAGCCATTCCGTATACTTTTTTGATGTACATAAGTCCAACAATATCGCTATCCCAATTAATAACTTTTGTAAACACTGCTCTTGTCATATCCCAAGCACTATAGTATAACTTTTCGCTAGTTTCAAAATTCAAACTAGGACTATGTTCTACACTAAATGCTGGCAAAAAGTAGAATACTATACTAAGCACAGCTAGTATTGTACAAATTACAGCAATTATCATGTCTTTGGTTTTAAATTGTTTTTTAGCCATAACATCTCCTAAGGCCTTAATTTGTTTTGTTAGTAAATCTATAATTTAGTTTACTAAATATCAAAAAATATATTCATATCAAACTGGAAAATATTTCCTAAATATGCAATATCAAAACAATACACTTCTTTCAAAGTGCATTATTTTATTATATTATACAAAAAATTGTCGCATAATGTAAAGTAATCTATTGCAGTTTTTCAAAAATTATACTTAATTTTTGGATTATTTTTGCAATATAGAACAATTTTAAGATTTCTTTTGTTTTTTAACTTAAATAATTTATAAAAAAACGCAAAAATGTTACGAATAAATATTCAAATGCACATATCAATTTACATGGTTTTATGCAGTTTTTGGTATATATAACCTTTTTCAAAAAAATGAAAAAAAATGTTTACAATTAATTCCTTTTGTGCTATTATATAACCAATGATAGATGTTTTTCCACCAGTTGTCTTCCCCAATCCCATAATATAAGACAATTTAAACATCTATCCTTTTTTATTAATTTATCGCCGATATCAGCGATTTAAAACAAGTAGTGACCATTCCTTTGGTCACTACTTTTTGTTTACAGACAAAGGCACAAATTCTCTTTGTTGCGTCTATTATTTATTCCAAATAGCACTTAATACATGGGCTATTCTTTTGCCAAATGTTTAAATTTGTGTTAGCATAATAAAAATCAATTTATTTATTAAATAGTGCCTGTCCTTCACAAAGATTAATTAATTTTTAGACAAGCATTTAGGCTACTTAAATAATAACAACATTATTAGGAAAACTTATGAAATTATTAGACATAGACAAAGAGTCAAAGTATTTAGACAAGATTCACGAAATCTATTTTGAGTCTTTTCCCGAAAACGAACGTGTTTCATTTGAAAATATTGTAAATAGAGAATTTCCAAACAGCCGACTTTTGGGTTTTGTAGACAAGGACAAGCTTGTTGGATTTAGTTATGTCAGTGTGTCCGACGAATTTGTATATATTGTATATTTAGCTATAGACAAAGAATACAGGTCTCAAGGTTATGGAACTACCGCACTATCCGAAATAGACAAGATGTTCAAAGACAAAACCAAAGTCTTGAGGGTTGAAAAACCCGAATATCCGGACGACATTCCATCAAAAAGAATCGCTTTTTACAAAAAATCTGGTTATGAACTCAACGACTTTGAGTTTGTATGCATTAATCAAGTGTATTATTCCGTTCATTATGGAAAATATAACAAAGAAAAATTTTTAAAGTTATTACTAACACTCTTTCCAACTTGTACGGACTTCAAAGACATCGAGACAAGTCAATTTTAAGTGAAAAAATATTTATGTAAGAATTAAATTTGTATGACAACAGCGGTCACCTACTCAACAAAACAATTATGCGTGGATACAAAATTTTTTAACCGCACGAAAATATTAAACTAACAGTTGTTTATCTTAAGTGCAAAGACAAATACTTGGTTCAAAAATGTTCAAAGGAAAAAGGCGGACAATTTGCAATAACGGGCGGACATTTATCAGTTGAAAACACTAGCCAAACCCCAGCCGTTATTGAAGTTCAATAAGAATTGGGTCTTTGTATTGACGAGCAAAAATTGAAATTTCTTGGAAATATATATATACCAAATGCAATATTCGATATATATTTATATGAAGATGAAAGTTTGGAAAACATGCCACTTACACTTCAAAAATCTGAAGTTGAAGGTGCCCTATGGCTTACAAGACAGCAAGTTTTGGAATTAATAAAAGCAAACAAAACAAGACAAAGTTCGAAAGAACACTTTTTGAAATTCATAAATTAATTAACCAATTTAACAATCAGAATATCATTGCTTATTCTACTCACATGCTACTCACAAATGAGCAAACAACAAAAAATAGGCCATTTTTGGTCTATCTACACTCCATATTGTGTTTTATGATTTTTTAAACCACAATTTAGAGTGGTTTGGCGGAGAAAGAGGGATTTGTCAATATGAGCGAATGCGAATATTTGTCGTAAGCAGAGGGCTTGCACTCCATATCGCTAACGACTACCGGGTTCAAATGATGATGCTAATCACCATTGTGAATGCAATCCACCATCCCCCGTTTGACAAAGAAAAAATCCCTAAATATAGGGATTTTTGGCGGAGAAGGAGGGATTTGAACCCTCGCTGCAGTTTCCCGCACTACACCCTTAGCAGGGGCGCCTCTTCGGCCTCTTGAGTACTTCTCCATAATTTTCCGAAAATATTGTGTCTTAAATTAGACTTTATTAAAATATTGTTTCATTAGGTTTTCCAACGAAACAATAGTATTTTAGCAAATTACCTTATGCTTTGTCAATAGAATTTCTGCAAATTTACAATGTTTTAAAATGTATTAATTTTGGGATTATTGTAATATACAATATTAAAAACCACACACGTCATATTTTTAAGTAAAACCTTACAAATATTACGATTAGTTTGTAAACAATTGCAATTTTGAGATAAATTTGTTAAAATATATCCAGCCATTAAAAAATATTGCTATTAAAATTTTAATGGGGTATAGCCAAGCGGTAAGGCATTGGACTCTGACTCCAACATCCGTAGGTTCAAATCCTACTACCCCAGCCACTTCAAACCTAAATCGAACCACTCGGTTTAGGTTTATTTTTTTGTATAAGTATGATATAATTTTGAAAAGGAGAATGTATGATAAAAAAACCCAAAATATTATATTGGATATTATCAACAATATCGGTAATATCATTCATTGCTTTACTAATCTTTCTTGTTTGTTTATATAAATTTAAAGATGAATCAACGTTGGTAGGATTATTGTCTGCTTGGATTAGTATATCATCAGGATTTTTATTTAGCGCAATAGTGTCTCTTATAGTTCAAGTTATAAATGATAATGTCTATGAAAATGAATTAAAAAACAAGAGAACACAAATTAGAATACGAGAATTAAATATACTAACCCAAGAACTATCTTTCTTTTTGTCGTTTTTTCATGATAATGAAACTTATTTAAAGAGTAAATATAAAATTAAAGATTCTTTATTAAATGGCAAATTGGATATTAATATAATTCATGAAAATATGAAACACTTGAATAATGTTCACAAGAAAGCTACTAAACAAAATTTAGATTGCATTGAAAATTATTTATTATTATCTGAAAATATAAAAAGTCAGTATGATAAAATTGTTGATTTGTTAAATAAAAAAAGACAAGAATTTGAAAATATTAATATAGATTTAAATTGTGAAATTTTTAGCATAAAAGAAATTAATAGTTTAAAATTAATACCAATATGTGTAAACAAATATAATGATAATCGCTATACTCTGATAGAAGATTTTATAAATATAGTTGAAACTTTTGATTTAAAAATTGATTTCGATGATAACAAATGGTGGAATATTCTTGCTTTGTTATTTTCATACGATTTAGATTCAACAAATTAAAGTGGCTAATTTTATGCCGTGAAAGGTACTTGACACGAGATGGAATGAAATATAATAAAGAAAAGGCAAAGAAAGAGCAGAAATGTTCTTTCTTTGTCTTATTAGCCGAAAGAACTCATTCCAGAGTTCTTGTGTCAAGTACACCATGGAATAAATTTAGCCACGTTTATATATAGTAATCAATTTCAAATTCAATCATAATTGGTTTGATTTTATTTTGAATATGTTTTGGCATATTTGCATATTCTTCAAAAAGTAAAAAGCCCTGACTTGAATCAGGACTTTTTTGTAGTGGGTTGTTAAATTGTATGATTATTTTATCCTCAAAAACTTTAATTTCTTTTATCATATAATCAATTAAAATTTTCGATTCTAATCTTAATGCTTTTTCAAAATGATTAGCAATTTCCTCTCTTGAAAGTTTGATACTATTTTTGGTTTGCTCAATCAATATTTTCTTGTCTATTTCTTCTTGTTGAGTTTGTTATCATCATAAGTAAAGGTACAAAAATAATTCCATTCTTGTAGATTAACTTTTCTAGCGAGTCTAGTCCTTCTAATAACGCTATTTCTTTTCTTTCTCTCTAAATTTCTTTCCACATATTCTTTTGCTTGTTCTTTATTTTCAAAATGTTTACTTAATTCATTTTCTAATATCTCTTTCTTTTCTTTTTTAGGTTTGTTCAAATTTTCTTTATACACTTTTTCAAATTCTTGTTTTTTATCATCTTCAACTTTCTTTACAATCTTTTTCTTTTTTAACTTCTTTATTGGTTGTGGAATACCAATATAATGACTTCCATCAAAATATACTTTTGTCTTTGGATAATCCATTTTCTTCCTCCTTTTGAAGATTAGCAATTTGGATATAAATTGCAGAGAAGAAATGACTATCTAAAATATTGCGATTGAAATCATTTTGAAAATTTACATTAATATCTTTCATTGCCAACCTCCTTAACTTGTTTACAATCTAAATGTAACACAAAGCGAATTTTGGAGTAATGACATTACTTAACAATTACTTGATATTTATTTGCCTAATTTTTGATTCCATTTAACATTCTCCTAACATTCACTTGATGTAACTTAACATTGTTACATTTTGAATTTAGCATAGAATCAAAATTAATGTTAGAAACATTAGCAAAACTAAACCAAAACAAAACCAAAAATTTACTCTAAATTTTCCAAAACACAAGTTCAATATTGGCATTGAATGAGGAAGAAAATATAAAAGAGTTGTGGGCAAAAAAAGATGGTCGACACGAACTTTAATCGTGCGACCACTTTTGCCCACTTTTAGATTTTCCATTCAAGCAATTTGTCTACCAAAACCATTCAGTTAATTAAAAAACGTGCGCTTGTCTGGTGGAGCTTTAGCGACACCACTTGTATCAAGACAAGCACACGCGTGAGTGCCAAATTTAATTTTATTTGTTATTTTTTTCTATTTCTAAATCTTCAAGAAAGTCTTTCTTAAATTGTTCAGGAGTTATTATTTTTATTTGCTTATTTGATTTTAAAGTTTTATCCTCAATTGTGTTTATAGAATAAATGTGTATTACTTCATCATATTCTTTTAAATATTCTTTAAATTGTTGAACTTCAATTTTAGTAATATTATCTTCTTTGCCATAACAAACAATGTTCAGATTTTCAGATTCTAAAACAAAATCAAATAAACCAACTTCAGACTCTGTTAATAGTCCCTTGTAATAAGTCCAAACTGCAGACTTTAACTCTTGTGTAGTAAATAATGAAAAATTCATATTTTGTATTTGAGTAATTTTTTCTATTATTGAATTTTCACGCTGCTTTCTACAATCTTCTTTAAATTCTTTATTATAAATTGAGATATTATATGATTCTAAATCATGGTAGTAAGATTCAGCCCTTTGAAAATGTTTGTCTTGAAAACTATTTTTAATTGCTTCAATTTTACTTCTTGATACACATTTATAAATAGGAAATACAATTAGCGACGTTCCAATTGCTGTTATCAATGTTGATAGCCATGGAAATTCATATTCATTAATCTCAACTTTTGTAATCCACTCAGATATAGCAAGATTAAAGAGCAATCCAACAATACCACCAACAACAAAAAAACATATAAATACAACAACATTAAGGTTGTCAAATTTTTGTTTCTTTTGTACATATTGCTGATATTTTAAATATTCTTCTTCTATTATGCCATAATCTTCAATATTCGGTTTTTTCATAATTTCTTCCTTTTTTATATATTAGCATAAATTTTTGTAAATAAAAACAAAAAATTAAACAAAATCAAATTTTAAGCAACATAAATCCATCTTACACACAAGATATTGTAATGTAAAATCAACAACTTAAAAATGACATTTTTTATTTAGTTGTGATATAATAATAAAAATTTAAAAGGAAACGATAATGACAAAATATAACCTAACAACATATGAAATTGATGTATTTAAATCGCAATTAGAAAAAATTGCAGAAACTTTCTCGACATGTTATTTAAAAGAAATAGAATCTTTAATTAAAGACGAAGATTCTAAAACTATAGATTCTTCTTTATCTTCTGAAAATTATGATTATGATCAATTAATAAAAAAAGTAAATATTAGTACTTTATATGAAATAAAATATCATACAATAAGTTTATGTATTATTCAATTAATATCCTTATGGGAACAACAATTATTTCAATTTTTGATTAAGGAATATAATTGTAAAATATCCAATAAATTTGAATGTATAAAATGCAAAATAAAAGAAGAGTTTAACATTGAATTAGACAAAAAGAATTTTAAAGAACTATTAACTTATCGCGACTTATATAATACTTTAAAACACGGTAAAGGTGGTTATTCTTATAGAAAGATACAAAAGACAAGGTTTGGCAAAGAATCTCAAATTTTTAGTGAAAAAATAATTTCAGAATTACATACAGGACTTGTTTTAAATATAAGTATAACCGATATTAACGAATGTAAAAACTATATTATTGAATTTTGGAGTAAATTAAAAGATATTATAGAGAAAAAATAAATTCGTTTTACGTTACACTCGCTCAGCCAAGTGAGAACCAGTTGAACCCCGAAAGGGTTCTTTTTTCGTTCATTTAGGCTGGGGTGTAGGATTTCTGTTTGCTCATAGCAAACAGAAATCCTACACCCCAGCCAAGAAAAATTGAGCCGACAGGCTCTTTTTTGTTTTTTGATGAGATGTATATAATTAAACAAATATCCCCAACCGCAATAGGTGGTGCTTAGATATTATAATTACTTGACATAAAACTCATAAAGAACTATCCTTGTTTTGTAGAAAAAAAAAACAAAATAAAATAATAATATGGACAATTAACATACAAGCGACTAACAAAGTCGAAAGTATAACAATGGGGACATTAATGCAGTCACAATATAAAAATTATAAATTTAAAATAGAAGAAATTGCAAATAAGCAAGTATTGAATGCATATCTAACAATTAAAGTTTACAAAAAAGAAGTCGATGGCGAAATATTGTTATTATCTTTAAATGGTGCAGGAAGCTTTTCATTATATTTACAAGATAGATTTTTTGCCCTAACTATTGATGATGAAACAAAAAGAATTTCATCTTTTGATGGTGAATTAACCAATAGTCAAATTAAAATTTTAAAATTAAAATTGCCAAACACAATAAAAGAAGCTATTTTAACTCTAAATACTGAAGATAAGTTATGTCCTGGAACAGGAAGTTACATAGAATTTAATACTAAAAATATATTATATGACAAAGAACAAAAGATTTTACAAATTGGCGATATTGATTCTGAAAACATAGCTTATAAATTTTTTGAAAATGCCTATACTCAAATAAATAATGGAACTTTATCTGGATTAATGTTTACCGAAATAGAATTATAATATGAGTTAATATAAATAATACTGGTGTTGGTTGTGCAGTTGGTGCAGTTTCTTCATTTTTAGGACATAAAGCAGGGCAATTAATAAGAAAAATGTTCCCAAAAGCAAAAACATCCACTGAAGTAAAAAGTTTTGACACTTACTCAAAATTTAAAAAAGAGTATGGTAAAGCATCAGATTATATAAAAGATGGTGAATGGCACCACATAGTAGAGCAACAAACAGTTGGAAAAGGAATTAATACAGGAACCAGTGTTTACAACTCTCAAAATACCGTCGCCATTTCTAAAAATTTACACCACAAGATTTCTGGATATTACTCACGTATTTATCAAAATAACATGACATTTAGACAATTTATAAACACCCTTCCTTATGAACAACAATATGCAAAGGGATTGGAAGTACTAAAAATGTTTGCAGAACAATTAGGAGAAAATATTATATGGCTTTAGAAACAAAACAAAATATAGATGAGTTGATAGAAATATTTATTAATAATTCCAAATTTTTAGCCAGCTATGAGTCTACAGACAGAATAATAAATAACGAAGAACATAGTTACAATAAAGCAAAAAAAATAGCTTCACAAAAATACAAAGCTATAAAGGCATTATTAAAGTCGGAAGAAGGAATTACTGAATTAATAAAACTGCTTAACCATAATGACATTGTAATTTCTTCAGCCACAGCAGAAATATTATATCCACTTTTCCCTATCCATTGCATTAAAATATTAAAAAATTATTCAAAATCATTATCAAACAAATTGGATGCATACAAGGTAGATTGCATGATAGAAGGATTAAATCAAAAACAAGACTTTTTTATTAATAATTTTAAAAAACTATATGGTACAGACAATTTAGAAGAATTAAATCGTGAATCTAAGGAAAAGTGTAAGTAATGTTGATGTAGAATAATTTAATAAACTTTAAATAATATTATTACTTAAAAAACTAAATTTATATAAAACGATGGGATAAAATATTTACTTACATATATATACAAAAAACGAACTCAATTTGAGTTCGTTTTTGTTTTGTTGAGTTGTTTAAGTAGGATAATTACTTGACATAAAAATCATAAAGAACTATCCTTGTTTTGTAGGAGAAAAAAATGGCAAAAGAAGAAAATATTTACTCAAAGTATAACACTCATGAACATGGGCTTAGTGATGCCGAAGCCCAAAAATGACTTGAAGAAAATGGCAAAAATATATTCCCTGTTGGAAAACAAAAAAGTGTACTACTGATACTTTTGAACCAATTTAAATCTGCAATAATAATTATATTAAATTATATTATTTGTCGCAATAATTTTGTCTTTAATCATTGGCGAATATGCAAATCTAATTTTCATTGGCGGAGTAATTGTTATTAATACAATAATTGGATTTATTCAATAATACAATGCCGAACGAAGTGCGCAGAGACTCAAAAAACACAGCAAGATTATGACCAAGGTCTTAAGAAACGGACAGACCAAAATTATTGATTCGGAAGAATTAGTAATTGGAGACATTGTTTATCTTGAAACTGGAAGCAAAGTCCCAGCCGACATAAGACTAATAGACATAACCAACTTAAAAGTTGACGAATCTATACTTACAGGCGAATCCGAAGGCGCTATCAAGTCTTTGGAAAACGACCTCAGTTCTCACTCAATGTTTGAACAAAACATGGTGTATGCGGGAACCGTTATTCTAAGCGGTCGTGCTATTGGAATTGTAGCCAGAGTTGGCAACGAAACCGAGTTTGGAAAAATCGCTAGCAAAATTGTTGAAATTAAGAACAATCCGTCCCCTCTCACACTTAGAATTAACAAATTTACAAAACAAATTAGTATAGCATTTTTGGTTATTGCAATTGTGCTATCTGCCATTCTATATTTCAAAGGCTACGACTGGTACAACATATTCTTTTCGGTTGTTGCCCTAACAGTTTCGGCTATCCCCGAAGGATTGACTACAGGCATGACAATTTGTCTTTCAAAGTCCTCAAGTAAAATGGCAAAAAAGAATGTTGTAGTTAAACAACTCTCGGCTGTTGAAGGCTTGGGAAGCTGTAATATTATTGCCAGCGACAAAACCGGAACTCTAACAGTCAACGAACAAACTGCTCAAAAAATTGTATTGCCAAGTGGCGAAGTGGTAGACATAACCGGAAGTGGTTACACGCCAAATGGCGAATTTAAATTTGTAGACAATAATATTTACTCTCAAAAACAAGTCGCACTTTTGTCTATGCTTGGAGACATTAACAACGAGAGTTTTGTAAAAATTAAAGGCAAAGAAATTTTAACTGGTGGCGACTCAATAGATATTGCATTCAAAGTTATGGCACTCAAAAACAAAGTTAAGCCAAGTGTAAATGTTCTATCTCAACTCCCATACGAATCCGAACTCAAATGCTCGGCTGTGCATTATATGGACGACGACAAACAATATGCGACCATCAAAGGCGCGATGTCTGTAGTTTTAAGTCACTGCGACACAATGCTTGTTAATGGCAAGAATGTCCCGCTTGACAAAGAGTTAATCGACAAACAAAACACCGAACTTGCTTCAAACGGGTTTAGAGTTATCGCTTTGGCTTATGGCAAAAATTCAAAGAAACTAAATTCGCCTAAGGATTTGGACAATCTAACCAAACTTACTTTTGTAGGACTTGTTGGATTTATTGACCCAATAAGAGACGACACTTACAAAGCAATTCAAGAATGTAGAGAATCCGGAATCCAAGTTAAGATGATTACTGGCGACCACCATTTGACTGCTTTTTATATAGCCAAACAATTAGAAATTGCCCAGGATATTTCTCAAGTTGCGACCGGTCAGGATTTGCTTAAGTATGAAAAACTTGGTCAAGACAAATTCGATGAGTATGTAAACAAAATTTCGGTTTTTGCAAGAGTATCGCCAATTCAAAAACAAGAGATTATCGCCGCGTACAAAAGACTTGGAAACTTTGTTTCTGTCACTGGAGACGGAGTAAACGATGTTCTTGCACTCAAAGAAGCACATATAGGAATATCTGTAGGTAGTGGTGCCGATGTCGCCAAAGAAACTGCCGATATGATAATAGCCGACGACAAATTTTCTAGCATTGTAACGGGTGTAGAAGAAGGCAAAATGGCTTACAATAATGTTAGAAACATTGTTTACTTGTTAATGTCGACGGGTATTTGCGAAGTTATGTTATACTTTCTATCTGTTCTTTGCAAATTAAGTTTCCCACTAACTGGCGTGCAGTTCTTGTGGCTAAATCTTGTAACAAACGGAATTCAAAGCAATGTGTTTGCTTTTGAACGAAACACAATAACCCCTTACAACAAAAAAGTCCGAAAAACCAGCGAAAATATATTCAATAGGCTACTACTTTCTGAATGTTTTGTAGCGACAGCATATATTGGAATAACTGGATTTTTGCTATACTTATTGTTAATTAAAAATGGTGTCGACTACCAAGTTGCTAGGACTTATCTACTTACATTTATGGTATTTATGGAAAGCGCCCAAGCATTTAACTGTCGTAACGAATATATATCTGCTTTCAAATGTAAATTTACAAACAATCCAGTGTTGGTAATTACAATCATACTCTCATATGTATTCCAAATTCTTGCAGTATTTATTACTCCAGTGGCAATGTTGCTAGACATGACCACAATTAAGTTTACACACATTTTGCTTATGGCACTTTTCTCTGTTTCTCAAATTTTAATTATGGAACTTTACAAATTAATTTTGAGAAAAAGATTATCTAAATAATTCAAAGACATGGAAAGAATATCTTTCCATGTCTTAATTTTTAATATTAAAATTAATTTGTTATGCACCTAGACCCATTGTCTTTCAATTAGATTGACTTTTTCAAAATCTTAATGGTATTATAATCTAAAAAAGACATCAAAGGAAATCTCAAAATGGAAACCAAAAATTACAACGAAGACAATCTAAAAGAAGATGAAATTGACTCAGTAGTTACTCGTGTCAAAGTTTATCTAATAAACTCAAAACATAAGATTTTGGCTGTTCACTCAAATGGCGGAATACAACTTCCCGGCGGTCATGTTGAGTCTTGTGAAGACTATTTGAATGCTGTCATAAGAGAGATAAGAGAAGAAACGGGGATTGAACTTTCTTCAAGCGATAAATGTGTGCCATTTTTTGAGATTAATCATTATATCAAAAACTACCGAAACCAAGGCATAAACCGCATAGCCAAGATGGTGTACTACTATGTCTTTACGGACAAGCCATACACAAAAGGAAAAACACATTTAACCAAGCACGAGATTGAAAGCAACTTTGAAATTGTTGCCATGACCCTCAAAAATTTTGAAAGAGAACTAAAAGATGTGGAAAAAAACAACTCTCAAGAAATCAACCGAATTATATCCAAAGAGACTTTGGCTTCGCTTGAAAAATTGAGAGAAGTTCTTAATATTTAAAATTAATATTTTTGTGCTTGAAAATACTAATTATATTTTAACATTATTTACAAAATAAGATGTAGAAATTACTACATCTTTTTTATCTAATTATTTTTTGGTTGCCATTGCACGAATGTCTTCTACTGCAACCTTTATACGGCTATTTTCGCCTATTAATTCCGAAATTTTGTCTCTAGCATGAATAACGGTTGTGTGGTCTCTGCCAAAAATTTGACCAACTGACAAAAGTGGCATATCTAGTAGTGTACACATAGTATACATACAAATTTGTCTAGGCTCTACAATTTCCTTGTTTTTCTTTTTGCCAACAAGTTCGTCACGACGAATGGAAAAATACTTGCAAACACAGTCTATAATTCTCTCGGCTGTTAGATTTTGTTTGTCGCTAAAATCGTGGTCTTTGAGTGCTTCCCTTACATCTTCCATAGTGGCAACTTTTTTGCCCATAAGGCTTGCATAAAACCAAACTTTTGAAAGTATTCCCTCCATTTCTCTAACGTTTGTATCAAAATGCTCAGCCAAATATTCTTGAACATCGTCGGCAACCATATAGTTTTCTTCTTGTGCTTTTTTCATAAGAATAGCAAGACGGGTCTCGTAGTCTGGAGACTGAATGTCTTGAATAAGTCCCATACTAAATCTACTACAAAGCCTTTCTTGCAAAGTTGCAATTTCTCTAGGTGGTCGGTCGGAAGCAATTATGATTTGCTTGCCATTTTCATAAAGGTCGTTGAATGTATGAAAAAACTCTTCTTGAGTTGCTTCGGCTTTGGATATAAATTGAATATCGTCGATGATTAAAACGTCTAAATTACGATATTTTTCTTTGAAAGCATTTTTGGAGTTATAACTACCCTGCAAAGATTTGACATAATCGTTAATAAACTTGTCACAAGTACAATACATAACTTTTAAATCTGGAAATCTTTTATTGACTTCATTCCCTATTGCGTGAAGCAAGTGTGTTTTTCCAAGTCCAACACCACCATATATAAATAGCGGATTAATCTTGCTACCAGGATTTTCGGCTATACCTTTGCAAGCCGCATAAACATATTTATTCGAGTTTCCCACAACAAAGTTATCAAACTGATATTTTGGATTAAACGTATTCATGCCTGGAAACTTTTGTTGTTCGTTTTGAATTTCAACTTCTTGATTTTTGTTATATGCATCTCTCTCATCAGGGTCAAGCACCACAAAATCTTTTATCTCATCACTTATCGAAGTAAGCGCAACATAAATATCCCCCTTGTGCAAAGTCATAAGTCTTTGCTTGGCGGTCTCACTTGTCGTTGACAAATAAAAAATATTGTTCTTAAAGTCAATAGGCTCTAGTGACTTAATCCACAAATCATAACTAATTGTGCTAACTTCACTTTGAAGTTTGATAAGCGCTTCTGCCCAAATTTCGTTTTTATCCATTGCTATAATCCTTGATAATTTTTTGTTGCAAACAAAATTTGCTTCCCTATAATTTTAAAATACTAAAACAAAAAAAGCAAGCCTTAATGTCAACTTTTTTGAAAAATTCAAAAAGTTAAAACTTTGACTTGCTCAAACACTACTACATGGCTATGGTCTTTTTGTCTAGCGAATAGTTTTTGATTTCCTTGGCTTGAGTTTCATAGCCCTTGACATGCAAGCATGCCTTGGTATAAATCTTGCTAAGTTCAACACCCGGTTGGTCATAAGTATTTATATTCAAAAATTCACCCATGAATGCCGTCATCATTTCCATAAAGAAAATTAACTTGCCCATGTTTTCTTCGTCAACTCTCTCTATTGAAATTGTATAGTTTGGCCTATCGAGAGTTGTTAGCGAATATGATGTCGAATTATATTCATAGTCGAGTAAAGTTTTGAGAGTAGTATTTTTTAAATGTGGAGCAAATAACAAATCCGAATTAATCTTTTCGTCTCTATCGCTATTCTCGACTGTCATAAACATAATTATTTTGTCTTTGATTCCCTCAGAATATAATTGTAATTGGCTGTGTTGGTCGGTAACGCCCAAAGTCTTAATTGGTGTTTGACCAGCATACACAACTTCGCCCTGTCTATTTAATTTTTTGCCTAGACTTTCCGCCCACAATTGTGCAAAGAAATCTGGCACAAGTGCTAGTCTATCCGAATACGGCATAGTAACCAAATTCGTAAGTCCTTTGTTTAAATACGAATAATTAATGTAGGCACAACTGTAAGCAATATTATTAAGTGTTACATCTTGAGAATTGTTTTTGGCAATACTAGCGCCAAGCAACAACTTGAAAATATCTATACCCATAACTGATGCTGGAACAAGCCCTACCGAACTTAATACACTAAATCTTCCACCTACACCTTTTGGGATATCAAAGACCTGCATGTTTTTGAGTTTGGCATAATTATATAAATCATTATCCTTGGTCGTTGTTACACAAAAGTGTTTGGAATAATCTATTTTTTTTGATTTGTATCTTTCGATAATTATTGACATCTGTGCCAAAGTCTCACTCGTTCCACCCGACTTTGTAATTACATTAAACATTGTCTTTTTTAGATTTAATTTGTCAATTAGTGTTACAAAACTATCCGGGTCAATATTGTCACAAACATATACTTTTATGCCAATATCCTTGTTTAAACTGTCAACAAAAGTGTTTTGTAGCATTTTTATTCCCAAAGCACTTCCACCAATTCCCAAAACTACAAAGTTATCAAATTTGCGTCTTACATATTTGCCGTATTCCCAAAATACTTTGACATCGTCTGGGTTTTGATTTGGCAAATCTAGCCAATCAAGCATATCACTTGATTTTTTTGAAAATATAGTTTTGATAAACTTGTTTCTTGTAATTGCACTCATTGTAGACAAGTTAAGTCCACTTTTTAAATTTTCTTTTGATACTCCAGCATATTCTAATTTCATACTACTATCCCTCCTAATCTTTGAATACATCTTCGAATAGTTGTAATTTTGATTTTTTCAAAATATTTGCAAACAACTTTGCCGACCACTTTGGAAATCTAGAATACAGTCTATTCATCCACTTGGCATCACGACCAAACACACATCGTCTTTTTTTGTTTATAATTGCCTTATAAATTTGTAAGACCATTTTTTCTTTTTTGGTAGCAAACATATTAATTAACTTTCCGTTTGCACTATGCTTTTGATATCTAAATATCTCTGTCAACGTAAACCCTGGATAAATCACGCCAACATAATAGTTTTTTTCTAGTTGCAAACATTCAGTAAAACTTTTGACCGCCGACTTTGACGCACTATATATTGAAATTCCCGGCAAAGGACAAAGCCCAGCCAAACTCGAAATATTAATAATTGCCGGAGTAGAACTCTTTTCGATAATTGGCATAAAATATTGGCACGAATAAATTATGGAATAAAAATTTGTGTCCATAACTTTTTTGATTTCAACTGAAGTGTTGTGGTGTATGTTGTTTTCTAATTGATTATTATTTATGTTTTTAACATCAAAATTGTGTTCGCATCTATTATATAAATGTTCAAAACTCTCAAATGGTGGCAGTATTCCAGCACAATTAATAATAACATCAAGTTTGTGTATTTTGTCGGAAAGTTCTATCCAACTATCCTCATTAGAAACGTCGCAAGCAATACATTCAAGATTTTTAATTTCTTTAATTTCTTGTTTTAGACTTTCAAACTTTTCTTTACTTCTACCAACCGCATAGACAAAACAATTGTTGTTTTGAACAAATTTTTTTGTAAGTTCGCGACCCAATCCGCTTGTAGCACCGGTAATCAAAACTATTTTGTTATCTATCCAGCAATTTTTCATTTTAACCTTCCAAAAATATTTTAACAAATTTTATATAATTATCCAAATAATTTAATGTTTTTAAATTTCAATTATTTGACAACGCAATTTATTGTTTATATAATAAATATTAGTTAATACACTAAATTTTTAAGGATTACTTATGAAAAAAATATTATTTGTTTCCGGAAGTGCAAGAAACGGAAATTGCAAAGCCATTTTGGAAAATTTACAAAAGAATTTTTGGCTGGAATACAGTACAGATTTGGTTTTTATTCGTGACTATAATATTGCAGAATGCAAAGGTTGTAATGGATGTGCAAACACTCCAAATAATGAGTGTGTAATTGACGACTTAATGAAAGTATTGCTAGAAAAAATTATTGATGCAGATATTGTTGTGTTGGCCACCCCAAATTATTTTTATAATATTTCAGGACTTACAAAAACTTTCTTGGATAGAACATATTCTTGTTATCATAATTCTTTGCTAAAAGGAAAAAAATTTATTTATATATACGTTGGCGAAGACGTTGAGAGTACAACCAAAAAATATTTGGATAATGCAATGTATGGATTTACTATTAGTCACGGAATTTCTGTACTTGGCTCTTATGCTATTTCGGCAGGCGATATCAAAAGTTTTAGTAATCAAGATAACATGCAAAATACTCTTGAAGAAATAACATCAACTATTCAAAAAAATTTAATAAATGAATAAGGATACAAAATGAATCGAATTGTAGTTATAACGGGCGGAACAAGCGGAATCGGCTTGGAACTAAAGAATCTTTACTCCCAAAGTGGAGATACTGTTCTAACCATTTCAACAAGGCAATTAGACGACCCTTTGCACTATTCGTGTAGTGTGTCTGACGAAAAAAACATCAAAGATGTTATAAACCAAATCGGTGCAAAATATGGACAAATTGATGTGCTGATTAACAATGCTGGATTTGGAATGAGTGGAATATGTGAGTTTTTGACAAGTGACAAAATCAAAGATGTGACAGAAGTTAATTACTATGGCACAATTTACACTATTCAAGGCGCCATAAAATATATGAAAAAAGGCTCAAAAATCATCAACATTTCATCTGCTATGGCACTTTTCCCTGTGCCTTTTAGGGGAATTTATGCATCAGTTAAGTCAGCAGTTTTGACACTATCCTTTGAACTTAGAATGGAACTTAAAAGCCTGGGAATTGATGTTATTGCTATATGTCCGGGGGACATAAAAACAAACTTTACAAAAAACAGAATTAAGGACTTTGTCACAAACGAACGTTATGGAAATAGGTTGGAGAGTGCCACACTCAAAAGCGATAGTAGAGAAGAAAAACGCATGAGTGCCGAGAAATGTGCAAAATCTATTTACAAAAAAATTAATCACAAAAAATCAAAGCCTTTTTATATAATTGGAACAAAATACAAAATTCTATATTTTATAACAAAAATAACACCAAAATCATGGCTACTTGGAATTACAAACAAATTGTACGGCGGAAAAAATTAATATTGAGTTATAAACAAAAAAATTTGCATTTTTAGTCACTAACTTTTGAAACTAGTGTAATAATTAAGAGAATTAGAATATCAAATCTAGTTCTCTTTTTCTTGGCTACTTTATGCCGTGAAAGGTACTTGACAAGCAAGATTTGAAAACACAATATCAAAAGGCAGAGAAACGCAAAAACAAAATGCGTAAGCATAAATATCGTTTCTCTGTCTTAACCAGCAAAAGAAAAACTCATTTCAGAGACTCTTGTCAAGTACACCATGGAATAAATTAGCCATTACATATAACAGCAAAAAGCGAAAGTGTGTTACATTTACAAACACTTTCGCTTTTTTCTGCTTTAATTTAGTTTATTGATGTTTGCGTGTCTGTTCGAGCGAAGCGAGAACACTTGTATCAAGACAAGCACACGTCTAAGTGCAATTTTAAAAATATTTTAAATTTTAATACAGTTTTATAGGATTTATGATATATTATTTATAATTAAAAGTTAAGAAATTGTTACTGTGGAGGTTTTATGAATCAAAAGAAAAAATTTACAATAATTTTGACGAGTGTTGGAATGTTGGCAATCTTAATAATAAGTTTATTATTTGTATTCTGTAGAGTTATTCAAAATCGTAAAGAAGAATATGAGAGGAATCTTGCAATTATGCAGTATCGCAACGCTAAAATTAGCAGATATATTGAAGAAAATGAGAATTATGACGATTACGAAGTTGATGTTGCCTTCCTAGGTGATAGTCTTACTGATGGGTACAATGTAGAATCATATTATCCAGAGTATCTAGTTTCTAATCGAGGAATAGGCGGAGATACTACATTTGATTTGGAAAAACGTTTGCAAGTATCTGTATATGATTTGAAACCTAAGGTCGCAGTTATGCTAATTGGGGCTAATAATTTGGGAACTATGTTTGATAATTATGAAAGTATTGTTAAAGGTTTAAAATATAATCTTCCTAATACAGAAATTGTTTTATTATCTTTGACTTCAATGAGTGGAGAGTTGTGGGGGAAAAATAACGAATTAGCTGCTTTTAATAATGTAAAATTAAAGTTAATTGCAAACAAATACACATGTACTTTTGTAGATTTATACACACCACTATTCGATTATAATTCTAACGGAATAAAGCCAGAATACACTTCAGATGGTGGGCATTTGACGAGTTCTGGCTATGAGGTTATTACTAAGGTTATTACTCCAGTTTTAGATAATTTATTACAAAATTAATATTTTTAAAAATATTATTATTTAAACATGTTAATAAGAATGCATTTAGTGTGCCTTTAATATAAACAAAGTTTATAATAAAATTTTTATTTAACTAGTTTCAATTAACTTAGACCTTAACATGCAAATTTTTTTGTTAAATATATTTTTTGAGTTTTGACATCATAATAACGTCAAACACTAAAGAGATTTGGCTGAGATTATAATTTTGATAAGGATTTATTTTTGACTAACTATCATTTTGAAACTTGTCATTGTGCCAGCCGAATCAGTTATATTTTCTTCAATTATTTCAAATGAAATGTCTATATTTTTGTTTAGAGTATAAATACTGAACATATTAGTCATCTTGGCTAGCATTTCCGCACCACTAAAAGTATCCAAAATTGAATTAAGTGCATAGATTGTATACTCGCCCGAAATATTTCTATTAATTAGTGCATTGACCAAATGTTCAACTTCGCCATCACTATCTATAAGAAGTGACTGCTCAATAACATACAACATTCCTGTGCCACCCTGACTATCATATTTTAGTATTTTCCCAGAGTAGTTATTAAGATGTAGATATTGTTCTTGAAATTTATTTGGCTTCATGACATTTTGTTGGAAATACGATGTCAACTTGTAATATGGAATTGAATATAATTCTTGATAACCAATTGTCCAACCAAAAACATTTGTTTGTGGTTTGAGATATGTTATGACATCGGTGGCTTTGTTATACTGAGTTTTGATAATCCCTGAAGTCGTTTCAATTTCTTCTTCCACAATACCTGTTTGACTTAGATATTTTTCATTGACTTTTTCGTACTCGGCGACCATATAGTTGTAGTCAACAATAACCTCCCAAGTTCCTACGTGTGAATTAAACATATAGTCAAACATATTTGTCAATTCTTGAGTGTTTTTGACAACCAAGTTTTGCGTTGTTCCGTTGTTTGTAAACTTTTGATAATCGTAATAATATAGACTTTCTGGTGATGCATATTTTTTGTACTTCCAGTCTCTATTAGCAAATTGGAAGTGTGAATCTTTGACATCTTCGTCACTTAGACCAAAATAAGTATGTGATAACAATTCTTGATTGTCACTAGATTGAAATTCAGTCCAAGTAATGTCTACCAAATAATACTTGCCTTTTTGGTTGTCTAAAGGATTGGTATCAATATAAACTTTGTTCCAAGCATGACCACCTTTCGACGAACCAGTGTCTGCATCTCCAGTCACTCTGATACAATCTATACCAATCATATTACACATAAGGCTATATGCCTTTGAAAATCCGTCACAAACCGAATAGCCTTGACTGCCATCTCTTTGGAATACACCTTCCAAATAATAACAAGGAAGCAAAGTCGGATATTGTGCTACTGTTGCAGAATAAACGGGAGTTGTATAACTTGTATAATCGTATGAAGTATTATAAGAAATCCAATCAAATAGGCTCAACGCCTTTTCATAATCACTCATTTCGTCAGAGATAATTTCTTTGATAACTTCTTTTGCTCGTTTATAAATTCTGTAAGCACTGCTATTGACACCTTCAAAAACAGGTGTCACCTTGTTTTCAACAGCCCAGTAGAGTTGTTCGCTGGTTGTAACTTGGGTGTACAAAAATTGATTGTCTGATACAAAGGCATAATTTTCGCCATATTTATCTTTGAGACTTGTATAACTTACTCTCTCATAATATGGTGTGGTGCCTGCTTGAGAAAGGATACTTGACTTGGTTGGCTTTATTGTTGTATCGCACTCTTTGAATCCACCATAACTGATTTTGATGTTTATATCCGTATATGAACCATTAAATGCACAGAATCTATTGGACGCATTGCTTGACTCATAAAACATTGTTTCGTACATTTGATTAAGTCCATACAAAATCGCACGATCCATTTTATCAAGGAAATTAGTTCCATCAAATGAATATGTTACAAAATTCTTAAATTCGTCACTAATCTTAATATTAAAGTCTTCCATTCTATTTATAAATGAATAATAAATAATATTGCTTAGTTCTTGAAGTGAATTGATATAGTAGTCGTTTATAAATCCGTCAAATAGATAAATTTGTTTGGTATAATTGCCATTATCGTCTGGGTTGTAATAGATTATATCAGATGCTATTACTTTGTAATTTTCATCATCTTTTGTATAGTTATATCCGATTCTAATAGCATATATTTCATTTTTTGAAATCCAATTATTTGCACGCAAGTCTTCACAGACTGTATTTAGTTTGTAAGATGTAATTTCGGTTGAGTTTGAACACAAATATACATAGTATTCAACATTTTCGCTTCCTGCTGGAAGTTGGTCGGAAGTTAGCGGAATATAACTAAGACTTGCGCCCGTAAGAGATAGTCGAATTTTGTTTGTTAAATCAATTGATTCTTTTGGTGTTTCTTTGGCAATTAAGTTTTTCTTGGTGTAATTAAACGTAACAACATTACTCTTTGCACTGTCTGTTTTGTTAATACTAGCAGACCTAGCGATTACATAAAATTTGTAAGTCCCCGACTCTTCAATGATTGATGTTAAATCATAAATAAACATCGAGTTATTATTGCTACTAACTTCGTCTGCAAGTTGGTCGTTTGAATAAATAGCATAAGTATCTGCACTATCAATTTTTGACCACGTCAAACAATTATTTGACTCACTAAGTGCTATCCTAGGTGTTTTGAGTATTCTCGCTGACGAAAAGAATATTTCACAGCCCGTAAGGACTGGGAACACACATAAGAGTGCCATTATCAAAACTATTAATATTTTATTTAGTTTTTTCATGAAGTCTCCTTTAACTGTTAGTCAAATTATAGTCGCCCCTAATAGTTTTGGATAGCCATGTCGCTGGAGCGGTCGACCATATGCCATTGCTTAGATTGTTTGTGTCTGCTTCAATAGATTCAACTAGTACTTGAATTTGACCATATCTTCCCAAATCCGCATCTTCACAATCTATTGAGTTTCCGTCAACTTTGAGTTCAGAAAACAATTCTATTCTTCGCTGGTATCCAACACTCCCACAATAATAATAGAAATTATCGTCAAAGGCTGTGCCACCACCATCTTTGGTTACATCAAACTTGTACCAACTACCCGAAACCTTTGGAATTAACACATCATATCTATCTTCAAAGTTTAGTATCAGTTTAATTTTAAATCTTAAAAATATACTAGGTGGAGTTGAAGTTCCCGTTTGTGCATCTCCACGATAGTCGTTTGAGTTTCTGGCAAATGCCGAAATTGCAAGTTTGTCACCGGGATTAATTGGTCTTAGTTCTTCCTTGCCCGTCTCTGTAATAATCGTCAGCAAGGATTTGTTTTCAATTTCCATACTGACACGAATGTCGTAATTTTCTTCTTCGCTTGTTCCCGTTTTTGTAAGCAATACTACAAATGCTATGAGAATACACAAGAGAATAATTACAAGTATTATTGCCACAATTGTCTTAATTTTAGACGACGTTCCTTCACGACTTTTTCCGCCACCGACTTGTTTTTTGAGTTTTTCAAGTGCTTGTTGCTCTCTAAGTGTGTGGTCACTTACTCTACTTGCGTCAATATTACTCATGGGGGTACTTGGATTTTTTGGCTTAGTTACATCGATAATTTTGTTTTTCTCTGGTCGATTTTGATTTTCATCCATACTTTAATACCCCCCTTTTTCGTTTTTTATTTATTTTATAAAAATTTTAGATATCTTCATTATCGCCAAGTGCAAAATCCCACCATGGTCCATAGCCCTTGTAAGCGAGTGGGTCTGGAACGTTTGGAACTTGGATTGCTTGAACTACATAATTTATATGAAATTTACAGTTGGCTTGTGCGTTTGTTATTTCTGTTTTGCTAAGAGAAATGTAACCATTCAAAAATTCAATTTGGTCAAGATTATATGTTATTTTGGATTTTGTTGTGCCGTTTTCGGTTACTTTTCTTACATACCAATAATCTGTTTCGAGAGTTGGGTCACTAAGCCTTGCAAACTGATTAAAGTCTACAAGTTCCCATTCGTTTTCGTCTGGCTTGTCTTTGTATTCTAGCAAATTGTCGCCGGCTGGAACTTCGATTCCGCTAAGCTGTCCATTGACAATATTTTCGTAAGTGATTTTGATTTTTACCCTAACATATGCCGGACTTGATTCAACTTCTTTTGAACCTAGTTGCATACCTAGTCTGAGTTTAATTTTGTCGCCCGGGTAAACTTTTGTATTATAATTATCCAAAATGTCCGTTTTGACGTCGTGTTCAAAGTAAGGATTCCCGCTTTCGTCAGTTAGTTCTTTGAATTCAGTAATGTAAATATTAACTGGATTACTAAGTATGATATCTGCAGTATCTGTTTTGGTTCTTATGTACCATGCTGCGGTCGACGAAACAATCACTAGTACAAATATAATTATTGCTAGTGCTATTATTATCATATTTTGTGTTTGAATTTTCTTCTTTAAATCTTGTTTACTCGCCATATTTTCTCCTGTAATTCAGTTAAAAACCAAAGTTTACTCTACTCGTGTTAAACTCTCGATTTCTGCCATGCTTTTGAATATTTGTGGTGCAGTATTCCACAAGTCAACACTCGCCCCGTATTGACGCTGAACGGTCTCAACTTGAAATTTGATGGTAACTTCGGCATCAGCATTTGTATTTTGCATAAGGTTTGTTGTTTTGTAGCCTTTGTTAAACATAATATTAGTAGAATATATACCACCAATGAAATAATAATATCCGTCATCTGCATTGAAAAACCACTTATTTTTGACTGCATCTGAGTATGTTGTATTTGTTGTCAAATTGCTATCGAAATACAAATCGAACAAATCCTTGTTGTCTACAAAACTATCTGTACCTGGGTCTTTTCGTGTTGTTGTAAATTTGATTCTAACATATGCACCGTCGATGTTGTGATTATCTGACGTTTTGAGATAAGTAGATATATCCTGACCGTCTTGGTCAAGAGTATAAATTGTATCTGGTGCAAGACTTAGATTTTTGAACTTAAAATTTGTAGTTATATCCAAATCTAAAGTTCCAATAAGAGTTATATCCGGCTCGCCATTGCTTGTAGTACTTTCGTCCATAAACCAAGAGAGTGTTCGAGTTGAAAAAACAGTCAAAGCAATCATACACAAAACTATTGCTACAACAATTGTGTAAATATTAAATTTTGACTTTGTTTCAAAATCTTTTTTCATCTTCTCTCCTTATTTATTTTATTGCCAAGCCGTCCATGTGCTTGGCAAAGTATCTTTGCTTCCAAAAGGATATGCAAGAACTGGCAAGTCAGGAGTACCCACCAAATTATCAATTTGGTTTTGGGTAAGTCCGTTTGTTTTTTTGTAAATGTTTCCGTTATAAGCCACCGCATCAACCGTTAAATCCACGTAGAACTTGGTTGTCGATTGTTCGCTACTTACAACAATTGAATCAACCACACTAATTTCTCTATTTGCAACATTTGTTTCAGAAATAGTTCCATCAGTGTTGGTAGTCTTTTGAACATATGGTTCTAGTTTTGAATTGTAATACATGTTTCCACAAAGCGCGTCGGTCTTGAAATCTGTAATCCAATTCGTGCTTGTCATCGAAACTTGTCCTACAAGAGTAGGAGTTGATTTGGATATTGCAACAGATTTATTGTTGTTTTCAAGATAATAAATACTAATTGTTGCTCTAACCAAGACATCAATTGTGCCTTCGTTTCGAATTTTGAGATTTAGGTTTCGAGTAAGTCCACCCGATGACTCATAAGGACTATCTACGGTATATCTAGTTACTCCGTCAATCGTCTGAGAACTTCCCGTTACTTTGACTCCATTTGCATAAATTGCAATGTCTATTTTTCCGATATGCGAATTGTCGTCATTGTATTCGTAGTATTTAGTAAGCCATGCCAAAGTAGATACGCAAAGGCAAGAACATAGTACTACCAAAATTAGTACTATCCAAAGCGGTTTAAACTTGCTTTGCCTAATAGTCATATCTATTCTCCGTCTTCATTTTCGTAACATTCTATATCGTCAGTTTCCAACTTGCTTTTGAGATAGTTGAGAACTTCTACAAACCCCACAAGTAGTACTGCAAGAATTATTAGCATTACATAATTTGCTTTTACATATCTAACAACCACACCAACTGACTTGAATATATGGTCTTCGTAAACCTTTCCTACAACTCTTCCCTTGATAGTTCCGTCCAAAGTATCACTATTGTCACCTTTGGTAAACCACCTAGCTTCGGGGCTGTTGTATCTTGGGTCTTCGGGGTCAATAATTTCGCCGTCAATTTTTTTGCCATAGACTCTGTGAGTTAAATTGTATCCCGAACCTTCCATTGTTACAATGTCTCCAAGTTTCAAGTCTTCGTAATCACAAGGGGTGACCACCACCAAACTTCCAACTGGCATCACTGGTTCCATTGAGCCTGATGATACAATCATAAACTTGTACCCAAGCACTACAAGTAGCGCTATGGATATAAGTAGAGAGATAAGCAAACTCTTGAGTATCGCAAAAAACCATACTTTGAAATAATTTGTTTTTTCTAGTCTATAAAATTTCATGTAAGTTCCTTTTTATGTTTTGCATAATTTGTCTAATCGTTTTGTTATTTAAAGCAATAATATAATATTATTGCGACTAATAGCCACATATTTTCTCCGCAAAATTTGTAAATATTTTTTGCATTTTTGTTGGATTTACTTGCCTTGGGAAACCCAAGGCAAGTTTTTTCCAATCTTAAAATTTTTCCATTAATATTTTTATGCTTCCTGCATTCCTACAAGATATGGATATGTTAAATCTGTAACATAAATGTTTTTGTCGCCTTCTTTCAAGTCTTTCAAGGCATTTTTCAAATCACTAATTTGAGAAACTTTGGTTACTCCGCCTATAGTGGTTTCTGTACCCATATTCTCACTTTCTACCATATAGAAGTTGTTTTCACAAGTTAGGTTAGTACTTGAATTGCTTACAAAGTAGTATACTCCGCTATTTCCAGCCGAAGTTGTATCCTTTGTAAAGTTAACTACGACATAACAATTCTTAATTAATGCACTCTCGTTACTTGCAACTTGAATATTTCCAACTAGTCCACCAATGTTTGTAGTAATTTCTAATGATGATGTAAGTTTGAGTGTAAGTCTTGAGTACGAATTAGAAATTACACCTTTGGTCATAGTTCCAGCAATTCCGCCATAGATTATGCTTTTGCCTTTGCCCGAAGTAGAACTTAGATATTTTGTGTCAACCACATTTACATTTCCAAGTGAGTAACATCTATCAATTGTTCCTGCGTTTTCGTTTGTTATTCCACCAACATAATTTGATGTAATATCTCCCGAGAAGAAAGTTTTCGAAATTGTTCCAGAGTTCTGATTTGCAATTCCTGCAACTTGAGAAACTACTTCGCCGTCATTTAGCGAGTAAATTCCAAATGTTTGAGTAGTTGTGTTTTCTCCTACTTTTACACTAGAATTGCTAATAGTTCCTTGGTTGTTAGTAGTGATACCTGCAACACGTACAGTCTCGCTTACTGCGCTATTGGCTGTTACTTTGATTACTCCTTTATGAGTAGTGGAAATATTGACATTATCAATTGTTCCTGTGTTTTCAATAGCTAGACCCGCTACCCTAACTGTTTTGTTTCCACTTGCACCCAACTTGAAGTTAATTTCAAAATTCAAGTTTTTGATAGTTCCAGCGTTTTTAAGCATAAATGCTTGATAAATAGAAAGATTTGTTCCTTGATAAGCCTTTGGACTTAGTACTGAAATGGTTGGGTTAGAAACAACGTCCAATGATTCATTGTATTTTTTTGGAATACCAACAATTGAACCAGTAAAGTCGTCTGTAATCATATTCCATTCAAGTTGTTGTTCGCCGTCTTTGATGTTTATGTTTTCATCAACTTCAAAATGTCTTTGAGTAAAGTATCTAATACTATTTAATTGAACGTAATTTGAAACGTTATAAGGAAGCATTTCTGATCCATCGCCGTGATTAAATACTGCAAAACTATCTCCAGCATTTCTTACAAATGTTTTTGATTTAAGATTTCCAGTACTATCCGCCGTTCCAACCATAATAGTAATACCAAAGTTGTAATCAGTACCAACATTTGTTAATTGATAACTATTTGGAGTTTTGCCATTTTCGGCTTCGATAAATACAATATCCGAAACTGTCAAATTGTATGTTCCGTTATTTACAGTGTAATCAAAATGTCTATTTTTGATTTGTGCATAAGGTCTATTAGCGTTGCCTTTTACTTCGCTTTCACCAGTTGTCTTGTAAGTATCTGCTGTCTTAATCCAATAATTATTAAATTCATCAGCACTTACATCAGAAACTTTGTAACTCATAACAATTTGAACATTATGACCTTTGCTTTCGTCAATATTCCAAGAAAGTCTTCCTGTATTTTGGTCAAAGTTGGCACTGGTTGGACTTGCTGGAATTTCAATATTTTTAACATTTGAGAAACTTGAACTAATATATGCTGTACTTGAACTTGTTGAATTGTAGTTTAGACTACCGATTGCTTGAACATATACTTTGAGTGTTGCACCATTGTCGATGTTTGCACCAAGCCTATCAATTACCTTGCTAATATCCAAGTATCCATAATTGCCTTCAAAACTAAAGAATCCTTTGTATTCATTATCATCGGAGTTAATTGAAGTTCCGTCGAATATTTTGTCTATATATGCTTCGTTTTCGTCCTTGACTTGAGTGATAACCAATGCCCTATATGCTTCGGCATTATTAATATTTTGCCATCTTACTCTGTTGGTCGAAACATTGTCACCAAGGTCAATTTTTACGTTTTCAAGCACTGGAGAACTTAGTTTTTCGGTCTCCAAAGTTTGTTCGGCAGATGTTATTACAAATTGAGTACCTTGACTAGCATTGTTTGGACTATATCTAACCGAGAATTTGTATTTGCCAATTGGCATTTCATCGTTTAAGTTATAACTGTTATTATAACTTGTAATCTCGCCAAATAGTGGATAGGAAGTGTATGTTTCGTTAAGCACTCCGTTTTCGTTTTCGTCATTTCCGTCTTCAAATTCCATGGTTTTGTTGACAATATTTGTCCAACTATCATTTTCATATCTATCTAGTTTAAACTCAGTATGTGCAAGTTGTTTGTTAATAAGTTCTGTACTTTCAGTACCCCACTTAAACACACCATTTTGAACGCTTACCGTAGGTGTTGGAAGTTTGGTTACTGTAATTGTTTCTGATTCACTTCCATTTAGATAGTATTCGCCAACCGACGATTTTCCAAGCGCACGAATCTTAATTGCATATTCGCCTGGCTCGTTAATTATGGCCTTGCCATCAACTTCTTTGGTTAGGCTATATTTATTTCCCGTAGTTTGGATTTCGATGTTTTTGTTGTTGTGAATGATACTAATTGCAAATCCTTGAATATTTGTATAAGTATTATCACTATTCCAAGACAATGTTCCCAAATCGTCAATAGTCAAATCAATTGGAACTGCTACTCTTGAATATCCTTTGGTTTCAACCTTGTCTCCGTCAAAGTAGTTATCAGAAGTATTTGCCAAAATTCCTTGTTTGATATCATCAACGTGAGTTGCAATTATATCTATTGTATAAGTTGTGCTTGCATCATTAAACCATATTACTGCCGAATCATTAGGGTCTTTGATTGTTGGAATATCGAATGATTGTACGTCTCCAGCAACTGCTTCGATAAGTGTTGAATAATCGCCGTATTCTGTGCCATTAGTGTCTTTTAATGTCACTCTATAAGCATTTGCTTTTGGAACTGACTTCCATTTAAACATTCCATTTTCAACCCAAATATCTTCGTTGCTAATTTTCAATGTACTTGAAGTCATATCTAGTTTTGTCGCAATCAAGCCCATTCCGCTTTGTTCAAGTGGATTACCCTCAGTCACAAATAGTCTTTCGACACGTTCGGTATCAATAACACCTTTGCCATTACCAATTTCTTGTTTACGAATAATGTAACTTCCTACACCATATTCTGAGTTGCCACTAATTGTATATTTGGTTACTCTGTCTATAACCGTCTCTTCGCCTTCGCCATTTCTAATTTCGTCAAAGTCGATAACGTGTCTTAGTTTCTTGTAAGTTTCGTACTCTTGTTCTGTTGTGCCTGCAACATTTAGCATCTTGTTCCATTGACTTGAAATACCATTTTTCCAAGTCCTCAAAGCATTTTTGTAGTCAGTTTCGTCAGTATATTCTAATCTATCTGGAGCATATTCAAATGGTCCATAAATAAATAGTTTTGTAGAAGTTGACCCATTAGAAGTTGCCCAACTAATCTCGCTACTTCTAACTTTTAATTCAATATTGCTTAGAATATTCATGTATTCGTCGCCATAACTATAAATATCACTATTTAAGTATGCCTTGTCTTCTCCAGTTAGCGCCAAACTATTAGGTGTTCCAACAACACTCAAGTACAAATTGTAATTTGTGTTTTTGGCTATATTTTGGTCTAATTTTCTTTCGTCAGAATAATCTGCAAATATTTCGGTTAGTTGTCTTGAATAATAACTGATATCAGATATATTTCCGCCATCAGAAGTATTAACGTCTCTTACATAAATTTTCTTTTCGGCATCTTTTGCAAATAGTTTGTAAGTTGTATGATATTCTGTTGTTTCGGTTGCCTTAGGAACTAATTTCCATAGTGCCTTTCCAACTTCGAGTTTGTTGTCATTCGACCAAGCCGATGGTGTATAAGGTTTGAAGGCTATTAATTCTTGTTTGTATTTTCCATCAACCGACGATATTACTCCAGTCTCCAAGTTTGTGCTTATGTTGTTTCCAACTGGAGCAACCTTGACTGAGTACTGACCAGCCTTGTAAGAAACCTGTTCTTCGGTATCTACTGAATTGATTGTGGTTGACATATTGTAGTTAAATACCAAGTATTCGCCACTTTCATTTGCTTGGAATTCATTGCCAACTTTTTGACAAACTTCCATTCCATTTGCGCTTATAATGGTTTCTACCCCGTTTAGCGAAAGTCTCGCTTTATATAGTGGTGCTAGAATACTATCCGCAGTCTCACCACCAGCACTAAGTAGGTTGATTTTTTGATTTAGATATTCTATTGCTTTTTGAGTCATGTCATCTGAAGATTTCATGCCAAGGTCGGTACTTAACCCTTCGGACTTATATGTTCCGTCTTGGTATGGAGTAAGCATATCTCTCAAATCGCTAATACTTATACTCCATGCAATTCTTCCGTCTCTTACAAATACATTCTCTGCACTTGGAGATTTATAAAGAACTGTGAAATTTGTGTTTTTGTCATATTCAAAAGTACTAACAATTGTCTTAGTTGGGTCGGTTACTGCACTAACTACAAAATTAAAGTACCCAACTCCGTCAAACTCAGTATTCTTGAAGTCATATGAATTGTTTGTTGTATAAGTTGTATAAAGTGTTTTGTCTTTTTGTTTAAATTCAATCTTGTATAGGTTTGCACCATCAACCGCTGTCCAGCCAAATTTCTTGTTAGAATTTTCGACAGAATATCCAACGTTTGGAGTCTCAGTAACATAGGTGACCATTATTTCGTCACTTTGGTCACTAGTAAGTAGACCGATTGAATTGGTTGTAGCCAATGTTGTGTTGCCTTGAACTCTCATTCTAATTGAGTAAGACCCTTGTGCTTTGTTTTTGTCTAACAATTGACCAATTAATTTGCCCGCACCACTTGATGCTGGGTTATAGATTGTAATCTCTTGGTCTTCGCCAATAGCGTACATATAATTAAGATTTTCGGTCGTATTATTTGGATCGTTCCAAGTTAGCATTGGATCACCAACACTAATTGTAACTGTGTCTTTTTTGTCTGGATTTTCTGGATCAGGTTCTACTGGGTCAACTTGATAAGTTGCACTGCTAGTTGAAGCCTTGATAACCAAGTTGTTTGGGGCAAGTAATTTCTTAAATTCAAACTTATCTCCCCAAGTACTAGACAATTTTCCGTTTGCATATGTCAAAATTTGAATGTTATATAGTTCGTTTATGAGAAGTCCAGTGCCTGCGTTATTAGCCTTGATATCATCTTCGCTAAGAGTGTTTGTAGTCATGTCAAATACTATGCTTTTGGTTGCAGATGCTTCTTCGCCAGTCTGTTCTTCCCATACACCCGTAACTTTGACTTTGTATGTAGCACCCGCTACTTCTTCCCAAGTAATTACGCCATTTTTTGTAAATGCTTTGGTTGTAGTCAATCTTTCGTAAACTTCGCTTGTAACTAATTCACTATCAACTACTCTTGCATTGTTTCCTAGCAATTTAAGTTTGATAAAGTAACTTCCAAAATCGCTTAGCCCTAATTCATTCAAATCGATTTTGAATGGTTCGCCTTCGCCACCATCTCTTAGTCCCGCTTCGACACTTGCATATGGCAAATTTTCGGAAGTATAAACTTTTTCGGCATATTTTACAACAATTCTTTGAGTGTCTTTTGTGGCATCTGTGCTATCGGTTGGAATTGCACTCGCCTTGAGAGTTATTGTTTGATTTGAAAGCGAAATTACATTGCTATCGGACACATATCCTGTTTCTTCGTCTTTGAAATACTCAATTTGTCCATTAACTATTCTAACTTTCATTGTGCTGATTACTGAGTAAGTTCCGTCTTCAGCCTTGCTTTCAAATACAATCTCATATTCGCTAGCAGTCATATCAAAGGATATATCTGACCATGCTGCGGTATTTTTGTTAAACACATTTGCTTTGTTTATATAAACTTCGTAGTGCAATGCTTCGGGACTTTGAGTTCCTGCTGGTGTATAGCCATTGATAATAAATTCACCATTTGCACTAATATTTAGAGTACTACTTAGTTTTGTAATTGTAATTGGACTTGATGTTACGCCCGACAAGTATCCTAAGTTATTAGTTGAGTCGTATTCTTTGTCAGTATAGCCCTTGACTACAAAATAGTAATCGGCAGGTTCGGCATTTTCGCCTAGTAGTTCGTTTGTAAATTTGAACATTATCTTGCCATTTTCAAATTTAACAACATTTACATTCACTGTGTTAACTTTGTTTTCGCCATCAATTACTTCGTAAGATACTGTTGCCGATGTAACCACATCGTTTTCAACAACAATACCTGACATATGGATAGTTTGAGTAGACTTGGTTTCGCCGTCTTTGTTGAATGTTAGAACATATTTGGTTGCGTCCTTGTCAGGAGTCCAAACAATATAATCTCCAACTTTGTCTAGGTCGTTTGATGTTGTAATCATTCGCGCTTTAACACTATTAGATATATCGCTTGTCAAATATCCCACACTACTAATTTGAATAGCAAATTCGTTTTCGCCAATATAATTAGAACTATTGATTGTAATAGTTTGATTTTGATAATCAACAGCATATTCATCGTTTGAAATCATATTGCTGTTTGCAAACAATGTTATAACATAAGGTCTTTTGCCTTCGCCAACACCCAAGAATGTGTCAGATAGTGTATAAGTTAATGTTCCATTTGATACCGAAACAGTTTCGGCTTTGTTTAGTTTGACAATTGTGTTTTCTTTGGCATTTTCGGTTGTAAGTAGACAGCCAGTAACTTCGTAATCAAGTGTTGGAATTACTCTTACTAGAATGTTTCCGCTAACACCGCTGATTTCTGGAATGTCAAATAGATTGTAAGAAATTAATTCGTTAACATTGCCAGATAGGTTTTCGGCAACCTTAGTCCATTCGCCAGTTGTTTTGTATTCAAGAGTATATTGTGCTTGGCTATGAATACTAGTCCAAACAACGTTTTTCTCGTTTGCTGTAACACCAATTTGAGAACTTATTACTCTAATCTCAATTGATGTTTCGTTTGAATCAAACCCAAATGGAATATCTTTGGATATTGATGTATCAGCGTTATCGTTTGTAAGTTTTGCTTTGATAGTAACACTATATGTATTTGTGTCTGCTATTCCTAAATTCTTTAGGGTTCTAATAATATCTTGACCTTTGGTTTCTGGTTTGATTGTAATTGGTTCTTTCCCTGCCACAGTCAAAATATAATTAATATTGTCAGCACTATCAAGTGTTGTAAATTTGATAGATGGTTCGTTGCTATTATTTGTGTCAATTACGCTAATAAGTTCAACTTCGCCAAGTGCAATAGCATAAGACGTAGTGCTTTCTTGACCATTGAATCTGCTAGAAATGCTTTGGCTAACGGTTATTCCAACCACTTGGTTTTTGAAGTTTTCTTCAAGAATTTGATTAATATCATAGCCATAATAGCCCGACATGTTTGGTGTATCACTTTCTTCAAGTGTTACGGTCTTTCTGAGTGTTCTTGTAGCCCAATTATCGTTGGACACATAGAATTTGAGTGTAAATCTTTGACCAACAACTTCTGAAACTGACCATGTTAACAAATTTTGAGTACTTGGGTTTTCTGGGTCATCGTTTGAAACTACTTGAACTTTGGTATTGCTTGGTGTATTAGACAATTCAAATGTCTTGCTAGATACAAAGCCATTGAGTTTTCCTTTTGTTCCCGTATTTGACGCTTGACCGCCATAGCCTTGAATATTAATCTTTATTTCTGTTACACCATTATCAGCATTTACTAGTTCGGAGATAATTTCGGCAAAAGTTTTGTTTTGAACGTTTAATGTATTTAGATTGACTTGCATTTCTGTCGATGTTGCCATTACTTTTGCTTCATAATTTGTCCCGTCAACTCTAATCATATATTCATAGGAATTTTCGGTTGGGAATGTTAGGACATAATTATTTAGAGTTATGTTATTTTCGTCAACTTTATTAAGTCTACTGAATTCAATTACACTCGAAACCGCCGAATCAATGCCATCGGAATTATCGTCATTGACACCCTTGGTTGTAACTGTTATTTTGGCAGAGCCAGTCATGTCACTTAGTTTTTCAGCCATGTCAAATTGAACATAGCCATTTACAATTGTGTAATCATTAGTTGAAATTGTAAATTTGTCAGTTTCTCCATTTTTAAACAAAGTTATAATGTAGTCTTTGAAATATTCTGCCCCACTAACTGGTTTGAATTTCAAAATAGAGTCACTGCTAATTGAGATTGATTGAGAATCAACTGCATCAGCAATTCTAATTGTCTTGGAATTTAGTTTGCAAATTTCTCCAGTTGCCGAATTAACTGCTGGATTTGGTGCTTTGGCATTTGAATTAATGCCTACAAACCTTCCATAAATATCATACTCTCCAGCAGAAAGATTATATTCGGTTATATCAATGTTTTTGATATTAATAGGAATACTTCCATTTGTATCATTGACATCAACAAACACAAATCTGCTTCCGGCTTGTTCGTAGCCATTTGTAGATTTTTTAAGGAAGAACAAGTCTACACCTTGAATATATGAATTTGCTCTACCAGTTGACAAAACATTGTCTGAACCTAGACTAGCAGAAGTCATTTTGCCAAGAAGAATAAATTTATACTCGGAAACTTGGCTAGTGATTGTATTTGATTTGTCGCCATAAGCAAATACCTTGAGAGTATAGTCTCCTTCGTATCCACCCGCTTGTGACCACAAACTAGACATATCAAAAGATGTCCCCTCGGCATATTCATTTTCGGCAGGATAAACTCGCACGTTGCCTTTGAAAATATTATATCTAAATTTTACTTTGTATTTGTCTTCATACACCTTTGGAACATCCCACGAAAGAATTGAACCTAGATGTGGTTGATTAGTTGTAATATCTTCGACAAACTTAAGACCATTTAGTTGATATGGATTATCACTGGTTGCCATTTTGTGAGAGATTGTAAACTGTGGTTTAAGTAATTTTTGAACCTTGATTGTTTCTGTTGAAATACTAGCATAATATCTAATGCCCGAAATTTCAACATAATTTTTGCCTTCGTTTACTGCAACATCGTATTTTTCGGGATATAGAACAACACTGATATTATACTCGTTTAGAGTGTCATCAATTTTATCAAAGGCTTCGTCATATCTAAGGGTGATTTTTTGTACGCCATTTACGTCTGTATTAAATGGTTTTTTTGCACCAAAATGAAGGTCATATGACTTGGAATATTTTGAACTTACAAAAGATATAACTCCATTGTTGTTGTTTAGTTCGGTTGCAACTCCTAATTGATGGAATTTGAGTATTTCGCTTGAAGCACTATCATTAACTGTAAAGTCGTCACCCCTAGCACTTACACTAACTGCATAAGTATTCCCCCTTGGAAGTTCGTACTCGCATTTAATAATTGGTTGGTCTTTTGGAGTGCTAAACTGTTCGCCAGTTTCCAAATTCGTATAAGTTACAAGATAACCACTAAGTCCGCTTACAAGTCCGTTTTCGCTTGGTGCATCAATTATATCTCTATTTGGCTTTTGAACTTTGGTTACTGCATTCCATGTAACTTTGCCAGTTGTTGGATTGTAGTCAAGTCCAGAAGGTGCCAAAAAAGTTGACCTATCCGCCTTGGCCTCGCTTACACGCACATAAACATATGTAAATTTGGTTGTGCCGAAAGGATAAAATTTAATAGTAGCCGAACCAGCCTTTTTAGCAACAAATGTCACATTTTGGGTGTGAGATTGTGAATACGAATAAATGCCGTTTCTGGAACCCACTACGTCATCATGGTCGATTTCCCAATTAACTTGAGTTTGGGTGGTATTGGTTGGCCCCAAACTATAAGTTATCGTAAAGGCATCGCCCTTTCCGCACTTAATATCTAAATATCCGGTTTCGGGATTTCTCACCGAACCTTCAAATTCACTTGTAATAGAAATGGTGTCCACAGCGACTGGTGTTACGCCCGGAGTAGTATTCCCCGAACATGAACATGCACTCATAATAGCCGTAGCACACATAATCATTAAACTTGCAATAATTGTTTTAACCTTTTTCATTCTAATCACCTTTTTATTTAAGTAATTTATCTTTGATATTTTAGCACATTATGTCGAAAATCAAAAATTATTTTGCTATATATATAAATATTTTTTATTTATATTTATGTTGGTTTATTTTTTTGGATTTATAGCAAAAACTTCCAAAAAATTATGTATTTTGAAGTGGTGGACACATTTTTGAAATAATATTTGACACCGCTTGTTTATTTAGGGTATACTACTGTATACAAAAATTGAATAAATTTTTTAAAATTAAGGAGGATAAATATGGCAAAAAAAACAAACACTGAAACAACATTGCATGAAGACACAAAAAGTAGTTGCAAACTTACCAAAAAGAACAAAATTATTCTTAGTTCAGTTATTGTGGGAGTAATTTTGTTGGGTGTGATTTTGACTATAATTTTGGTTAATATCAAAAGATTTAGTCTCAAACCCACCGATGAGATAAACTTTAATTCTCACACACAACTCGTTGAAATCAATTTTGGTGCAGAAACTTCGGCTGTAGGCACGGTTTATAACAACGGTGCCCAAATAATCAAAAATAATTCAACACTAAAACAAGGCATATTTTCGTATAAGCAAAACAAAAAAATAGTTGACACTATTTATGACAACGTAACTGTTATAAATACAGGCGGAAGTTATTCAAAAACATACTTTAAATTAAAGAACAGCGGTTCGACAACTTTTGAAATTGTTGATGAAAATGGTATCAAAGTAGATTTTTTGAACTCAGTTGAAACAAGTTTGGAAGGCGGAGTTTTTGAAATAAAACCTGTAGCAAATATCAAAGCAAAAACTATTAATTTATCAGAAAGAAATCAAAAAATAAAAACAAAAATAAACAATAAATATCACGACAAAACGATTGTTGTAAAATCTATTGCTTTTGACCAAAGTTATTCTGACTTTGATGGATATTATAATGATAATTTAGACGGATATGAAACATGGAAAATAACCGATGAAAACGATGTAACATATACAAATTTATACAAAATCAAAGACGGAAAGCATGTTTTGATTCAGACATTAGACAATCAACTTGGAGTAACGGTTGATAGCAAACAATTTATGCTTGAATTTTTGAATGACGGAACACCAATTTTTATAAATATCAGGGAAATTAAATTTGAATCACAAACTCAAGGTTATGAATATGATATTTATGATATAAACTTTAATCTAAAAGGAACTGCAAAAATTGAAGCTTCTCTAATTGATGACGGAAAACAATTTAGAATTGGAAACTCAATTTTTATCCAAGAAATAAAACCAGCAACCGAAGATAAATATGATTTTAGTTCAATCAATTCGGTACTCGGAACAACTTCGTATTACACAATTGACACCTATAAATTTAGCCTAAAAAACGGTTCTTTTGACAAAGTCAACTTTGATTTTGTAATAAACAATGTTAGTGCAAACTTTAACGTAGACACAGTACTTTTGTCTGTTACAAATATCAAAGCCAAAAAACTTGATGCAACAAACATAAAACTTGTTAACGAAAGATTACAGACCAAACAAATCAACTACGAGTTTAATGAAATTATCAAAGTAAATAACGATAGATATATTACTAGCACAGACGGCACAAGAAACTTTAATTTGATTGACAAAAATTACAATTTGATATGTCCTCTAAACAACTTTAACAATGTATTTGCAACAAACGATAGTATAATCGTTCAGGACTCAAACTCCACATACATTTGCAATCAAAATGGAATAGTTATAGACAAAATGGCAAACGAAAATTTTGTGTATCTTAACGACTATAAATATTACATTCGCAAAGAGACTTCGACAAATTATGGAACCACAACAACCCATTATTACTTAGAACAATTAGGTCTAACCCAAGAAGAACCTATTATCACAAAGACTACAAGTGGAGACAAGTTTAAAGGAACAGAATATCAAAGTGTTAATCTTTACACAATAAGTCCTTCAACTACTGCTGACAATTCAAATATCAAAGCCACAATTGTAGTATGTATTCAAAAAATTAACGATACAAATTACACCTACAAAATATACAACATTGGCGGTGACTTACTTGGTTCATTTGCAGACGCATACAATGGACACACCCCAAATCACTTTTACTCAAACGACGACTTTGTAGTACTCTCAATTGGCACACATGTATTTATGCTTAATAGATAAAAATTAGCCCTTGCATTCAAGCAAGGGCTTTTTGTTATTCATCTCCAGACTGCATGTCAATTGGAATTTCAACATAGCCCTGAGGCATGTCACAACTTGGACACACGTCCCAAGCATTTTTGGCGGTATGTTCAAATCCACAATTACTGCATTTCCACTTGATTGCTGTTGGACTTTTGTATAATTTTTTGCCTTTGAGTTTTGTGTACAATTGTTCAAGCATTAGTTTGTGGCAATTTTCCACACTCGAAGCAAACAAAAATGCTTTGGCAATATCCGCATATCCCTCATCTTTGGCAACCTTGGCAAAATCAGGATATACATTATCGCTCTGACTTTCTTCGACCCCCATCGCATCTTTTATGGTATCTAGCAAGTTTCCCTTGGTAAACGGATATCCTCCGCAGATTTCAATGTTCTTTTGTTTGCACGAACAATTGTCCGTAATTAAATTGTAAAATTTTTTGGCATGCGCCATTTCGTTTTTTGCATGCGTCTTAAATATGGTTTGCATGTAATTGTATCCTTCGTCTTGAGCAAGCGTTGCCATAAATTGGTATCTTGCCCCGTCTTGACACTCGCCCGCAAAAGCTCGCGCCAAATTTTGTTTTGTTCTACTTTTGTCAAATTCTTGCATATTAATCTCCTATTTTTTAGATTTGTTATTAACAAGTATTTACACAAAAAAATAATTTAAACATTTTTTCAAAATTAAAAACAAATTATTGACAAAGTGAATTTTTTAAAATATAATTAAACATATTAAAAATCAAATAAATCAAAATAATTCTATCGATGATTTAGGGAATGACTGGATAGTTTTTTATTTAGAGAGTTGTTTGGAATATTGCGCTGAAAGGACAACTAAAAGACACCATAATCTTCTACCCTAATAGATACTGCGAAAGCAGGCAATTTGTCTTGTTGCGAATGAATGAAAAGACTAAAATTGAGTGGAACTAAAGTATAGTTCAATTAGAGTGGCACCATGGATATTATTATTCATCTCTAAGGAATTTTTCCTTGGAGATTTTTTTGATTATTTGAACTTTAATAAAACATATTGACAACAAGTGCGGAGTTTTTGACAACAATATAAATATATTTGTCACAAATCCACCACAGTTATGTCAAAATGAAAGGAGAAATATTATTATGATAGACATCAACATTATTAGAAAAGACCCCGATTTGGTTAGACAAAATTTAATAAATAAGTTTCAAGAAGAAAAGCTAAGCAAAGTAGACGAAGTGCTTGAACTAGACGAAAAACATAGACTACTCAAAGTAGAGGGAGATACTCTTAGAGCCAAGAAAAATATTATAAGTTCTGATATTGGCATGCTTGCTAGAGAAAAGCAACTTGACAAAATAGCCCCACTCAAAGAAGAAGTTGGAAGAATAAACCAAAGACTCAAAGACTTGGAAGAAGAGGAAGCCTTGCTTGGCGAAAAGATTAAGTCTATTATGATGATAATTCCTAACATCATAGACAACTCCGTTCCTATTGGAAAAGACGATAGCGAAAATGTTGAAATCGAAAAATTTGGAACACCAAGAACACTCGATTTTGAAGTTCCATATCATGCAGATATTCTAAATAGCATAAATGGTCTTGACAAAGAGAGTGCGGGGAGAACTAGCGGAACAGGCTTTTATTATCTAATGGGCGATGCTGCCAGACTTCATGAAGCAATGATTGCATATGGCAGAGATTACATGATTGACAACGGATTTACTTATTGCATTCCGCCTTTTATGATAAGGTCGGACGTTGTTAATGGGGTTATGAGTTTTAATGAAATGGAAGCCATGATGTACAAGATTGAAAACGAAGACTTGTACTTGATTGGAACTAGTGAACACAGCATGATTGGAAAGTTCAAAGAACAAATAATAAACGAAAAAGAACTTCCTATTACAATGACATCTTATAGTCCTTGTTTCCGAAAGGAAATTGGCGCACACGGACTTGAAGAAAGAGGACTTTATAGAGTACATCAATTTGAGAAACAAGAAATGATAGTAATCTGTAAGCCAAAAGACAGCATGGATTGGTACAACAAAATGTGGAAGTTCACTGTAGATGTATTTAGAAATATGAATATTCCTGTTAGAACTTTGGAATGTTGCAGTGGAGATTTGGCAGATTTGAAAGTTAAGTCTTGCGATATTGAAGCATGGAGTCCTAGACAACAAAAATACTTTGAAGTCGGTTCTTGTTCAACACTCGGCGATGCACAAGCTAGACGTTTGGGAATCAGAATCAAAGGAAGCGAATACAACTACTATCCACATACTCTTAATAACACCGTTCTAGCAAGTCCTAGAGCAATAATTGCTTTTCTTGAAAACAATGTTCAAAAAGATGGTTCAATATTTATCCCTGAAGTACTCAGACCTTATATGGGTGGCAAAGATAAAATTGTTCCAAAAAACAACGCAGATAACACCAAGGCACAAAGATAGTTATTTCAAAGCATACTTTTCAAAAAATTGAAAAGTGTGCTTTTTTAGTACACAAATTTATATTATTTGTGGTAAACTAAAATTAATAAAGCAGAATTAAAATTTTATCATACATTTTAATGTTTTAAATAATATTTTTAGGGGAAAATGGAACATGAAAAAAATATTAAAGACATTTTGTATTGCAATCTTGTGTGGACTGGGTTTATTTCAGGTAGGTACACCCCAAAAAGAAATTACTCTTGCCAAACCCTACTCTTATGTAAATAAGATTCAAGGCGGAAGCGAAGTCGTTTTGACCAACTCAAACCTGAGAAGTCAAATATGTCAATTGCTTGGCAAAACTTCAAATTCTAAGCTATATTCCGATGATTTTTTGAATAGCGACGATTACAAGGCTACAACAACTACAAACCCCGACACTGGTCTTAGTGAGACAACTGCTAACAAAAATTATTTGGACTTATCTTATTTAAACATCAAAGACCTAATGGAATTATGTCAATTTGAGTTTCCACAAACCCTGAATGGAATTAGCTTAATGGGAAACAAAATTTCAAATGAAGATTTGCCTAATTTGGTTAAATTTTTAAGTTTGAACAAATCCATGGATACAATTACAATAGGAGAACAGACCTACAAAATTCGTAGCAATTTTGATGAAGTAATCAAGAAGATTAATTTAAACTATAATTTAATAGATTTACGCACAACATCTTCGGAATACTTAGCAAACGACAAATTGTTATTTGGACTTCAAAATTTAAATGAAACATATAGTCTTTGTCTTCCCGAAGAACAAATTAATTTAATTTACTACATTCGAACTAACGACGAAAACTATTTGTCATACAACCTTTATTATAATAATTCTAGACAGCCCCTTAGCATTAATACAATTAAAACTTTGGGTACAGATGTTTTGGGAGATTATAAGATTGAAATTGCCGGCACACCAAATAGCACAAGCGGGTATTTTCATGGCTTAAATATTTCAAAAGAATTTACATTATTTACTCTCAAAATCAAAGACACATTCAAGGTTGAACGCAAACAATTGTTTGATTTGGATTTAAGCAAAGACGGAACAAACTATATTTTAAATGGAATCGGCAGAAATGTCTGCACTCTCGATTTAACTCCGAGAACAAACACAGATACAGCGGGAATAGGTCATACCGCAGTCAAAATTACATATGCTGGAAAAACTAGAACAGTAAGTCTACCCTTTGTAATTGTGGATACGATTAGTCCCGAAATCAAACTCGAAGGATATTCCACAATGTATTGGAGACAATTCAAAGAGTGGAAAGACCCCGGATACTCTGGGTGGGATAGCGGAGACAATCTAACAAACTCAGTCAAAGTAGATAGAAGCGAACTAGACGAAACAGTGTGCGGAACATATTTAATCAAATATTCGCTTGAAGATTTAAGCGGAAACACAACAAGCACAACCCGAACTATAATAGTTCAAGAATCTGTACTAGACGAAATCAAAATTTCTACAACCAAAGATAAATTTAATGTGGGCGAAGAAATTTTTCTATCTGTTGAACCAGCACCGAACACACCAGTATCCAAGTACAAAGAATACGTTTATACTTGGTACTTGGACGGCGTTGAGTTTAAAACAACCAAAGGCGATGCAGTAACAGCAAAAAGCACAACTATTCTAGTTTTGGATAACTCACTTAGTCACAAAATAACAGTTACACTCAAAGCAAAACAAATCGCTGACGACAGAGAAGTCTTAATTAATAGCGAGGAATTCGAGATTAAATGCAGTCTCAGTGTGACCAGTCAAAAAGGAATAATATTTGCACTTTGCAGTGCGGTTACGCTAATTGCAATAATTACCCTAACAGTTACAATTTCAAAATCTAAAAAAGCAAAAAAGTTAAGTCAAAAATCTAAGTCAAAAAATAATTCTAAACAAGAAAATATTACTGTTATCAAAGACTACAATCAAAACAAACCAGATGACAAAAATGACAACAAAAAATAAATAGATTAAAACATAAAAGCACACCAAAATTATTTGTGTGCTTTTTTATTTTTGCTTTTGCACTAATCCAAATTAAAGGATTGAAAACATATTTAAATGCGTTTTTATATAATTATTCAATATTAAAGAAATTGTCAACAAGCATATATTTTGTGACAATTACCATATATACAGTGTACAAAAAATCATGAATTACAAATAATTATTGTTATTAAGAATGAAATAAAAAAATATAGAAAGAGACACAAAATCTCTTCCTATATTTTTGTTTTTTACATTTAAAAAGTTTAATTAACTTATTAACATGATTTTTTGTGACCTGCTATATTTTTTACAAAATATGTACAAGGTCAAAAGTTTTTAGACATCCAAATTTTCTTCTTCATCAGTGTTTGTTTCTTCGTCAAAGTCTTCCGAAATTTCCATTGCATTCGAACTAATATTTGGTTGTTCCAAAACTTCGTCTTCATTCAAATCTTCGGCAAGTTTTTCTTGAGACTTATCAGACTTAGTAATTGCAACACAAACAATCTTTGCGTTATCTTTGAGTTTCATGATTCTTACACCCTTGGTGTTTCTTCCGATTTTACTAATTTCACTACTATCAACTCTAATTACCACTCCGTCATCTGCTATAAGCATTACGTCGTCATCATCAGTTACTTGTTTTAAATTTACAAGATTTCCCGTAACTTCATTAAATATGCCCGCCTTGATGCCCTTGCCATTTCTGCCTTGCAATCTATACTCATCTTCACGAGTACGTTTTCCATAGCCGTTTTCGGAAATAGTTAGCATATCTGAACCCGGAGTAATTATTGTCATATCAACAATCACTTCGTTATCGCTTAGTTTCATGGCTTTGACACCCATTGTGTCTCTACCCATAGACCTTACAAATTTTTCGTTAAATCTAATACATTTGCCTGTTGAACTTGCAATCAACACTTCGTCGTTTCCGTTTGTCAAATAAACAGCAATAAGTTCGTCATTTTCATTTAGTTTAATGGCAATCTTGCCACCCTTTCTAATTGACATAAATTCGCTTACTGGGGTCTTTTTGATAAGTCCCAAACGTGTACACATTATCAAATTGCCCGAGTCTTCCTTAAGCGGAATAATCGTTGTAATTCTCTCGTCTTTGTCTACTTGCAATAGATTAACCATTGCCCTGCCTTTTGCTTGTTTTTGTGCTTCTGGCACTTCGTAGGCTTTGATTGTATAAACTCTGCCTTTGGTCGAGAAGCACAACAAGTCATCGTGGCTTGATGTAACATAGATATTTTCAACAAAGTCTTCTTCCTTGGTCTTGTGAGCAACAACCCCCATTCCACCACGATGTTGAGCCTTGTATTCGCTTACTGGCATACGTTTGATGTATCCACCATGTGTAAGAGAAAGTACTACTGTTTCCCTTGGGATAAGGTCGCCAATATCTATGCTTGAATAGTCATAACTGATTTCGGTCTTACGTGGAACACCATATTTAGTTTTGATTTCAATCAAGTCGCCCTTGATAATTTCCAAAACCCTAAGTTCGCTTGACAAAATTTCTTTGTACTGTTTGATTAGTCCTTCAACTTCTTCAAGTTCCGCTTTGAGTTTTTCAACTTCAAGCCCTGTGAGTTTTTGAAGTCTCATATCAAGAATTGCATTCGCCTGTTTTTCGTCCAAGTTAAATAGTCTAGTAAGTCTTTCAACCGCATCGTTTTTGTCGTTAGAAAGTTTAATCTGACGGATTACCTCGTCAATGTTTGCTTGTGCTATAACCAAGCCTTCCAAAATATGCGCCCTTGCTTCGGCTTTGTCAAGTTCGAACTTGGTTCGTCTTGTAATAACTTCTTTTTGGAAGTCAAGATAGTATGTCAAAATTTCTTTGAGATTGAGTACCTTTGGAGTGCCATTGACTAGTGCTAGATTTATCGCACCAAAGGAAATTTGAAGTTGAGTAATTTTGAATAGGTTATTCAAAACTACTTGAGCATTGGCATCACGTTTGACGTCAATTACAATTCGCATACCAGTTCTATCACTTTCTTCTCTAATATCGGATATGCCTTCAATTCTCTTGGACTTAACCATATCGGCGATTTGGATAATAAGTTTTGCCTTGTTAACCTGATAAGGAATTTCGGTTATAACGATTTTTTGTCTATCTTTTTCTTCTTCAATTTCGGTCTTGGCCCTGATTATAAATGTACCCTTACCCGTTTCATACATTTGTCTAACACCCCTACCGCCAAGCACAATGCCCTTGGTTGGAAAGTCTGGTGCTGGAATGTATTTCATAAGGTCGTCAATAGTAATTTCTGGGTTATCAATAAGAGCAATTACGCCATTGATAACTTCGCATAGATTGTGTGGAGCAATGTTTGTTGCCATACCGACAGCGATACCGTCTGAACCGTTTACAAGTAGGTTTGGAAATCTACTTGGAAGAACGGTTGGTTGCATTTCACGTCCATCAAAGTTAGGATAAAAATCTACGGTTTCTTGGTTAATACCGTTTAGCATTTCTCCAGCAATTTTTGTAAGTCTTGCTTCGGTGTAACGTGAAGCGGCTGGTGGGTCTCCGTCCACCGAACCAAAGTTTCCATGCCCGTCAACAAGCGGACAGTTGATTGTAAAGTCTTGAGCAAGTCTTACAAGTGCATCATAGATAGCCGAATCGCCATGTGGGTGAAATTTACCCATAACTTCACCGACAATAGTTGCACACTTTCTAAAAGGCTTGTCATTATAAAGTCCCAAGTTGTTCCCCATAGCATATATAATTCTACGGTGAACGGGTTTAAGTCCGTCTCTTACATCTGGTATAGCACGGCTAACGTTAACAGCCATAGCATATGCTATAAAAGACTTTTCAAGTTCTTCCTTGACCTTAACATCCATGATTTTGCTGGCGTCAATCTTGTCTAAAATCTTTTCAATTTCGTCTCTTTCCATGTCTATACTCCTTTTTAAACATCTAGGTCTTTGACTAGTGTCGCATTTTCTTCGATAAACTTACGTCTCATTTCAACGTCTTCGCCCATAAGTTTGTTAAACGCTTCATCTGCTTCAAAAGCATCTTCCATAGTAACTCTAAGCAAAATACGATTTTCAGGACTCATTGTTGTTTCCCAAAGTTGTTCGCTATTCATTTCGCCCAAACCTTTGTATCTTTGAATATCGTTTGGTTTGCCTTTTTCTTCTTGGATTTGGTTAAGTTCTTCGTCAGAATATGCATAACATACATTTTTGCCATACACAATTTTGTATAGTGGTGGTTGTGCAATAAATACATGACCATTTTCAATAAGTGGTTGCATAAATCTAAAGAAGAATGTAAGAAGTAGTATTCTAATATGGCTTCCATCGACATCGGCATCAGTCATAATAATAATTTTGTCATATCTAAGTTTTTCTTCGTTAAACTCCGAAGATATGCCACAACCAAAAGCAGTTATCATATCCTTAATAACTTGACTTTCAAGAACTTTGTGAAGAGATGCTTTTTCGACATTAATAATCTTTCCCCTAAGAGGCAAGACTGCTTGGAATGTACGGTCTCTACCTTGTTTTGCAGTACCGCCCGCACTATCTCCTTCTACCAAATAAATTTCACTACTCTTTCTGTCTTTGTTTGTACAATCAGCGAGTTTGCCCGGCAATGTTGTGCTTTCCAAAATACCTTTTCTACGAGTTGTCTCTCTTGCGTTTCTGGCAGCGTCTCTAGCACGTTTGGCAGTTACGCATTTGAGTATTAATTCCTTTGCCATAGCAGGGTTTTCTTCTAGGAACGCACCAAACTTTTCTTGCATTGCATCGGATACAATTTTACGCATTTCGGAGTTTCCAAGTTTAGTCTTGGTTTGTCCTTCGAATTGTGGGTCCATAAGTTTGACAGAAATTATAGCAGTTATACCTTCTCTAACATCTTCGCCAGATAGTTTTTCGCTATCTTTGAGAATCCTGTTATTCTTTCCATAATCATTAATTATCTTTGTAAGTGATGCCTTAAATCCTTCAAGGTGAGTACCACCTTCTTCGGTATTGATATTATTGGCATAACTATTAATAAATTCGTTGTAACCCAAGTTGAATTGGAAGGCAATTTCGACTTCGTTTGTCTTATTGACAACATCGACATAAATAGGGTGTTCAAATAGTGTTTCTTTGTTTTTGTTAAGATAATCAACAAATTCAACAATTCCGCCATCAAATCTAAAAGTCTCACCAACAGGTTCTTCGCCACGTCTATCTTCAATAGAAATTGTAAGACCTTTGTTCAAAAATGCAATTTCTCTAAATCTACTCTTGAGTTCGTTGTAATCAAAGTCAAGGGTTTCAAAGATTTCGTAGTCTGGCATAAATGTAACACTTGTACCTGTTTGAGCAGTATCGCCAACCACCTTGAGTGGTTCTTGTGGAACGCCACGTTTGTATAGTTGTTTGTGAATCTTTCCGTCTTGTTCAACAACGACTTCAAGCCATTCGGAAAGAGCATTAACACAAGACAAACCTACCCCATGAAGTCCACCACTAATCTTGTAACCTTCGCCACCAAACTTTCCGCCAGCATGCAATTTGGTCAAAACGACTTCAACCGCACTCTTGCCTTCTGTCTTGTGCATACCGCAAGGAATCCCACGTCCGTTATCAATAACGGTACAACTTCCGTCTTTGTTAATAATAACTTTGATATGGTCACAATAACCAGCCAATGCTTCGTCAATACTATTATCAACAATCTCGGTTATCAAGTGATGCAAACCACGACTATCCGTGCTACCAATATACATGCCCGGTCTTTTTCTAACCGGTTCAAGTCCTTCCAAAACTTGAATATCGCCCGCATCATATTTTTCAGATTTCATAAGGATATGTTCATTTTGTTCTTCCATAATATCTCCCATCAAAGTTTTTTAAAAAACCTTATTTTATACACAACAATTATACCATGTTTGTCCACAATAAACAAGCATAAATATGCAATTTTATATATATTAATATATAATATATAATATATTTATGTCTTGCATATAATTCTGCCCAAAAATCATACAAAAAACACTGCTTGAAAATAAAAAATCCAAACAGCGTTTTTATCTTGTTTATATAGTTATTTGCACTCATGTCCTAATAATTCGTTTAAACTTTCTTGAAATGTATTCATTTATTCGCCATATGTTAATGTTTTATTTCAAAAAACATATCAAGCGAAACGCCTAAATTATCTGCAATTAAAATAAGTGTCGACATATTTGGACTTTCGCCAGCCTGCCAGTGTCTTAGACATGATTCATTAAGTCCAATTTTTTGTGCAAATTTCCAATGTGAGATATTGCATTTACTGAGACAATCTAAATAAATTTTTATAAAATTATAAGTATCAAAATTAGCATAAAATATATTTTGTTTTTCATCACTCAAGCCAAAAAGATAATCCAAGCCACACTCAAAATAATTTGCCAAAGTCATAGCAACTTTTACGTTTGGAATAGTTCCTTTCAAATATCTACTAAGTTGTGAAGAAGCAACTCCGCATCTTCGTTCCAGTTCCCTTAGCGAACAATTATTTTCAATAATCAAATCGCTTAAAATATCGCTGAATTTATCCACAATCTTCTCCTAAACCATAAATCGACAAAAATAGACATTTTTTCTTTATCAATTTGCTTTTATTTTAAGGAAAAATAATTTATAATTTAGATGTGCGACTAAATATACTAGTATTTAAAGCAACAGCTATCAAAAGGGAAAAACATGAATAAATTTACAAAAGAAGATAAAATATTATTAAGCAAATTTTTATATCCAACCGACGAATGTAGAAAATTTGTACTGAATGACTTAAATCAAGAATTAAATAATTTAATAGATAAAAGAATAGTGGTTTCTTCTGAAAATATCAAATCTGAACATCGAAAGAAAAACCGATTAAAGTTCTTTTTTATTATTGGGCAATTCTTTAAGAATAATCCTACCTATTTAAAAATTATCAAAAGTGTCTATAATTTTTCGTTAAAAGATATCATCTATTTAATTGCAATCAACTTTGTCTTTTACACTTATCAAATAAATACTTCAACCAAAGACAGCAATTTTTTTAAAGACACAAAAAGCATTTTGTATACCGACCTTGACCTAACAAAAATCTTTTATTAAAGACAATCTATAAAATAGTAATTCCTTACCCCATTCCCGTTCATATCAAAAGGTCTTTATCCAAAAAATATGGCGGGAGTTGTTTTTTTTGCCCAAATTGTTTGTACAAAATGGGTTTAAAGTGCTACAATAGTTTTTGTAATACAAGTTAATTGGAGATATATATGGATTTATTTGAAAAATGTCATAACGAGTTTATGCAAATGGTTGAAGGTCTAAAAAAAGACAATGTCTATCCTTACTTCACCGAACTTACTTCGGGACAAGACACCGAAGTTATTATGAATGGCAAAAAGACTGTTATGATTGGTTCTAACAACTATCTTGGACTAACCAGTCATCCCGATGTAATCAAGGCGGGAATTGAGGCACTCAAAAAGTATGGCACTGGTTGTTCGGGTAGCAGATTTTTGAACGGAACACTTGACGAACACGTAATTTTGGAAAAAGAACTAGCAGAGTTCTTACATAAAGAAGCGGTTGTAACTTTCTCAACCGGATTCCAAAGCAATCTAGGAATCATAAGTGCAATTTGTGGTCGTAATGATGTTATCGTTGGCGACAAGGAAAATCATGCTAGTATTTATGACGCATGCAGACTAAGTTATGCCAAACTACTAAGATATGAACATAGCAACATGGAAGATTTGGAAAGACAACTAAAATCCATTCCTGAAGACAAAGGAATACTTATTGTAACAGACGGAGTTTTCAGTATGGGCGGAGATATTTGTAAACTTCCTGAAATCGTTAAACTTGCCAAAAAGTATGGTGCAAGAGTAATGGTTGATGACGCACACGGACTTGGAGTTCTTGGAAAACATGGCAGAGGCACTGCTGAACACTTTGGACTAGAAGACGATGTGGATATTTATATGGGAACATTTAGCAAGTCTCTAGCAAGCCTTGGTGGTTATATGGCTGCCAAAAAAGAAGTTGTTGAATTTGTCAGACACAATAGTCGACCTTTTATATTCTCAGCATCTATAACCCCAGCAAGTGTTGCTTGTGCTAGAGCATCTCTCAAGATTTTGAGAGAACACCCAGAAAGAGTTGAAGCACTAAGAGAAGTTAGTGATTATATGAGAAAAGGTCTCAAAGCCAAAGGTGTTAAGATAATTGAAGCCACTACCCCAATTATCCCAATTTACACATACACCAACGAAAGAACATTCCTTGCGTGCAAGATGCTTCAAGAACGTGGAGTATACGTAAACCCTTGTGTTTCCCCAGCAGTTCCAGTTGGCCAAAGTTTACTAAGAACAAGTTACACAGCAACTCATACTCACGAACAACTAGACAGAGCAATTAATGCTATTGCCGAAGTTATGAAACTTCTTCCACCTTACAACCCAGAAGAAAATAATTAATACGTACATCAAAAAGCATATTAGACAAATTTGAGTGTCTAATATGCTTTTTTATTAAATTCAGACCTATGTTTTTTGGGATTAACTATTGAAAATGGAATTTGGATATGCTACAATTAATTATTAAATTTGTAAGGCGGAACAAATGAAACAAGACACGGATAATTTGGCAATTGCACTTGCAGTTGCAGGCTTGGACGACAATATAATCGTAAGCAAACTAACTTTTGGCGAATCAGACAAAACTATTTATACAATTAAGTCGGAGGACAAAATATTCTCTTTTGATTATGCCATTAACCCCGAAAACTGCGATAATTCCGAAGATATTTTGAAAAATGTTTTAGCACTCGTTCACAAAGATTTGGGATGCGGAAAAATCCCTTTCAGAATGCTAGAAAGCGAAAATCAACAAGTCGATGCAACTTGCAGAATTATTAATGCAAAAAAGAAATTGTTGCTTGACACTTTGGATAAATACTTGGCGATACAAGACAGCAAAAAACGCAACAATTCTCCCGAACGAGAAATTCTTAATAACTATCTGAAAAAGATGGAAGATTATACCACTAGTTTGTACTTTGAGTCAAATTGCTTTTATGACACAAAACAATATGTCATTTCCGAAATTATGTATAGTCTTCTTAGCACCATATCTGGCGAAGAATTGTCTCTTGACAAAGACATACTATCTCAAAATATATATTCTGACCAGGTTTTTGCTGAGATTTACAAATCCCACAACCAAGTCAAAAAAGACGAATACGATTATTACAATCTAAATTACAGAATAAGCAAATTAAGACTTGGTCAACCGCTAAGTCTCGACGAAGAAATTGCACTGCTAAACACCTACTACGATATGGGTGCAATTAAGGGGATTGACATCAAAACCAATCTAAAAGACATATTTGGCTATGACCCTTTGGATTATTCGGATAATAGAACACATGCGGATTCCGAAGAAGACACGCCAAGCGACGAAGATTATGAAAATATAGACCAAAACAATCTTGACGACTCAGAACAATCCTACCAAAACATAGATGCCTTTGAGGCCGAACCTATGGGAATTATCCACTATAACACAAATCCAAAAGAAAACGACATTGCCCAAATAAACATTTCAACACTTGGTTTAAACTTAATTAACCACATTAGAATTAAGAAAAAACTCGACACACTCAAAGCCAAGTATGCCGACGACCCAAATATTAGATTTGTTGACGACCAACCAAGCGAGACTCCTAGCGATATATCCTACAAGGGATTAATGAATGAAATAGTAGGCAATCACTTTGGAAGTTTTGCAGAGATGATAGACAAATTCTTTGAGAGTGCCCAACAAGGCGACAGAATGCCTTTCAAAGATAACCAAACAAACTCACCTATGAAAAACAAACCAAACAACAATCAAACTCCAAACAACAAACCAAACAACAATCCAAAGCCTACTGGATTTGATAGTGGCGATAACAAAGACGACGGACTTCAAGATAATGGCGGAAAAGAAAAAGAACACGACGACGACATGGAAAGATAAAATTTGAAGACCAAACGCTTTTTCAACATAATTTTAATAACCCCAAATTTCGGTTTTAAAATACCACGTTTGCAAATTTAACTATGCCAACATGAGTTTATTTAAACAAAATAAATTATGTACAAAAAAATAAGTTGAACACTTCAACTTATTTTTTTTCTACAATTAAAACTTTGGAATTGTCTTAATTTTCGTTTTATCAAAAGCAATTCTCTAATTTTTGGTTTACTCTGGTTGTGGCCAAATTAATATTTTGACATTACAAAGTTTTGAGAACGTCTGACACCGCTTTCATATCACATTTGCCATTGTAGTTTGTCTTAAAGTGTCTCATAACCGAAGGAACTGTTTTGTCGTCCAAAGTCATTATAATCGCCTTAATTTCTTCGTTGCTAAGCAGTTTTGGAAGATATTTTTCGAGTAGAGATTTTTGATATTCAATTGATTCTACTTCTTCCAAATTTCCGACTTTTTTGTAATTATCTCTTTCTTCTTCGAGTTCTTTTATGGTCTTTTGAATAATTCTAACCATATCAGCATCGTCTACTTCCTTGCCGTTTGTTCTTGCATCAACTGTAGCCATCAAGTGTTTATTCATAATTACACTATATATTGCTCTTGCCTTTTGGTCTTTGTCTTTCATGGCTTGAATATTTGCCTTTTTAATTTCTTCTATTATCATTTTTTCTCTCCTATTTTAACTAAATTTTTATCATAAAAAGCATCTTCAGATATGCGTCTTTCATTTTTGGAAATCTGACAAAGCATATCATAAATTTGTCTAATATAAGGAACTTTTAGCCCCCTAAAACTTGAATACTTAATAAAGTTGTTTAAAACCACTAATAGTTCAGATTTTCGTCCAAACTCAAAGTCTCTAAGTGCGCTTGAGACTATATTTCCATTGTTTTTGATAAGCAACCGCATGATTTTTCGCTTGTATATTTTCCCCGAAATACCATTCTCCAAAAATTTGTAATAATCTAATTTTCCATCATATGGCATAACCTTAATGTTCAAAAGATTAAGCAAAGACATTTCTTCTTCAATAATTTTGACAAACAGATATCTTCCGTTTCTATCTAGCAAAATATCTTTGAGTTTTAGCCCAGATATTGCACCAAGCGAAGATATTGAAATGTTTATTATATTTCGTCCAAGCGTAAGACCAACAATATCGTTTGTATCTTTGACTCTACAAACATTCGAAAGGACGTCATGCACCATTTCGAGTTTGTCAAACGCTTCCTTTCTAACAACCCCGAGTTTGATGCCATCAGAATTTTTGATATATGTTTTTTTGCCAACGGTTTTGCACGAAAAATCCAAGTGCATACAAACCATATTGTTTGGATCAACCAAACTCGCCACCCTATCTATCCAAAACATGTTTTGAATAGTTACAATAGCCCCAGTGGGTTTAATTTTTTCTCTCAAAACTTTTAACATTGAAACTGCGTCAAAAATTTTGGTACACACAAATATTATATCCAAATCTTGGGATAAATCTACAATATCTGCAATAACCCTAACCAAGTATTGTTTATTTCCAAAATCGCCAGTAATCTCATATGCGGTGTAGTTGTCAATTTGTATATTATGCGGACTTTTCCCCGTAACCGCTTCGACATAATAGCCATTGGCGGAAAGTATAACAGCGAGAGTTCTCCCGACGTTACCCGCCCCGACTATTCCAATTTTGATTGGATTTCTCATACATTGCCTTTGTTATCTATATCTATAATTTCATAATTTCGTCTGCCAAGCCCTAATTCTTCGGCTTCTTCGACGATATGAATAGCATGTTTATCTAGCATTCTTGCAACCAAATCTTCTTTGCCTTCGTCGACACTATTCATAATAGTATCATAACAACTTTGGTCGATTGCAACTGGGTCGGTGGAAGCGAATATGCCAATATCTTTCATTTTTGGAGTTGCGGGATTTGCAATGCAATCGCAATCAATTGATAGATTGTTTGCAACATTTATATAAACGATGTTTTCCCTGCCCATGTAGTCCATAACTCCCATGCACGCTTCTGCCATACTTTCCAAAAAAGCATCTTGATTTTCTGCAAAATTCCAGCACTCGTCAGGCTCGGTCGTATTCCCCCAAGAATGTATCCATGCTTTCCCACGCTTGGAAGCGACTCCAATACTCATATTCTTGAGTGCTCCGCCCATTCCAGCCATTTGATGTCCCTTGAAGTGCGAAAGCATAAGCATTGAATCATAATTTCTCAAGTGTTCGCCAACAAGGTTGGTGTTTTTTAGTCTCTTTCCACCATCAACTCTCAGTTGCATCTCGCCATTTTCGTCCATAATATCACAAGGCGCGATTGCTTGAAATCCATGGTCGGCAATGGCTTGCCAGTGGTCGGCAACTTCAAATCTCTTTCCGCGATATGCAGTCAAACATTCAACAATTGTGCCATTTAATCGTTTAACTAATGGTTCAATTAGTTGTGGACTCAAAAAATTGTGCCCGCCCGGTTCTCCGGTAGATATTTTGACTGCTACATTTCCTTTGAGTTTTACGCCCATTGCATCAAAAATTTTGATTAACCCGTCGGGACTTATGTCTCTTGTGAAATAAACCTTTGATGTTTCCATTAATTCTCCTTTTCACAATATCTCTATGACCATTTTAGCACTTTATCCACCCAATAGCAAATAAATATTTTTTAAATACATAAAAAAAGTCCGAAAGGACTTTGTATGGTACTCCCAAGGGGACTCGCATTAAGCGAATGCGTCAATTCTCGGGTGAAAGACAACGTCTTTCGGGTCCCCGAGTACCTTCCCTGAGTATCAGGGGTTTTGATGTGAAACATCAATTGCGTTAGCAATAGAGTCCCCGTAAGGATACAAAAAAAGTCCGAAAGGACTTTGTATGGTACTCCCAAGGGGACTCGAACCCCTGATTCCGCCGTGAGAGGGCGACGTCTTAACCACTTGACCATGGGAGCATATTTAAATTTACACATTACATTCTAATACATATTTTCAAAATTTGCAAGTGCATTTAAAATAATTTTATATTTATTATCAAAAAAACACCATGAAATTATTGAAGCGAGTCACATAGGGTTCACTTTAAATTTCTCATGGTGATTTTTTATTATCTGAACAATGCTATAAATTTACTCCAACAAGCGCTGATTTTTTCGCTTAATTTTCGTTTTTGCATATCTTTGATTGTTACTAATTGTGCGCCATTTATAATCTCTCTTATGTCATTATACATAAGTATTACACTATCGCCATACAAATAAATTCCTGCATTAAAGTGTTTATAGGTATTTTGGCTATCCAAATTATTTGTCGAAATCAAAGCAGAATTATTGTCTATCATAATAAGTCGTGTGGTCATCTTGCCACCCTTGTATTCATAGACTTCGATTCCTTCTTTGATTAAATCATAAAAGTACGAACGAGATAGTGTTTTGATTTTTTGAGATACTTTTTCGCTACTAAATATTAGTCTTACTTTGATACCAGATTTTGCATTAACAATTAGTGCATTTTTGAGTTCGTCATCGAGTGCCAAATAAGTCGTAACAATTGCTATATTGTCCTTGGCATTATTAATTAGGCTAAGCAAAATATTTTTGTTTGTATGGTCCAAAGAAACAGGATTGGTAGAATACGGCAATATCCAATCTTTGGTTTTGGCCGGAGTTGAATCGGCAAAGTAGTCTTGTAGATTGATTACTTTTTTGCTTGCAAATTGATAATCTTCAAAGAACATCACAATCAAGTTTTTGACTGCTTCGCCCATAATTCTGACCCCGCAGTCTTTGGTTGCATTTGTCAAATCAATATTTTGAACATACTCGTCATCAATATTAAATCCACCAAAAAATCCAACTTTCCCGTCTATTACAGTAAGTCTTTTGAAATTTCTACAATTAACAAAACTTCCAGCAAACGGTTTGTAACGATTAAATGGAACCGTCTCAATTCCATGATTTTGCATTTTTAAAAAGTCTTCACGTGAGATAAATTTTGTACAAACCGCATCGTCATAAACCAATTTGATAGATACGCCTTGTCTTGCCTTGAGTCTAAGGGTATCAAAAAGTTCTGTCCATAGTTTGCCCGGCACAATTTTGTAACACTCAAGCAAAACATAGTTTTGTGCATTATTAATTTCATCAATTAAGTCCTTGAAATATGCTTCGCCAAAACTATAATATTTGACACTTGCATTTTGAAAGCATGGCATTCCAACAGTATCAACTAAGTAATTACAAGTCTTGTAGGCTTGAGTATTGACAGCCTTGAGATTTGCCATAGTTTCATTACTTTGAAAAACGCTTTTGCGATTTCTATAAATAATATCCGACCATTCTTTTTTAATTTTTTTGTTACCCTTTCTGTCTTTGAGTGCAACAGCATAACCAATTGCCCAAAAAGGAACTACAAACATAGCAAGAAAGACGGTAACCTTGTAACTATCTCTCTCTTCCCTTCCCGACAAAAAGAAAATTGAAATTAAAGCAAGTAGTGCACATGCCAAAGAATAGATATAAACATATCCAAAATAGTCGCAACCAAAAATAATTGCAATATTAATAAGTAGCAAAAGAGTCAATCTTAAAAATGCCGAACTAAAAAACTTAGTAAAACTATTCACAATAATTCCTTTATCACTTAAAACCAAAATTCGAAAAGTTACTTTATTTTGGCTTGTATTTGTGTAAATATATATGATTTTTATTTAAAAATATTCAAAAAATATATTTATACTTTTAATACATAGTTAATTTTAACACAAAAAAATATAAAAAACAAATTTTTTACTTGTATTTTTGACAAAATTGGATAGCTAATTTAACAAATTCTGACAAGTTAATAACTATTAAATTGAGTGAAATTTTGTTGAGATAATTAAATATGATTTATAAATTAAAGTTTTGGTTTTTGAACCTAATTTGAATGTTTTAAAAATGAGCTATATAGATTTATATAGCCCATTTTTTTAATGTTTTTACTCGGATGCAATATCAAATTCGTTTGCATTTGGTTCGTGGTCAAAGAAATGTATTATAAAATCATAATCTGTGCCTATATTTTTAATGTAACATACACTGCTTGTAAACACAAACTTAAATTTGCTTGCATTTGATAAACTGATAGTTGAATAATCAGCAGATATTTCTGTGTCATCTGCGTTTTTGATTGTCCAACTGCCATTTGTTCCAGTTATTTTATTTAATGAATCTAAAACGGTTTGAAGTGTGTCCCCCGTAGTAAACAAACGATAGTCAGCATAAACTTCATTATTATCAGTTGTGGTGCCATAGAATGATTTGCATATATTTGAATTTTCATCTTGATAATAACTGTAACCTGCTAAAGTAACAATGATGCTTTCTGCATTAATTGTTCCAAAGTTATCGGAAGCAACATTAGTGATAGTAAATCCAATGTTGTAATCTGATGAATTTAATTCTAGACCATTTGTATTTAATATAAATTTCTTATATCTGCAATTTCCTTCTTTGCCTGGAACATCAGTTAATGTGCCAGTTGCACTTGTTGTTCCATATCCATCAAGATTAAAACCTTTTTCTAACACACTCCACGTTAGTTGTAAGCCTTCATAATATGAATCTGGGCCAAGGCCAAACATTATAATTGCTTCGCCATCTTCATTAAGTCGTAAGCTAAAGCCATCTTCATTGTATATAAAGCTACTCAAATTATTAAATTCTTCTTTTTGAACATCCCAAGTGTATTTTACACCAATAATATATTCGGTGTCACCTATTGTTTTTTTAACATACTCGACATTATAAGTTGAACCGTGAGATATGGTTTTATCTTCTTCCCAGTAGAAATTTACAATATCGTTGGCCGTGTCATTTCCAGCAAAGTATATTGTTGTTGTATATGTTCCAGCACCTATTGCACTAAACTGCCACATTTTATTATAATTTTCTGATTTATAACTTTCGGCAAGACCCGTGCTCTTGTCAGCAACAAATTGAGAATCATAATCAAAATAATCAAATGTCATAACACTTGGCAAAATGCCATCTTCATCATAAGTATATTCGTTAGTGTTGATAGTTGGTCTAGGAATAAGATATGAACCCTTATTAACCGTAAGCTTTATTAAAAATGGTTCAGACTCTTCGTATAAATTTTGATACTCTTCATTAGGCACAAACTTAACTTTTGCTGTTAATTGTTCGCCATTTTGTTGTGCATTATAACCACGCAATGCTGTTTCGCCTTCAAATGGCACTGCAACGAAATTTCCGTACTTTAATAATTTTGAAAGATTATTTTCATATTCTTCGCCACTAACAAGATTGTTAAGAGATATTTGCTCTTGAGCTGTTTGTTGTCCTGCCTTTAATATTAAAGAAAATTCGCCACTAGAAAAATAATCGTTTGTGTGATAATAATTGTTTTCTTCATTTGCCAACATATCATTAAATGTAACATCTTTACTTACTCTTTTTTCAACATCAAATGCCCAAGTGTATTGTAAACCATTATAAGTATCATAATTTTCAGATGTAAGATTTTCGTTTTCAATGGTAAATGGTGCTTTTAAAATTTCTATTTTTTGGAAACTTGAATAGGTTGCAAAGAAATTATTTGTTTCTTTAATTTTTGCACAAATCAAATATTGGCCTGGTGTAATTTCACTTAATCGGTCATAAGTATCATCAGATAAATTATATAACATATTTTTTTCTGCATACTTCTGCGGAGTCAACAAGTTGTCTGGCATATTATTTTTAACATTATAATAATCTAGCATACCTTCAGAACCGTCAACTTTTTTCATAAGAATATAAAGCCCATCTATTTGACTGTTTGAAACAAACTTATTGTCTGTCATAACAGTTAAATCAACTGCACTTGTTTTTGTTCCATAGAAAATAACATTGTTATCCTCAATTGTTTTGCCACCCATAGAGTTAACATTTGTTGTTAAATCTAGTTCGTAATCTAAAGTGTTTGCAACTGCATAGACCTCGGCAGTAAGCGATACAGTTGACCCCATATAAGTAAAATCAATTGTGTAGGTGCCAACATCAAGTGTATTTGATTCAATTTTTTCTAAGTATGAAGATAATTCTATTTCAATAGGGTTTGAATAATGTCCTTCGCAAAACTCAATTTTAACTGTAACATTTTGCAAACTTAAAATTTCCGTTGAATCGTCCGAAAAGTGAGCAGTAATCTCAAAACTATCTAGCCCAGCATTATCGCCATAATGACAGGCTATAGATGAGCTTTGATTTGAAAATTTTACATCAAGGTAACTAAAAGTTTTTTTGCCACACGCTGATAACATCAAAAAAGCTGGAATTATCAAAAACATAGCAAGCAAATAAATTAAAAATGATTTTTTATTTACCATAATCTTCTCCTTTTTTGTTTATTATATCATAACCAAAAACATAAAACAAATTAATTATTAAATAAATATAGGTAATTAAAGTGCAAAAAAAGACCTTAGTCTAGTATTTTTGAAACAAGTTTAAAGAAAAAAAGAGAACTATACTTTTTTGTATGATTCTCTTTTTGCAAGTTTCAAACAACATAGACTAAGTTGTTTTTTACTTAACTCTTTCCATATACTCGCCAGTACGAGTGTCTATTCTAATTCTTTCGCCATTGTTTACAAACAAAGGAACCTTAACAACCAGTCCAGTTTCACACTTGGCAGGCTTGTATGCTGTTCCACTTGTGTTTCCAGCAACAGCAGGCTCACATTCTACAATATTTAGTTCAATAAATGTAGGTGGGTCGATGCTAATAAGTTTGCCATTGGCATATTTAACAGAACAAACTGTATCGTCTTTGATGTACTTCATAACATCTTGAACTTGTGCTTTGTCAAAAGGAACTTGGTCATAAGTCTCCAAATCCATAAAGTAAACCAAATCGCCATCTTCATAAGAATATTGCATTTCTTTGGTATCTACAAATACTTCGCCAACAGTTTCGCTTGGAAGGAAGTTCTTTTCCAAAACTTGACCAGTTTCAATATTTTTTAGTTTTGTTCTAAATAAAGCAGCAAGTCTTGGACGGCTAACTTTTTGATATTCAACAACATACCAAAGTTTGCCATCAAATTCTATAGTTGAGTTGATTTTTACATCTTGAATATTCATAATATCTCCTAAAATTGTCTTAAATTTTCTAACACTTTGTATTTTAGCAAAAAATATTAAATTTTGCAAGTATTATAGCCAAATTTATGTTTCGTTTGCAAAAAAAGTTTACTTGGATATTAGATAATAAATTTTTTCGAGTTCCTTGGCTGACATTAGTTTAGGAACGGGATAAAGTGGATTACCCTCTCTACTTGCATGAGAAGCAAGTTCGCTTATATCATCTGGATTAATAAAATCAAATCTCTTTGGAATTTCAAAATGTTCATTCATTTCTAATATTTTGTTAATAAGTTTGCTTGACGCAATTTGGTCACTTTCATAAGGCCTAGCGATGTTGCAATAAACGGCTATTTCTTTGAGTTTTTTATAAATAGTCGAACCATATTCGCTAAGCATATACGGAAGAATTACAGCATTGGCTAGTCCATGTGGGGTGTTGTATTTTCCGCCAAGAGAATGTGCTATAGCATGAACATATCCAACATAAGATATTGTAAATGCAACACCCGCCATATATGATGCTTTAAGCATATGTGCTCTTGCTCTTTCGTTTTTGCCATCGTCATAAACTTTTTCTAGATTTTCAAAAATAAGTCTACACGCTTCGAGTGAACAATGTCTAGTGTGTTTGTTTGTTGAATTTCCAATATATGCTTCAATCGCATGAGTCAAAGCATCCATGCCTGTTGTCGCTGTCAACGATTTTGGAAGATTGATAGTAAGAGTAGGGTCAAGCACAGCATAACTTGGAATTAACTTAAAGTCATTGATTGCATACTTTGTATGTGTTTCGGGGTTTGTAATAACGGCTGCGACTGTAGTTTCGCTTCCCGTTCCGGCGGTTGTTGGAATTGCTATAAGCAAAGGTAAATCCTTTTTGACTTTGAGAAGTCCTTTCATTTTTTGAACAGATTTTTTTGGATTGACAACTCTAGCACCTGTAACTTTGGCACAATCCATAACACTTCCGCCACCAAAAGCAATGATTCCTTGACACGAGTTATCTACATACATTTTGTACGCATCTTCAATATTATTGATAGTTGGATTAGGGACTGTTTCATCAAACACAAAAACATTTTTTCCGCTATCTTTCAAGTCTTTTTCCAAACTCTCAGTAAGACCAAGACTTCGTATACCCTTGTCTGTAACCAACAAAACATTATCTATGTTTTTTTCGTTCAAAATATTTTTTATGTCCAATACACTATTCAAAATTTGTGGCTCACGATAAGGCATAAGCGGGATAATCCACTTAAAAATTGTTTGATAAACTCTACAATAAATTTTTGAAAATATGTTCATAATTTTTCCCTTTTTCTCTCTAAATTAAAACTAATGCATCACAAGTTTCTACTTGAATTTTGCCACTAACTCTATCGCTATTAAAGTAATTAGTCATAGTTTTCATAAGTGTAAATTCAAATGGTTTGTTTCCACGATTGATTATAATAATTGCTTTTTGGTCGCCTTTTACTCTTTCATAAGCGACAACTCCGTCCATTGCATACAAAATATTCATATCCCCACCGTCAAATACTTTGTCGTTTCGCAATTTACCCAAATTCTTGTACCAAGAAACCAATTCCAAATCTTCGTTTCCCCATGGATAAGGTTTTCTGCAGAACGGGTCAAGAGTTCCTTCCACACCCGCTTCGTCGCCATAAAATACTGTAGGAATACCCATAACTGTATACTGCATGATTGTTGCTAATTTTAATAGTTTTTTCGCCCTATCTCTTTGGTCGGGAGTTAGTTTGTATTCTTGTTTGGTATTTATATCGTCTTCAATTCCCAAATAAGTCAATGCTCTGACTGTGTCATGGGTATCTAGGATATTCATAAGATTATTTTGAATAGACTTTGGATACTGGTCCTTGATAAGATTAATAATGTTTACAAAATTTTTTACATTTCCAGTTTTTATAAAATCCAAAATAGCATTTTTCATAGGGTAATTTGTAACACTATCCAGATTTCCACCCAAAAAATAATTTTTGCGTTCGTCATATGATATTTTGGTCGATGCGTCTTCCCACACTTCGCCTACCATAATAGCCTTGGGATTAACACGTCTTGCAGCATCACAAATTGCATGAGTAAATTTGTTTGTAAGTTCGTCTACAACGTCAAGTCTAAATCCCGCAATACCCATAGCCATGTACTTTTCAATTATTCCGCCACGTCCAGCAATATAATCAAAAAACGTTGAGTTTTCTTCGGTTTGTGGCAACGTCTTAATTCCCCACCAACAACTATATTCATCGGGGTATTTATCAAAACTATACCACGAATAATATTTGGAGTTTGGACTCTGGTAAGCGCCAACTGTTCGGTATCTTCCAAGTTTATTAAAGTATACACTATCGCTACCCGTATGATTAAATACACCGTCTAGTATTACAGATATTCCAAGTTTTTTTGCTTTTTTGATAAGAGTTTCAAATATCTCTTGGTTGCCAAACATGCTATCTATTTTGGAATAGTCGGCAATATCATATTTGTGACTACTGTTTGCTTCCATAATCGGACTTAAATATATAATACTTACATTAAGTGATTTGAGATAATCTAATTTTTCTATAATTCCTTGCAGGTTTCCGCCGTAACAATTTGCGTTAATTCTCTCTCCGACTTCGTTATACTCATACTCAATAGGTTTTTGCCAATCATCAATTAGTTTTAGTCCACTTCTTGGTTTAACCTCGCCCGACCTATTAAATCTGTCTACGAAAATATGATAGATAATCCCTTTTTTGAAATTATTATCTATTTTGCTTTCTTTAGAAATTACTAGTTGCAAAAAGTCCGAATTGGCGGGACTTTGCATCACATCTAGATTGTCCGACCTAATCAACTTAAAGTCGCCTTCGTTTGTCTCCACTTCAAAATGATACCAAAAAAATCCCGACTCCAAAAAAGTATGTGAAAACTCAAGATGATAATATCTATCGTCTGCATATTTGTGAGTCATTTCATATCTTTGTTCATCTTGTCCATCTTGGTGCATTACAAAATATGCTTTTTTAATACCTACGAACTTTATGACTTTGAGTTCGTAAGAAACAGTTGTGCCTTTACAACATGCACCGCTTGGCTTTTTGTTATTAATTGGATTAAAAACAAAATTTTCCATTTTTTCACCTTGTTTTACTATAAGTTTTTATTTAACTGGTTTCAAATTCCAAATATTGTTTGCATAATCTTCAATGCTTCGGTCGGCGGCAAAGAACCCTGAATTTGCAATATTTTGCAAACTCATTTTTGCCCATGCCATACTGTCTTTGTATGTCTCGTCCATTTTGTGATAGCAATTAAGATAACTATCGAAATCAATTAAACACATATAAGGGTCTGGACGTCCGCCTTCAATTAAATAATTTGCAATATCGTCAAATTTTTCACCGTCAAATCCAACTTTAAGCATCTCAATTACCTTGTGAACTTTTGGATTGTTTAGATATATCTCTTTTGGAGTGTACCCAACTTTCCATGCATTATCAACTTCTTCACTTGAAAGACCAAATATAAATATATTGTCATTCCCAACACATTCACTCATCTCAACATTTGCTCCGTCAAAAGTTCCCAAAGTTAATGCTCCATTTATCATAAACTTCATATTGCCCGTACCGCTTGCTTCCTTTCCCGCAAGACTAATTTGCTCACTAACTTCGGCTGCTGGAATGATTTTTTCTGCTAAACTAACATTGTAGTTTTCTAAGAATACTACTTTTAATTTGGCAGAAACTACTGGGTTTTTGTCAATTTCCTGCGACAATTTGCAAATAAGTTTAATTATTCTCTTGGCCATATTATATTTTGATGCAGACTTTCCACCAAAGAAAAATACCTGTGGAGTCACATCTTTGTTTGGACTATCAAGAAGTTCGGAATACAAATATATAATTTTAAGAACATTGAGAAGTTGACGTTTGTATTCATGAATTCGTTTGATGTGAACATCAAAACGCATGTTAGGGTCTATGGTAATTCCACGAGTTTTTCGCAAATATTCCGCAAACTCTTTTTTGTTCTTTTGTTTGATTTTATTAAGTTTTGAAAGAACAGTTTTATCTTCAGAATACTTGGTTAGTTTTTTTAGGTCATTTGCATCGTAGTAGTAGTTTGTTCCAATACTGCCGTCAATAAGTTCGGTTAGATTTGGATTGGATTGACATAGCCATCTTCGATGTGCAATTCCATTTGTAACATTTGTAAATTTGTTTGGATAGAGTCGTGAAAAATCTTTGAACAAACTATTTTTGATTATATCGCTATGGAGTTTGCTTACTCCATTTACGTGATTACTTCCTATCACAGACAAGTTTGCCATTCTGACTTGACCTTGACTTACAATTGACATTTTTTCGACTGTTGACAGGTCAAACTCGTCGGATCTGTTGTCTAACAAATCTTTTGTAAATCTGCGATTAATTTCTTTTACAATTTGATATATTCTTGGAAGAATTGTTTTAAATAAATTCTCATCCCATTTTTCAAGTGCTTCCATAAGCACTGTATGGTTTGTATAGTTTATTGTCTTATTAACAAGTCTCCAAGCACTATTCCACTCCCAGCCATAATCGTCCATAAGTATTCTCATAAGTTCTGGAATACACAAAGCGGGATGAGTGTCGTTAATATGAATAACTGTCATGTCCGATAGAGTTGACAAATTCTTGTATCTTTTGAGATGTGTAGAAACTATATTTTGAAGTGCTGATGACACCAAAAAGTATTGCTGTTTTAGTCTCAAAGTTTTTCCTTCATAATGGTCGTCGGCAGGATACAAAACTTTGCTAATCATTTCGATTTCGCTCGCTTCGGCAACCGCCTTAACATATGCTCCTTGACTAAAACTATTAAGGTCAAATTTATTGATACTCTTAGCCTCCCAAAGTCTAAGCACAGCAACACCTTGACTATCAAAACCGCTTAATATCATATCATAAGGAATAGCCTGAACTTCGGTGTAATTCTCATATGTTGGAACGAGTTTTCCGTCAACCATATTTTCAATTACATTTCCGCCAAACCTAACAATAACACTCTTATCTTGACGTTTTTGTAGCCAAAAATCGCCAGTTGAACGCCAACTATCAGTAAGTTCGATTTGTTCGCCGTCTACAATTTTTTGTTTGAATAGACCATATTCATAGAGTATGCTGTGTCCCATGCTTGCATAGTTTAGCGTTGCCAAACTATCCATAAAACAAGCAGCAAGCCTGCCGAGTCCACCATTTCCTAGACCCGCATCGTTTTCAACTTCGTATACGTCTTCGATATCTATGTTTATAGACTTCAAAATCTTGGTATAGATTTTGTCTAAACCAAGATTAAAAAGTGTGGACTTTAGGTTTCTTCCAAGCAAAAATTCCATACAAAGATAATGCACTCTTTTGGCGCCAGATTTGGATGATTTGCTGTGGAATTTCTCACGCATATCCGCCAAAATTTCACGAGAAATAATTGCAAGAACTTTGTATAAATCTTTGGCGGTTGCTTCCTTGAGTGTAAGTTCGGAATATTTGCTTAAGTTTTCTTGAAGCAGTGTAAGTGCTTTTTGCTCTGTCATTTTGATGCCCAAAATTTTCTCCTTAATTAATTAGAGACTTGTATAAATCTAGATATTTCTTAGCGGATTTGTCCCAACTAAAATCGGTAGTCATAACAATTCTCATTTTATTTTTCCAGCCATTTTCATCATTATAATCGTTAATGGCTCTATTAATTTGACTTAATAAGTCGTTTGGATTGTAGTTTGCAAATGTATATCCATTTCCACCTTCTACACACCCAAAGTCTTTGATAGTATCCTTAAGTCCACCCACTTCTCTTACGATTGGAACTGAACCATATCTACTAGCTATCATTTGAGATATTCCGCAAGGCTCAATTTTGCTTGGCATTAAGAATATATCCGATGCAGCATAAGCACGTCTAGCAGATTCGTTTGAATATTTGTCAACTAACGCTCTAACTTTGGTTGGATATTTGTTTTCCAAATACTTAAAGTAATCAACATATCTGGAGTCCCCCGTTCCAACGACGACAAATTGTACATCTTTTTGAAGTACATCTTCGAGAACTTTTGTAAGTAAATCTATGCCTTTGTGAGATACAAGTCTACTTACAACGGCTATCATTGGTGTACGCCCATCAACTGGGAGACCAAGTTCGTCTTGCCAAATCTTTTTGTTTAGCACTTTGTTTTCCAAAGTATCAACATCGTAATTTTTGAATATTGCACTATCTGTTGCAGGATTATAGAAATCATAATCTATACCATTTAGTATGCCTGACAATTTATATTCGTTACGAATAACGATATGATGAAGTCCTCTACTACAATATGGCTGTTTTAAATTATCACAATAACTATCCGAAACAGTTGTAAACTTATCACTATACTGAATAGCGGCTTTGGTTAAATTTATATCATTATTGTATTCAAGGTCATTTTTGAATCTTGGATCAATTCCAAACAAATCTTTGAGATTTTCCATTCCATATATGCCTTGATACTCCACATTATGGATTGTATAAATATTTTTGATTTTGTAATATCTAAAGTCTGACCAATTTCCGGTTTTGATATAAGTTGAAACAAGCGCAGATTCCCAATCGTTGCAGTGAATAATATCTGGGAAGAAATTAAGCATTGGAAGACTCTCAACAACCGCTTTGCAGAAATATGCAAATCTTTCACCGTCATCATAGAATCCATATATTCCGTCACGTCTAAAATATCTTTCATTATCAACAAAGTAGTAAGTTACACCATCTTTTTTATATTTGAACAGTCCACAATATTCTTGTCTCCAAGACAAATGCACCGTAAAGTTTCCAATATACTCAAGTTTGTCCCCATATTCATCTTTTATTTTTCCGTACAAAGGCATAATTAGTCGTATATCTATTCCGTCCAATTTTGCAATTGCTTTTGGCAAACTTCCGGCAACATCACCTAGTCCACCCGTTGCTATAAACGGCTGACATTCGCTAGCAACATACAATACTTTTATGTTGTCTTTTTCTTTTTCCACTTTTTTCTTTTCTACTCCGAAAATTGTATAAATTACTTCCATATCATCGGTTTTAGTTGGAGTTTTGGAATTTTGTTTGACTTGTTGTTCGGTAGATACTGCATTTGCAATATTTTTGTTTAAATTCAAGTCTCCCATTTCCTTTCCTTTTTCGTCATACACACTCATGTATTCGTCGGTTTCAGGTCGACTCTTCTTGTCTTCGTCAGATAGGTAAAAATAATTTGGCTTTTCGGCTTTGGTTTTTTCGGAATTAACAAGATATTCAATATCTTTTTCGTTTAGTGCAACTTCTGGATTTAATAACCCATCTTCGGCACTTTCAGTTTCTGTTTTTTCTGGGTCAATTCCGAGTGCGTTACAAAGTGTCTTTGTTTCGTTTTCGAGTGAGTTTTCGGTTGTCTTTGTCAAAGTTTCGTCTTTTTCGTCAACTGTTTCATCTTGGGATTTTTCATCTTTTTCAACTTGACTATTAATATCATCAATCAACTCATTTGCAACCGTCTCCGCCTTTGAATTTTCGACCGATTGAGTTTGAGACAAGGTTTCATTTTTGTTGGTCGTAAGGTTATTAATAATATCCAAAGCCTTATTTAGTGTGTCGCTTTGAGTCTGTTGAACTGGCTCAGTTTGTTGCTCTTTTTCGCCTTTGAGTTGATTTAACAAGCTTTCCTGCAAACGTGCCATTTCGTTATAGAATTCTTCTTTTGAAATAGCGTCTGTGTTTTCATCTTTGTTTTCGTCTTTGTTTTCGTTTTGCGCCTTTGAATTTTCAGGTTTAAATTCTCTACCCAAAACATCAATTTGACTTTCTGGCAATTCGTCTTGTTCAAGAACCATTACACTATCGTCATCGGAGTCATTTTCAACTGGAATATTGCTACTAACTATATAATCGTCCAAATCGCTATCGTCATCGGACAAATCATAAACTTTGTCATCATTTTCAGAATCACTTTCTTTGCTATAATTTTCTGTTTGATTAACTTCGTTTTCTACTAGTTCAGCATCTTCAAATGTTTGTTTTGTACTTGAATTATCTTCTTTGCTTTCTGCAAATCTATCAAGTGAATTTTGCCAAGCATCGTCACTATTTTCTTCTTTATTTTTGTCTTCAGCAGTATCATTTAATTCGGACAAATTATCGTTTTGTGCAACAACATTTTCATAATCTGCATCAATTTTTTCGCTATTTGGCGTTACATATCTAATATCTGCATATGGGTCGTCATCTTCGCTATTAAGCGAATTATACAAGTCTCTAAAACTAGACTCTTCCCCATTATTTTCATTAATTGTTTCTTCTGCAGTTTCGTTTTCTTTTACGTCGTTTTCACGCGTTTCAACCTGACCACTAAATATATTTTCGTAGTCGTGTTTTTTGTTTTCGTAACTATCTTTGTAACTCTCAAATTGTTCGTCGTCTTCGTCGTTTTCTGACTTGTTGTAATCGTCTATTTTTTGTTGTTTGCGTTTGTAATAATCGGCTATTTTTTGGTCAAGTTCTTGGTTTCTATTGTTAAATTCTTCTAAGTCTCTATCAAATCTATTTGAGTAGTTTTTACTTTCGCCTTGCTCATTAGTTTGTGTTGAGTCTTCGGTGTTTTCATTTGTATTTGTTTGTTCGTCATCGTCATTTTTCAAAACAAGTTCTTGATTTTTTTCATCGTTGTTTTTCAAAACTTCTTGCAATTTTTCGTCAGACACTTCGCTATTATCACTTTCGTCACTTACAAACGACCCAGTGAATAATTTTTCATATTCTTCTTGTTCTCTATTTAAAGTTTCCTTTTCGCTTTCAACTTTCTTTTTGTTTTGCAACTCGCTTAGAGATTTTGCGGTTACAGGATTATCTTCGTCCAAATACTCCGAAACATCAGTCCCGCCAGCCAAAAGTGTATCATTGAGAGCCTTGTATAGTTCAATGACTTTTGGGTCATTCATATCTACGACTGGTGCCTGCTTGGTAGGCTTAACAACCTTTTTATCCTTTATGATTTTAATCTTTTCTGCCAAATCCTTGACGCTAGCCTTTTTGGTTTCAGATTTTGAAACTCCTTTTTGTGGTGCTTTTGTAGTCTTAGATTTTGTAGCAGATTTTGTAGTTTTCTTAGTTTTAGCACTATCTTTTTTGGTTGTTTTCTTAGCGGTAGAATTGGCTTTAGTTTTGGAAGTCTTAGCCTTTGGCTTTTCTTTTTTGGTGTTTAGATACTTGGTAATCGCATCTTTGCCATCAAAAAGTGAAGTCTTAGGTTTTTCTAACACTTCTTCATTTTTGACTATAGTATCATCATACTCATCGTCAATTTCTCTTGATACCCTTGTCGCCCTTGGGGGTCTGGGCATGTTTTTGTCATTATTATCAAACTTTTTTGTACGATTGACAATATCCATTAATTCGTTATAAGTCTTATCCATAATTAATCCAACCTTATTTCTTTAGATTTTTTACTTAAGAAAACGCCACTAAATGCAGGAATTTTAATAGTTAATTTGTAGTCTTTGCCTTTAAAGTTTTGTTTGGTTGCAACTAGGTCAATATTCCTAATTCCGCTTCCACCAAATTCTTCCCAGTCAGTACTAAATACTTCGGTATATTCCAAACTATCAACTGGAATATCATAATTATCTTGAGTGTTAGGCGAAAAATTAACTGCATAAATGAGTTCATTTCCGCTTTTGTCCATTCTTTTGAATACCAAAACATTTTGATTGTTATCATCAGGAACAATCCAATCAAAACCTTTCCACGAAAAATCTTCTTCATATAGTTCACGGGTTTCCAAGTAGAAGTGATTAAGTGCCTTGACAAACTTGTGCATGTTTTTGTGAGTTTCAAAGTCAAGCAAACAAAAATCAATTCCCGCTTGATAATCCCACTCTTTAAACTGTGCAAACTCACAACCCATGAATGTTAGTTTTTTTCCAGGGTGCGCAAACATATAGGATAAATATGCTCGCATTGATTTAAACTTGTCATAATAATCACCAAACATTTTGTTTAACAAACTGCATTTTCCATAAACAACTTCGTCGTGCGAAATTGGAAGTATAAAGTTTTCGCTAAATGCGTAGAACATCGAAAATGTAAGTTTGTTGTGAATTGATTTTCTAAAATACGGGTCGGTACTCATGTACTCAAGCGAATCGTTCATCCAGCCTATATTCCACTTGAAGTTAAATCCAAGTCCGCCTACATTTGTCGGTTTTGTAACCAATGGCCAAGCGGTACTTTCTTCGGCAATCATAAGTACATTTGGAAATTCTTTAAATATGCTTGCATTAAGTTTTTGAAGAAAAGCAACTGCTTCCAAGTTTCGATTGTTTCCAAATTGATTTGGAATCCACTCGCCAGGTTTCTTGTCATAATCCAAGTATAACATAGATGCTACCGCATCAACTCGAATCCCGTCAATATGATATTTTTTGATAAAAAACATTGCTGACGAAACTAGAAAACATTGAACTTCTTTTCTGCCATAATCAAAACGCCTTGTTCCCCAACTCTTGTGTTCTTTTCTGTCCCAGCCTTGATTTTCATACAAACAAGTTCCGTCAAATTCAATAAGTCCATATTCATCTTTTGGAAAATGTGCTGGAACCCAGTCCATTATAACTGATATGCCATTTTCGTGACACTTGTCAACAAAGTACATAAAGTCTTTTGGTTCGCCAAACCTTGATGTAGGACTAAAGTATCCCGTCACTTGATATCCCCACGAACCATCAAAAGGATATTCGGTTATTGGCATTATTTCAATGTGCGTGTAACCCATATCTAATACGTATGGGATAAGTTCGTCGGCAAGCATTCGATATGTGTAATAACTACAATCGCTTTGTTTTTTCCACGATGCAAAATTAAGCTCGTATATGTTCATTGGACTTTCGTAATTGTTTTTTGAATTGCGGTATTCAATATATCCTTTGTCATTCCATTTATAGCCCTCAATATCATAAACAATTGATGCTGTTTTTCCATTCGTTTCATTCATAAAAGCATATGGGTCGGCTTTGAGTCTAGCATAATTATTTTTGTCGAATATTTCAAACTTGTATTTATCAAATTGTTTTGCACCATATATCTTTGCTTCCCAAACCCCACCTTCCGAAATTTTCTTCATTGGGTTTTTGGTGTTGTCCCAAAGATTGAAGTCGCCTACAACATTAATTTTGCTTGCGTTTGGCGCCCATGTCCTAAAGATGTAGCCCGTTTTCCCATTTTCTTCAAACGGATGTGCCCCCAAATACTCATAAGCACAATAATAAGTTCCCTGATGGAATAGATATAATTGCTCGTTATTTTTGTTTTCCATTATTCACCATTTTCCATTTTATTTAATTCTTCCGTATGTATACGCTAGGTCATAATATTTTCCACACATATTTTTGTCCAACTCACCACTCAATTGCCATGTCCAGTTTCCATACATTTGACCCGGAACATTCATTCTTGATTCGGCACCCAAATGAAGCATATCTTGCGTAGTTAAAATAATTAAATTTGCACTACTTTTGTATAGTGCTAGGATTGAGTTTTCAATCACACTATCGTTGCCTTCTTGCAACGGCATTGTTAGATATTTTTTGAATCTATTTATCTTGTCCCAATCGCCTTCATTAAGCATACCCATCATTGTGTTATTATCATGAGTACCCAAGTATGCTACACAATTTTTTTCGTAATTGTGTGGTTGATACATATTATCTCCCACCCCATCAAAAGCAAATTGCAAAACCTTGACACCGGGTATCCCAAAATTTTCTTTGAGTTCCATAACATCTGATGTTACAATTCCCAAATCCTCTGCCACAAGTTTAATTTTGCATTTGTTTGTAATTAACTTCAAAAGTGCTTCGCCGGGTCCTTGCATCCATTTTCCAGACTTGGCAGTTTTGCTATTTGCATTGACTGCCCAAAATTTACTAAATGCAACAAAGTGGTCAATTCTCAAAATGTCAAAAATTTCACTTTGACGTTTGATGCGTTTAAGCCAAAAATCATAGCCCGACTTAGACATTCCCGAAAAGTTATAAATTGGATAACCCCAAAGTTGACCTTCGGAATTAAAGTAATCTGGCGGAACACCCGCTTTTAGTTTTGGCTTTCCATTTTCTAACATCCAATTCTTTGGATTATCCCAAACATCAGCACTATCTAGTTCAACATAAAAAGGAATGTCTCCAAAAATTTCAATACCGTTCAAATTGGCGTATGTTTTAATTTTTTTCCACTGTCTATCTAGCAAAAATTGAATTAATTTTATGTCAGAAATTTCTTGTTTGTGTTTAAGTCGAAATTCTTCCAATGCGGTTTTATTTTTGTTTTTGAAATTATCTGGCCATTCAAACCAAGGTTTGAAGTCGTTATATTTTTTCAAAACTTTGAATAATGCATAACTATCTAGCCAATACTTTGATGTTTTTTCAAATTCCTTTAAATCATATTCGTTTCTATACTTTTCACAAATTACTTCAAGTGCATTATCAAATTTGAGTTTATAGTCAAAGAGTGACAAATTTTTTTGAATTCCAAGTTTGAATATTTCGTCAGAACTTAAAAATTCTGTCAAATCCAAAAAGTAAGGATTTATTGCAAAACTAGACACTGCACTATATGGAGAATTTTCGTACAAGCATTCCGAAAAAGGCAAAACCTGCCAAACACCAAATCCGCCCGCTTTCAAAAAATCAATAAAGTTTGTAGCAGATACGGAAAAACACCCCCAACCATAATCGTTTGGAAGTGAAGTTATGTGCATGAGTATTCCACTTTTTCGAGTTATTTTTTCCATTTAGATGCTTTCCATTTTTCGTTTTGTTTTTAAATTTTTATGCTTAGTATATTTTATGCAAATGCTTGTATTTTTAATTTTATTTATGGCAAGTTTGTTGAGTTATAAATTTATAACTATCAAATTTTTAGATATTGCCCGTTGCTGATATTTATAGAAAAATAACATTTTTGCTTATATATTTTAACATATATTATATATATAAACAAACAATTTAACTTGTTTTTCGACAAAAATTTTGATTATCATAGCATAAAAAAAGTCAAGGTTTTGACTACAAAATATAAAAAGCCAAATGGTTTTTGTACAAAAAATATTTGATTATATACTTAGAATTTTTGAAAAAAGTGTTCAAAATTTTGGTATTATGTGATATAATTTCGGTATGGAAAATTTAAGTAAAAATATAGTAGCAATATCTACGCCTATTGGCAATGGCGGAATTTCAATAATTAGAATGAGCGGAAATACAGTTTTGAGTATTGCCGAACGAGTTTTTTTTGCAAACACAAAAGTTTGCGACTTTGAGCCTAGAAAATTATATTTGGGAACTTTCAAATATAAAGACATCGAAGACAAATGTATGTGCGTTTATTTCAAAGCACCTTTTTCGTATACGGGAGAAGATTTGATTGAATTTCAATGCCATGGCGGAATGATGCTTACTCAAAAAATATTTGAAAGTCTTTGTGATGTTGGATGTGTACCTGCAGGCAAGGGCGAATTTTCAAAACTTGCTTTCCTAAATGGAAAAATTAGTCTTGATGAAGCCGAAGGTGTAATTGACATTATTAATGCCGAAAGCGAAAGTGAACTCAAAGCAGGGTACACTCTTATGCAAGGGGATTTGAAGACCAAAGTTGAAACCATGCAAGACAAATTAACCGAACTACTTGCAAAGATAGAAGTAACCCTTGATTATCCCGAAGAAGATTTGGAAGAAGAAACATACAAAAGCATTTTGGACAGTCTAAACAAAACCAAACAAGAAATTGTCGATTTACTCAAAACTGCCGACTTTGGTCGTGCAATCAAAGACGGTACAAAGATATTAATTTATGGCAGAACTAATGCTGGAAAATCTAGTTTGCTTAATAGTCTACTAAGTTATAATCGAGCAATTGTAACCGACATTCAAGGCACAACAAGGGACACAATTGAAGAGACATTTTTGTACAAAGGTTTTAAGTTTATTTTAATAGATACAGCAGGCATTAGAAAGGCTGACAACCTTGTCGAAGAAATAGGCATCAATCGAAGCAAAGACATGCTAAAATCTGCAGATATTGTTCTATTTGTTATTGATGGTTCAAAAGAGATTACAAGTGACGATTTGACAATAGCAAACTCACTACGTGACAAAAACTGCATACTTTGTGTCAATAAGTCAGATTTAAAACAAATAGCAAATGTTGATAAATTAGGAATAAATGAAGTTATTAATGTATCTTGTGAAAGTGGCGAAAATATAGATAATCTTAAAGAAAAATTATACAAATTTGTAACAAACAAAAACATAAATAACAATGCAACAATTATTACAAATTCAAGACATATTAATTCTCTAAAAGATGCTTTGAAAAACATAAATAATGCAATACAAGCAATTGATAATATGATTGATTTAAGTCTGATTTCTATTGACATCAAAAATGCATGGTTATCTCTTGGAGACATAACCGGAAACTCAGATAACGAAAAAATAATTGATGACATATTCAGCAAATTTTGTGTTGGTAAATAAAACCAAATTTGATTTTTATTTATTAAATTTTGTATTAAAAATAATAAACAAATTTGTTGTTAATTTGTCAAACATTGTACTAAAAAATAAGGATAAAATATATGAATAATAATTATGATGTAATAGTAGTAGGTTCGGGTCATGCTGGATGCGAAAGCGCCCTTGCTTGTGCTAGAATGGGGCAAAGAACACTGCTTCTTACTCTTAACCTAGACAGCATTGGATTTCTTGCATGTAATCCTAGTATTGGTGGAACTGCCAAGGGTCATTTAGTATGCGAAATTGATGCACTTGGTGGACAAATGGGAATTAATGCCGACAGAGCCACAATTCAAAGACGTATGCTTAACAGTTCAAAAGGATATGCTGTTCAATCACTTAGAGTTCAAGCAGACAAAAACAAATATCACACACTTCTCAAACAAACAATTGAAAATCAAGAAAATTTGTATTTACGTCAAGGCGAAGCAAGCGAGATATTAACAAAAGATAATGTTGTTGTTGGACTAAAGACAATGCAAGGGGAAACATATAACTGCAAGGCTATAATAATTTGTTCTGGCGTTTATCTTAAGAGTAAAATCATTATTGGAAAATACACAAAAGATGTAGGACCAAATGGTTTTGCTAATTCAAGTTGCTTAAGCGATAGTCTTACTAAACTTGGTTTTAAACTTAGAAGATTTAAAACTGGCACACCAGTTAGAATCGACGGAAAAACTATTGATTATTCCAAACTCGAAATTCAAAAAGGCGAAGACAATATCCAAACTTTTTCTACTTTAACACTAGAAAAACCACGTAATGTAGCCGATTGTTACTTAACTTATACAAATTTGGATACTCACAAATTAATTCTTGACAATCTAAAAAGTGCACCAATGTATAATGGAGACATCAAAGGAACTGGCCCAAGATATTGTCCAAGTATCGAAAGCAAAGTAGTTAAATTTGCCGACAAGGAGAGACACCAATTATTCATTGAGCCAGAAGGAATGGATACAGACGAAGTTTACTTGCAAGGTTTTAGCACTAGCATGCCTGTTGAATTACAATGGAAAATGGTCAATTCTCTCAAAGGATTGGAAAATGCCTTTATTATGCGTGATGCTTATGCAATTGAATACGATTGTATTGATGCAACGACATTATATCCAACATTGGAAAGCAAAAACATAAGTGGACTATATTTTGCTGGTCAAATTAATGGAACTAGTGGATACGAAGAAGCAGGCGCACAAGGAATTGTTGCAGGAATTAATGCAAGTCTAAAACTCCAAAACAAAGAACCTATGATACTCAAACGTAGTGAAAGTTATATTGGTGTTTTAATTGACGATTTGGTTACAAAACCAACCCAAGAACCATACAGAATGATGACGAGCAGGGCGGAATATAGACTTACTTTGAGACAAGACAATGCAGACCTAAGACTTACAGAAATTGGCAGAAAGGTAGGACTTGTTGACAATAACCGTTATGATATTTACAAAAAGCACATAGAAGAAATAAAGGAACTTGATAATGTTTTAAACAAAATTTACAAACCAAAAGAGATTGAACAACTATTTAAAACTCACAATGAAACCTTAAGCAAGACCAGTGGTCTTACACTCAAAGACATGCTAAGACGTTCTAATTTAACTGCCGAAACAATAAAAGAATTTGCAAAGGATATACTTGGCAAATATGATATTAGAGCGATTAAGGAGTGGGAAATTAATCTTAAGTACGAAGGTTACTTAAAGCGTCAAGAAATTCAAATAAATCAGGCAAAAAAACTCGAAGAAAAAGACCTTCCTATTGATTTGGACTATAATCAAATAAAAGGACTCAGAATTGAAGCAAGACAAAAATTAAACCAAATAAAGCCATTAACTCTATCTCAAGCATCTAGAATTAGTGGAGTAAGTCCTGCAGATATATCTGTTTTAACAATTTATCTCAAAACAAGGCAAATATAATCTCAAAAACACATTAAATGTAAATAATCGATATTCAATTTACACTATTAATGTGTTTTTTTAGTTTACTAAACACTACATAATAGTATGATATATGATTTTTACTATAATCATTTACTTAAATTTGTCTAAATATCCAACACAATAATATATATAATTTGCTGGATTACAAAATAAGTTATATGTTTAAATAATATATATATATTGTATATATCATTATACAATATATATTAATATCATTATACAATATATATTAATATCATTATAGAATATATATTAAATATATCGTTGTATAATGTACATATATTGAATATATCATTATATAATATATATATATAGTAAATATTCTATTTCATATATAACGTCCATAACAAACATAAAACATCAGAACAGACTAGATTTTTGCTTTTAATAAAACACAAATTGTTTCACGTGAAACATTAATATTTACGTTTATTAATAAATTTTTTGAAAGTATGAACTTTTGAAATTATGTAATTTTGAGATTATGAAATTAAAGCGCCCACACATATTTAATTAGACATAATTGTTTCACGTGAAACAATTATATTAAATTGTGTAAACAAGAATAATAAAGATATATTATTTATAACCTAAGGACATATATTAAAATAACAACAACATGAATTGTTTCACGTGAAACAATTCGTTTTTATTTAATAAATAGGATACATAATAAGTGATATGATTAAATATGTATCCATTTAATTTTATTTAATTATTTTATATTATGTCTCATTTAAAAATAATTAATTGTGGTTTTGTTTTTTAATTATAATTGTTTCACGTGAAACAATATATATATTATTATTAAGATTAATTTGATATTTTAATATAATTTTATTAAAAATTACATAATTTTAAAAAATACTTAGATAAAAATAGTTTTAAATAAAAAAAGTCTATGTTATAATTAAATTACAAAACACAAGTTTAAACTAAAAAATAATTAAAGGAAATTTATGAATTTCAAGGAAAAAATTAAAAATATTACTGAAAATTATGGATTTAATCTAAATAACTCACAAATCGAATTATTTGAAAGATATTATGAAGATTTAATCGAAACCAACAAAATTCATAATTTAACAACAATAACTGAAGAAAATGATGTTATTTTCAAACATTTCCTAGATTCAATCTTGCCAGTTAAATTATTTAAAGACAATTTAAAAATTATTGATATTGGATGTGGTGCTGGATTTCCAAGCATTCCACTCAAAATAATTAATAACACACTAAATATTACTGCAATAGATAGTGTAAACAAAAAAATAGACTTTGTTAGTACAGAAATAAAAAAACTCGGAATTTCATCAGGTTTTGATGCAATTCACACAAGAATCGAAGATTTAGCAAAAAATTCGACATATAGAGAACAGTTTGACTATGTAATATCGCGTGCATTAGCAAAAATTAGAACAAACATTGAGTATTCAGCACCGTTTTTGAAACAAAATGGATTAATAATATGTTATAAAGGTAACAATTATCTCGAAGAACTAAGCGAAAGTGAAAACGCACTTAAGGGACTAAATTGCAAAGTTATTGATATAAAAGAATATTATATTTCGGAAATTGATGCAAAAAGATATATAATAATTATTAAAAAAATAGGAAAAACACCAAATAAATATCCTAGAAGTGGAAATAAGCCACGACTTAGTCCACTTTGAAATTTTTAAATTCAATTACATAATAAATAATACAAATACCTAAAAATAAACAAAAAAATAAAAAATTAATTAATAGGGGGATAAAAATGGGTAAAATTATAGCTTTTTTAAATCAAAAAGGCGGAGTAGGAAAAACAACAACATGCGTAAACATGGCAGGGTTTCTAGCACAAATGGGCAAAAAAGTATTGCTTTTGGATATAGACCCTCAAGGCAATGCTAGTAGTAATTTAGGAATCGAAAAAGATAGCAAGCCAAAAACAATTTATAATGTTATTGTAGACGATAATACAATTGACGAAGTAATTCAAAAAACAAAACTAGAAAATTTGGATATAATACCTTCAGATGTTGATTTAGCGGGTGCTGAAATTGAGTTAGTTCAAATGAATAATAGAGAAAAAGTAGTAAGAAATATACTCAAAAAAGTAGTTAATTTGTATGATTACATTTGTATTGACTGTCCACCTTCGCTAGGTCTTATTACAGTTAATGCATTGACCGCATGTGATAGTGTACTTATACCTATTCAATGCGAGTATTTTGCACTAGAAGGTCTAAGTCAACTTATGTATACAATAAAATTAGTAAAAAAACACCTAAACGAAAATATTGATGTCGAAGGTGTTGTACTTACTATGAAAGACAATCGTAGTAATCTAGGACAATCGGTTGCACAAGATATTACTAAATATTTTGGTAAAAAGGTATACAAAACTATTATTCCACGAAATATTAGACTTGCAGAAGCCCCAAGTTTTGGAGAACCTATTTGTTTGTATGATCCAAAATGTACAGGTGCAATTGCTTACAAAGCACTAACTGATGAATTTTTGAAAAATAATGAAAAATAACAAAAACTTGATAATTAAAATAATCAACAAAATTTAGTATGAAATTTTTAATAAAGTTATAAAAAATTATTTAAAAATATTGATAAAGATTTTTAATATACTAAAAAAATTTTCAATAAATTAACAAAATTTGCTAATTTTTATGCAAATTTACATAATTTTTGATAATTTTTAAACAAAAAATATTAACAATTTTTAAAATAGTTATATTTTTATAACTATTAATTTAATAAAAGATAAAGGAGAAATTTATGGCAAACAAAGGATTAGGAAGAGGACTCGGTTCACTACTAGGAATATTAGATGAAGAAGAACCAGAAGCAAAAAAAGAAGAAATAAAAGCAAGACTTGAAGGTGAAGAAGTTATTGAATTAGATATGGGTAAAATTGATGTAAACCCAAATCAGCCACGAAAAAACTTTGACCCAACTGCACTTAGCGAACTTGCTGTTAGCATCAAAACACATGGACTTATTCAACCAATACTAGTTACTCCACGTAATGGAAGATACTTAATTGTCGCAGGCGAAAGACGTTTTAGAGCATCAAAACTCGCTGAAAAAAAGACAATAAAAGCAATAATTAAGGATTTTGATGACAATCAAGTCAAAGAAATTGCATTACTCGAAAATATCCAACGTCAAGATTTAAACCCAATTGAAACAGCACGTGCCCTTAAAGAACTAGGTGACACATATGGTTGGACACAAGAAGCCTTGGCTGATAGACTAGGAAAATCTAGATCTGTTGTTGCAAATACACTAAGACTACTTTCTCTCTGTCCAGAAGTTATTGATTTAATCGAAAAAGGTAAATTATCCGCCGGCCATGCAAGGTCTTTGGTTGTGGTTACAAATCCAGAAGTTCAATTAAAACTTGCCGAACAAGTAATAAATAACAAATTGACTGTTAGAGACATGGAAAATGCTGTCAAAGAAGTAGACAAAACTTCTCGAAAAGTTGTCAAAACTCGTCCACAACTTAGCATGGAAATGCAAGAATTTATTGATATTATGGAACATAAATTTTCAACTAAAATTAATGTGAAAGGCAACGATAAAAAAGGAAAAATCATCATAAATTACTATAATCAAGACGATTTAAATAGAATTTATGACATAATTTCTACGATTCATAATTAATAGTTATAAAAATATAACCATTTTAGGTGTTATATGCAAATAAATACTTTGACACTTACAAACTTTAGAAATTACACCAATCAAAGTTTGAATTTGTCTCCAAATCTCAATGTAATAATAGGAAAAAACGCTCAAGGAAAAACCAATCTTCTTGAGTCGGTTTTTCTTTGTGCCATAGGAAAAAGTCCAAGAACCACTAAAGACAAGGATTTAATAAAATGGGAAAGCACATATGCAAAAATATCACTAGAAATAGCCAAAAAAATAGGAAAAAATTCAATAGACTTATATTTGTTTACTAATCAAAACAAGGCTATCAAAATAGATAAAATCGGAATCAAAAAAATAGGACAACTACTAGGTACATTTAATGCAATATATTTTTCGCCCGACGAATTAAAACTAATTAAGGATAGTCCAGACGAAAGACGAAGATTTATGGATATAGACTTAAGTCAATTTGACAGAAATTACTTTTATAGTCTCAATCACTATAATCAAGTTTTGCAACAGCGTAATAAATTACTCAAAAGTGGTGACGAAAAAACACTCAAAGACACCCTTCCTATCTGGGATGAACAATTAGCAGGTTATGGTGCAAGTATAATTATGTCCCGACTTAAATTAATAGAAAACCTAAAAGTTCATGCCAAACAAATTCATAAATACCTAACAAGTGATACCGAAGAATTGGAACTAAGTTATGTTGGATATATAGCAGAAACAGAAAACCAACTAAAAGAAATTCTCACAAAAAAATTACGTGATAGTTATGATAAGGACATACATTTAGGCTACACAACCGTTGGCCCACATAGAGACGACATAAAAATATCTTCAAACGGAATTGACCTTAGGTCGTTTGGAAGTCAAGGACAACAGCGAACAGCATCGCTTACACTCAAACTCGCCGAACTAGAAACTTTTTACACATTACTTGGCGAATACCCAGTATTACTTCTTGATGACGTTTTAAGCGAACTTGACGAAAGTAGACAAACCAAACTTTTAAAATATATTTCAAAAGTACAAACATTACTAACATGCACGGATTTTGAATTTAATGTACCACATACAAAGTTTTTTATAAACAATGGTAGTATTGAAAAAATCGAAAAAACTAACTAAAAATAGCCACAAAACACAAGTTATTTTGCTTGTGTTTATTTTTTTGAAAAAACATTTTAATAGTAATTTGCTATTATATTTATATTAATGATAATACAACATTACAAACTAAAGTATCGGTTGAGTACTCGAAAAAATTTTTGCTAAGGCTTCGGCTTCGCCTGCAGAAATCGCAAAAATCTTTTTCTGCGTCTTCCCGATACGGATATTATTGGGAAGACGCAGGGGAAAATTTGAGAACTCTGCGTCAGCACAGTGGTGCAAATTTTTCACGAGTACGTTGACCCGCAAACATAAGCCAATTTGTTTTTGAAATAAATTAAAAAATATAATATTCTATTATTTGCTTTTAAAATATAAAATCCTATTTTATAAACGACTTTTAAGAATATATTATTAGAGTAATATTCAATTAATACATTATCAAGATACTTAAAAAATAAACATTTTTGGTATTAGGGGTTTTTAAATATCTTTTATTAAAGTTACGATATTTTCTTAATAACAAAAAAATATTGTGTGGCGAGTTCCCATACAATATATTTTTTATTTATTAGATTTTTTTGTTTATTATTAGTAATGTTGATATGTGGATAACTAAAGCAAAATACCACATGTTGATATACATCTAACCAAATTTCGTTTGTCGTATCACTAGATATAGTGTTTGGTATTGTTAATAACTTTGTATACTTTATCACAATTTTGTACACATTCGATGTGAGTTATACACAAAACAAAAAATAGTTTGCAAAAATTGTCAGTTATAAAAAAATAACTAAAAAATATTTACTCAAAATTTTAATTTATTGCAAATTAAAAAAATCAAGCAATAAAGCGAATTTTTTGAAATAAATTTTTAATTAATATAGTACAAAAATATTTACAAATAATTTATAATTCAATGCATTTGATAAAATATTTTTTTGTAATATATCGGCAAAAAAATTGCTAAAGTGAGAAAATCTAAACTTTTGTTTTTGCGATATTTTTTTCTAACACTTAGTAAGTGGATATAATTTACTAAAGTATCGGTTAAGTGTGTTGCAACATAACATACTAAAGTATCGGTTGAGTACTCGAAAAAATTTTTACTAATGTTTCGGCTTCGCCTGCAGAAATCGCAAAAATCTTTTTCTGCGTCTTCCCGATACGGATATTATTGGGAGCTTTGTCTAAATGCGACAAAGCCATTTTCAAACAAAACTGTTGGTTATTTTAATTTTTTCATTAAATCTATAATTGTTTGCTTACTATCTTCAGATAGATTGTTATATAAGTCTAAAACATTTTTGTCGTCTTTGTTATACTGGTCACCCATATAAAAGAAATCTTGTGGAGTTATATCAACTAAATCCATAAAATCTAGTAATGTACTAACTTTAAGTTCAATGCTTTTATTTTCAATTGTTGATACAAATTGTGGATTGTACCCTAATTGTAAACTAGTTTCTCTCATAGATAAATTTGCTTTATTTCTAAAATATCCAAATCTTTTGATAACTTCATCATAATTAATTTTATTCATATCATTTCTCCCTACTTATATTTTAATTCTGATATGAAAACTTCCCGTTTGAGCCATTACAATAAAATTTTAAAAATTCCACAATTTTAATACAGCTATTCAATCATGTATGATATACTAATAGCGTTACTAATATATTTTGAGTTAATTATTAACACAAAACATATTTAATATACTAGTCATTATATCAAAAGGTGTTTATGAGAGAATTTGTTTGTTCCTTTTTTGGTCATCGAAAAATAAGTGTAACAGAAGAATTGAAAGTTAAAGTAAAAGAGACTATAAAAAATTTAATTAATAGTTATAATGTGAAAGTTTTTTTATTTGGAAGCCGAAGTGATTTTGATAGTCTATGTCATCATATTGTGACAGAATTAAAAAATACATATCCTGATTTAAAAAGAATAATCTACACATGCAAAAGTGAAACTTTTGTGTATGAAAGTAAAAGACTTGAACTAGAGAGAATATATTCCAAAGTTTTAAATCAAGAAGTGCATTTACTATAGTTATGATGAAGAATTTGAACAGAAAACAAAGTATTCTTCTGGAAAAGCTAGCTATATTGAGCGAAATTATGCAATGATTGATAACAGTGATTTTTGTGTGTTCTACTATGATGAAAATTATTTGCCAGAAATGCGAAAATACTCAAAAAGTAGTGTAGTTTTTTATCAGCCAAAAAGCGGAACTGCACTTGCTTTCACATATGCAAAGCAAAAGAAAAAAAATATAATTAATGTTTTTGAAAAATAATGTATTTAAAAAACTTAACAAATAATATTTCAAAATAACTAGCACTATTAAAAAAATTCAAAAACAGAGTAAATGATAATTTGGTGGTTTGCGGGGAAGACGCAGGGGAAAATTTGAGAACTCTGCGTTAGCACAGTGGGGCAAATTTTTCACGAGTACTCACACCGCAAACTTATACCCAATTGTTTTTGAAATAAAATACTTACTATAACATTTAGAGTACTACGACGTCCACTTTAGAAAATTATATTACCACTAAATATCACAAAATAATTTTAGCAAATTAAAACCTTAGATTTGCCCACTTTAGTTAATTGTATTCCAAAAATATCACTAAAACTACATCTTAGTTCTTAGTTTTATTTTGCAAAAACTTTTATCTAAATTCAATTTTGACACTTATTACTTAATTGCCAAAATTTTTTGTTGCCTATTGAAATTGATATATTAATATGTTAAAATATACTTAGTAGATGATGGGGGAAAAGTAAATTTTGGTGGTGATAACATGATATATAATGGAAATTATTATTACTCAACTTTTGAAAATATTAAAGACGATTTGATAGAAGCTTACGTAAGATATTATGGCGAAGAGTATCGTGACCAAATTGAAGAAAAAATCAATAAAGTCAAATATTATCCTTTTCACAATTCCGAATATGTAAAAAACTATTACTATTCGTATATCAAAAAATTTCGTGACCAAATTTTGGATAGATTTATAGAAAATATTAATAATTCTGGCGTGATTAATAAACAACTCCAAAGAAACGAAACATTAGACAATCTAATGTTTGATAACAATGAAGATATTTATAATTCAGATATTTTTTATGCGTGTGAAGGTGGACTAAATATTTTTAATGATGAATTGTATACTGACCAAGCGCGAGACGAAATTGTAAGTGCTAGAGAAAAACTTACTAATGCTTTTGATTTAAATTTAACAGACGCTAAAGATATATACAAAAAATTATTAGACATTAGACGAATTTTTAATAATAGTATTAGAGAAATTGAAAACGAAAATACATGTGATGTTTTCAAAGATTATCAGACAATCGAAAATAATACACTTAACGCTTTCAAAAATTATCTGTACAAATGCAAAAATCGAGGTTACAATCTATCAAGTAGTGACGAAGAAAAAATTAATGACAAAAATTTTGTATTTGAAGATTTGATGCAATTAGAGTGCTGTGGAACTCTGTTTAATGCGGGATTAATTGACGGCGGACTTAGTAAATATTTTTTGACTACCACTTGTGAAGATATGGAATCTAAGAAAACCGACCCAATGTTAAAACTAAAGATTATTTCAAAACGCTTGTATTATTTGACTTATTTTAAAAATACTGAATTTAAATATTTAACAAAAGATAAATTACTCAGTATTATGTTAAAAATTCAAGATAGTTTAGATCAAACAAATTATTCAAACAACGAAGAAAACGAAGATGATCAAAATTCAACTAATACAGATAAGATAGAAATAAATACTAATACAAAAAACAAGAGTCAAAAGCATACTTTCAAAGCAGGAAGTTCAAAAAATAAAGTTCTCAGTTTTGAAGAAAAAATGTTGCTTATCAAAGAGTATGATTATCAAAAGAACCACTGCCCAGAAAATTTTGACGGATATACCATAAGTCATGATGAACTAAAAAAATCATGGTCAAAAGGCGAGTTCTGTCCACGATATTTGGCTGATGTATTTAATCTTTCAAGAGAAGAATATCTCAAAAAAATTGAAGATAATACAAGTTATCAAAAAAATACAGACGAAAATTTGGAATACTACGAAGATGATATTACAAGTTATTATACTTTGCGTCAATTCAAAGATAATGATTTGTTCAAACCACACAATAGCGTGTTTGTTTGTGAAGAATATTATCCAAACATTGATTCTTATTTGGGAATTTTAATACACGAATTAAATCACGTAATTGCTACAGATGTGCCATATGAAGTCAATTCAAATGATATAAAACTTCGTTCTGGAATATATTTGAATGCTAGAGAAAAACAAAAATATAATATTATCGGCGAAATTATCAATGACTCATATACAGAAAATGTAGCAGAATACATAAACGAAAGACAGACTCAAGAAATCAAAGATATTTTTTATGATATTATGAAAGAAAAGAGTATTGTTTTGCCAAATGATAATGTCCTAAAATCCGAAGACTATGTATTTGATTGTTTGTATGATTATTATGGATTTTTGCTAAAAGACTTTTATGATTATTTTAACTCAATATTCAAAATTAGTTGTGTTAATAATTATTATGATATGTTCTTTAAATACGATTTGCCAGTAAGCAAATTTCAAAATATGATAGACAAACCACTAAATACATGGAACAGAATATTTAACAGAAATAATTATTTTGAAGGCACAGGACTTTTAGATGTCCACAAGATACAAAAGTTAAACGCTTTGGTTGATATTTTTGTTCAATTAAAAAATTATTTGCCGGATAATTGTAAGCCAGATGATTTATTTGACCCGAATTGTTGGAACGAAGTAGGAATTAGTAGTGATATTCAAGAAAAACTTTTAAATTTACTTTATCAAAAAGAAAAAATAATGTCCGAAATAATACTAGACATTGAAAACAAAATCAAACATGATAATTCAAGCAAGAAAAATAAATTAGTAAGTTATGAAATTACAAACACAAATGACCAAGAAAGTGATTTAGATAATAATATGACCCAAGACAATGTCAAACAAAAAGTTGATATTCAAACCGACAAAAACAAAGTCGATTGGTCGGATTTAAATGAGTTAATTAGAAAAAAAGTTGAAAGCGAAAATTTGGATAAATACTATATTGAGAAATTTATGAATTAATTTTGAAAAATATAGATTTTTAGATATACACAATTAATTTTTTATGTTAAAATAAATTATAATTAAAAAATACTTAAAAATATTTACGGGAGAATTTTATGAAAATAATTTGTGATGGTGCAGATTTATCTGATGCAGTTTTGAAAGTTTCCAAAGGAACATCTAACAAAACTACAAACCCAATTTTGGAAGGTATTAAGGTTGTTGCCGAAGAAGATTATATTACTCTTAGTGCCACCGACCTAGAATTATCTATCGAAAAAACTATCAAAGCAATGGTTCAAATTGAAGGCGAAATGGTTGTTCCCGGAAAATTTTTTTGTGAATATATCAAAAAACTAAACAATGAACAAATTGAACTTAGTGTTGATGACAAAAATATTCTTAGCATCAAATATACAGATAGCGTGGGCAAAATTCAATGTTTGAATAGCGTGGAATTTCCACAAATCAAACAAATTGATGATAGTACATATTTTGAAATGTCCCAAAAAGATTTAAAGTCGCTTATCAACAAGAGTATTTATGCTGTTGCTGTCGAAGATGTAAGACCAATTCTCAAAGGTGTCAAACTAGAAGTTACCAAAGAAAAAATTACAGCAGTTGCACTTGACGGATATAGGTTGGCGGTTGTTAAAAAACCAATTACCAAAAGTAACGCCGAATTTAATTGCATAGTTCCCGCTAGATCGCTAAATGAAATTTCAAAACTCCTTGAAGATAGCGACGAACCTATCAAAGTTTGTGTTGGCAGAAATTTCCTTATGGTTAATATTGACAATACCAAAATTACCACACGTTTGTTAGAAGGCGACTTTATTAATTATACCCAAATTATTCCAACCCAATTTAATACAAACGTTGTACTTAACAAAGAACAATTGTTAGATGCTTTAGATAGAGCAAGTCTACTTAGTCGAGTAGACCGAAATAATTTTGTTAAATTCGATATTTCAGACAAGGTTATGGTTTTGTCTAGCAAGAGCGATATTGGGGATATCAAAGAAAATATTACAATTTCACTCAAAGGCAATGATTTGTCAATCGCATTTAATGCAAGATTCTTTACCGAAGCCTTGAGAGTTACAACCGATGAATTTTTGAAACTTTCATTTACTTCGAGTGTTTCGCCATGTATTATTACAAGCAACGACACCGATGAATTCTTGTATCTAATTTTGCCAGTTAGAATTATGAACTAAAAAATTAAACTAGTGAGCAAAAAATTGCCCACTAGTTTTTTTGTGAGAATTTTCAAAATGAGTAGCAACTTATTAATTTAAATCAAATTTCAAGACCACAATGCGGTCTTATTTTTTATTTAAAAAAACAACTTATATGTTATTTGTTTGCAAAAAAATTTGTTTTGTGTTAAATTTTAATTCGTACTTAAAATTGATTATTAAATATTTTAATATTTAAAATTTGAAGTTATTAGTATAAAATTTTAGTTAAAATACACAGATATTTACTATAAATATTTTTGCAATATTTATAGATTTTGAATTATTTACAAACAAAATCTAATTTTGTTGCATAAGATTTTTGAGTATAATGACTAAAAGGAGAAAAAATGAAAAGATTATTCAAAATATTTAAGTTTTATGATTATATAATTCTACTTGTAGTTTTTGGACTAATACTAGTTCAGACATATTTTGAAATGGAATTTATCGGCTTTACTCAAGAAATGCTAAGTTTAGTCGGCGTAGCAACTGAAAAAGCACCATTTTTGAAAGTTGGTTACAAAATGGTCGGTGTTGCGGTTATAATCCTTGTGGACATTATTATCAAAAACGTTCTAACATCGTTCTTTTCAAGTCGAATATCCAAAGAACTACGTAGCCAAGTATTTGAAAAAGTAAATAGTTTTTCAAGTGCCGAAATTAACAAGTTTAGTACTGCATCACTCATAACCCGTAGTACAAACGACGTAACTCAAGTTCAGCGAACTTTGCTTATGACTGTTAGAATGTTATTCACTGCACCTTGTATGGCTTTCTTTGCAATTAGAAAGATAACAATTAGTTCGTTTGAGTTGACTTGGGTGTCCGTTGGATTTGTAGTTGTTACTTTGGCTGTTATTATAACTCTACTTTTCTTTGTTTTGCCAAAGTTTAATATTATGCAAAAACAAACTGACAAATTAAATTTAATAACTCGTGAAAACTTGACAGGCATCAGAGTTGTCAGAGCATATAATGGCGAAAAAATACAAGAAAAAAAGTTTGACAAAGCCAACGATGATTTAACAAAGACTACATATTTTCTAAACAAAATGATGGCACTACTTAATCCATTTATGAGTCTAATTATGTCTACGATGACACTCACTCTTTATTGGGTAGGTGCTAGCCTTATTAACCTTGACAAAATAAACTATCCAGCACTTGCAACGTTTAGCCAATATAGTATGCATATAATTATGAGTTTTATGTTTATTACTCTTATGTTTGTAATGATTCCGCGTGGACTTGTTTCTTTGAGACGTATCAACGAAATTTTGGATACAGAAGTTTCAATCAAAGACGGAAACGTTGAAAACGGAAACGAAGTAGGCACAATCGAATTTAGAGACGTAAGTTTTAGTTATGAAAATGCCGAAGAACCCGTTTTGCAAAATATTACTTTTAAAGTAAACAAGGGAGACACAGTTGCATTTATCGGAAGTACCGGTAGTGGCAAAAGTACACTTATAAACCTAATTCCCAGATTTTATGATGTAACAAGTGGCGAAATTTTGGTCGATGGTGTTAATGTCAAGGCTTACAAAAAATCCGCACTCCACAACAAAATTGGCTACGTTCCACAAAAGGCAAATTTGTTTAGCGGAGACATTAAATCTAATATGCAACTTGCAAACGAAAATATATCTGACGACAAAATATCCGAAGCATTGGAAGTAGCACAATGTTCATTTATTGAAAAACTCGACGACGGCTATACTCAACCAGTTTCGGCTGGCGGAAAGAATTTCTCTGGCGGTCAAAAACAACGTTTGTCAATAGCGAGAGCAATCGCCAAAGACCCAGAGATTTATATCTTTGATGATAGTTTTTCGGCGCTAGATTTCAAGACCGACAAAACCCTTAGGTCAGCACTCAAAAAATACACAAAAGATGCAACATGTCTAATAGTTGCTCAGAGAATTAGCACCATAAAAGATGCAAACCAAATAATTGTTTTGGACAACGGAAAAATTGTAGGAATTGGAACTCATGACGAACTTTGTGAGCATAACAAAGTCTACAAGGAAATTGTTGACTCTCAAACAAAAAAGGAGACAAAGTAATATGCCTAATCCTATGTCAAAAAACAATAAGCCAAAAGAATTCAAAAAGACTTTCAAAAAATTACTTTTTAGTCTCAAGGATTCTGCTTTGCAAATAATAATCGGTCTAATTTGTGCTGGCATTAGTACAGTGCTTGCAATAATTGGACCCGACCAAATCAAAAAGATTGGAACACTTATTCTTCAAAAACCAGTCGAACTAAACGAAGTTACTAAGATTGCAATAAGTTTGCTTATTATTTATGGTTCAAGTTTTATATTCTCATTTATTCAAGGACTTCTTATTAGCAAAGTTACCGCCAAAATTAGCAAAAATTTTAGGAATAAACTAAGTCAAAAAATTAATAATCTTCCACTAAGTTATATAGACAATACTCCAACTGGAGATATTTTGAGTAGAGTTACAAACGACGTGGATTTACTCGGGGATACTCTCAATAGTTCGCTTTCGTACTCTGTTACATCAATTGCAACTGTAATTGGCTCAATAATTATGATGTTTAACTATTCGTGGAAACTAACCCTTGTCGCAATTGCAATTGTGCCAGTTAGTGTTTTGGTTATATCTATAGTATTCAAGTTTAGCCAAAAGTACTTCAAACTCCAACAAGACCAATTAGGTCAAATAAATGGACACATTGAAGAAATATATTCGGGTCATAATGTCATATCTATATACAATGGTCAAAAGGAAGCCCAAGACAAGTTTGAAGTTATCAACAAAAAACTTTGTTCGTCAACTTACAAGGGAAATATACTCTCTGGACTTTTGCACCCAATTATGAACTTCTTTGGAAACTTTGGTTATGCTTTCATAATCATTTGGGGTGGAATTATGTCAATCCAAGACATAACTTTTGTTCCCGTTGTAATTGCCTTTGTAACTTATTATAGAATGTTTAACAACGAAGTTAGCCAAGTTGCAAATATATTTAGTACTTTGCAGACAACAGTCGCTTCTAGCGAAAGAATATTCGAGTTTTTGGAAGCAATTGAACAAGACGACGAAAAAGACAAAAAACTCAAACTCAATGTCGAAGATATTAAGGGAAATATTGAATTCAAAAACCTTAACTTTGGATATGTTCCCGAAAAACAAATCCTATTTGATTTAAATACAAAAATCAAAGCCGGTCAAAAGGTGGCTATAGTGGGTTCAACTGGAGCGGGCAAAACCACACTTGTCAATCTTCTTATGAGATTCTACGAAGCAAATTCGGGGGATATACTAATAGACGGAGTCAAAATAACCGACTTAAAACGTGAAAATGTTCGTAAACTATTTGGAATGGTTTTGCAAGATACATGGCTATTTGAAGGAACTATTAAGGAAAACATCGCCTATGGCAATCCAAGAGCCACAGACGAAGATATTATTAATTGTTGCAAATATGCAGGCATACATCACTTGATTATGTCTCAGCCAAATGGCTACGATTGTATCCTAAACGAAGAAACATCACTTAGCGGTGGCGAAAAACAATTGCTTACAATAGTTAGGGCAATGATACACAATGCACCAATGTTAATTTTGGACGAAGCAACAAGTAGTGTAGATACTCGTACCGAAGTTCTTATTCAAAAGGCGATGGATAAACTACTCAAAAATAGGACATCGTTTATTATCGCTCATAGACTTTCTACAATCGTTAATGCCGATGTAATCTTGGTTATGAAAGACGGAAGAATTGTCGAAAAAGGCTCACACAAGGAACTTTTGGAACTAGGTGGGGTCTATAGTCAACTATACAAAGCACAATTTTAAATCTAAACAAGTTTGAAACTGCCAAACTTAAATTTTAAGTTTTTGAAAAATATCGCAAATTTAAGTTAACAGATGTTTAACTTAACAAATAATCGACCACAAAACATAGATAATTTTTATTGACAAACATTTCCAAAAATTATATATTATAATTGAAAAAATATTTAGGAGAAATTTACAAATGGGATTTATTAAGAAAAATTTACTCAAAGTTATTGAATGGAAAGACGACACAAAAAATACTGTTGTTTATCGTTTTCAAATTCCAGATAGATATGCCATTATGAATGGCTCTACTTTGGTTGTTAGAGAGAGTCAAGTTGCTATGTTTGTTTACAAAGGCAAAGTTGCCGATGTATTCGAACCAGGTACATACAAACTTGCAACCGAAAATATTCCATTTATTAGCAAAATTTTGGCATTGCCAACCGCTTTTGAACTTCCAGTTCAAGCCGAAGTTTATTTTGTTAACACCAAACAATTCACTGGTCAAAAATGGGGTACTCAAAATCCTATTGCTATGCGTGACAAAGACTTTGGAATGGTTAGACTACGTGGATATGGTATTTATTCGTTTAGAGTAACCGATGCCAAAAAGTTCATGAACGAAATGTTTGGAACAAATGCACTTTATACAACAGCAGATGTTGCCGAACAAATTAGACCAATGGTTATCCAAAGCATAACAGATACAATTGCCGAAAGCAAAATTTCACTTCTTGACCTTGCTGCCAACTACAAAGAATTTGGCGAGAGTGTTCTCAAAACTTCGGAAGAAGAATTTGGAAACTATGGTCTTAAACTTGAAAAATTAGTTGTTGAAAACTTGTCACTTCCAGAAGAAGTCGAAAAGGCTTTGGACGAAAGAAGCAAACTTGGCATTATGGAAGACAAAATGGGAACATACACTCAATATCAAGCAGCAACAGCACTAAGAGATGCAGCAAACAATCCAAACGGAAATAACCTTGCTGGTCTTGGAGTTGGTCTTGGAGTTGCTGGTACTATGGGTCAAGTATTTGGTAATGCACTAAATACCGAAAACAAAACCAAATCAAAAACCAAAGAATGTATCAAATGCGGAGCAGAAATCCCAGAAAAGGCAAAACATTGCCCAGAATGTGGTGCGGCTCAAATGCCTAAATGCCCAAAATGTGGCGAACTAGTTAGTGCAAAATCTAAGTTCTGTCCTAACTGTGGCGAAAAACTTGCAAGTAGCAAAAAAGTTTGTGCAGATTGTGGCGAAGAACTCAAAGCAAATGCTAAGTTCTGTCCTAATTGCGGAAAGAAATGTTAATCAAAATTTTGTTTGACAGCGAAGATTAATAGTAGAAATATATTTAATATTTTCAGAGAGCAGTTCATATGCTGAAAGAATTGCAAATAAGTATATTTTGAATTACATAATTGGAGTCAAACCCTTATGTTTGAGGGTTATCAAATAAATTGAGGACAATTCAAAAATTGTCGAATAAAGGTGGTACCACGAAAGCATACTTCGTCCTTTAAATAAGGATAAAGTATGCTTTTTTTGGAAGGTTTTATGAAATCACCACTCAGGTACCAAATAACCGAATACGATTGCGGAACAGTCACATTTATCAACTATATCACACATCTTCTCGATAGGTCAAAAATTCAACCAGTATTAATCAAAAAAATTTGGGAGATGTCTTTGGACGTAAACGACGAAGATAAGCACATAGGAGTTGGCGGAACAAGTACCCAAGCCATAAGTGATATTTGCGATTGGATTAACAAGAACAACTCAAAACTAAACTTACATCTTAGATGTGAAACCTACAAAAACTCTCAAGTAACTACCCAAAATATTCAAAAGGTTATAAGTGATGATGGAGTGCTTTGTTTTAGAATCAAAGACCTATGGAACGTCGAACACTATGTAATGATAAGCAACATCGACGACAAATATATTTATATCTTTGACCCATATTACTTTTCGGTCAAGGAAAACAAAAATCCGAATGTACACGTGTTCAATCAAAATCAATTTGGATATAATATCACAATCGATAGAGAGTATTTTGAAAGCAATGCCGATACATATACAATATGTTCAGCAAATAATATAGTTGCAACAGCAATTTACAAAACAAAAGGAGAATAATTATGACGGATACGAATTTATATAATGAACTTAAGGAAAGGGGACTTTTGTATCAATGCAGTGACGAACAAGCCTTGAAACAAAAACTCGAAAGTGGCGAGCCAATTGTTGTTTACGAAGGTAGTGACCCTACCGCAAATAGTTTGCATATAGGACACTGCGTTCCATATTGTGTTTTGCGTAGATTTCAAAAGGCTGGTCACAAAGTAATCTTGCTTATGGGTGGTGCTACCGCATGTGTAGGAGACCCATCGGGAAGAACCGAACTTAGAAAAATGCTAACCTACGATGAAATTAACAAAAATGTCGAGAGTATCAAAAAGACACTCAAAGTATTCCTAGATTTTGACGGAGATAACCCAGCCGAAATAGTTAATAATGCTGATTGGTTTTCAAAACTAACATACATAGACTTTATGAGAGACTATGGTGTTCACTTTAATGTAAACAAGATGATGGCTACCGAAATCTATGATAATAGACTCAAAGAGGGTGGACTAACATTCTTTGAAATGGGATATATGCCAATGCAAGCATACGACTTTGTACACCTAAACAGAACAAAGGGTTGTACATTGCAATATGGCGGTGCTGACCAATGGGGAAATATTGTTGCAGGTGTTGAATTGCAACGAAAACTTAACTTCCAAAATGGCACAAATGTCGAACTTATTGGTGCAACAAATCCGTTACTTCTCACTCCAGAAGGAAAGAAAATGGGCAAGACCGAAAAAGGCGCTATTTGGATAGACAAAGACAAAATCTCGGCTTATGACTTCTATCAAGGGGTATATCAGACTCCAGATGCATGTGTTGAACTTATGTTTGCTTTGTTTACTGACCTTCCTATGGATGAAATTAGAAATCTTATCAAAGAAGATATAGTCAAAGCAAAAGAAGTTTTGAGTTTCGAAATGACCAAGTTTATTCGTGGCGAGCAAGATGCAATCGAAGCCAGAGAAGCAACTCATGCACTATTCAAAGGCGGTGCTAACTTGGATAACGTTCCAACATATATACTACCTAAGTCAGATTTAAATACAAAACAAATAGTAGATATTGTAACTGAAGGCAAATTGTGCGCTTCCAAGTCCGAAAGTCGTAGAATGATAGAAGGTGGCGGAATTACTCTTAATGACCAAAAAGTTACCGACTTTAGAAGAACAATCACCGAAAGCGATTTAGTAGATAATTATGTAATTTTGAGAAAAGGCAAAAAGAATTATCTCAAAGTTGTCTTTGAATAAAATATTCGAATAAAAGTTTGTCAAATACAAAAAAATATAATAAAATAATTGTAAATAAATAAGTGGAAAATGGAGAATAAATTTTGAAAAAGCATTGGAAAATATTACTCATTGTATTTTTCATAGTGCCATGTATTTTTGCGTTCAAAGGATGTAGTTGTTCCAAAGATAAAAACAAAAACAACACTACATCCAGCGTAGAATACACGGTGACTTTTTACACCGACAATCCCGACTTTTTCAATGTTCCAAATCAGACTATCAAAGACGGTGGCAAAGTTACCCCGCCTGTCAACTTTCCTGCAAGAAAAAGAGACTCTATGGGCAGAGTCTATTATCTAGTTGGTTGGTTTAGTAATCAAAGTTTAAGAGACGAATACATTTGGAAGTTTGAAACAGATACAGTTCATCAAAACATGGAACTTTATGCAAAATGGACACTTCTTGAAAATCAAAACTAACACAACTATTATTTGTTTAAAATTGAAGTTGATTAATATAAACTCAACATCAAAACTTGTAATTAACAATGTTTAATTACAAGCAAATAGCAATTAATTCATAATTAATATCATTAAAATATTATTCAAAATAACTGCTTAGTAGCAGTTTTTTGTTTGTCTTGTCAGCACTCAATAGTTCATCAAAAGCGAGTCTGTCTATTAAAATTATGTCCGCACTTGTACTCAAGTTTTTGGCAGACTTGCTAAAAAACGAATTAGTTATAACAACTCCCTTGTCTGCCAGATAATAATTTTTTGCGGTGTTTATTTCCTGAATTGCCGAATTTCCAACACTATGATTATAATATAACTTACACTGAATAACTATAATTTTGTCGCTATAGTTCAAAACCAAATCCGCACCATAGTCTCTGCTTTTTTTGGTCTTTTTGACCTTGAGTCCTAGCGACTTAAAAAAGTAAAACAAAAATTCTTCAAACTCATGTCCGTCAAGGCTATCCACATCTGCTATGCTTATACTCCCAATATAACTTTTCATATGACGATTTTCCAAAAGCCTAACAAAACATTTAATTACAAAAAAAATTACAGTGATAGGCAAAAACACTATACCTGCAATTATTTTACACTTCTTCCCCATAATATTGTCCCCACCAAAATAAATTTTTTCCACCAAAACTATTTTCACTTTTAATTTAACAAAAAAAGATTGTTTTGTCTATTAATTTCTGGCTATTTGAAAGTTATTGTTTTCAAATTATCTCTTTTTTGGCATTTTTTTGCAAAACTTCAAAAATTTAATTTACAAAACCAAATTTAATAATAAAAAACACAAATTTCAAACTAATTTTTAGAAACTATTGAAAAGGCTATGCACTTATGCTAAAATAGTGTACATAAAAACAAAAGGATAAAAATTGTGGAAAATACTCAAAAACAACCATTTTATATATTTCTTGACTTTGACGGAGTTTTAAACGATTTTGAAGGGGCAGATAATATCTTCAAATTTGGCGGACTATTTGTAAGCGAGAATGACAAACGAACTTTTAATCCATATAGCATAGAAGCACTCAATTATCTAATTGAAACTTTGCAACAAGAGTATGAGTGCAAATTAGTATTGTCAACTACATGGCGACATTTTTTTGACAAGGCAAAGCACATTCTCAAAAATAATGGACTAGAATATCTAGGCGTTATTGGAAAAACTCCATACATGTTTCTCAAAAAACGTGCTTATGAAATAATGGAGTATTTACAAGTCAAAAACGAAAATGAAAATTTTGTAGTTATAGACGACAAACAACATCTTCCAAAGTTTTTCAAAGGCAAAAATGGTATCAAAACAAATATACTCAACGGTGCACTAAATATGTCGACTGTTCTTAATTATTTGGATATCAATTTTGAGCCTTTGGCTCATAAAAACAACCTAAAAGACCATTATGGCTTTGAAGAAGATTTAAACAAAATTAAATAACAAATTTACAAAATGTACAAAAGATATTTGGAAATCTTTTGGAATATTTCCAAATATTTTTTGTCTGTTATATTTATAAAAATATAACTTTTGACACATAATAAAATTGACAAAAAGTGTCGAAAATAGTATTATTTTATTGGACGTTTGCCAAAATTACAAATATTCTTGGCAAAACTTATTAGGAGAAATTTGACGTGAAAAAGTTAATGCTTGGACTTATATGTTTTGTGTGCTTGTTGGTCTTTTTCCATACTCATATTTCTTTTTTTGTTGATGCAAAGGAAGTTGAGTCCCCATGGGTTTTGACTGAAGACATAGTAATTGATGGCGAAAATCCAGAGTATGAAAAGATTAATACAAACGCATTGATTGAAATAGGCAATTCAGCAGTTGTTGAATTTAGGAACTTGACAATTAATGTTTCAAACAATATGCCTTCACTTTTCAAAGTAAATACAGGCTCAAAATTGATACTCAACAATGTAACAATTAATTCAATTGTTATCATCGATTCAGTTATTTGTAACTATGGTCAAGTAGAGATTAATAACACCCAATTTCCAAAAGTAAATTCTAAATATAGCATTTTGAATGACTCATCTGAAAACGACGCCATACTCTTGCATTATGTCGGGGACAAACAGATAAAAAATATTTATTTAAAATCCGGCAGTATATATGTAACCGATGATACACATTTTGAAGTGTCATCAGATTACATAAACGTTCAAGTTACTGACTCTTATGATGAGTTATTGGACAATACACACATTGGCAGGGGTGTTGTCAAAGGAAAAAACACTTTTGCAGGATATTATCTTAATAATTTTAGATTGGTTGGTGCTCCGTTTGAGCCAAATATTAGTCCAACCGAAACAGATGCTTGGTCTATGTTTCAAAACAAATTCTATCTTGATTATGTTGGTCTTATTGGCGATAACCCAAGCGATTTAAGTAGCGGATTGTCAACTTTTTATTATGAGGGAATATCCATAGATTTTGTTAAGTCGGGCGATATAATTATTACCAAGCCAGTAATCTATCTTCAAAAAGATACCCAGATTTTTGTTGGAAGCAAGTTCTCAACTTCAAGACTCTTTCAAAAGTATAATAATGACGAGACATATTGTGTAAGTGCCAAGGTAGTCGAAGATTGTTCCAAGTCTTATCAAAGTAAATGTCTTGTTTTGGATAATGCAACTTCGCTTATTGGAAATTTATCAAATAATGCAATTATTCGCAGGTCAGCAGACAAAATCGTTAAGTCAGATGTTGTCAAATTAAATATACTAGATACAAGTACGAGTAAGACCACGACCAAAAACATAAGCGTTTCTGCCTTGCAAAATGTAAACGAGACTTTGTATGAAAGCAGTCATATTGAGTTTGTTAGTACTTATGGCTATCAAGTGGACAGTATTTCAAGTAATGGACTAAAAAATGATAATGATTTGGTTGTAATTCAAACCAAAGAGTTTATGCTTATCAACCTTAAAATGCTAAGCACTGTAGATAATGCCAAAGTCAATATAACTATGTCACCACTCAAACCCAAGCCAGTCAAAAAATCGGTTTATTTGGAAAACACTACTTTTGAATTTAATAATACAAACAGAATAGAAAGTCTAGTTCCATATGTTTTAGACGAAGACAACAACAAAGTTTATCTAAAATCCGAAGAGTTTTCGCTGTTAGATGCAAACAATCAAGTAATCAAAGATATTACAAATGCTGGAAGTTACCAAGTGTTTGTAAATAGCACAAACGAAGACGCAATATTTGTAAACAATCAATTTGATGTGATTATTTCCAAAAAACAAATAAGACTTGAATTTGAAAACATCTTTACATACGACGGAAATTATCATACAGCCAAGATTACAAACATTATTGGTTTAATAGTTGGCGACAAGATTGACCTTAGTGCTTTTGAAATTCAAAGCCCACAAATTATTCCGGGCGAATATATTCAAACTGTTACTCTTGATTCTCAAAATTATTATTTAATCGAGTCTTGTAAGACTGTTAATTTGACAATTAAAAAACTTAAAATTAATCTTAATACTGTAGTTTTCAATAGTGCCACATTTACATATGACAAAGACAAATCATATTCTCTAAGCATAACTGGTCTCAAAGATGAGTACAAAGATATAGTTGAAGTTTCATATTCGGGCAATGGACAAACTGACGTACTACTGGATTCAAACGGAAACGTGACAGCATATACAGTTTATGCAAATTTCCAAGTAGACGAGAATTTGTACGAACTAACCAATGGATATACCCGAACTGCAAAACTTACAATTCTTAAGCAATTTGTAGATTTGTCTAGTGTGAGTTTGCCAAATGTATCCATAACCTATGACGGGCTTGAACACGATGTCCAAATTGTGGGAACTGTTCCAAGTCAAATTTCAAACTATGTTTATTACAACAACACTCCAAAAAAGGAAGTTGGAACTTATAATATCAAAGTCGTGTTTAAACTAAGTGACACAAAAAACTATACCTTGACTAACAATGGCATGCTATACAATTCCTTGTCGTGTAAATTGGTGATAAATCCAAAAATAATAACCATGGAATATATAAACCAAGTGCTAGAGTTTGAAGGCGATATTGTTAAATACGATGGCAAAGAGCATAGACTCAAAACAATTTTGAAAGATAGTTCTCTAATATCTATATCAAATAGTCAAGCGACATTTATAGATATTGGATTATATGATTGTATTATTAAAATTAATCTCAAAGATTCCAAAAATTATATTTTCGAAAATGGAACCGCTAATGTGGAGTTAACCAAGACACTCCAAATAATCAAGGGCGATGCCAATTTTGATGGAATAACGTTTGAAAACAAAACGACAACATATAATTATAATACAATCAAAATCACCGCAAATAATCTTCCTTCTTATTGCGAAGTAAAATATGAATATTCTCAAAACGGGAAAGTTTTGAATACAGATGGTGTAAGTGATGCTGGCGAATATTTAGTCAAGGCCTATATTACTTTGTCCAAACAAATGGCTAATAATTACAACGAAAAAAGCCTAACTCTTACTGCTACTCTAACAATCAACAAACTGGTTTTGGATTGTTCAAACATAAGGGTAGAGAATTATAGTTGTATTTATGACGGTCTAGCACATAATATAATAATTCAAGGCGATACTAATCAAATAAAATTTGAGTATTCCCAAAAAGATTTAGTTGATGCAGGAACTTATCAAATAACAGTTACGCCTATTGAAAACAAGAATATTGAATATTCCAACTTAAATAGTCTCAAGGCGACCTTGATTATCTTCAAAGCAGATTATAATATGAATAGTGTTAAGTTCAAAGACATCACCGAAGAATACGACGGAAATCAAAAAGTTGCATTAATTTCGGGAACTTTGCCAAAAGGGGTTTATGTTGCTTCTTATCAAAACAACAAACATACTCATGTCAGTGCAAATTCAGACGGAATTGAAATTGCAAGAGTAAAATTTGCGACAGACGACACAAATTATAATACCCCAAGTGATATGACTTGCAAGATAAAAATTAAACCACGAAAAGTAAATGTTGTTCTCAACCAAACTCAATTTAAATATTCGGGCGAAGAAATTTTAATTGACGGGAGAGTGATAGGAATAATTGATGGCGACCAAGTTAATATAGAGTTTAATAACAACAAAAATATTAATGTCGGCAAATATAGTACTGGGGCAATTCTAGACAATAGAGACTATATTTGTGGAAATACTAGTTCGCTAAGTTACGAAATAAATCCCGCGCAGATAGATACAAGCGATTTTGAATTTGAAGATGTCAAGGTTACATATGACGGACTTGAACATCAACCAAAATTCAAAGGCAATTTGCCGGTAGGGGTGTACGCTAATTTGGTTTCGGGGAAAATAGTCAATGCTGGAAATTATACAGCATATATTGAATTCAAAAGTTCTAACAAAAATTATATCCTTCCACAAAATCTAGTAGCACAAGTTGAAATATTGCCAAAGCCAATTTTGTTAGAGTTTTCTGAGTATACAAACCTTGTCGAAGACGGCTCTGTTCATCCTGTTACAATAAGACTGCTTGGAACAATTGAAGACGACTTTGAAGATTACACAGTGACATATAGTGCTAGTCCTATTAAAGCGGGAATTTATAAAGTTACAGTAAACTTAAATGCAAATAGCAACTATACAATACTTAGTAGCAACTCTCTAACTTATGAGATACTTACAAACAACAAAACATATGTGGGAGACGGGGTTGTTATTAATATTAAAGGTGACGGATTTTCGAGTAGTGCTAGTCTTAATGCCTGCGATGTTGACGCAAGCGAATTTAACCAAGTCCTACAAGAAAGTGCCTCAATCAAAAAATATGATGCGTTCAAACTTGAAATTGACGGAACAAATTCAAACAAAGAGATTGATGTTACTTACAAATCTGGAACTTCAAATATAAACGCAAAATATATTAGAGTTTACAAAATTTCAAACGGAAACTTGTTAGAAGTTGAATTTGAAACAATCAGAAATCAACTTAAGTTTTCGGCAAACATAGATGATAAAATCATTATAATAGAACAAAAAGACTCTGTCGAAATGACGTCGAGATATATTTATCTAATAGTAATTTTGTCCGTAGTATCCATTATAATTATGACGCTTATTATTTACAAAAATATTAAGTCTCGAAAGAAAATTGAGAACTTTATAAACATTATTGATGACTAAAAACAAAAAAAGAAACGCATAAATTATTTATCCGTTTCTTTTTTATTTTTTTCTTTTTTTAAGATTTAATCTTGGTTTTTTATAACATTATAAACCGAATAGAAAAGTCAAAATATCCAAAAATTAATTTGAAAATATTATTCAGTTTTTCCGCCATCGTTATAGTATATTATTCCCAAAGTATTAGGCCCACAATGAGTTGAAACAGTACAACCGGCTGTGGTTTCGATTATATTTTTGAAAATACCTTTTTCTTTGAGAGTCTTTCTTGCGACGTCAAGCATTTCGGGTGTGGCACTACTATATGTAATAAAACACAAACTCGTGTCAGGATTTCCAAAATCCTTTAAGGTTTCATCAATATATTTGTCTAAAATTTTGTGCATCTTGCCCATATATTTTTTGCCAACCACCATTCTGCCATTGCTTACAATAATCGAAGGCTTGATAGAAAGTAGATTTGCTCCAAGCAACGAAAGTGCCGAACATCTTCCGCCTTTGTATAGATAATTTAGTTTGTCCACAACAAAACTTATTTGGACATGTTCACGACGTTTGTTAATAAGTTCAACCGCCTTTTCAATATCTACTTGGTTGTCTCTTAGTTCGGTGGCATATAAGACTTGCAAACCTATTCCGCTAGACAATGACATACTGTCTATTACATAAACATTATTGAATTTTTTTGATGCAACAACTGCATTGTTGTAAGTCGAACTAATCTTGCTACTTATACAAAAGTGAATTATTCCGTCGCAATCTTTGAGTTGTTCTTCCCAAAATTCGGTGTAGTCGTTTTCGTTAAGTGCGCTTGTTTTTGGAAGTTGACTATTTGAATTTACATACTCAAACAATTGTTCATTTGTAATATTTTTGCCGTCAAAGTAGTCATCGCTTCCTAGTGTAATTCTAAAAGGGATTACAGCCACTCCAAGTTTTTTGTACATATCTTGATTTAAATCAGCACTGCTTTCGCATGTAATTTTGTATTTCATATTATTCTCCAGATTTATTTTTAGTATTTTAATAGTTTTCAAGATTTCAAAAAACCTTGTTTAAACTTATTGTATTATATCAAAATATTACTATTCTGGTCAATTAAATGCTACAATTATTACTTGCAAAAAAGTGGCAATTGTTGTAAACTATTAATTGAAATATACTTAGGAGATTTTATCTTGGCAGACAATGATCATCATGGACATAGGCAAAGACTTAGAGACCGAATTAAGTCCGGTGCATTTGAATCAATGCAAGATTACCAAGTGCTAGAATATGCACTTACTTTTGTAGTGCCATTCAAAGATGTCAATCCACTAGCACATGAACTTGTCAAAACATTTGGCTCTTTTGGAGCAGTACTCGAAGCAGACATTGAAGACTTGAAACAAATCAAAGGCATAAGTGATGTTACTGCTTGTTTTTTGACTTCGCTTCCAAAAATTTTTAATTTTTACGAAAAAGAAAAGAACAACAAAGTCGGCAAGATTTGCAACTATCTAGAAGCCTATGAATATGGTCAAAAACTATTCAAAGGCAAGACCTGCGAAGAAGTATATCGAATTAGTTTGCTTGCAACCAACAAAATCGTTGGGGTTGATAAAATCAGCGAAGGGACATGCAACGAATCTAATTGTAGTATTCGAAAAATCACCGATTGTATGTCTAGACGAAAAGTGGCAAATATTATTTTGCTTCATAATCATCCAAACGGACTTGCAGAACCTTCCGAAGAAGACAAAAAAGTAACCAAGGCATTGGTCTATGCACTTGCAATAACGGGAAGTCATCTGATTGACCATATGATAATTTGTGACAATTCTTATTATAGTTTTAAACAAGACCACCTAATAGACGATTGCTACTTAGAAATTAGCAAAATTTTTGGTGGTGCAAAAGGGGTACAACAACCAAAGGCTAGGTATAGCGATGATTAAAAACGATAATAGTTTTGTATGTGTTAATTGCGGAAAAAATGTTGAAAAACTCAAAGTCACAAGCCGAAATCATTGCCCGTATTGTTTGCATTCTTTGCATGTTGATATAGTTCCGGGAGATAGAGCAAACCCTTGTGGGGGAATACTCAAGCCGATTGCTATTGAGAACAATTCCAAAAAAGGATATATTATTGTGTTTAAATGTCAAAAGTGTGGAGCGGTAGTCAGAAATAAATATGCTCCCGATGACGATTTCCAAGCCATTTTGGAAATATCAAAATACAATGCTACGGGGATTAAATAAAAAAAACATATTAGTAACAAAAGATGAGTTCACTTTTGTATTCTAATATGTTTTTTGTTTTTTTATGAATTTTGCTAAACCGCCAAAAAATTATTCGTGATTATCGTCAGTATTGGTTGTAATGCTAGAAATTTCTTCCGCCTTGTCTTTTTTTGTATCAATTTCCTTTGGTGCTGGTTTCACGTCTTTTTTGTCTATTTTGGCAGTCTCGGCTTCAGCCTTGGCATGTTCGTCATCTTCTTTTTTCTTTGCTTCAAGTTTTGCTAAAATTTCAAGTGGAAGCATATTGTCGTCTTCAACAATTGCTTCGCCATTAACGATTTTGACTTTCTTCTTTTTCTTCAAATCGGATTTTTCCTTGTAGAAGTTGTCTCCGTCTTGAGATTGGAAGTAAACACCAACTATCTTTTTGTTTTTGTTGTGCAAAATTGAATATGCTGCACGACGTCTAGCCCCGCCAACAATCATATTTTCAATATTTGGCGTTGATTCAATAAACACGTTATATGCCCTTATTTTTCCCGAATTATCTATAATTGTAATGCCGTCAAAGTCAAGCATTGTTTTGAGTACATCGGCATAACTTCTAAGTATGTTTTCGTCAAAAGTAGCACTACGCATAAATAGTTTGATAAATTCAATTGGTTCTTTAAGCCAAGTCCCGTCCTGAAATACTCCCGCCTTGTCTTTAAATTCTTTGTCAACTACCATACAGATGGTTCCATGCAAACCTTTGAGAACACTGTGAAAAATATTGTCTAGTAGGTTTTTGATGTCTTGCAACTTTCGTTTGGTTGTCTTGATTTTGGATACACAGGCATCAACAAACTCAGTTATTTCGTTGTCCCAGTTGTATTCATAAGATGAGTTAAGATTAAAACACACCGAGAAATTATTTCCCTTTGCTCCAATTAGCCTACAAACACCGCCACCAAACACATTGATTATAACAAGACTTGCCTTTTTGGAAATGTTGTCCATAATGGATTGGTCGTGTAGTGCTTGAAGCAAGGATTTATCTTTGAGAGAAGTTAGTGTCTTAATTATTCCATATTCAATAACGTTTTCGCCAAAGTTAACATATATATTCCAGTCTCTTTTGCAAAAACACATTAGCGCTTTGATTCTAGCACGAAAGTTAAGCGTGTCACTATCTTCATAAAAAATTATTTTCTTGGCCTTGTTTACATTCTTAACGACATTATTAATATTGTTTGTAATTAGAATTGTAGGCTTAATTTTTTGACCTTCTTCTTCATAATTTGCAAGTTGATAAAACATTCCCAAAAACAAATCTATATGTTGAATAGGAAGAGTGGGAAACTCATATGAGAACATCTCAAGTACTTTTTTTCTAGCATCTTCAAAAAATATTTTTCTTTCCATAACAACCCCAAAACATTAATATTACAAAACAAACATTGAAACAATCTCAAATTACAAATAGATGATTTTTAAGCGGACTAAAACTCACTATTGCTATCAAAAATATAGATAATGTAATTCTCAGTAGTAGTTTATGTCAGAAACTGACATAAAACAACAAATTCTTTCATTTTTATGAGTATAACATAAAAAATTAAAATTGCAATTATTATTATCAAAAATTTTTTAAACTTATCAAAAAAATTTGGTTTTTAGCCGAATTTGACAAAAATACTTTGGCAAATTAATGCTTTTTTGATATACTCAAAGATATATTCTAGGGAGAAAAGTTTTGAAAAAACTATTTAGATTCTTTAAAAGTTACAAAAAGCAAATGATTTTGGCTCCTTTGCTTAAATTTTTTGAAACAATGACAATCATAATAATTCCGCTTCTTGTCGCAAACATGATAGACATAGGTGTCAAAAATCACGATATAAGATATATAGCAATTTGGGGAACAATTGTTGTTATATTTAATATAATTGGAATACTCAGTGCAGTTATATGTGCCAAACTTACATCTAAGGCATGCTCGGGAATTAGTTATGATATTCGAAAAGATTTGTATCGTCATATAAATACTCTGTCTCATGCCGAACTAGATAAATTTGGAACAGCAACTCTTAACAATAGAATAACCCACGACGTTAATAGAATTGAGACGGCTCTCGGAATGTTTTTGAGAATGGTTATGCGTACTCCATTTTTGATTATTGGTTCTATTATAATGACAATGGTTATTTCTTTGAAATTGTCTCTAATATTTTTATTAATAGCACCACTTATTTTGCTAGCGGTATTTGTAATATTTAAAAAAACAGAACCGCTTTACGATCGCACTCAAAAGGACTTGGATAGAGTCTCCGAAATAACAAGAGAGAATTTGCAAGGTGCAAGAGTTGTGAGAGCATTTAACAAACAAGACTACGAAGAACACAAGTTCCAAGGAGCAACTCTCAAACTCAAAAAGTCGGCAGTTAAAGTTGTATCAATATCTTCACTTCTCAACCCAATAACATCAACTATTATTAACTTTGCAATTATCGCAATAATGTGGTGGGGAGGGTTGCAGGTAAATATAGGTGGACTTACCCAAGGTCAAATTATTGCATTTGTAAACTATCTAACTCAAATTTCAGCGGCATTTGTGTCGCTTGCAAACCTTATTATTGCATTTATCAAAGCATTCAATTGTGCGGGGAGAATTAACGAAGTCTTTGATACCAAGCCTAGTGTAATTGAAACAAATCACGACTTTATAGATATTCAACCAAATTCTGCAGTTCCAAAAATTGAATTCAAAAATGTAAGTTTCAAATATTCCGATTCCGCCAAATATGCTTTTGAAAATATAAGTTTTACTGCATATGCCGGAGACACTATAGGAATTATAGGTGGAACGGGAAGTGGGAAAAGTAGTGTGGTTTATCTTGTGCCAAGATTTTACGATGCGATTGAGGGAGGAGTTTATGTAGACGGAATCAATGTCAAAGATTATTCCCTTACTCAGTTGCGTCAAAAAATAGGCATAGTGCCACAAAAGGCAGTGCTATTCAAAGGAACACTCAAAGAAAATTTGCGTTGGCGAAAACAAGACGCAACGTATGAAGAAATGAAAAAAGCAGTCAAAATTTCTCAGAGTTATGAGTTTGTCAAAGAATTGCCAGACAAGTATGAAACCAAAGTTCAAGCCGGTGGCAAAAACTTCTCGGGTGGTCAACGTCAAAGACTCACAATAGCAAGAGCCTTGGTCGGAAATCCAGAGATTTTGATTTTGGACGATAGTGCATCAGCACTTGACTTTGCCACAGATGCAAACTTGCGAAAGGCAATCAAAGAAAATATAAACTCGACAGTTATACTTGTTTCTCAAAGAGCAAATACAGTCAAAAATTCAGATGTCATAATCGTACTCGAAAATGGAAAGGTTGTAGGACAGGGAAAACACGACGACTTGCTTAAAAATTGTGAAGTTTACAAACAAATATACTTGTCTCAGACTAAATAAAAGGAGGAATTGACTTGGAAGAAAAAAGTAATACAAGGAACAAGCGGGAAGAAAAAGAATATAGAAAAATCAAAAAAGCCATAGCTCAACTTCCAAAAGATTCCTTTAATAATCCAGAAAAAGCACAGCCTGCCAAGGACATAATAGTCCCAACTGTTGTTCCTGCAACACTTAATAATCCCGTGCTTCAAAATGAAGCCCGCCCAGACAAAATTGTTGATTCGCCACTTATTCTTGATACAAATTCAAAACGAATTGAAAGCGTTGCAAAAATCAAAAAACAAAAGTCCGGAATTACACTTCTTAGGATTATGGGATATCTCAAAAAGTATTGGTATTTATTCGTACTTGCCATAATATTTGCAATGGTCAATTCAACTTTTGAAATTTTTATTCCATTAATTATTGGCAAGGGGATTGACCATATTGTAGGAGTTGGCCAAGTTGAATTTGATGCTTTGCTTAAGTATATTGGTTGGTTATCTGTTTGTATAGTTGGTTTTGCTGGATTTAAGTGGTCGCTTTCAAGACTTGCAAACGAAATGTCATATCGCATTGAACAACAAATGCACAATGATATTTTTAAAAAGTTTAACAAAGTGCCACTCAAGTATATAGATAGTTCCAGCCATGGCGACTTGCAATCCCGTATGATTAATGATGTAGGCTTAATCACAGACGGATTTGTGCTAGGTCTTACAACATTCTTTGATGCACTTGCAACAATTTCTCTAACCATAATTTTTATGATAAGAATTAATGCTACAATTGCAACAATAATTATTTGTGCAACTCCACTTAGTATCATAGTTGCATCAGTTATTGCCAAGGCTTGTCACAAGATTTTTAAACGTCAAGCCAAAACACTCGGAGACTTGAGTGGAACTATGGTTGAAATGGTGGGAAATCAAAAGGTTGTCAAAGGCTTTTTATACGAAGAACGTTCAATTGAAAAGTTTGAAGAAATCAATGTTAAACTCAAAGATGTAGCGGGGAAGGCGATGTTTTATTCGTCACTCTCAGCCCCGTTTACTAGATTTATAAATGGCTTGCTTTATGCGACCGTAGCGATAGTAGGTTGTATGTCAGCAATCAAAGGAAATATGTCCATTGGAGATATTTCGGTCTTCCTAGCATATGCAAATCAATATTCTCGTCCATTTAACGATATTGCTGATGTATTTGCAGATATTCAAGCCGCTTTTGCGTCTGCTGTCAGAGTATTTAATGTATTAGACATAAAAAACGAAGTTAGCGATGCCGGTCTCCCAGAAATTAAAAAATGCACAGGCGAAGTTGTGTTTGACCATGTGGACTTTTCCTATACTCAAGACAAAAAACTCATTCAAGATTTAAATTTAAATATCAAAAGCGGACAAAGAGTCGCCATAGTTGGGCCAACGGGTTGCGGAAAGAGTACGCTTATTAATCTGCTGATGCGGTTTTATGATACTGACAAAGGCACAATATCCGTAAGTGGACACAATATAACTGAAGTTACAAGGCAAAGTCTTCGAAGACAATATGGCATGGTGCTTCAAGAGACATGGCTATTTTCGGCATCAATTAGGGATAACATTGCTTATGGCAAGGAAAACGCAACCGACGAAGAGGTTAGACGTGCCGCCAAACTTGCGGGCGTTGACCACTTTATTGAGACCATTCCCGAAGGCTATAATGCTATGATAAACGAAAACGGAGATAACTTGTCTCAAGGTCAAAAGCAGTTGATTTGTATTGCTAGACTAATGTTAGCCAAACCACCAATGCTAATTTTGGACGAAGCAACCAGCAATATTGACACAAGAACAGAACTTGCTATTCAGTCGGCATTTCACAAAATGATGGAAGGCAAAACAAGTTTTGTAGTCGCTCATAGACTTTCGACAATTGTTTCGTCGGATATTATCTTGGTTATGAACAAAGGCAATATTATAGAACAAGGCACTCACAAAGAATTGCTTAAAAAACAAGGATTTTATTACAACCTATATAATAGCCAATTTAGTGAATATTAATTTTAAACACATATGTTCTTTGGGAACGTGTGTGTTTTTTTGGAAATTGGGTCTTGAAATTTGATTTTTAGTATGATACAATATAGTTATTAAATAGCCAAAGGGGACAGTGTGGTGGATAACAAGGTAGATAGAATTTGGAGTGCCGAAAGAGATGTTAATGCAGTTAAACATACTTTGGACGATATAAAAAGACTAAAAGATTATGTAAGATTAGATTTGATTGGACTAAACAAAGACAAACAACAAGTTATGAAAGACGAAGATTACGACGAACTAATCAAAGTATATGAAGCCTTGACCGCTTTTGAAAAGGGTTATATGCAAAGAAAACTTGCAACCGCCCAAATCAAATTAGAAATCGCCAAAGTTTCACCCGATGGAGATACTATAGAATACTTTAATAGTTTGTTTGGCGAGTAATTAAAAAATTAATTTTGGTGGAAATTATGAAAAAAGTTGTAAAGAAAAAAGATTGTAAATTAAAAAAGTTAATAAGGCAGGACTAATCGGGCTAATTGTTAGTGCAGGTCTTGTATTTAGCACTGGTTTTTGTGGGTTAAATGCACTAAGATGCCGTGCCAAAGAAGATAGATTTATAGAGAACTTCAAACAAACTGAGCAATATCAAATATATGTTGAACAAGAAAGGAACAAAGCCTATGCTCAGTATCTAAACGGCGAAATAGATAGAGATAGACTCAACTATTTGCTAACAAAAGAACCTGAAGTGGCCGAACTTATGTATGTTCTTATGAACTATGGCTCAAAAGAAGAGATTGATGAATATATGCAATTTTCTATCGATTCTTTCAAGAATGAGGCTGGCGCTATTGCGTCAGGGGTGCTTGCATATGTGGTTACAACTGCAACAGCCGGAAATATTGGCAAAAATGGACTTATCAAAAAACCCAAAGAAGAAGAATTGGAGATGTAAAAAAAGCAAGCATACCGCTTGCTTTTTTTTACTCACTAATCTCTTTTCTGACTGCGTTATTGATTACAACAACTTGGTCGGCTTTGTCTATCATTCGTTTGTCATGTGTTACAACCATAACAATGGCTTTCTTTTTTAGTTTGTTGATTTCTTTGAGAACAGTATTTGTATTTTCGGCATCAAGTTCGTTAGTTGGCTCATCAAAGATATAAACTTCTTTGTCTTGAATAAGTCCACGCAAAATACAAATTCTTTTTTTCTCACCACCGCTGAGTTTTTGCTCCAAATCTTCTTCGCAGTCTTCATTAAATCTTCTGTTAATGATTTTGTCCATTTTTAAGTTTGTAATAATTTGACCTCTCTCAGTATTTGGTTTAACTTCGGGATAATAAACGTTGTCTTTGATGTTTCGATTGAGAATATATGGGGATTGCATTACAATTGACATTCTATCAATAAACGAATACATCGAATTTACCTTGTATTCATCGTTAATTATTATATCCCCACTTACTCTTTCGGCAATCCCCGTCAATGCTCTTAGCGACGTAGTTTTTCCGCCACCGCTTTCGCCAGTTATGACTGTTAACTTGCCTTTTTCGATTGAGTAATTAATATTTTCAATTAGTGTGTCGTCGTCGTTACAAACGGTTACATTTTTGAGAGTAATTTTCTCAATTGGCTTTTCATAAGTATCGTGAACAGTATCCATTTCGGTCTTTTTGGTTGGTTTGAGTTCTTCGAGTCTTTCTATTTTGGTCATAAGTTGGGTAGATGAGTTTATAAACCAACCAAAGTTTTGAATAGGGCTAAATACCTTTTCAACATACGAAATTATTAGTACAATTGAACTAGCACTCACAATTCCCGATGCCACTTTGCTTGAACAAATTAATATAATTGAATAAGTTGCAAGCACGTCAATAAGTGCCATAACTATCCAATACGCTTGCCAAATTTTAAATCTCTTTTTGCTTACTTTTTTGTAGTCGTCAATTTTTTCGTCTAAATTTTGGCTTTCTAACTTTTGAGACTTAAATAAGTTGATGAGTGTTAGATTATGTAGTGTGTTTACCAAAAAGTTGGTTACACGCGAGTTGCATTTTTCCATTTGTTTGGTTACAGGGCTTTCTATCTTTTGTCTAATTAGAAATACGAAAGTAGTCAAAATTAAACCAACTAGCAAGATAGGAATTGCATAAACTTCAATTAAACAGATATAGATTGCTGATACAATACTCGAAAACATGTTTGGCAAAATTGTATCATATAGGCAGTTCATTACCCAGTCAAAATCGGCAATACTATCATTAATTCGGTAAGTTGCATCTCCGACAGTCATACCAATATTTAAGTTTTTGCGAGGAGTGGTTGCCCATGAAAATCCTACTCCCTTGACTTTCATGTATAGTTTGAGTACAAATTTGTTTTTGAAATAGTGAAGCGAGGTGCTAAATGCACTGATTGAAAATACCACCAAAGCACATAAAATTATAAGTACCACTACATCAATTTGGCTTGGAATGTTTATTCCAAAAAATTGAGCCGGCTCGCCACCAATTAGAGATACTAGTATTGCAATTATTTGAGCAGGAACTAGCAGTAATACTCCCGAAAAAGCATACAAAAATGCAAGTAAGAAAAAGTATGCTTTTTCGCTCTTGTTCATGATTCCAAATGCAAATTGAAGTACACCAAATATACTTTTGTATCTTTTCTTTTTCATAAAAATTCTCCATTAAAATTATTTTTGGAAAATTCAAAAGAACCAAAGCGTTGCACTAGACAAAAAAATTACCCGCAAATAAGCAAGTAATTTTTTTGAATTTTTATTATAAACAAAAAAGCAAAACAATGATTACTTACAAATTTTCCTATTAAGTTGTGTGTTTTTTCTTGTAAAAATCATTATTTTTTGCCTCCTTAATGTATTTGATTTATTCAAGTTATCAAAGATGAAATCTTCATCTTCACCTTTATTCTAGCAACATTATTTCAGTTCGTCAAGATATATTTACAAAGTTTTTTGCAAAATTTACCTATTTTTTGTGTGATAAATAGTGCCTACTTGTCCCTTTTTAAATCGGCAACAAACTTGTCGCTTTCGCCATATGGTTTTTTGTCTAATTCTTTGAGAACAATATAAGGATTGCCTTTTGGCATTACACTAAGTTTTTCACTTGTTTCAAAAATTGCATATGCGACATTGTTTAAATCAAAGTAGCCTTTTTCTCTGCACATAGAAATAATGTCGTTGACATCAAGTTTGCTATTTGTTTTTTGCCCATAAGTTTGGCAATAAAAAATAAATAAACCACACTCGCAGATGATAATATTAATAATTTGTAAATTTCGTTTATAGTCTAATAGTTTACACTTAAAAAAATATTATTCAATATCACAAAGTATTTTTAAATTTCGCTTGACAATCAAAGTTGGTGGGTGTAAAGTATATGTATCCATAAAGAGTGTGTTAGGGACAGCCCCGATGATCACACAGCAACCTAAATTCTAAGATTAAAGGTGCTAAAGGCTGACCGATGGGAGTTTTAAGATTTTTGTTTTTTTGCCCATTGGATACAATGGGATTTTTTGTTCCCTTTATGGATAATATCAAAGGGAGATTTTTTTATGAATAATTTAAACGAAAGAAGAATAATTACAAGTGAGAGTGTTTGTATCGGACATCCAGACAAGACATGCGATACAATAGCAGATGCTTTTTTGGACGAAGCGTTAAGACAAGACCCACAATCTCAAATGGCTGTGGAATGTGCCATAAAAGATAACAAACTATTTATCTATGGCGAAGCCACCACCAAAGCCCAAATAGATTACGAAAAGATTGCAAAAAAGGTTTTGAAAGACATAGGATATACTTGCGACTTTGAAATTATCAAAGAAATTAGCGAGCAGAGTGTTGACATAAATAACGCAGTAGTCAAGTCCGAACTTTGTGCAAATGACCAAGGAATGTGTTATGGCTATGCTACAAACGAAACTCAGGAATTTATGCCTATGCCAATTATTCTTGCACACAAACTTATGCAAAAGTACGACAAGTTTAGAAAAACCACTAGCGACTTTTTCGCAGATGCAAAGAGTCAAGTAAGTATTGAATATGTCAAAGATAAACCAGTTAGGATAGATACAGTTTTGGTGTCTGTTTCTCATAGTCCAAGTTTGGATTTGAAGACCATTCAAGATATTATCAAAACCCAAGTTATTGACCCCGTTTTGAACAACTACCAGTCAATGTTAGTAAACACCAAGTATATTATTAATCCAAGTGGAAAATTTACAATATGGGGAAGTTTTGGTGACTCGGGTTGTGTTGGCAGAAAAATTGTTGTGGACACTTATGGTGGGGTAGGTCGTGTAGGTGGCGGATGTTTTAGTAGCAAAAACTCCACAAAAGTAGATAGGTCGGGAGCATATTATGCTAGATTTGTTGCCAAAAATGTTGTTGCAAACGGACTAGCTGACAAATGCGAAATTCAAGTTTCTTATGGAATTGGACTAAGCAGGCCAGTTTCACTAAATATCGAGACCTTTGGAACAAACAAAGTCTCAATCGAAAGAATTTATGAGATTGTAAACAAAAACTTTGACTTTTCGCCAGCAAATATAATAAGTGAGTTGGATTTAAACAAGCCAATTTATCAAAATACCGCTTGTTTTGGGCATTTTGGAAGACCTGAATTTTCTTGGGAAAAAATTAAAAAAATAGTTTAATTTAAAATAAAAACTAGTATTGCCACTTTTATTATCATCAAAAAGTCAAGTATTTGAAAAAAGGCCAAAAAACCTATTGCAAGTTTAAGTTGTTTTATGTAAAATATATCTAAATACTTTAGTAATAGAATTCGGGGACTTAATGAAAAAAATTGTAAGAGATGTAATAAATAGTTCGCAATTTGAGATGTCAGACCAAAGAAAAGAACTCACTGCCAAACTAACAGCGTTTGCACTAGCATATGCGGGCGTTTTAGATGGTCAGTTTGGAAATATTTCTTTTAAAAACGAACTAGGTCACGGCGAAGGAACATCTCAAGGTCAGGATATCGAGATTGCAAAAAGATTTTTGCTAGATAGAGAGGACAAGGGGTTGGACATGTTGGCACTTTGGCACGAAATTGGACATGCACTAGATGATGCCAAAGCACAAAATAGTCCAACTTATGAAATTTATCAATCATATGATGCAAACGAAATTGGCTACTTTGTCAACCTTGTTCAGGAATTGCTTTTTAATAACCAAAGATACGACGATGGTGTTTTAATTTCGTCAATATGCGAAGAGTATTTAAATTCCAGATATGCTTTGTGTCCAAATGAACTTAGAGCAGACAATTTTTCTTTTGCAGTCGCGGATTGTTTTGAAAATATCGGCAAACAGTTAAAATTAAATTACGACGAAAAAATTAAATTTAAAAAAATTCTTGAACAAATAGAGTACGAAAAAGATTTATTAAATTCTGCCCGTGAGAACTTTGAAAAAGTAGCAGACGAATATAAGGGGAAAGTTATTGGCTATTCAAGAGAAGTATTGACTAGGCTTTTAAGCCCTGACCAGGACGGCAATAGGCCAATAGACAACTACGAAGACATCAAAAAAGTTAAGGTATTAGTAGCATTATCGGTTGCATGTCGTCAAGTATTTAATGAGACACAAGTAAACATAATTTTGGATGAAATAATTGGACTATTTAATTGTTTCAAAAATACTTGTAGTGACCCAAATTGTAATATTACGGACAAGGAAATCAAGGGCTTAAAAAAACTCAGTGTACGCCTGCTTGGTGCTTTTGAAAGTATAATTTTGGCATCGCCTATGGATTTGAGACTTTCGGATTGGAAGTTTGTGCAGGAAGAATTTGAATCTCAAGAAGTAGAGTATATTTTGAGTGAACGCAAAAATGTTTTTGGCAAAGAAATGTAACCAAAACTCTTGACATATACAAACCAATTATATAAAATATCTAGGTACAAAAAACTTGGCAATAACCAACTTTGACTAAATCAAATTTGTCTAATTTGCTTTAGCCTTAAGCAAAAAGATTGTTATCAAGCACTTTGGTATCTGGATATTTTAGTTGGTTGAAATAGTTATAGTATTCGTGGCGTGCTGGTGTGGCTTTAGTGACGCAACACATTAAAATAAGTTGCCAGTGGCAAGTTGTTAGCCAAAGCGGGAGATACTTTAGGTGTCGATGGAAGAGCGAATTGCTCTATCTAAAAACGAATTGTAATTACGACAACAAAAATAATAGTATTCAAATAAATTTTATATGCTACTGTGGCTCAGCGGTAGAGCACTGCCTTGGTAAAACATAAAAAGCACTTTTCCTTCGCTCAAAATCATCGCAAAAATCATTCAAAAAACAGCGTATGCTGGTGTGGCTCAGCGGTAGAGCACCACCTTGGTAAGGTATTTTGGAGCAAAAATCACAACTTAATATTTTCAAATTTTATGGAGCAACAAATTATGCTAATGTAGCACAGTGGTAGTGCACTCGCTTGGTAAGCGAGAGGTCACGGGTCCGATCCCCGTCATTAGCTCCAGACATCGTAAAACCCTTTATTTTCGGGCATTTCCGAGGATAAAGGGGTTTATTTTTTATTCAAAAATTTTTAATGCTTAATTATAAATATGGAGCCAATCTATTTTTGGACCCTAGGGTTTCAGAGAGTGCAATTTTTTAACTTATAGAATTATAGAAAAACGCAAAAATCAATTTAAGTCGATGTAAATCTATCTAATTCTGTCTAGTTGGCTCCACATTGCTCCATAAAATAAAAGCTGAGTTTTAATGCTCAGCTTCTATTTTACATTTCAGAATTTTGAAGTTTTTTTTGCTTTTTTCTCTGCAAGTATTTTTTCTAGCATTGCAATTTCAGGATCTTCATCTTCTTCAATTTCTTCTATTGGTCTTTTTAATGCAGGGACATCTCTTTTCTTTTCAAGTTCTTTATATTGTTCCATTTTTTCCGAATTAAAGAGATTATTTAATTTATTCGTAGCATCTCTATAATAACTCTTATCAACGCTGTTATAGACTGTGAGTGTAGTAAATACGAATTATAGGCGTTATTGATTTTGGCAATTTCGCTTAAAATCAAGATTTTTCTCATCATCTCTAAGTTTATATCAAATGTGTATTTCTCTTGATATTGGGTCGTTTTTAGGGCGATATTTACTAGAAATATAAATTATATCCCCAGACATAATTCAAATTTCTCCTTTTAAATTTTATCAAACAAAAAAGTTGCAAAATCCCAAAATCATATTAAAGGTTGATGATTTTGAAACCAGCAGATCGAATTAATCTATTGTAAACCGCAATGCCAGCCCCTGAGGTTTCAGGGCATCTGGCATAAACTATTTTAGCGTTCAATTTATCAAGTTTACGAAGTTTTGTAAATAAATTGTGTGCTTGTGAAAGGGGATTGTCTTTTAGCCCATAAGAAATTGCATTAAGCTTGAGTTTTTTACTTCGCCATTAAAAACAAGAGCAAAAAGCCCTTCATTTTGTTGTTTTTCCACAAATTCTTTAAATTTATCAAAACTTCCTTTTAGATTTTGGTGCATAATGCTTATATTTCATTCCGGGCGATAGGACACGTTCATTATTATTAATTTCTTGGGTTATACCTTTTTCAACATTTACATTAATTTTTAAAACATTTTCAATCATTTCTTTTATGATAACTCCAGGGCAAAGAATGATTGGTGTTTCATTTAAACAGGAAACAACTGTTGATTCAATGCCCACAATTGATTTTGCCCCATCTATAACAAGAGGAATTTTTCCATTCATATCATTGTAAACATCTTTTGCATTCGTAGGGCTTGGTTTTCTTGAAATGTTGGCACTATGGGCGGCAAAGGGTACACCAGATTGTTCAATGATTTCTCTGACAATTTCATTTGATGGCATTCTTATACCAACACTGTCAAGTCCGGCCGTTGTTTCAGTGCAGACAAGCTTTCCTTTTGACATAATGATCGTAAGTGGTCCAGGCCAAAACTCATCCATAAGCTTTTTGTCGTTTTGGAGAACATATTTAACTAATCCGTTGAGCATATCAATATTAGAAATATGCTCAATTAATGGATTGTCTTGCGGACGACCTTTAGCGTTGAATATTTTTTGTATTGCCACAGGGTTTCTGCAATCTCCTGCAAGTCCCTATACAGTTTAAGTTGGGATTGCGACAATTTCTCCAACTTTTAATAATTTGCAAGCAAGAGCAACAGCATCTTTTGTTGGTTTTAAAATTTTTGTCTGCATGGCAATTATGTTTTCTCATTTATAAAAATATAGCATCAGAGATAGAATTTTTATTATTTTTTAAAGATATAAAACATGAATATAGTTTTACAATAACTATATTCAAAGGCCTAGTTTTAAGTTTTTCTATTTGCTATAATTTGATTGAAAGATATCAATTTCAAATTTAATTAAATGTGTTTGAACTGTATTATTTTTTTCAGCTAGATTCATTTTTGCCAAAAAACTCATGCAGGCGGTGTTTTTTTGTAAATTGATTTTGGCAGATCACGATTTTTTATTATGTTAGCATGGGAAAAGTTGTAATTTGGTAGTGATTTTCAGTGCTAAAGGCGTCAATATTTATTGAAATGGTTTGCTTGAAAATTTAGTAAATAATAGTGTTTATTATTAATTTATCTAGCATTTAAATCATTATTTCTGTTAAAATAAATTGTATGTAACATTTCGACTGCTTTTTCGCTGTGAGGTGCACTCAAATATTCCTTGTAAAGGGCTATGATTTCCGGATTTTCGTGCGATAAACGGACTTCCATTGAAGAATCCTTTGCGTATAATGCCTTAATTCTTTCTTTCTGTGCTTCATCATCTTTATCAAAATGTTTTGGTTGTCCGCCGCCCCCTATGCAACCGCCAGGGCAAGTCATAATTTCGACAAAATGATATTTTTCACCGTTTTTTATTTTTTCAATCAAGATTCTGGAATTTGCTAAACCATAAACAACAGCAACCTTAACCTTAATGCCATTGATATCTAGTTCTGCTTCTTTAATTCCGTCATACCCTCTAACCGCATGAAGGTTTAACAATTGTTCAGGTGGCCTTTTATTGGTTAAGTAGGTGTATGCTGTTCTAACAGCGGCTTCCATAACACCGCCAGTGTTGCCAAAAATAACACCAGAACCGCTTGCTTCACCCATGAATTTGTCGAATTCCATATCTGCCAAATCGTTGAAATTAATATTTAATTCTTTTGCCCATTCAGCAAGTTCAGTGGTTGTAATAACATAGTCCATATCACGCATATCATCAACACCATTTATTTTTGCTGAAATATTCATTTCATCACGTCTAATTTCAAATTTTTTTGCAACGCAAGGTGTTAAGGCAACATTGACAATGTCTTTGGGATTAATACCCATTTTATTAGCAAAATATGTTTTAATTATTGGACCTTGCATACCAATTGGACTTTTGCAAGTTGAAATATTTGGCAATATTTCAGGGTAGAATGTTTCAGCAAACTTTATCCAAGCAGGGCAACAACTTGTGAATTGTGGTAAACTATCATTGTTTTTTATTCTTTCAATTAGTTCAGATGCTTCTTCACAGATTGTAAGGTCAGCCGAAAAGTTTGTGTCTAAAACATAATTAAAACCAAGTTTTTTAAGTAAAGCCACCATCTTGCCTTGGACAAAACTTCCAAAAGGCAATCCAAATTCTTCGCCAAGGCCAACCCTAACTGATGGGGAAGTGGAGACTATGACAATTTTATTTTTATTTTCAATTATTTTTTTAATCGTTTTATATTCTTGTTTTACAACAAGTGAACTTGTTGGGCAAACTTTTATACACTGTCCGCAATTCACACATATAGATTTGCCACAAGTTGAAGCCAGATCATAGTTGTTGTTAACGCTAACAAAGTCATTGCACACTCTTGCACATTGACCGCATTTAATGCATTTTTCTTCTATTCTTGCAACTGATGGATTGTTTTCATCTATTGCAACTCTTATCATTTGATTTAAATGCTCCATAATTCATCTCCTAATTATTAATATTATCAGCCAAATTTTTTGATATCAAATTTGTAAAATATGTTTCTACAACACCACATTAAAATATAACTCTTGTTTATATGTTATTTAAACAAACAAGTTGGAGTTACCCAACTTTTAATAATTTATTTAACTTCAGTTTCCCATAAACCATGAATGTTGCAATAAGCAAATATGGTTGAACCTTTAATGTATGGGAATACGGCTTTTGCTGTTTCAAAAGGTTTAAAATATTTTTTAGCGTTTATCTTATTGGATTTTAAACAAATAAATTCAATGTAATGATTTTCTTCCATAACATGAGGCACGTTTACTACAATATAATCACCAACAATTTCATATTGTGGTAAATGTTTTTCAACAGATGCTTCAACAGAATTAGGTTTTACTGGTAGCATTGGCTCTCCACAACAAACCATGTCATCATTTAAACAATTACAATCTTTATAAACTTCAACCATTGCACCACATTTGTTACATTTTTTTATTAACAATTCTTTTTCCATAATATTTTTACCTGCCACTTAATAGTTTTTAACATTTATTTCAAAGTAGCTTTGTGGATGATTGCAAACAGGGCAAATTTCTGGTGCTTTTGTGCCAACCATAATATGTCCGCAATTTCTGCATTCCCAAACCTTGACTTCAGATTTTTCAAATACTTTTTTGGTTTTAACATTATTTAAAAGTGCTCTGTATCTTTCTTCGTGGTGTTTTTCAATTTCAGCAACCATTCTAAACTTTTTAGCAAGTTCATGGAAACCTTCTTTTTCTGCTGTGTTGGCAAAGTCAACATACATATCGGTCCATTCATAATTTTCACCGTCAGCAGCGGCATTTAGGTTTTCAGCTGTATTGCCAATCCCATTAAGTTCTTTGAACCACATTTTTGCGTGCTCTTTTTCATTGTTTGCTGTTTTTTCAAACAATGCAGAAATTTGTTCATATCCTTCTTTTTTTGCTACAGAAGCAAAGTATGTATATTTGTTTCTTGCTTGACTTTCACCTGCAAATGCGGCTTGTAAATTTTTTTCAGTTTGAGTTCCTTGATACTTTGAAACTTGAGTTGTTTCAAGCTTTTCTAAAAATGAACCCTTCATTCCACATTTTGGACAAACAGGTTCAACACCTTCTGGAACTTCAAAAACCTCCCCACATATTTTACAACGATATTTAACCATATATTTCCTCCTTAACATATACATTAATTCAAAGTCTATTTTATGTTGTATAGTGTAAAAGTGATAGTTTGTTTTCATAATCAGCAGTTTACAACTATTTTAATTATAAAATGAAAAGCTAAATTTTGCAAATAATTTATTAATTTTTGTCTAAATTATTTCAATAATAAAGAGCATGTACCAACAAACTAAACAAGCCTAATAAATAGTTATAAGATAAAACATGCAAAACAACTGAATGATTTTTTACTGTTGGAAAATAAAATTTTGTTTTTCTTTTATTTGATTATATGCTATCCTATTGACATAGGAGAATATTGTGGCAAACGGATTTTGGAATTTTTTAAAGAATTTACATAAACGTAAACAAGAAATAAAAGATGAAAATAATGAAAATTATATAAACGACAATCCAACAGAAGAACAACTGAAAGATAACAAAAATGGGAATATCGCAATTGTTCTTTCCATAATTTCATGTTTATTATTAGTGGCAATGATCGCACTAATAGTATCTATATTTGCAAATTACATATGGATTGGTATAGTATCTATTGTTTTATTATTTATTCCTGCGCGATTGCAGGCTTTAGCTGTAAAAAAAGCAAAGAGGCAACTTAACATAAACGGCAAAGGTAAAGTCAAATTTATATTTGTTAAATTTGTTTTTCCAATCATTAGTGCTATAATTTCCATTGTCATACTCTTTGGGCTGATAGGTGTTTATTTAAAATAAAATACAATTCTTGCAATAAACTAATATATTTTTAATTCTTGTTTTCCAAATTCACAAGACTTTATTTGGAGCAAACACACAAAAACAAGCCAAAAACCCTCATAACAAGGGCAATTAAATATGGAGATGCAAATCTCTAACAAAAAAGTTGTGGTACTTGGTAAGGCGTTTTGTTCCCCAAATTACATTTTCATTGGCTCCGAATTTATGGAGCTAAAAACCATGCTGATGTGGCTCAGCGGTAGAACCCCACCTTGGTAAAAACTTTAAAAACTTTAAAAGGCAAAACAAAATTGAATTATAATTTTCTCGCATTACTAATTAGTTCGATTAATCTTTCTGCGCGTTTTTTGGCTTCGTTCAAAAATTCACTTACCGAAATTTGTTCGTATAGTTTAGGCTCGCCATGAATCTTTTTGTGCGTTTCAATCATAATAACATCCGAATAATCGGCGTTTGCAATTTCGTGTGCAATTCTAGCGTAATCAATATTTCCATCAAAAGGAAGCAAATGTAAATCCTTTGAATAATCGTCGCCATACTCGTAGTTTCCAAGGTTGTCATGAAGGTGCAATGCAAATAGTCTATTTCCATAGAGTTTGAATACATCAATATCTTTGCCATACAAATTATGATGACCAACATCGTAGCACCAGCCTACATTGTCTAGTTTTACGTTATCTAAAATGTACATAAAATGCTCGTATGAATTATTATCTAAGTTTTCAACAGCAATCTTAATATTTAATTCTTTGGCATATTTTGCAAAATCCTCAAAATCTTTGAGTGCAGAAGGGTTAGGGCTTATTACTTTGTGGGCGGGGTTTCCGACTGTTGGATGAAAAATTACGGTTTTTACTCCATATTTGTGGCACAAGTCTAATTCGTGTTTGAGAAGTCTATACCAACTGTCGTGCACACCGCCTTTTGTCCATGTTTCATCGGCGTGTTCAACCGACAAATGTACAAAGCAAATATTAAAACCCAAATCCACTGCAGTTTTGAGATACTTTTCTTCTTTGTCTTTTTCAGTAAAAGCGACCATTAGGTTTTTTATCCCAGATTTTTTGATATTCTCCAAAGTTTCCTTGTAATTCTTTCCGCAATTGCAATTGGTGTTTATTCCTATGTTGTGCATAATTATTTCTCCTAAAAGTATTATTTCAATTAGTTAAATCTATGTAACCACGATTTAATCGTGGGATTTGCGGGTAGCAAATTTATTTGTGAATGAAATGAACAAAGCGATATTATATAAATTGTACCACAAAAAATATTTTACACAAAAAAATACTTTACTATAAACAATAAAGTATTTTTTGTATTTAAAATTAGAAACAAGTTTCTTTGAGAAGTTTAGTGTACATTTCAATTAGAGTTTCATAACTAAACTTGCTAATAAATTCATTCTTTTCACCCGAAGTAATTGGTCCTGGTCCAAGAAGCACAACGCTTTGGTCTGTTAGATAGTTTCCGTCAGATACAATCGCTACTGATGAACGTTTGTTTCCAGTTAATTCTTCGAGACGAGAAATAAAGTTTTCGGCAAATGTTGACATAGGCATAACATTGTCTATGATTGTAACAAAGCCATTGTATTTTTCGGCTAGTTCGTTGATTTTTTCGATTATTTGACGATTGTGGTCAGGTCTAATTGTTCTATATTCAAGATAACAACTACATTCGCCCGGAACTCTGTTAAGAGATATACCACCTTGAATTTTGCCCAAGTTGAAAGTCGTATAAGGCAATTCAAAGGCATTGTTTTTGTCGTCCTTAATTCGATTATTAAATCCATAAACTTCGCCTAGGAATGATACACATTGTTCAATAGCATTTACACCTTTTGTAGGGTTGCTACTATGTGCTTCTTTTCCGCTTATCATTACACAAAGTTTAAGAAGTCCTTTGGTTGCAACAACGGGATAAAGATTGGTTGGGGTTGGGATAATGATGTTTTGTGGAATATCTTTTTCTTTGGCAACAATAGATTTGATACCGCCAAAGTTGTTTTCTTCGTCAAAAGTAAAGTAAAGTTTTAGACCCTTTTTAGGAAGTTTCCAGTCAAAGTTTCCAACAGCAGACAAAACCGCAGCCATTCCGCCCTTCATATCGCTAATACCAAGACCAAGTAGTTTGTCGCCGTCAATTGACAAATCCATTGCATCATAGTCTTTCCAACTATTTCCAAGTGGAATAGTATCAGTGTGGCACACAAATCCAAGTTCGGCATCTTGACCGGCACAAGCAACCAAACATAGTTTGTGTGTGTCGTCATCTATAACATAGTTTGTTCTAAAACCGAGTTTTGTTAGATATGCATCACAATATTCCATAATAGATTTGTTTTGAGCATCAAAAACTGTATTAAATTGAATTAAGTCTCTTAAAATACTATATTTATCCATCTTAATCACCTATAAAATTATTTAAATTTACAATATGATAGCATAATTTACAAATAATGACAATTATTTAAATGCTAAACTTTCAAAATTTTGTTGCCCTTGTAATTTTATTATTTGCAAAAAAATTCCACCTAATTCTATTGATTAAAAAATTAGGTGGATAAATTTAAATTTAACTTTCATGGTTTTTGGGTGATTGTAAATCTTTGACTTTCTTTGGTCTAAAGAATTTGATTGCAAGAAAAACTGTGAGTGACATAAGAATTAGAAATATTGCACCAAAAGTTATACTCATTATGTACATGCCCATAAATGTTGTAGGTGTGTCCCCCGTAATTTTTGGGGTTTTGATTGCAAGAATTAGATAGCCTACCGTTGAATAAAGCAAATATATATTGATACAATTTAAGAGTGTTATGATTATAATTTTCAATTTTTTCATATTACTTCTCCAACTCAAAATATTTTGGGGTGTCGCCGTCAAAATAATGGAATTTGTCTTCAGTCTCAATTGGACGATTAACTTCAAAACTTTCAAAGGTCTTTAAGGCTTTTGCAAGTTTTGCTGGAGAGTAAATTAATGGTTTTTCGAGAGTTTCTTCCTTGGTGGCAATCGTGTTCCAAAGATTAAGTGCAAAGTTTGAGCAATTGTTTAGTGGTGACCAATAATCGTGGAAATTAATAAAATTATTAATTTTTTGTATATCTTCAAGGCTTACACCACAAGTAATTGATACCCTGCCGTTGTATTTGTCAAAGTCTTTGATATAATTGCTTTCCACATTGTACCATACTCCAAAGTGTGCCTTAATAGACCATGTTCCAATGGAGATTGTTTTTCTTGGTGATAGTGTGTTTTTGCCAATTGACAAGTTATCTTCTGAAATGTTTTCCACAGACAAAAACGCATGCCCCAAGTTAAATAGTCCAAAGTGCGATTCGCTGTTTCCGTCAAACGTAAATAGAGAGAGCAAGGCAACATCGCTTGAATCCACTGTTGTATAGTGCTTAATATTGTTTTGACTGCATGCACAAAACGAATATGCACAAAGGAGTATTAAGATACAAAAAGTCAAAAATTTTTTCATATGCTAGTTTAATCTGCTTTTTTTGATATTTCCGATTGCTTGATTTACAAAGCCTACAAATAATGGGTGTGGCTTGTATGGACGAGATTTAAATTCTGGGTGAAATTGACAAGCGACAAAGAATGGGTGGTCTTTTAATTCAATAATTTCGACCAAATTTTTGTCGTCATTAATTCCGCTTATGGTAAGTCCTGCTTTTACAAAAGTATCTGCATAATCATTATTGAATTCAAATCTGTGACGATGACGTTCAACAATATCTGGCATACCGTATAATTGTCTAACCTTAGTGCCATCTAGCAAGTGACATTTGTAATTGCCAAGTCTCATTGTTGCACCTTTGTCCTGAATAAACTTTTGTTCATTCATAATGTGAATAACTGGATTTTGGGTGTCGCAATCAAACTCGGTACTATTAGCATCTTTGAGTCCAACAACATTCCTTGCAAATTCTATGCAGGCGATTTGCATGCCTAGACACAATCCAAGATAAGGAACTTTGTTTTCTCTACAATATTTGGCTGTCATAATCTTGCCCTCGATTCCACGAGAGCCAAAACCGCCTGGAACAACTATTCCATCATATCCTTTGAGAACATCTTTGACTTGCATAACCTCAATGTCCTCGCTGGAAATTATATCTATATGTGCTTTGTATTTGTTTTTGAGTGCTGCATGTTTAATGGCTTCACTTACGGACAAATACGAGTCCGGAACTTCGGTGTATTTTCCAACTATAGCGATATTAACAACCGGCATGTCGCTAAGAATAGTGTCAACCATGTTTTTCCAATTTGACAAATTTGGGTTGCCGAGTGGCAGTCCGAGTTTTTCACAAACAATTCTATCTAATCCTTGATTGTTTAAAACAAGCGGAACCTCATAAATGCTTGAGCAGTCTGGATTATGAATAACACATTCCGGATCGTCAAGATTACAAAACATTGCAATTTTTCGCTTGTTATGGTCGCTTAGTTCAATATTTTTGTTTGTCCTACAAACAATAATGTCTGGACTTAGTCCTAGCGACGTTAGTTCCTTGACACTGTGTTGAGTAGGCTTGGTTTTAACTTCGCCAGCCGATTCAAGATATGGCACAAGTGTGCAGTGGATATGCAAGTAATTGCCCGACTTAAGTTCTCTTTCAAATTGTCTAATTGCTTCCAAAAAAGCAAGTCCTTCAATGTCTCCAACTGTTCCGCCAATTTCCACAATAACCACATCAATGTCTGGACTAGAACACGAACGCATTGCATTTTTTATTTCGCCAGTTACATGTGGAACAACTTGAATGGTTGCGCCCAAGAATTCTCCACGGCGTTCCTTTGAGATAATGCTAGAATAAATTTTGCCACTTGTGTAGTTGCAATTTTTATCAAAATCTATATCCAAAAATCTTTCATAATGTCCAATATCCAAATCGGTTTCGCATCCGTCTTGGGTTACAAAAACCTCACCATGCTGAAGGGGATTCATAGTGCCAGGGTCGACGTTAATATATGGGTCTAGTTTTTGGATAGTGACTCTAAGACCTCTTTCAATGAGTAGTCTTCCAAGGCTGGCAGCGGTAATGCCTTTGCCTAAACTAGATACAACACCACCCGTAACAAAAATATACTTACTCATAAAATTTCTCCTTATTCAAACTAATTTTATGTTACACCAATTTGCAAATGATAGTCAAACAAATAAAATAAATTTATTATTTTAATTGGTGAATATAAGGTTTTTGAAATTTTAATTTGTAAGTATATTTTTCAAAATTATTTATGGTTTTATGGTTTGTTTGTATGTCAAATTTTAATTCAAATTTTACGTTTAAAACCAAACCACCTTTACATAACTTTTTTAATTCTAAAAGTGTCGGATACAATCGCCCAGTTGGCAGAATCAAAGTTGTTTATTGTCCAATAACTAAGTCCACCCAAATTGTATTTGGTGACGATGTCTAGTCTTGAACCAATACTTAATGCATCGTCAAACCAAACCACATGTTCTCTGCCGTCCGAATCACTATAACTAAAATATGGTGCTTTGGAGAGAGTGTCAAACATAATAGTTGCATTATTCTCGTAGGCTAGTCTTAGCGCCTGTCTGTTGGTTAGGGTCTTTGCACTCGTTCCTTGAACGTAAGGAATAACCCAATCATAAGCGTAGTTTGGCATGCCCATCAATATTTTTTGTGATGGAATTTGAGTGACGGCATACGCTATTACTTTGTCTACCTGATTGTACGGACTTATGGCTTGTGGCTCGCCATAAATGTATCCCCACTCATATGTCATAATAATTACTCTATCGGCTATCTCTCCAATTGCTTTGTAGTCATGTGCTTGATACAAACTCCCCGCCATATTGTCTCTATTCTTTGGGGCAACTGCGACGGATAGTGTTTTGTTAATTCCTTCAAGTTCAGTCTTTAATTCTCTCAAAAATGCGGTGTAATTATCTCTATCTTCTGGTAGTAGATATTCAAAGTCTATGTCAACACCTGAGTAGTTTTTGTCAATAACAATGGACTTAATGGCATTAATTAAACTTTGTTTGGTGGTGACGTCGGTAAAAACTTTGTGTGCAATTTCTCCGTCAAAACCTCCTTCGCTACTTATATTCGTCACAACCATTATGGGCGCAACCCCTGAATTTCTAGCACTTGAAATAAGCGTTTCATCGTTTAGTTGAGATAGACTTCCGTCCATATTTACTTGATAACTAAAAGGACTTAGATATGTCAGATATTCTAGTGTATCATTTAGTATACTCTGATTAATTGATGGAATTGCATAACCATTTATTTCTATTTCTTTTCGAACATCTGGAATGTTTATTGTGTCTCCAACGTTTAGCATGTTTGGGTTTGAAATTTGTGGGTTGGCGGTGATTAGGTCATTTAGCAAAATTCCATTTGCCCTAGCAATTGAATACAAAGTGTCTCCATTTTTAATTTGATAACTTGTAATTCTACTAAGTGGAATAAATAGATTTTGACCAACTGTTATTTCGTTTGGGTTTGTAATATTATTTATTCTAGCAAGATTGTTTGGGTCAATATTATAGCGTTGTGCGATGCTAAATAATGTTTCCCCGCTTCTAACTGTATGTATCATGATAACTCCTTATTTGATATTTCTTATAATATTTATTCGCCAAAGTTTATATTTGTGAAAAGACAATATTGTTATTGATTATAGTTGTCTAAAAATCCATTAAATAATTGTCGGGTATTTTTTTAATTTTGATGTTAAGAAAGTATGGTTTTTTTTGACAAAGTTGAATAAAATTAAAAAAATATCACTGAGTGATAATTTTGCTCATGTGATATTTTTTGATTTCAATTTTTTATTGGTTTTTTAATTAATATTCGCTATCGTCTAGCCCTCTATAATTAATGCTGTCTAGATACTCCTTGATAGGTTTCATGGCAATTGCTCTATGAGAAACACTATCCTTTTCTTCGATTGATGCTTGACCAAAAGTTTTGCCAAGTTTGTTTGACCAAAAAATGCAGTCATATCCAAAACTTTCATCGCCAATTTTAGATTTGGTTATTAGTCCATATGTCTTGCCTTCTTGTATCATAGTATATCCGTCTGGCATGATTAAAACAGCATAGCATTGCATATAAGCAGTTCTATCTTGAATTCCAAGTAATTTTTCAAGAACTTTTTTTCGATTACCTTCGTCTCCAAGTCCGCTATATCTAGCACTATAAATTCCGGGTTCGTAGTTTATGGCTTTGACACATAGACCACTATCGTCAGCAATAACTGCACAGTCAAGTTTTTGACTAACCACATAGTCGTGCACAACGCGTGCTTTGATAAGTGCATTTTCTTCAAAAGTAAACCCGTCTTCAACTATGTCTTGGTCAAAACCAATATCCTTGAGTGTCAAAAATTGATACAACTTAAAGATTCGCTTAATTTCATTTATTTTGTGCTGATTATTTGTCGCAAGTACAATTTTTTTCATTTTGTCTCCTAAGTTATTAACTTATTTTTTGTGCTTACAAAAGTTCCATGCGTCTTTACACATATCTTCAATTGTCTTTTCACATTCAAAGTTTAGTTCGGCTTTGGTTTTGTCGGTTTTTGCAAAGTTGACAGGTACGTCTCCCATTCTGCGGTCAGTAAAGTCATATTTAACAATATCTCCATTCGTATCATTAAAGGTGTTTACTAGTTCAAGCACAGTTGTGCCTTTGCCCGTTCCAAGATTGTATATGTGAAGCCCGCCATTCTCATTTTCAATATGTTCAATAGCCTTAACATGACCTATTGCTAAGTCTACAACGTGAATAAAGTCTCTTATGCAAGTTCCGTCTCTGGTTTCGTAGTCGTTACCAAAGATGTGAAGAGTGTCGGCTTTTCCCTCGGCAACTCTCAAAATATATGGCATTAGATTGTTTGGAATGCCGTTTGGGTCTTCGCCAATAAGTCCAGATGAATGTGCCCCAACAGGGTTAAAGTATCTAAGAATTGTAAAGTCATAAGAATTATCCGAATTATACAAATCTTTGAGAATTTGTTCGATAAAACATTTTGTCATGCCATAAGGGTTTGTGGCTTTGTTGCTTGGTGCAGTTTCGTCAATAGGGTTGGACTTTGGAAATCCATAGACACAAGCGGACGAACTAAACACTAATTTTTTGACACCATTTTCTCGCATACAGTTGAGTAAATTGAGTGTTCCAGTAATGTTGTTGTCATAGTATTCAAGCGGTTTTTCTATGCTTTCCGAAACGGCCTTAAGCCCAGCAAAGTGAATAACGCTATCAAAAGTGTTTTCGGCAAATACTTTTCTTAGGTCTTCCTTGTTAAGAAGATTGATTTTGTAGAATTTTGGTCTTAATTTGGTAATTTTTTCAATCTTGTCTAGTACTTCAATCTTTGAGTTTGCAAGATTGTCAACAATCACAACATTGTGTCCGTTGTTAATTAATTCAACAACTGTGTGCGAGCCAATAAATCCCAAACCGCCTGTTACTAATATTTTCATCTTTCATTCTCCATTTTTTTGATATTTTTGACATAATTAAGTGCAGTAATCGAAGCAATAGCGCCATCTGAAGTTGCAGTAACTATCTGTCTAAGTGGGGTGTTTCTTATGTCACCGACAGCATAAACGCCACCTACATTTGTTTCCATTTTTTCGTTTGTTACAATGTATCCGCTTTCGTCTCTTAAAACATTTTCGTCTATTATATCCGTGTTCGCCCCACGTCCAATTGCAACAAAAATTCCAGACACTTCAAGAGTTTTTGTTTCATTAGTAGGGATAAAAGTTAAATTAAATTTCTCGACATTTTCGCCTTCAATCGACTTAGGTTTGCATTCCAAACAAAGTTCGATTTTGTGTTCTTTTTCAATTATATTGTGTAGTTCGTCGACAAGTTTTGGGTCTGCCCTAAACTCATTTCTTCGATGAATTAAATATACCATGCTAGCCTTTTCGGATAGATAAATTGCATCTTCAATTGCCGAATTTCCACCACCAACAACGGCGACATTTTTGTTTTCAAACTTGTCTCTATCGTTTAGACTACTGTAACTTAGTCCATGTCCTAAATACTTTGATTCGTTATCAACGCCAAGTCGTCTAATTTGAGTTCCAATGCCAATAATAACTGAATATGCTTTGTAGACGTTATTGTGTGTAAAAACTTCTTTGATGGTTTGATTTAAAATTGTTTTTGTTACTTCTTCATGCGCAATCTCAATGCCAGTAGATTTGAGATGTTCGTGCATTTTTTGAGAAAGTTCTTTTCCTGAGAGTTTTTGAAAACCTAGATAGTTTGAAACGCTACTGGTTGTTGCAATTTGTCCACCAAACTCGTCTTTTTCGATAAGCAATGTATCAAGTTTGGTTTGCATGGCATAAATACCTGCACTCATGCTAGCAGGCCCACCGCCAAGTATTATTAAGTCGTAAATTTTTTCCATTTTGTACCTTTTAGAATAATCCGCTAATTTTTCCCGATTTTGTAATTTTCATATTTACACCAGCAGGGATTTTGTTAAGACCAGGCATCAACATCATGTCTCCCGCAAGTGCCACCAAAAATTCCGCCCCGCCACGAATTTCAATGTCTCTAATTGTTATATCAAAGTCAATAGGTGCGCCAATAAGTTTTGGATTGTCAGATAGCGAATATTGAGTTTTGGCAATTATTATTGGGAGTTTGTCTAGTTTTAGTTTGTTTATAACTTCCAAACTCTCTTTCGCCTTTGGTGTAAGAACTGCTTTGTTGGCACCATAAACACGAGTGCAAATATCATTTATTTTCTTTTCAACACTATCGTTTAAATCATAACTATATGAAAAATGTGAATTGTCTTTTTCGCACATTTCTTTGACTTTGTTAGCAAGGTCAATAGCACCCGTTCCGCCCAATGCCCATGCGTCATTAATAGCGTATGAAACCTTCATGTTATCAAGTGTTTTGATAACAAATTCAACTTCATTTTTGCTGTCCGTAATGTATTTGTTGAGTGTAACAACGAGTGGAAGTTTGTATACGTTTTTGATAATATCAATATGTCTAATTAAGTTGCCAATTCCAATTTTAAGCGCTTCCATATTTTCTTGTTTCAAATCGTTTTTGTCCGCACCGCCATGCAATTTGAGTGCTTGAATTGTCGCAACTAGACATACACAATTTGGCTTAAGAGATGCAACTCTGCATTTGAGGTCAAGAAACTTTTCTGCGCCTAAATCTGCACCAAATCCCGCTTCGGTTATTGTATATTTTGCTAGTGACATACTCAATTTGGTGGCGATTATGCTATTGCAACCATGTGCAATGTTTGCAAAAGGTCCTAGGTGAACAATGGCAGGAGTTCCCTCCAATGTTTGAACTAGGTTGGGTTGCATTGCATCTTTGAGAAGTATTGCCATGGCATCTGAAATATGTAAATCCTTGGCATATACGGGTTTTCCCTTTTTGTTGAGAGCAACTATAATATTTCCAAGTCTGTGCTTTAGGTCGTTAATGTCTTTGGACAAACACATAATAGCCATAATTTCGCTTGCGGCAGTAATGGTGAAGTTATCTTCGCGTGGAGTTTCCTTTTTGGTTTGTCCGACAGTCACACTACGCAATGCCCTGTCGTTTAAATCCAAGCATCTGTGGAATAAGATTTTGTCCGGGTCAATTCCAAGTTCGTTGCCTTGAAAAATATGATTATCTATCATCGCACAAAGCAAATTGTTTGCACTAGTAATTGCGTGAAAGTCTCCATTAAAATGAAGATTTATGTCTGCCATAGGAACAACCTGGCTTCTGCCACCGCCAGTCGCTCCGCCTTTTACTCCAAAAACGGGGCCAAGCGAAGGTTCTCTTAATGCTAGACAAACACTGTCTCCCATATGATTTAGGGCATCGGCAATTCCAATTGAAACGGTGGTTTTGCCAATCCCAGCACTAGTAGGATTAATGGCAGTAACCAAAACTAACTTGCTATCTTCTCTTGGATTTGGTTTTTTGTTAATCTTGGCTTTCAAGTCCCCATACAAAACAAGTTCTCTAGGCTTTAATCCTAATTTTTTGGCTATATTCTTAATTTTTTGTGGCTTAATGCTTTCGGCAATTTCGATGTCTGTCATGTGTATTTTCCTTTGTCATTTATAAAATTAATTAATAAATATCATTTGGACCATAAATATCACTAAAGGCTTCCCTAAAGTATCCACGGCTGTTTTCAACTGTAAGTGGCTTTGGGTCGCCTACGTCACTAAGCAAAACAAGTGGAGACCTGCCAGTTGTGTCGCCCTGATAATTTGTTCCAATATCGTCGTTTGTATAGGGCAAGAATGCTTGAAGTCCATGGAATACAATTGTAAATGTTATTACACATTCGGCATGTACATTTGTAAGTTCCTTGCCAGAAAGTGTCAAAACTGCATCGTCTAGGAATCCAACTGAAACATTGTCTTTTGTTCCGCCGACATCTAATAATTCGTACTTTCCTGCATCTGAAAAAGTCTGATTCTTTTTGACATAGTAGAAAAAGTGGTCTTCTTCTTGAGCGGTTTCGCCTTCGGCATATGTTTTGTAGTTATAATCTTTGTCAAATACCCATTCGCCTTCGTTTCCAGCAATTTCGTCCTTAAGTCTTGCTTTGACTTGTGCCCAAACATTGTCATAAACTTCCTTAGCGACTTGTGAAAAATGTCCGTCGGGGTCAACAACAGTAATCATTACTCTTGCTCTCAAAATTGCACCTGTCATGTAATATACTGTGGTCTTGTCGTTGTCTACTCGTTTAAACTCAGCACCTTGAACAACTGCTCTCGCACCAAGGTGTAAGTTCATGCCAGGATACAAATAATCCCAGCCCGGCGGGGTGGACATGGATAAATTTCCTGCCTTGCTAGTTTCTTTGACTCCCGATGAGTCAGAAAAATAAAGATAGACTGGGCCACCCATATAAAGTACTTCACTCGACCATGTAGAACTATTAAACCATGCAAGTGTAGCAACAGTTGTGATACATGTAATAATGAAGACCGCAATATAACACGAAAGTATTATAAAAAACTTTCTTTTGTTTTTTGAAACCTTTTTCTTCTTTTTCATATATTTATATAATAAACAAATAATATAAGTTAGTCAAACTAATTGGTTTAATAGATTTCGAAAAATTAAAAATTATTTTGACAAAATTTGCATTAGTCATAAATACTTTACAAATCACATAAAGTTTGATATACTAGTATCATTCAAGTCCAAAACGAATGTTTTGAGACAGTTTATATTAAAGGAGATAATTAAATAAAATGGAACCAGTGCCGACGGGACAGTTGTGTGCAATAACAATAGGAGGGGTTAATATTTGGCTTTTCATTATAGCAATATTATTGCTTGGATGTTCAGCATACTTTTCTGCAAGCGAACTTGCATTTACAACTGTTAATCAAATCAGGCTTAAAAATTTGGCAGACAACAAAGTAAGGGGAGCAAGGAAGGCAATTTATATTGTAGAGCATTACAACAAGACTTTGTCGACTATCCTAATTGGAAACAACTTAGTTAATATTGGAACGACAACAATTTGTGCTTACATATTTAGTATGCTTATTAGAGACCCCGCACTTGCAAATATTCTCAACACAATTATAATGACTCTAATCATACTTACTTTTGGAGAAATTTTGCCTAAGACTTTGGCAAAAGCAGACCCACAAAAATTTGCACTTAGAACGAGTGGAATTATGTACATGCTTATGAAAATTTTGACACCAATTTCGTTCTTGTTTATTAAGATGCAATCGATTGCAACCAAGAAGGCAAAAAACCCAATTGACGACGAGCCAACAGTTACCGAAGGGGAACTTGAGAGTATAATTGACACTATGGAAGAAGAGGGTGTTATTGGTCACGATAATGCAGATATGATGCAAGGTGTTCTTGATTTGCAAACTCATACAGCATACGACATAATGACACCAAGAGTAGACGTTTCTGCCATAAACTATACCGAAAGTGTCAAAAACATACAAGATGTATTTATGGATACAATGTATTCAAGATTGCCAGTTTATGATGAAACAATAGACAAAATTATCGGTGTGCTTAATCAAAAAGACTTTTTCAAAGCGATGTTATCGGGCGAAAAAATTTATATCAAAAAGATTATGACCGAGCCTCTCTATATAAATGAAAATATGAAGGTCGACGAAGTTATTCGAAAGATGCAATCCAACAAAAAACACATGGCAATAGTTCTTGATGAACATGGCGGAACTAGTGGTATTGTTTGTATGGAAGATGCCATTGAAGAAATGGTTGGCGAGATTTATGATGAACACGATGACGAAGTCAAAGAATTGATAGACAAAAAGAACGATACAGAATACATAGTAGACCCAGACATGGATGTCAAAGATTTGTTTGAAATGCTTGAGATTGAGCATTTGCCAGAGACGAGTTATTCGTCGGTTGGTGGATTCTTGTTTGATTTGTCCGAAGAACTTCCAGTTCAAGGCAAAGTGATAGTTTATAAGACAATTGACGAAAGAATTGTTGATGGTGTTTATGTTTCAGTCAATGTTGAGTTGCATTTTACTTTGACCAAAGTAGAAGACAATCGTATCAAAGAAATTTTGGTTAAGGTAGTAGATGTGGATACACCTATTGAACAAAAGGAAGAAAAACCATTTGAGGCATTAATTGAAAAGCACAAAAAGAAAAGACAAAAGAAAAACAAATCTGACAAAGAAAAATCTGAAGATTAATTTTTGATTGAAATAATTTGCATTTGATTGAGATTGACTCGCCCAAAAGGGGGATGTGAGAGAAAAAAATCATATGCAAATTTTTTTGATTTTATAAAATTTTTTTATAAAAGTACTTTTCAAATGCTTTTAGTTGTGATAGAATACTACGTAATTTTTTGTAGATTCAAAAGATAAGACAATTTTTGATTGTTTTATTTTTTGAATTTAAATTTGAAAATTGGATAAAATTTGGATTTAAAGGTATTAATTTACACAAAAATTCAAAATAGAGTTTAGGAGAAAATATTTATGCAGAATGTAAGAAATGTGGCAATAATTGCCCACGTTGACCATGGCAAAACAAGTTTGGTTAACGAACTTTTGAAGCAAGGCCATGTATTTAGAGACAATCAAGTTATCGAAGATAGGGTTATGGATAGCAATGCTATCGAAAAGGAAAGAGGAATTACGATTCTCTCCAAAAACACCGCTGTCATGTTTGAAGGAACTAAGATTAATATTGTCGACACTCCGGGACATGCTGACTTTGGTGGCGAAGTTGAACGTGTACTCAAAATGGTTGACGGTGTAATACTAGTGGTGGACGCGTTTGAAGGGCCTATGCCACAAACAAGATTCGTTCTTCAAAAAGCACTTGATCTTAATCATAAGGTTATTGTTGTTGTTAATAAAATTGACAAACCCGAAGCGAGACCTAAGGAAGTTGTTGACGAAGTTCTTGAACTATTTCTTGACCTTAATGCCAACGAAGAACAACTAGAGAGTCCATTCGTATTCTGTTCTTGTAGACAAGGAGTTGCAAGTTTAGATGCTGACAAGCCAGGGGTGGATATGCAACCTTTGTTTAAAACAATCGTAGATTATATTCCAGCCCCACATTGTGACGTCAATGCGCCTTTCCAAATGCTAGTTAGTTCGAGTGAACATAATGATTACTTGGGAAAACTATCTATTGGAAAGATTGAACGTGGTGTAATTCATGTAAATGATACAGTTGAAGTTACAAACTACTATGGCGAGTGTAAAGCAAAACCTTTCAAAGTTGTTAATATCTTTGCTTTCGAAGGTCTTAAGAGAGTTCCTTTAACCGAGGCAAGTGCGGGAGATATTGTTTGTCTTGCGGGTAGCCAAGATGTAACAATTGGTGATACAATTTGTGACAAATCTATGGTTGAGGCTATTCCTTTTGTTAAGATTAGCGAACCTTCCGTTCAAATGACTTTTAGTGTAAACAACAGTCCTTTTGCTGGAAAAGAAGGCAAATATTGTACTTCAAGACACCTAAGAGATAGGCTTTACAAAGAAAGTATTAGAGATTTAAGTCTCAAAGTGTTTGATACAGATAGTGCGGATAGTTTCACTGTTCTTGGTAGGGGCGAGATGCACATTTCTATTTTGATAGAAAATATGCGTAGAGACGGATATGAATTCCAAGTTTCTATGCCAAAAGTATTATTCAAAGAAATCGACGGCGTTAAATGTGAGCCAATAGATAGATTCGTTGCCGACGTTCCCGAAGATGCAGTTGGTGCTGTTATGTCAGAAATCGGAAACCGCAAAGGCGAACTAGTTACAATGACCACACATGGTAGTCGTACAAGGCTAGAATTTTTGATTCCATCAAGAGGACTATTTGGCTACAAATCTCAATTCCTAACCGACACAAAGGGAGAAGGAATTATGTCCAGTGTATTCGAAAAATATGACGTATTTAAGGGAAATATTGAAAGACGTAGTTATGGCGCACTTATTGCTTACGAAAATGGCGAAGCATGTCAATATGGACTATACAACTCTCAAGAAAGGGGTAGACTATTTATAACCCCAGGCACTCAGGTTTATGGCGGAATGATTGTTGGCATGAACCCAAAGGGTGTAGATATTGTTGTCAATGTTTGCAAGAAAAAACAATTAACAAATATGCGTTCTTCAGCAAGCGACGATGCTCTTAGACTTGAAGCACCTAAGATTATGACTTTGGAAGAATGTTTGGAATTCTTGGATGACGACGAACTTTTGGAAGTTACTCCAAAGAGTCTTAGACTTCGAAAAATTGTTCTTGACCATGTTACTCGTGGAAGAATGGATTTCCGTAAGAAAAACAATATTGAATAATCTACAAAAAATAATTGCCGATTACTTGCGATTTTCCAAAGTGATATAAACGTTATTTGATTTCGATTCTAAATCTTAATTAAAAAACGTCGAATAATTCAATAAAAATATCAAAAACTAAGCAAAATAAAGCGGGTTTCAAAAGTCGCTTCAAAAACACTTGCTTAGTTTTTTTTGTGACCCATATTTCTCAGTGTTTAATCAAAAATAAAACATGCTAGTATGCTTCAAACTATAGTTATAAATACATAACCGTTACTCTAATTGCAATATTTTAGACAATTACAAACATGGGTATGTGGCTTCAAAAAATCACAAATTTCTTGCTTAATTTGCTAAAAAATTGTCAATTTTTTGTAATAAAACTTTGCATAAAAATAAATAACAAAAATAGTTTTTGTCAAGACGAGTGTGTTTTTTGACAAAAGTATTTTTTCAAAATTTTTAATTCATAAATTCTTTATGAATTAATTTTTTTTGAAATCTACAAAATTTATTGATAATATATATATTTACTCAAAATTTGCAAAAACTATTTTTACTAGAATTCATGGCTTTAATACTAGATTTTTTACATATTTTTGCATAAAAATGCAAATTGAGACAATTTAATTAATTTTTCTTTTGGTATCCAAATAATTTGACAAGATTTTTTTTAAAATATAAACTAGTAATAGTATTATTATTTTTATGCGTGGGCGTGCGCATAAGAGTAAGACAATTTAAAAGTATTTGTATACTTTGAAGGTAGGGTAAAATGGAAGAAAGAGAAAGTAGCGAAAGAAAAAGTTTACTTATCAAAACTATTTTAATTATCATATTACTTTTGTTGTCATTCTTGGCGACAATCCTTTATGTGTATCTTTATCCAAAGACCACAGTAAATCTCTATAAGGACGACCCATCTCATCCTTATTCATCGTTTACAATCAAAAGGTATTCCACCCTTTCTTCCTTGCCGGGAATCGAAAAGACGGGATATACATTCTTGTATTGGACGTATGACGATTGGAATGGCGAAAGGTTTGATTTAAACAAAGAATTGGATTCCGAAGTAATCAATCTTTATGCAAACTACACAGCCAATCAATGTGTAATCAACTACTACGTTCAAATGTATTCCGAAGTAGACGGCTACTACGATACGATTATTAAGACCGAGCCAATTCTATATGGCGATTCATATACAGTTTGGAACCCAGTTGATAGAAATGGAAACTTGCTTCCAGACTTCCCTGTTATGAATGGTTTCCATTTTGCGGGTTGGACACTCGAAAAAATGGTTGACGAAAACGACACTAACCTTTCAGGCAAACTATACGAACCAAATACTGAGCGTTTCTATACCCAACCAAGCGAAACTATGAACCTACATGCCTTTTATATGAAAAATAGATACTCAATCAATTTGCATACAGGCATCAAATACGAAATGAATGGCGGAGTTCCTGCTAGAGACGAAAATAACGAGTATATTATCAAAAATTCGGATAATGAAGTTATAAAAGACCAAGTTATCTTCCAACAATCTTTGGGAGATATCGCCGAAGCACACAAAAACATGGAACTAAATGTAGATATCTATGGTGACGAAGCCAGCGAATATGAATTCCTAGGCTGGTACTTAGACCCTGAATACAAAGTTTCAATTGATAGTCACGAACTAATTTTGCAAGTTGAGAGAACAACTGGTATTCCTTATTACGAATACGAAATTAATGGCGAAAAAATCAAAAGCTATGCCAAAGTTATCGGCACTAAGGAAGACGGAAGCGACGATTATGGCTTTGACATTTACTCTAAGTGGCAAAGAAAATGTTACAAAATCACATTAAACAAAAATTCAAATAGGTCAACAGGCAAACTTGAACCTATCTACCTATATAAAGTTAATTTTGACGAAAATGGCAATGCACTAGGTTTTGGTGCTTATTACAATGACGGAAACTCGGCTACAAATACATACTTTACTTACGAAGGATATGCAAATGGTGGTCACTACTCCAAAGTTAATTTGGAATATCGTGAGACTATGGGGTCAACAAATGTTGTTGATAACGACTTTGTAACAAGTGTCAAAGATAGTTCTGGTAGACAAACATACAGGCTTATCGGTTGGACAGATAGTATTAATACCAAAAATGAAGGTACTAATTGGTATTCAAAATGGCAACAAGTTGCGTGGTCAAAGGAATATGTTGAATCTGGAACAGAACAAAAACTACGCACAGGCGCTATTTCATATGGCAATAGTGTGTATAGCCAAACTTTGAGCAAAGACGTAACTCTTTATGCACAATGGTCACAACTATTTGATATTAAATTTGCTTATGCGAGTGGTTCAAATCAAGACAACTTTGTTTGGAGTGGAATCGAAGGCGAATGGTTTGTATTGCCAAATATGACAGATATTATCAATCGTCCAAATGGCAATGGTCAACCATGGACAAAACAATACAACAATTTTGCCGGTTGGACAACTGGTACAAGTTCGCTTGCAACCAAATACTACGAAAGAATAAATGGCGAATTAAATCCTGAATACATTTATACTATCGGTAGAACAAGTGCCACACTCATTGTTCTATGGCAAAAAACACCTTATAAGGTAAGTTTCTATACAAATGACGGGACAAACGATATTCATACTTTTTATGAACCCGTTTATGGCGGAACATTTAGATATTATCCGGGCGCGCCAACTAGGACAGGATACTTGTTTACTGGCTGGTCACAAACCAAATTTGCAGATGGTCAGTATGCAAGGCTAAGGCGTGAATCCAAAGATAACGGAACAACAATCACGTCCGACAAAATGGCATATACATCTTCATCAAACTTTCATATTACTGGAAACATGGCCTTTTATGCAAGTTGGACACCAGATTACATGATTGAGTACAATGCTAATGGTGGAACTTTCTCATCTTCAAGCAAAACTCTATATAGATATAGCGAAATCGTGTCTTCTTCCAAATCGCAACTCAATCTAAAAGCGAATATTTATGTCGGCAATAGAATTGCACTTACTAGAGAAGGCTATGACTTCAAAGGCTGGCAAGTTCAGTGTGCTGACGGAACTTATGCAACCATTAAGTCAAGTTCAACTACACGAACAACATTCGACTTTTATGACAACAAATTCTATAGTTATAGAGCCGAAGGTGTCATGGTTGACGAAAATAACAAAACTCAATTTGTTATGACTGACAACACTGTTACTTTACAAGCGCTTTGGGAAGCTAAAAAGTTCAAAATTACAATTATTGATACTCGTGCAAATGGCACAAACTCAAATACAAGGGTGGACGTAGTTAGATATGACGACTTGTATACTTTCCCAATCGAAGATAGTTTAGGGGTTAACTACAATACAAAAATCGGTTACAAACTTGTTGGATTCTCAACATCAAGAGATGGCACTGGCACAAGATATGATGTTACCTACGTAGACGGCAGTCCAGTTATGCCAACTATCGGTGACGAAGAAACAAAAATCAAATCCAACTTGACATTCTATACAATTTACGAACAAAAAGATATAACCTTGGAGTACTATCTTCCAAAAGAAGATGGCGAACCAATAGGATTTAGACCAACTGCAACAAATGTAACAGCACCAGGCACAATTAGTTATGGTCAAACACTAGTTTTGCCAACTGTAACATCGGCTGATGTTACTAGTGCGGGAATTAACTCAAAATATAAATTCAAATACTGGTACTATGTAGATAATGGTGTAGAAAAAGTCGTTAAATCGGGCGACTCAGCGTTGTTCCACGACGAAAACGACAAACTTAAATTATATGCAAAACTCGAAGTAGAGTCTTACTATGTATCTTTGAGTATTACCAATCCATTCAAAGATTCAAACTACATCGTCGAAACTATTGACGTTGGAAGTTTTGAAAAGAATGTTAAAATTGGCGAAGCAAAATACAACCAAGTAATGTACAAACTTTACGATAGACTAAGCAAAATCCTAAGTGATTACGTTTTGAGAATCGAAAAAACTACTTTGACTGATGCTGACGGAAATGAATACGAAGTAATCTCAAAAGTAATTTTCAAAGGCTACTACTTGAACGGATTGTTTACAAGAACAGCCACTCCAGTTGAATTTAACAAAGATACAATCTTGACGGGTACTTCTAACAATATTGTAATTGTAACAAAATGGGATGCAAATACAGTTAATTTGGTGTATAAGAGTGGCGAAGAAGAAGGCGCACAAACAAAGAATTTCTCAGAAAAGTATAGTTCTGAGATTCAATTCCAGTCTAATACATTATTCACTTTGGAAGGCGGTCTTCAAATTAAGAGTTGGTATATCAAATCTACAAATGAGACTTTGAGTCCACTATATTTCGAAGCCGACAGTTATTTGACAGGTCAAAACGGAAAATATCCAAACCTAGACACCTTGAGTGCAAACGGATATATTACTTGGAGTGATAGCGGAGTAGGAACTATTACTATTTATGCAAACACTCAACAAATTTGCGAAGTTACCTACTATACCTATAACGGCAGTGCTACTCCAAGCGAAGCAACTACTCTCAAACAAACTTTCCCACTTGGCGAACTTCCAAGTTTGCGTAGTGGTGTAAACTATGGCGACATGGTGTTTGAAGGCTGGTATTACAAGGGCAAAAAAGTCACTTCTATCCCAGTTTCAAACTCAAACCCAAATGTAAGTTTGTATGCAAATTATACATACAAATATTCAGTTAAAAACGTAAGCATAATTGACAACATTATCAGTTTCCCAGAGTTAAAGAAATATTCCAAAACCCTTGATTTACTTGGTGTTGAAAAGGATGCGGAAACAGGTCAGTATATTTGCAAAAACTACGATAGTGCAACCGACAAATATACATATACCAATCAAATTTCTTTGACCGCGCCAACAAGCGAAGACATAACTATTCCAACTGGTTATAATTACCATGGAATCAAGTTTATGAACGAAAACATAATTTATTCTTTGGCTGATGTTAATGCGGGAATTACAAAAGCAGTAGATGGCACAAACTTTGAAATTCAAACTTATTTTACAAAGACATATACTCTCAAATATAGACTTGACACAAATGATAACCAGACATTTGGAGATGATACTACTGACGACAAGGTAGAGACTTATCAAGTAGGCTATGATAATGTTGCTGTCGACAATAGCACTATTAATTTTATAGCCAAAAAACCAGCACATACATTTGTTGGCTGGAAGATATTGTTGGCGGATGGAACATTGTCCGAAAAAACCTATGTACTAGGCGAAGGTATTACGCTTTCTACTGTAGAAACCGTGTTAAAACCAGTATTCGGCGCTCCTGCAACAGGAACTATTGAAGTTATCATTCAATTAATAAAGAGTTCAACAGAAAGCGGAGATAAACCACCAATCACCATTCATAATGGCGAAACTTATACATTTACAGGAAGTAAGGACGACATAGGCAATAGAGTTAGTGACGTGTGGGGTTCTGGCACACATGATTTGTATCGTTGGAAGGCAAACAGCACTGCCAAATCTTATCTAAACAAAGAATACTTTGAAATTGGCGATAGTTTTACTGTTCCAACAGCAATTCAAGAAGACTTAATTTTCACATTCACTGGCGAATGGGTCAAAAAATACATTATAGATTTTACTCAAGATGCTGAGCATGTTTTGGCAGAGTACACAACCAAATCTGTAACATTGCAAGAAGGTGTGGAATTTACTTTGAAAGAGACACCTACTATTCCAACTCCGGGCATAACCTTTGAGTATTGGCTAGTTACAATAGGTGGCAAAGAAATCGAAATTAGAGTAGGTGACAAAATTGTTGTTACTACAAATTCGACCTATACATTTGATAGTACATTAACTAATGTAACTCATTATTTCCCAATGCTTAATGGTCTTGAAAATACATATACGTTGGTTGGCTCTTGGACAAGTGTCAAATATGATGTTACTCTAAATATCGTAGACCCACTAGACCCAAATACCACATTGCATACACTCAAATTAGTTGATGTCCCATATGGCACAACAATTGGCAATCGTGAAATGCTAGATAGTTCATTTAAATATCTTGACGAAGCAAGCAAAGGATTGATAAGTACTATCCTTGGAATGGAAAACGACAGTCGTGGTATTCGTTGTTGGAAAGACAAAGACGGAAATGTCGTTGTCCTTCAAAACATAAGCGGTAATTTGGAATTATACGCTGTTTGGGAAAATAAATACAGTGTTGAATATGTGGCAGAATCCACAGAATTTGGCTATTCTCAGACAATGCCTACCACCTATCATTTACATGGCGACAAGATTACATTTAATAATGTATTGAGTAGTATTTATCGCAAAGGATATATGACAGTATACTTTGCCGACGGCAAGTATAATGTAATTAGTGGTCCTGTAAACGATTATTATCAATTAACCAAGTTTGGCATCACAAACAAGGATACTGGTGACTTGCTTGCCACACTCGAAATAGACGAAGATAATTCTTTCTCAAGTTTTGAAATCATCAACGCAAATATCACAATTACTCCAATCTTTGAGCGTATTAGCAAAGTTACATTCAAAGACAATACAGCCGACGACGGCGGTCAAGTTGTTTTTCAAGATAGTCAAGAAAAATATGTTGTGTTTGTAAAAACTGGCGAGACTTTGGAATTAAAAGACTTTAATACAAGTCGAACAGGATTTGCATTTGTTGGCTGGAATGAAGATAAGACTAGCGAAACCATACAAGACAAGGTTACCGGCAACGGCAGTGAAATTACTGTGTATGCTGTTTGGGCAAGCACACGAAAAGCACAATTTGTTTTGCAGATTCAATATGTGGGTGGACTCAACTCAGTTACATTGTTTGAGTTACCACTTACCAAACTTAACAAAATCAACATGACTACTTTGCAAAGTTATTTGGATGATTCTTCCAAGAACGGAAACTTCCTTAAAATAGCCAATCTTCAAACCCTAGGCCACCCAGCATATATTTACAATGGCCAAAGATTCTATCTTGACGGATTTAATGTTACAGACAATACTAACAACAAAACACATTATAGCCTAAGTGAGTTGTGTAATATTGATTTTGGAGCATCAAACTTTAATACTAGCGAAAATGTCACAGTTATGCTTAATACTTATGACATATTCTCTATCACCTATATTAATTCTTATGATGCAACAAGCGGAATTAATGAAGTTGATTATTTTGTATCTAATGAGAAAAGTTCGGGGAAATTAGTTGCTAGCACACAATTTGAAACTCTAACCTTGCCAAATCAACTAACAAATCCTACTGTTACAAGACCAAATTATTCTCCAGCGTACTGGTCGAGTTCTTCTAGTGAATATACTCAAAATAGTGCATCTAAGTATTATTTTAACAATGCAAGTTCATTGACTCTTACAAGTTCTCAACTCAAGACTATTTCAAGAAGCCTAAGAGAGAAAAATTCACAAAATTATAACTTGTACTTGATGTGGGAATACAAAAATATCAATGTTAAACTCAACTTGATAGCAACTCTCAAAGATACTGCCGATATCAACGACCAAAACGAGACTGTACTTACTGACCCATATTTGGAATATCGCAAGTCAACAGATGGCTCAGGCATTAAATTTGTAAATGTTCCAAACTTCATTCATATTTATAGCAATAATGTGCTTGTTAGAATGTTTAATCAAAACAACTATGATTTTAACAAAGCCGACTCGCCAATAACCGCTCAAGTTAAGTATAATTCAAGTATTTATTTGAGTGCAAAATTTAATGAAAACTTTACACGAAATACATCGGTTGGCGGATACAATTTGGTCGGATTTACAAAGAGTCTTTACAAACTTGGCGAAACTTGTGAAAGTTCAAAAATTTATCGTTTGAATAGAAACATTACTATCAATGATGATATACTCACAAACGGCGAACTAATTTTGTATCCATATTACGAATTAGAATCGGCACGCATGATATATGTTTACGCCGAAAACGGAACGGCACAAGTACAAATTTCAAATTCACCAGTTTCTGGCTTTGTTCAAGCACCTTCGGATAATGACAAAAATGAAGAAATTTCATATAATGACTATATAGTTAATAGATTTAGCCAAATCGTAATTACTGCAAACAAACCAGATAGCGGTTATGTGTTCAAAGAATTCCACAAAGACGATACCTTTAATGCAAACATAGTGGATAATGTGCTTTCGCTTGATTGCAAACAGTTCTTTGATGGAACACAAGAAAATGGGCTACGCTTTGTAGAGATTCATTACGAACCAATCGAAGTCAAAGTTACTATGGATTTAGACTACAAATATGATTTAAAATCTGGTAGTGATGTGGGCTCAATCACATTTGCTGATGGCGGTAAGAGTGACAAAGAATTCTCTGGTACAATCAATACCGACAACAGAAATTACACAGTTAGAATTACAAGCAATAGCGGATTTGAATACTCAATTAATAATACTGATTCATATTATAACTACCAATTCTATTTGGATAGCGGATATACTAGACCACTTGAAAGTGTAGACGGAAAAACCATACTTGTATCTGACTTAGATATTACTTATGGCACAGAAAATACAGCAACACTATATGTTCTTGCTACTCCAAAAACTTACATGGTTAGTTTCAATATTAACAAAGGAACACTTACTCAATCTTCAAAACTTAGAGCAACATCTAACGAGATATTTAATTGTGGCGAAGTTTTGTTTGATGTAGCGGTCGGAACTGCAAACGTCTATGTAGGCTCAATTCTTGACCTTCCAACCAAAGAGACTATCAAAGACAACCCAATGAACCTAAGTTATCCAAATGTAGTATTCCTAGGTTTCTATGTTCAAGGCGACCAGTCAAGAGAAATAAAAACTGAATACACAGTAACATCAAACACAATATTTAACGAACTATACTCAGATAGCGTTGTTATCATGCAATACAATTATTTGGGTAGAACTACTATGGTTAGTTACCAAGCAGGTAGCGAAGTTATAGTGGGTGACGGTGTAGACCAAAGTGCATTTGATATTGCCTATGAGTTTATGCACTGGAAACATGGCACGAATATATATAATTTTGGCGACAAAATTACTATTCAGAATTCGATGATTTTGGAAGGTGTTTTCCAAGGCAAAGATATAACTTTCAAATATTCTTACAATACAGGTAGCGACCAAACAACTTATGATGATACTTCCAAATATGGTCAAGATTATGTGCTTATTTCCGAAGAAGACAACAAACTTACTAATTTGAAAACCGACCCAACCCAATATATTTATGGCTGGAAATACACATACTCAGTAGGTGAAGAGACTAGAGATATTACATTCAAGGCAGGAACTACAATTCCATTTGATTCATGGCTAGGCTTTGAGTATAGCGAAACTAACAAAACTATTGTATTAAATGCGGTTTACTTTAATAAATATCAATACCAAATTGTATATGATGTAACAACAAATGTTAGCAATGCGGGAGAATTTAGTTCTCAAAACTATGTAGTAAGGTCAAATAGCGAACAAGATTTGTCGTTTGCAGACGAATTGCTATTCAAAATCAACTCAGTTCAGCCACAAAATTCAAATGAGAATTTACTCTTTACACAATACTCAGTTAAAGTATCTACCGATGGCGGTTCAAATTTTGTAAATGATACAACAAACCTAAACCTAGTTGCTGGCGGAAAACTTAAACTACTTAGTCCAACCCAAAGCAACCTAAGCACCACAATTGTATACAAACTTATACCTAACTTTGAATCAAATGTAGGAAGTCTACATGTTACTTTTGATATAACAAACCCAGTAGACAACTCAAGCCTATCAAATAATACTCTTGTAGGTGATACAAAGACTTTAAGTAAAATTAATACTTTCACATTCTATACAAACACACTCTTTACAGATGATTATTTGCCTAAGGTTACCACATCTGCCGGAAATAATATTGCCAACTTTGAAATCCAAAAACAAAGCCTAACTTTTGGATTGCAATTAGATATTGACTGGTTTGCTTTTAAACTAGTAGGATATATGGCATCTGTTTATAGTGACGACACCAACTTTACTCTCAAAGAATTTAGATTTGGAGTTGAAGGCGATGAGAGAAATCTCAAAGGTGTATACAAATTACAATTAAGTCCAATTTGGGAAAAGAAATACGTAATCAATTACTTCAACGAATCAAATGTCGAAGTAACAGAACTCAGACAATATATTGATTACTCAAGCGATTTAACCAAACTTTCTACTCACGGAAGCATTTCTCCAAGTGACCTAAGTGGTTCACATCAAGTTAGTGACTTCTTGAAAGAAAACCACGAGTGGATAGGCTATACAAATATCGCAAACGACCATGTTATCACATCTCTTAAATCGGATACAACTAGAGCAGTAGTTCTATTTAAAAATAACGAAATATCTTGTACTTATGCTACAAATAGAGTAGTTAATTTGTATCCAGCACAAGCACTAAAATACAAAGTTAAATTTGCTACATATCTACTTGGCGAAACCACTCAAGATTTGAGCGAATTTACTATGGCTGACAAATATGCATCAGGCACAGACCTCTCAATTTATTTGGGAAGCAAAATTACTCTACCTGATTTGGATACTTTGTATACCAGCCGAAACAAGACAAAATATGAATTTGTTGGATTTACTGACAAACAGAATTCCGACACATATATCAAAACCGAATATGAATTCAATATAAATAATGCTAACAATGACGGCACTATTACTCTTTTCGCAAACTTCCAAAGAACAGCTATTAATGTTAGTTTCTCATTTAGTGGTGTAAATACCAGAGATATTGAGAAATTGGGTAATTATACATTCCAACTCCAAAAACAATATGGCGACCAAATTGACTTGAGTTATTCATATAACGAAGACGATGGAACTTATACATTTGTTAATAATAATTCTCTAAGTTCTAGCGATGATAGTTTACAAAATGTAGTCAATCAAATTGTCAAAGATTTTGACTATTTCAAACTATCCAAAATATGGGTGGGCAATAGTGCATTAGACACAAATTACACTTTGACTCTTACAGAAACTATCGACATTATATTAGAATTTGAACCTATTTATAGATTGCAATACAACATGTATGGAAACGCAGACAAAATCTATTATGACGACCCATTGGAAGGAAAAATTTATCCAAACGAAAAAGGACTTTTGGGCGAACAGATTATTGAAAAAGGCATAACTTATTCAGCCAAATATAATATAGATAAGATTGTAATTCCGGGTGTTGTACTTAGTTGTTGGTCATATGATGGGAAAAACGACTTCTTTGATAAGAATGGACACACAACTATTAATGCCTTTACCAAATCAAACATGACCGACGATTATAGAATTGCACTATGGATTAAATACGAGACAAATTATACAGTTAATATTTACTATTTCAATTCGTTTGAAGATATGGTAGGTGGCAAAAAATATGCCAACAAACCAATTTCAGTTGATACAGTTTTTGGTCAATCTTTTGAGATGAACTTGTCTTCAATATTCGATAGCAAAATTCAAGAAATGAACAAAGATGATGCTACCAAAATTAAGATAGGTGACACTGTTATCAATAATTTAAACGAATTGTCCAAAGTGTTTGAAAATCAAAAATACACACACAATGGTCTTGTTAATGTTGCTCTAAATGAAACCGAAAGAAAAACATATTCAATATCTCAATATGTTGCAGGAATTACAGGTGTTGGAGACATTTATTCCGTTAAAACATATTCAGAAACAACCCCACTTGTCAACGACCTATATCTTGTATATTCTCCAATTAAATTTACCATTACACTTAATAATATGGTTGGAGATGTGAACGCAGAAAATAAATTTGTATACGACGAAAATTTGGTGTCTCAAAGTCAATCAGTCAAAGCAGAATATGCTTTGGAACAAGAAAATAATGGCGAAATAGCCGACGACAAACGTATCATTGTTAAAGGTGGATGGACTAGCACAGAATATTTGGATATTACAAACACCATATACCTTATTAATAGTAACTACTTCAAAGCGGACACAAATATATATTTATCCAAATATTATGATTTTGTTGGCTGGAAGATTAGAATTGCAACTACCGATGATACCACAAATACAACAACCTATTCGTTCAAAGAATTGACAGAAAATGGCACTGGTCTATCTGTAACTATAGACGGACAAAATAGATATCAAGGTGTTACTGGTTTTGGAAGAGATATAAACTTAGTGGCATGCTTTGTTCCAAAGAAAATTACCGCCGAAGTAACCGTAAAATCTGTTGACAACTTGGGTGACGAACTAAAACTCAAATTCACCGACAAGTCGTCCAAGGTGGAAATATCCGCACAAGAGTCTGTAGATAGTGCAAATCATGTAACCAAGTATACCATGCAAGTTGTTCAAAATTCAAAAATTACAATCGAATCTCAAAATGAAACTTATGGAATTTCATCAGTATCCTACTCTGGAAATAATTTTGGATATGGCAATCCACTCAATGCCGATATCAATATTCCAACAGCATCTGCCGATGATGACGGTGTATTTAGAATTATAGTCACTCTTGATTATCATGACACAAAGATTGTTTATTTCAATTTGGAAAATAATAATGGCTCAAAAGGTAAGTTGTCAAAAGTTAACTTTAACCTTAATGGTCATCAACTATCCACAACAAATATTACTTTGGCAAACGAAAGTGCTGGCGGTATTCACTTTGCCACACAAGTTGCACTTCCAAAAAATGCAGTTATTACTACAAATTTTGCCGAAGTTGCACTTAATAACTATACTTTGACATCTTGGGATATGTACGACGAAGCAACCAAAAAATTCCAAACATTAAATTCAAGCATAGAAGTTACTTCAGATATTTATCTCAAGGCTAAGTACGAAGCCAAAGAAATAACAATTGAATATGTAATAGATAACAATGGCTCAAAGACAACCCTTAGTGGAATTGCTGACAAATATTCAAAGGGTACGTATGGCAGTCAAATAACACTACCTTATATCATTGTTGAAATGGGAAATAGAGTTACAACCGGCTTTGCTCGTGGAGGTAAAAGCTTCATATTTGGCGAAACAATCACGATTTCTAGCAAGAATAATGCTGAATTAAATGGCAAACTTACACTAGAAGTTACTACAATCGAATTCTATTATATTAGATTTACTAAGGGTGACACAACATTTGAATTGCCAACTGTATATCCACAACAAGACAATTCGGTTAAGGTTAAGATTGCCGAACAAGAAATTAGAATTAACGCGAACACTAGTTATTACTACAAGTCGCTAGATAGTGTTCAAAATCCTATTACTGGTATGGAAACTCGAACAACTGGCTACTTGATGCCAAACGAATATATAATTCCAACCCCAACCCACGAAATTTCATCATCAGATAATGTCACATTTATCGGGTGGAAGACCAAGTCAAACAAGGTTTGTGAAAATGGTGACACTTATGAGTGTAATTCAAACGATGCCGAAAACGGAATAATTACATTTAATGCTATTAATAGCAATGTAATCAAAGTTGAATTCTATATCACCAACCCAGTAGACAAGACCGAATTAAAACTTACAACAAACACAAACAAAGAACCAAGTCTTACCGAAATTAATATCTTGGTTGACAAGAAAGAAAATTCTGTACTTGTAGATTACGTAGGTGCAGACGATAACCATGCACAATTTAATGTCAAATATACTAATGGAGAGACCAAATCTACAAGTTACTTTGTTAAATCCAAAATATCAGAAAAATATTTGGGTCGAGACTACAAGTTCTATGGCTGGTCGACCGAATCAAAGACGTCTTTTAGCGATATTTCTCAATTTATTAGTGATTCCAACGCAGTTAGTTATTACGGCAGTAATTTTGCAAAACTAAGCGACACAGATATTGCACAAAAATTGCAAAATGCTATCAAAACATCCAAAAAATTCTATGCCGTTTGGGAAAACAAATTCTCAGTTGAATTTGTAGACAATAGGGGTGACGAAAGTAACGCCGGCACAGTTGTCTCCAAGCAGTACTATGGCAAGGGCGAACAAATTGAGTTCCCAGAACAAAAATCAATTGAGAATACTTTGGATAACCGCAAAATCACTGGCTGGAAATCTGGAAGTCATGAAATTAATTATCCAAACCCAAGTCTAAGTGTTGTTAATGGTTCAAACGAAAACCTAAAATTTGTTCCAATCTGGTCTCAAGGCTATCAATTAACATTTAATATGGGTTTTGATGACAAGAAAACTTTGATTCAAGAAATCTTCAAAAGTTATGCGTCCGAAGCCGATGCAGGCAATATTTCAACTGGTCTAGGATACCCATACTTCGAAGATTTAAGCCAAGTTTCGGGTTCGGGTTCGAGTGCGACTATCAATGGAAAAACATATTATTCAAGTTATACTCTAAATGATTATCTAACAGAAAATCAAACTATCAACCTAAACGACTTCAAGCCTGTTGATACAGGAATTTATCCATCGAATATAAATCTAATAAATAATGCAACATGGCTAAACAATTATTACACGTTCGATGGCTGGAAATTGAATGGAAACTTAATTGAAGAAAAAGATCTTGCCAACTTCCAAATCAGTGCAAACACTGAACTTGTGGCTAAGTGGAAAGCGATAACATTTGATGTAGACTTCTATGCAAACAAAGACCATGCTCAAAGCGGTCAAAAAGACTTGATTAAACGCACTTTGAAATATAATTTCGAAGATTTGATTTCGGTTCCAAGTGAAACACACGGGACTGCAATTAAGAAAAATAACGAAGTTGTCTTTGGTGCCGATGCCCAACAACTTAAACAACTATTCCCAAATAGTGGATTTAGACAAAACGGTTGGGAATGCATAGACGGAATAATTACAGATAGAGACATTCGAATAATTAATAACCTTAGAATTGTTCCAACTTATCAGACCGAATATATTATTGTATTCAAAAACATTAGGGGAAACGAACTTACATCAATTCCTAGACAATATGTAATAAATGGCGAGAATATAGCGTTTGACAAAGCTCAACTTGCTCAAATGAAAGTATCCAAGATGTATTACTACCAAGGTAGTAGCGATGATACCAAAGTAGACTTGTTTACTCGTCCAGAAAATACCGAAGATTATAGCACACTTCCAACTGAACTTCCTTTTGACGAAAATAACTTCCGTATTAAAAAAGTCGGCGAATACTACTATGGATATATCTACTTAGATATTAGTTTGTCACTAACTATAAATGTTCCAAATGCTAATTTTGGAAAGGCAAACGAGAATGAGTGGACTTCAAAAATCGTGGCAATCACGCCAGAGTCAACCTATGAATTTGACGGAAACAAAATAACTCTTGGTGGCTCAGAAGTATTTAGTTTTGACATGAGTGGATATACAAATAGCCCAGAATTGCTTGGCTGGTTCTACTATGAGAGTAATCAGGGTGCGAATGGCTGGTATAACTATTTGACTAATCCAAGAATTCCAAATGCGTACTTGCTTGACGACTTAGACTATGCTATCAAATCGTTTAGTATCAAGATTGATGGCGGAAAAGTTAATATAAATATAGTTACAAAAACCAAAACATACGAACTTACAAATGTTGATGCGTCAATCAATGTATTTGCAAAACTAGCAACCAAAAACATAATCAAATTACAAAATGCCGACGCATGTGATTTTGCAATGCTTGAATACACCAAATCAAGTTATTCACAAGTCAATACCTTGTATGGAAAATCTTCAAGCGATATTCTAGGCTTTGAATTCAAGACTGTTTACAACTCATGCAATTACACCAACTTTAGCCTAAGAACTGTCGGTTATCAACTCAAAGATATTGAAAATATTAATGGCTTTGAATCTTCTAACAAAGCAATTGTTAACAATATCGCTTTGAATAATAATGACGGTGAAAGAATCACTCTCAAAGCCGAAATTAGCAAGTCAACAAGCACAGAAATCCAAGACTTGTTGTTGAATTATAATATTTCGCTTGGATATTGTATCGAAAATAATAAGACTTATGTTCTTAAGATTAATCCTATTACATATAGTGTTACTTATGTAACAGACAATAGTTCGGGGTCAATTAAAAAGTTAACATATCCTTATGACTTTGATGAGACCAAAAACAGTGCCGAAAATACAGATTCAGTTTCAATGCAAACAACCGATTATCTCTATATTGACGGTCAAAAAACCAATCTAGCAGATTTGCATTATTATGTAGAAACTTCTGGCACACAAACCAAAGTTATATTTGTCGACGTTCCATATGGTGCAAATATTAATATTGTAGTAGAGCCAAACAACGATATGCTTATGCACTTTGCGGGCTTCAATAAGTCTACAAACAAAGGCATAACCGAAAATGGTGCAGTGCTTACATTTAGACCATACGAAGTTGACGAACAAGAAAACAATATTATCACAAATATAGTTGTCAATGTCTTGTTTGAAACAAACACAATTGATAGTATTGAACTCGCACTTGACTTTGATACCAAACTAATTGGAAATAGTGGCGCATGGTTTGATGCGATAAATAATTACAACCAAAAGACAAGCAAGACTTATGCTGAAAATGGAAATACTTATACAAATTATCAAATTAAATGGAAAAACATTTCTGGTGTAACCGCAGGTGAAGATGTTACGGAGTTGTTAGCATCTCTCAAGGCAGATTATCATCAAGAATTTGACCAAAAACTTCCAGTTTCTCAAACTGTAGAAGGTTCAATCCAAGACCTTGACAAATTGCTTCAATATTTCTGGATGTCGGACAAGGACAACTGGTTTACAGAAACCAAGACTTTTGATAACTACAATTCAAATAGCGACGGACTACTTGTTCAAAATGATACCACCAAAGCATACAATTTGTATGGTGCAGATGGAAAAACCGTAAGACTACATTACAATATGACCAAAGCAGTTCTTGCCAATTTTGATACTTCAACTATTGACTATGTAGACCACTCAACTTCGTACAATGTAAGTAGAGCAAAAGTTTCACTTGTCGACAATAGTCCAAATACACTAGACCAAGTTAACAAATATGTATTCAATTATACAAACCCAGGATACGAGTACCTAAGCGATTATGTAGATGGCAGAGAGTACCAAAAACTTTCAGTTAAGTTCCAATTAGGCAGTAACATTCAATTTAAAGTTATCCCAGACGATGCAACGTCTGAACACGTTAAATATACCTTTAGCCAAGACGACTGGAAGATTTTGAATAGGCGTGGAACAGATGCAATTCCAAACGATTTCACAAGAACTGATGAGTATGTTCACATCGACTCAGGAAAGTCAAACATAGACGATATGTTTGTAACATATGGACAAGAAGGAAACTTGCCACTCATTAATTTGCGTGCATCTGTTAGACCAACAACATATTATGTCAACTTCCTTAACGACAACGATAGCCAAATAGGAAAAATAGAAATCGCTTATGACGCAGGCATAGACGAAGTGCATTACATGTACAATTTGCAGTCGCTATACAATTCAACCGTACACTCTATGTACAAGTTCCTAGACGACGGATACCCACCAAAATGCAACTTCCGTAGTTCTGTTGACACCAAAGATACATATGGCGAACTCACCAAAATCTTCAAGTTCTGGTCAACTTCCAAAGGTGGAGTAGAGCAAAATCCAAACGATATTATTCTACACAATTCAGACTTCACAAACATCGACTTGTATGCAAATTATGTAGATGCGACTCCAATTAGATTTGTTAAGTTTGACGAAGACGGAAACAAAGACACATATACTTTGTATCTAGCACCAATAGACTTTGAAAATTCCACATCAGAGTCATTTGAGGCTTACAAAGACCAATTTAACCGCACATATGGATACAAAGTAGTAATGGATGAACTTGCTAGTCTATCTGACTTCTTAGGCAATGCAGACGAAGTTTATCTCAAAGGCAAAGACAATAAGTCTAATATATATGTAAATTTCATTAATCACTTGTGCGATGCAGACAAGGAAGACTCAGAGCAGTATGACAAAAGCACTGGCACATATATTGTTTATCCAGTGTATACTAGGTCATTGCGTATTGGTACTCATTATACAGACAAGCCAAAGGATGTTAGTGATTTTACCCTAACCCTTTCTACCTTGGGTGGAAAATACGAACTTAGCATGTCGGATAGTGGCAATTTGGTTATTACAAATGTTTTGGAACATTGTTTGCGCATAGCAACCAAAACAAATTTCTTAAGCGAAGATGAAGACCGAGATAATTTGGAAATTCAACCATACACAGGGTATCCAGATTATAGATTTGCTATGTGGATGATTGACGGAAACAACGTAAATTCCGAAAATCATATAGCAGGCAACCAACTCAAAACTAACGACAAATTCTTACGTTATCAAGATACAACCGCTTATCCACATTATAATGCGATGTTTAGTGTTACTCAACCAGACCAAGGCAAACGAATTATAATAGACTCAAATAACAATCCGTCAGAAACTTCGGCATACTTCCCATTCATCAATAAACTTATGTCTCAAGAATATATCCAAGAATCCGACGGATATAAGATTGAATATACAAGTTTGGAGACCATTGATGGCAAAGTTACTTCAACCTTGATTATTTACAAGGATAGCAAAGATAACAAACTCTATACAATTACATTTACTCCATATAGTAGCGACTTAAACAAAGTCGTATGGAAAGTGGCAGATGCAAATGGTAGAGAAACAATTTTGGCTTTGAATAGCATATATTCTGTGCTAGATGCAAACGGAAGTTTGGTTATCACTCCAATTGCTTATACAGATATTAAACTTGAAATCGAAGGCTTCTATATAACCAATAGACCAGAGAAATCTGACAAAATTGGAAGTATTAATACAAATCCAACTAATACAAGCAAAGTTAACGGTGGATACAAATTCAAAGGATTTACAGCGACAAGTTTGTCTAGTGCCGAACTAATTGTAATAGATTTGGACGGAAACGAAACTACAACCAAGATTAGTATTTCACCGTCTTCAGAAGCCCAAGAAAATGAAAAATATCTACGAAATATTCGCTTCCAATACAAAGAACATGGCGAATGGAAAGACATAAACGAAAATACTATAGTTAATAGGTCATCGTCGGATACAGATATGAGTGGTGGCTATGTCATGAATATCCGTCCTGTAGCCGATTGGATTAGCTCCAAAGTTAATCTAACTAGACTAGCAGATAATAACGACGCCAAGACCAACAAGATTTGGGATTTGACTCAAGCTAGGGACTACAAAGACTACTCATTCAAACCATCAGATTCAGATGAGACCAACGAATTAAACTTTGAATTATTCAAAGGTCAAACCTTAGAATTCAATGAAGATTTAATGCAGTTTGTCATCAAGGAAGACGAACAAACAGTCAGAACTATTCAAATAAATCGTGGTAGCGATGCTTACGTACAAGGTATATTTGAACTAAATAGCAGTTCATATATCGGCGAAAGAGTAATTTCCAGCAAAACATTTACTGGCGGTGAAAACAATGCAAACTTGTTAGTTTGGATAGAAAACCAAGTCGAAGTTTCCGTAAACGTTCAAGAAGCATCAGACAAAGTGCCAGGTTATGGTATTGTTAAATATCAGACCCAAGACTTTGGCAACATCAAGTCGTCCGAAGTAGCATTTAGTAGAGAAAACAAAGTTTATGGCACACTAACAGTGGGAATTAGCACAAAACTTTCACTCAGTGCATCAGCCGATACAAATGCAAATCACGAGTTCCAGCACTTTGTATACTCCAAAAATACTTATGTACTCGTTCAAGACGTAATTGTTAGCAAGTTTGGAGTAAGTGAAAACAAGACCACAATAGGTGTTCTATTCGATGCCGAACCTACCAAGTCATATGTGTATATCGCAAGAATGGAAGACTCTCTTGGAAGTCCAGTTAAGAGCATAACAGTTTATGGCGGTTATACAATTAATCGTAGCGGAATTTCTACAAACAATGTTTCTTATGAAATCTTAGATTATTGGGGTAATCAAGTTAGTGCGTTTACCATTCACAAAGTAAGCGATGAAAGCACAATCGAGACAGATATTTATCCAAGTATGAATTGCTATATCTCAGCAATCAATACAGTCTTTGTCGAAGGAAAAGTAACACTCAATAATGACGGAAAGATTACAAACACGCTAGAAAATGGCGAGCCTATAGGCGAGCAAACCTTGTATAACGGCAATAAATCTAGCATAATTGATGTCTTAGTCGAAGGTGTAGATAAGTCAACTATCAACTTTGTTGTATATAGCAACGATATCAATAACACCAAGACCACATCAATCGGTTTGTCCGCAAATACCGTGTATATCGACCAAGACGGCACACCTTTTGTTGAAAATTCCAAGACTCTCAAAGTTAACAAGTCCAATAACAAAGCGACTCTCAAGTACTCGGCTAACAAAATAGATATTTCGCTTCCAGATGACCCAAATAACTTCGCTGGACTAATTAAATGCGGAAAAGCAGGTTATGAACTTACAAGTGCAGTAGTTTACAAAACCAATAGTTATACAAACGATGCAAACAAAGCTGCCGAATGTTTGTCTGGTCAAGATGCCGAGTTTGACGTCCTTGAGACAGTGTATACTATTGTTATTACAATTACTCAAAAAGATAGTTATTATATCTCGCTCAAACTAACCTTGCCAAATGGTAGCGACTTTAGAAATCTAAATATTCAAGTTTCGAAAGGTTTAGAAAACCGAGTAGATGACCTATACAATGCTACTGGATTTAATGGCGGAATAAGTGTTTCAAACAATGAACTAACTTTTGGCGCAGTCGAAGGCGGGGAAAATGTAATTGGCTTTAAGTTAGCACATGGAACAACGGTTAAGTCTGAAGTCAAAGGCTCAACTTATACAGTTGTATTTACAAACAAGGCAGGAACAGAAACTACTAAGATTAGTTTCACTCTTCCAAATATTTATACTTTGTATAACGATAGTTATGCTTGGTATATGGATTATTCGGATAATCACTTGAAATTTACATCCGAACAAAAAACCATCGGCGATTATTCTTATAACCTTTGGGCTTTTGATAAAACCAACCCAGTTACAACCGAAGCCCAAGAACTCGAAAACGACGGAACTTTGGTTTTGGCACTAGATAGAGCCGAAGTCAAAATTCACGTAAATGGCGCTTATTGGGAAAGTGTAAATGGCGATGGCGATGTGTCATTTATTAAGACTCAAGAAGACGAAGAAAGATTTATTTATTCGGCTTCGAAATATAATGAATGGAAACAGGGTGGTTTAACATACAAATTCCCAGGCGGTCTAATTAAACTAGATTTGCAAAAATTAAGTTACGGCTCGTTCGAAACTGCGTATTCTATCATTAAGGCTGGAATTAACACCCAGTATAGTCTAAATGTTCCAAACACAATCGGAAATATTCGTATGAATGAAATACCTTCTCAATGCTACGGACTAAGTATTAAGGTTGACGGAAAGACTTCCAAAACTATATACGCAGTGTCATATGATATGGCTTACGAATTATCAAATGGTTTTGCAATTTTGTCATGCAATAACAATAGCAATACTCTCAACTCTTTTGTCGATGTTGAATTGACTAGAGATAATGAGTGGGTAGTAATTGATTTGCCATTCGGCGATACAGATAGAACAGTAGGTGTCGGACATGCTGGTAGAGAGCAAAGCTACAAAAAAGCCAAATACACCACAGTTACTTTCTACGACAAACCTTATGGTACTTCGGGTACATCTTCAATTGGTACATTTAATACTTCACCAAAAATTTGGCTAGATGTGCCTAGTACTCCAATGCAAGTCAAAACTCAAACCATGCATATCGCCAAAGATAAGTGGACTAGACTCTATGGGGATATACTAGCATCAAATAAACCCGACACTACCAAATATAGAGTCGCTTCCTTGCAATTTGATGCAGGCTCAATCTTTGACAATAAAAACGATGCCCAAACTTGTATTTTGTCAGGATACTATATATCTATGGGTGCAAACACCAAAACCATAGAGAAATCCGAACTAGTAGACTTTGAAGAATATGAAAATGTAAGCATCTATCCTATCTTCAAAGCAACCACCGGCTACACCGTAACTATTCGCTCAATAAATAATTTAACGAATAGAGATTTGGAGCATTACGAAGTAGACACTCCAGACATTTCGATGGATGGTGTCAACATGGATTTGTATTCATCTACAGACGTTACTTACTTTATTGAGAAAGGCAAATATTTTGAATGGTCTACCATTGTAGATATATACACAGCATCAAACCCAGACCAAGAATTGGCTTTACGTGGATATGTCTTAGGTATAAATTGTGTTGATGACTTATTCTATATGCAAGGTTTCTCTCGTGGAGACAAAAATGGCAATTGGGTAGCGGATTATTCATTTAATACAGAATATTCTTCTAGTGGATTTGGCTATGAAACCAAAGGCTTTAATACATATTTCAAAATGCACTTTATTCCTACTTCAGATGTAGTACTCACACCTTATGGAACAAGTGCTAACGATATGAATTTGGATGTAACATATATTTGCGACGGAAGTGTGTCAGATGCTTATGGATGTAGTCTACTTCCTGAATATAGAGATTACAAAAAAGGGGAAGTATATAATATAAATATTGAATTGGTTTATGCAAATGGAACTGGAGAATATAGTGTTGGCGATGGAATAGATAATTACGCACCTGCTGGCTTTACTTCAGGTTCTACATTTACTATTCATGATGTAGAGTATAATTATGGCAAACTACTAAGCCCATTGCAAGTAGGCGAAGTTCACTTTAAATGGGTTCATAAGTTTCACGATACTTATACTGAAACAAAAAACTATGTATCTTCAAACTATTATGATGAAGTTACTAAATGTAAATATTGTAATTACGAAAATTGGAGATATATAAGACCTGCTCCACCACCAACAGAAGAGTGTGACCATAATTGGGAGTATACTTATAACGGAACTTCTCACTGGCAATATTGTACCGAATGTCAAGATACACAAAACAAAGGTCCTCACAATTACACATGCGCATTCAACAAAGACCAAAACAAATGTATAATGACATGTGTTTGTGGAAGCACAAAGGCATGCGACTGTGAAGATTGTAATTGTGGAACAACCCATACTCACAACTACACTGATTGGAAAGATAATGGAGATGGAACCCACACAGGAACATGTTCGTGTGGCGATAAAAAGACGGAAAAACACTACAAAGATTATAATCATGCCACACCAGTTTCTTATACAAATGACAAACACGCTTATTATTGTTATAAATGTGATTACTTGTTCTCCAGCGATAGCGACCTTGAAAAATGTGTAGATAATGGGCCGAGTGTTCAAGAATTTCCTTGCGGAACCAAATGGTATTTTGATTGCTACATTTGTGCTCGTGGGATGAAAGTCGAAGTTAAAGACAAAAAACTTGGAAATCATAAATATTCTTACACATACAAAAATGCTGAATATCATACGGTATATTGCACCGAATGTGGATATGAGTTCGGTGAAAAGTTCCATTATTATATTCCTTTTAAAGGATTCCCAGTATATAATATGCAAGAAGACCAAAAAGCCAACTGGTGTTATTTGGTTTACGACTATGAAAGATGTCAGGGTTGTAAAGATGAACACCCGGTACTATCTCAAGAGAACCCAACTTTCTACCCTCACACAATGAAAGTAGTAGGACATGTCTCATGGGGAAAGGGATATAATGTTGCGCATGAAGAATATGCTATTTGCGAAGATACGATTAATTGTGGATATAGAGTGATAACTCGTCTGTATAATAACGTCGATTGTGAAGAAGATGTTTGTTATGACAGGAGCAAAACTAATTATATTAGTGGTATTTATTGGAAAGGTGATTGGGGAGACTCATGGGACTTTAATCATACCAAAGACACATGGATAACTGGTTATAGCAGTAATTTGGCCAAAACAGTCGCCACGTCAAATATCAAAAAAGAATCTCCAAATACTAGTACCGAAGTAACAACTTTTAAATTTGCTATTGACATTAACAAAAATGAGTTATATAATCGTAGTATAAAATTTGTAAAGGGGAAGACAAAATGAATACAAAGGATTATATTGAAAACAAAAAAAGCAAAAAATTATCTAATATTTTTAAAGGTGTACTAGCAACAGGTCTTGTTGTAGGCTCAATGGTAACTTCAACCGCTTGTAAACCTAATCAACCACACGAAAGTTCGTCTAGCACAAGTAAAATTGAGACAACCACTTCAGAAACCACAAAAATTGATGAACCAGTAATTAAAACTGATGAGCAAATTCAGAATTTTATAAGTGCTATTGATAGTTTATTTAAATTTAAAGTTGACATGAATAATAATTCAGTAGTATTTGCATCAGGATTTAATGAAGATACGGGAAATGAACAATTTAGGTTTGTCGTTATTTCTAATGATGAAGGTAGAATAGCCTATATGCTTCTAACTGATATTAGCAAAGAAGAATATTTCAAAATATTCAATGACTTATCAAATAAAGGTAAATGGTCTAGTGATGAGTTATCAGAAAAAATCTTTGCTGTAAATTATTTAATTGAAAATTGCAATGGTGAATCTCTAGATTTAATGACAGAAATAATTAACAAAGAACTTGCAAGACGTGAAGAAGAAAATAAAGAACTTCAAAGTTGATTTGTAAATAATAAGTTAGATAATTTAACAATCACAAGATTTTGTGCACAAAAAAGCCCTAAAAGGAATTAACCTTTTAGGGCTTTTTGCTTTAGTGCTTAGCACCTTATATACAGTTTCCCACTTAGGTAGGGTTCTCCACTAAATTCTTGCTAGCATAGTTATGATACATGAATTTTTGGGACTATGTCAATAATTTTGAAAAACATTTTTATTTGAATCTTTGAATTTTGGCGGTCTTTTTGAAAGCGATAAAAAGTCTTATAACTCAAGGCTATTTGGGTTTAACAAAAATTCACGTATGCCAATTATTAAATAACCTTTTTCGTTTCGGCGTGGGCGAATATTCTTTTCGCAAACAATAATCTTTTTGAATGAATCATCAATTTTATTAAAAGACTTGGTTTCTTGTTGCATTTTTTGTTCGTTAGGGATGTCGTAGGCGGATTGAATGTAATAACGTTGGTTTCCTTTGTTTGCTACAAAGTCTATTTCAAGTTGCTTACGCTCGGATTTTCCATCGGTGGTTTCTCTGCACTCAACCACTCCCACATCTACATTAAAGTTTCTATATCTTAGTTCGTTATATATTATGTTTTCCATAATGTGGGTGTTTTCTATTTGTCTAAAATTTAATTGGGCATTTCTCAGCCCAATGTCTTCAAAATATATTTTGTAAGGGGTGTCTATATAGTGCTTGCCCTTAACATCATATCTATTTACTCTTTTTATCAAAAAAGAATCTTCCATATACTCAATATATTTGTTAATAGTCGAAGCGCTTATGGAGTTGTTTTTGACACTCTTGAATGTGTTAGAAAGTTTGGAAGGATTTGTAAGTGTCGAAATTCCAGATGCGATTATATTAAATAATTCCCCAAGATTTTGGTCGGAAGCCAAGTTGTATCTAGAGACAATATCTCTAAGATACACGTTTTTGATTTGTGTTTGTAGGTAGTTTATTTTTTGTTCGTCAGTTTGCATTTTGACCACTGCTGGCAATCCGCCATATATCATGTACTCATCTAGGTCGTAATCGGAAGGGCTGGCAAGAGCCGATGTGTATTCCGAAAAACTCAGTGGCAAAACATGGATTTCGTCACCACGTCCTTCAAACTCGGTCAAGACATCGTGGGACAAAAATTTTGAATTGCTCCCTGTTACATAAATATCCAAATTGGGCTTTCTTGAAAAACCATTCAAAACACTTTCAAAACAATTTAGATTTTGAACTTCGTCAAGAAGTATATAATACATTTTGTCGTCTAATATCTTGGAATAAATATATTCAATAAACTTTTTGGCGTCTACTTTTTTGTTGTTAGCCAAGACTTCCAAATCCGCATCAATTTTAATCAAATCGTCGGCAGAATCAAAGGCAAACTTAATAATATGAGAATTATCTACTCCGGACTTGATTAAATCGTCGGAAAACAAATTATTGAGCAAGTAAGACTTTCCGCATCTACGAATACCAGTAATGACTTTTATAAACCCATTATGTTTCCGTGTGACTAGCATATCCAAATATTTTTGTCTTTTTATTTCCATACTCCATCTCCCTAGTTTTTTTGAATTTAATATATCTTAGCACAAAAACCATTTAATTTCAACTATTTAACCATGGTTTCATAAGATATTTTTGGCAGAATTGCCAAAAATATATCGTCAAAAGTGCAAAATCGCCAAATCCACAAGATATTTGTGACAATCTTGCCACAAATATCTTGTGGATGTTGGTTACGACTGGATTTCAGTTGGAACTCAGATAAATATCAGTATTGATTAAAATGACTTTATGGATTTCAAACAAAACTTCCGATAATGTGCAAAAATTACAGGTCGCAATACCCCAAAATATAATCTACGAAATGTAAAATTTTACACAAGTTAAAATTTTGTTTGCTATCGCAAACACCACGATAAAATCGTGATTACATAGATTGAAAAAACATCTGAAAAATTATTTAAAATCTAATCAAACAAGCATTAGCGTTTTTATTCTCATTATTATACAAATCAAAATACCTTGCTAAAATTTTGAAATATTAACACGTTCTTTAGTGTATATAATACTTAAATATATTATATTAATAAATACATATATAGTAGCGGGGTTGCACGAGTGACGATGTCAAAAAATTTTTCAATCACAATGGTTTAATGTATGTGCAAGTTGGTTTTGGGTGGGTGTGGTCGCAAATTTTGAAATTTTGGCACCCAAATATATGCGTTTGCAGAAAAATTTTTAGAAATTTCGACTGGTTTTTTGTAAATTTTACATTCAATGGTATGTTTTTGATGTCGATTTTGAGCATTTTTGACAAATTTATTTTGCCAGAAAAGAAACACTCGGAAGGGTGGGGTACAAAAAGGTTAAAAAACTTCAAAAAAATATTAAAAATCTTTTCAAAAAAGTGTTGACTCGGAGTTTTGAGAAGTGGTATACTAACGTTGCAATCGTTTGAGAGAGATTTTAAATCAATTCAAAAACATTGCAAGAGTACATTGACAACTGCATATTTATAAATGAAAATATGAAAACGAGTAAAGTTAAGTTTTGAAAATTTTTTCAAAAGATGACTAAACGAGAGTAATACAAAATATAACAATTCACGAATGCAAAATTTTGCAAGAGTAAAGAGTTCAAACGTTGTATCAAATATTAGTTAACAAATCAAGGAATTCGAAAGAATACGATCAAGCGAAAAAGAGCGTATGGTGGATGCCTTGGCATTAGACGCCGATGAAGGACGCGGTAAGCTGCGAAAAGCTACGGGGAGTCGCAAACAGACTTTGATCCGTAGGTGTCCGAATGTGGGAACACACTAGCATTAGCCTGCTAGTATCGTTGCATAAATACATAGTGTAACGAAGGGAACCCTGGGAACTGAACCATCTAAGTACCAGGAGGAAAGGAAAGTAAATTAACGATTACCTAAGTAGTGGCGAGCGAACGGGTAAGAGCCCAAACCAATAATAGCAATATGATTGGGGTTAGGAACTACAACAAAATTGAATATGTAAATGTAATAGAATTTGTTTGGAAAGGCGAACCAAAGAAGGTAAAAGTCCTGTATATGAAACATTTGCATTACGACGAGTAGTTTCCAGAGTAGCACCGAGCACGAGGAATTTGGTGTGAATGTGGGAGGACCATCTCCTAAGGCTAAATACGATCTAATGACCGATAGCGTACAAGTACCGTGAGGGAAAGGTGAA
>DOEE01000002.1:181769-182339 GCA_003524095.1 Clostridiales bacterium
GGAGTGAAAAAGAACCTGAAACCATATGTTTACAAACGGAGGAAGCGATTTATAGCGACCTCGTACTTTTTGTAGAACGGGCCGGCGAGTTACGGTGTGTAGCAAGGTTAAGTGATTAAGTCACGGAGCCGAAGCGAAAGCGAGTCTGAATAGGGCGATTTTAGTTGCATGCTGTAGACCCGAAACCCAGTGACCTATCCTAGAGCAGGTTGAAGCAGAGGTAATACTCTGTGGAGGACCGAACCCACGTCCGTTGAAACGTCCGGGGATGACTTTAGGATAGCGGAGAAATTCTAATCGAACTGGGTTATAGCTGGTTCTCCTCGAAATAGCTTTAAGGCTAGCCTCGGTTTTGAGTATACATGGGGGTAGAGCACTGAATGAGTGCGGGGGCTTCACGGCCTACCAAGCTTTATCAAACTCCGAATACTATGTATATATACCGGGAGTCAGACTATGAGAGATAAGTTCCATGGTCAAAAGGGAAACAGCCCAGATCTACAACTAAGGTCCCAAAGTTTATGTTAAGTGGTAAAGGATGTGCAACTGCTAAAACAACCAGGATGTTGG
>DOEE01000002.1:182598-183403 GCA_003524095.1 Clostridiales bacterium
TAATAGCTCACTGGTCGAGTGGTAGTGCGCCGAAAATGTACCGGGGCTAAAACATAACACCGAAGTTTAGGGATAGAAGTAATTCTATCGGTAGAGGAGCAATGTATGTTGGGCAGAAGCCTAATCGTAAGAGAGGGTGGACTACATACAAGAGAGAATGCCGGCATGAGTAGCGAGAGTGTGGCGAGAACCCACACCGTCGAAAACCTTAGGTTTCCTGGGGAAGGCCAGTCCTCCCAGGGTAAGTCGGGACCTAAGCCGAGGGCGAACGCCGTAGGTGATGGACAACTGGTAGATATTCCAGTACTACCGTATATTGACTAAGATCTGAAGCAGGGACACAGTAGGATAGCATATCCACTCGGATGGAAATGAGTGGCTAAATCATGAGGCTGACTTGGTAGTGAAGTACGCTAAGTTATACAAGGCTAGGTGATGATGGGGAGTGAAATTTAGTAACGAAGTATGTGAATTCACACTGGCGAGAAAATCTGCTAAGAAAATATAAGGTACCCGTACCGCAAACCGACACAGGTAGGTGATATGAGAAATATAAGACGAACGGGAGAACCCTTGTTAAGGAACTCGGCAAAATAACCCCGTAACTTCGGGAGAAGGGGAGCCGGCAGCAATGTCGGCCGCAGTGAAGAGGCCCAAGCAACTGTTTACCAAAAACACAGGTTTCTGCTAAAGCGCAAGCTGAAGTATAGGAGCTGACGCCTGCCCGGTGCTGGAAGGTCAAGGGGAAGAGTTAGGAAGAAGAGTATATCCATTCCGAAGCTTTGAACTTAAGCCCCAGTGAACG
>DOEE01000002.1:183682-183955 GCA_003524095.1 Clostridiales bacterium
GATTTGGGCACTGTCTCAACAAGGGACCCGGCGAAATTGAAGTATGCGTGAAGATACGTATTACCCACGGCAGGACGGAAAGACCCCGTAGAGCTTTACTGTAGCTTAATATTGAATTTTAGTTTTAGATGTACAGGATAGGTGGGAGACTATGAAACCAGGGCGTCAGCTTTGGCGGAGTCAACGTTGGGATACCACCCTTCTGGAATTGGAATTCTAACAGGTAGCCATGAATCTGGCGTCTGGACAGTGTTAGGTGGGCAGTTTGACTGG
>DOEE01000003.1:0-425003 GCA_003524095.1 Clostridiales bacterium
AATGAGTGTCATTGCCAGTTTTTCAAATTAAGCATCTCATTAGAGATGCTTTTTTTATTTCAAAAACAAGGCAATGCCTAGTTTAGAGTGCTTTGCACTCCCGACTGCTTACACGCAGTCGCCCCGGCACTACGTGCGCGGGAAAATGCGAACACATACGAACTATATATTATATAAAAAGTGAATATCCTTTGCATATTAGCTTTATTCGAGTAAAAGTCTAGTTCGCAATTCCGAACATCGTAGACTATATCCCCAAAAAATTAATGTTGTGTTCGGAATGAGTGTCATTGCCAGTTTTTAAAATTAAGAGTTCCGATTGTATTTAACAAAAATACAACAAAATTTATATTTGTATTGAAAAATTCACCGATTTATGATATAATATGTATAATTACAAATATGTGATTGGGAGTTTAAATGCATTTTTTTGATTATATAAAATCTCGAAAGAACAAAGATATTTTGACAGATGATTCGCTTAAAGAATATGACGATACGAGTCCTAAGTATCCAAATCAAATTCTTAATGGCATACATGCAAAAAAGTTCTATAGGTGTGATAGCGCCTTGTTTGACCAAATGTTTGATGAAATCCGAAACAATCCAAATTGTTCATACAAAACATATCTTAATGATTTAATTAAACAAGAAAAAGATTACATTCCCGAACGTGTATCTGCCATGCTTAAGATTACTTCGGATGTTTATTCTCATTCTAACGACATAATAGATAATTTTGCTTCTGAAAAAGAAGTGTTGTCATCTCGAATTGCTAATTTTTTGGGTGTTCCTACAGTGTATAACAAGAAGATTAGGTTTAGAGACAGTGCAGGAATTTTATCTGTAGATTTTTTGAAGTCGGACGAAAAAATTTTAGACGTTGATGATGATATAAACATGATAGAATCCGAACTTGATGTGGATAGACCGGGTTTATTTGATAATATGAATTTGGAACAAACTATGGCAAGACTTAATAGTGTGCTTTTCTACTATGAAAAGATGTATAATTTTGACCATCAACAAATCCTTAAAGATATTCTAACTCAATATTTTGTTAAGACCTATGTATTAGACGATAGAGATTTTGGCTATCATAATGTTGGCGTTACTTGTGACAAGAATAATTGTATTCAAGTTCTTCCAATGTTTGATTATGAAATGACGTTTTCCAACTCAAACAACAATAATATTTATGAAGATTTTAGATATGCTACGTGTCTTGATTATACAAATATTTTGGAAAACATTAATTTAAAATTCAAAGAATTAATTAAGCCAGATAATCTAAAAAAACTAACCAAAGATTTAAATTCACAATTTGTTCATAATGCAAAAGTCCTTCTTAAATCCAAACAACAAGATTTTGATAAATATCTAGATATTTCAAAATATATGTTGACACAAAATGAAAAGTTCTAAAAGGAATATTTATGATTGAACTCTATGATGAATATATGGAAAAATATTCAAACGATTCTGAATATGATTCATTAGCATTAAATATTGGCGGGACACTCAAAAAGAACTTTGTTCGTGTTAAATCCGAAAGTATTAAGGATTTTCTGGACAAAATTACAAAAGAAAACAATTCATATGTCACTTATCTTGATGATTTAATCAAATCTTCAGATTTTGATAACTCCAAAGAGTTTCCGCTTGAGTATGTTTCGTGTATGCTAAAAGATGCTAGTAGGCATTTTGGAGCGTATAATATTTGTGAAGTGTGGGGGTCTCGAATCGCTAATGCTTTGGGTGTTCCAACTGTTTTTAACGAAAATGTGTCTTTAAACAAACAAACTAATATACTTTCTATTGATTGCGTCAAACCAAATACCCATATTAGCACTTTAAAGACCAAATATTATCAATATATCGATTATAAATTGAGACAAATTAAATGCCATTGCTTTTCTGATTTTGATGATTGGGAAAACTTATTTGATGCTTGTTTTCGAAACAAACGCGACTTGACCGACGATGAAGAATTAAACAATTTACTAATTGGTGTGGACTTTGTTGATTATCCGTTTGATAGAGAAACCTTGGATGAATGTGTGGCTAAGTTCAAAAAAGATTTTGTCAAACAATATTTGCTAAGAGTTGTAATTTTGCATGACAAAGATTTTTATCCCGCAAACTTAATGGTTGTTACAGACGAAACAACAGGAAAATTTAGCGTTGGACCGTGCTTTGATTATGAATTTATTTTTAATGACTTTAGTTGGATTCCAGATACGTTTTATACCGATAATCTAAAATACATAATGCGAAAATATCCAAACGAAGCGATGAAATTTGCAAATGCGGTATTTAATGCGTTTTTTGAAAATGGAGTAGTGTCTCAACAGAAACTACAAACAATCTTTGGAGATACAACAAGTGATTTTATTAAATCTAAACAAGATTGCTTAATAAAAAACCTTAATCAATTTGCTAGTTGTTACCTAGAAAATATTGATTATATAAACAAAAGAAAACAAAACTTTGTTCCAGATGAACAAGAATTATAATTAGACATATTTAAATTATTACAAAAAGGAGATATTAATGAAAATAATTTCAAACAAGGACATACAAGATTATTCAAATTCCGAAGATTTTGAATATGTTGATACTATTGGTGGAACACTGCCAAAAGGTTTTGTGCGTCTTGACAATAAATATCTCAAAAATTATCTAAAAGAAGCCATAAAACCCGGCTGTAAATATGTTACTCATATAGACGATTTTGTTAGAGAAACTTACGACTTAAAAAGAAAAAATATTCCACTCAAATATGTTTCTGTTATGCTCAAAGACAAAGAACAACACCAAAATTCAACATCGTCTTATGAAGTTATTGGCTCAAGAATCGCCAACGCATTGGGTGTGCCAACTGTTTATAATGAACTAGTAACAGTTAGCAACAAAGAAATGATATTGTCGATTGACTGTGTAAAACCGGGTATGGAAATTCGTGATTTAAATGACTCCGTGTATGTTAAAAATGGCAATGATATAACAAGAATTCGTGCCAAAGATTTTACCGATTTTCATATTTGGGAAGAATTATTTGATGCACAATTCAGAAACAAAAAGGATTTGCCCCAAGACGAAATAGATTTTAATAAATCATATTGTGTTGAGTTCTTTGAATATCCTTTTGAACAGGCTAAACTAGATGAATATATTGAAAAATTCAAAACGGATTTTGTTAAACAATATTTACTCAAGACAATGATTTTGGACGATTGGGATTTTTATCCAAGAAATGTAAATTACATGACAAACACAAGCACAAAAGAATTTCATTTGGGTCCAGCATGTGACTACGAATATATCTTGGCGGGTTATGCCGATTGTGCAAAAATAAATAATTTTTATGAGGGTAATATCAAATATTTGATGCACAAGTATCCACAACAAACTTTGGAATTTGGAGATGCTTTTTATGAAACATTCTTTGAAAATGGTAAGTTAAGCCGAACAAAAGTAAATCAAATTATGGATTTGTATAATAACAAAGTTTCGGATCAGGCATACAAAAACTTTATTAAAAATCTCACCAATTTTGACAAGTATTATTCATTAAATCTCGAGAATTACAAAAACGAACTAGTGACAAAACTTTGAGTATTAAACATATAAAAATATTTTAAAAAAATTTAATACTTAAAAGGAATAAAACATTAAAATATTTGGAGAATTACTAGAATTCAAACAAAATGCTTTTAAATTTTATTGACGAAAATTAACAAATTTGTTAAACTTAAATAGTTAATTATTAATTAGTGTTAGAATTGTCAAAAAAATGGTATAAAAAAGCATTTTTTTGTAGATTATCTAAATACTATTTGGAGTATAAATATATGAAAAAGAAATTACTTTCACTTTTAATCTTGTGCATAATGGCAGTATCAATTTTCTTTACTGGCTGTTCTTGTTCAAAGGAAGGTCTAAAAGATAATCCTGCTACCGATGCCAATGTTATTAGTAATGGCGGACTAACTGTTGTCAAGGGCGATTATTTGTATTATATTAATGGCTATTCTGACGAGACAACACTTACAAAAGATGATAACATTTATGGCAAAGTTGAACACTCTGCTATTTATAGAACAAAACTAGTAGATGGTCAAATCCAAAAAGACAAAGATGGATTTCTTGAAAATACCGATTTGGTTGTTTCCAAAGTTGCTGGATTTAGCAATGGTGGTTTTTATATAATAGACGACTTTATCTATTATACAACTCCATATATGAATTTGGATAGAGATGGTGTTTTGCAAAGCAGTCGTGTTGAGTTCCATAGAATTAATATTAATGGCACAGACGACAAAACTTTGTATACAACTAGCAAAAACGAAGACAACTTGGAATGGACTATATACAAAATTGATGGGGTAGTTTATATTGCAACTTATGTTGATAGCAAAATAATTATTGTCAATACCAATACACAAAAAGTTGTTACAGAAATTGCAAACTCAACATCTCATGCGTTCTTGTATGAAACTGATTATAATACAAATATGACAAAGAATAGCGAAATGCACAAGTATATTTACTTTACAAGAGCGATTTCAGATTCTAATTTGACTGGCTTCAAAGGCAACGAAGTTTGCAAAGTGAATATCCAAACTGGCGATGTAACTATGCTTGAACGTAGTGCTACTTTCACTTTTGAACTCAAACAAGTATCCGCTTCAAAGGTTTATTACTTCAAAACAAATTCAAGTATTAGCGGACTTAAACTACTTTTTGTAAGAGAACTTACTGACAACTGGAACAATGTAACAGATGTCAAAATTTCAAACGTGGTTTATTCCAACTACTATATTTGTAATTTTGGTGACAACCTAGTAATTGCCGACGATTCAAATGGAACATATCTAATTGAAAATGGTGTTTCTACTAAGATTTCGTCCGCACAAAAAACCATTCTTGGAATGAGTGGAAACAAAGCTTACTATCTTAATAGCCAAGTTTTGTACTATTTTGACGTAAGAAATGATATAACTTCGGACGAAGTAACAGTTCATACTGTTGGAAAAACTGACAACAAAAGAACAATTGATAATTCAAAATATCTTGATTTTGATAACCAAAGAGTTTATGTATACTGTGATTACACATCAAAATCCGGAGTTACAAATAAATATCTAAATTATATTGATTCAGAAGACAAAGAAAGATTTGTTGGTTGTTTTGAAAAAAACGATATCCCTGCACAACCTGACCAAGCCGAAGATTATGGCAAGGACCCTGATGTAAAATATGTTCCATGGATTGACTAATTTATAGAATTTGTTTGACGACCTTTTGGTCGTCTTTTTTTGTGCTTTCGTTTACAAAACAACCCAAAATTTTATATATTTTTACATTGTCAAAAGCCACTATATTAACTTTTTGCACTTATTCGACATTTAAATAGATAATACTCTCAAAGTTTAGTTTTTAAGCCATTTTTTGCATTTGTAATAATTTGCAAAAGCCTGACAAAAATGATATATTTTTAGTGTAAATTAAATATTTTTTAGGAGAAAGATTTTATGGAAAAGAGAATTTCAAAAATAGTAGTGGTAGATGCAAATGAAACGTTTGCAATGGGGCTGAAAGATTATTTTTTGGAAAGCAGGGAAGCACTAAGGGTTGTGGCAACTTTTGGCAATATTGTAGATGCAATCGAATATATCAGTGATAACGATATAGATATTGTCATTACAGATATTGTCTTGCCAAATGCAGATGGCTATGACTTGATTCAAGAAATTAGGGCTTTGGGGCTTGCCAAGATGCCAAAGATTGTTGTAGTGTCGGCACTAACTGGCGAAGGTTTTATACAAAAGGCATTTAGCATGGGTGCATCTTATTATATGCTTAAACCAGTCAACTACGAATTGTTGGAAAGTAGATTATTAGATATTGTTAGAGACGAATTTTTAAATTCCAACCAGAATACCGAAAAGGTTAACGTTTCGCCTGTGCAATTTAAGCCAAAGTCCAAACAACTCGACGAAAGAATTACAAATATCTTTATAACTGTTGGAATACCAGCGCACATTAAGGGCTATCAGTTCCTAAGAGAAGCAATAAAAATGGCAATAGATAGTCCAGATATAATCAATTCAATAACCAAAAAATTATATCCGTCAATTGCTGACAAGTTTGATACTTCTGCCAGCAAGGTTGAACGTGCTATTAGACATGCTATTGAAGTGGCTTGGAATAGGGGCAAAATAGAAAATATTAATAATTTATTCGGAATTCGTGTTTATGGCAACAACGAAAAACCAACAAATGGTGAATTTATAGCACTTGTTGCTGACAAAATGTTAATTGAAGGAGCGTAAATCAATAATTATTATCATTCAAAAATTATCATCTCCCTAACTTAATACATTCCATTTTTGGAGTGTATTTTTTTGAATTTAAATAAATTATGCACATTGTTTTTGTGTCTGTGAATATGTAGTTATAAAAAATATAAAAAGGCAATCAAATTTTTTGAAAAATATGTATAAAAAGTCTTTACATTTTCATAATACTTAGATAAACTAGAGTAGTTTTAAATAAAACTTAATTTTGACGGAGTTATTATGAGTAAACCTGTACAATATATTAAATGTCCAAGATGTGAACTTAACTATATTCTCAAAAAGGATAAATATTGTGATGTTTGCAAGGCAGAAATGAAAGCAGGATGTTTGGAAGAAAACGATATGGACGAATTAGACGAAGGTCTAGAACTTTGTCCTATCTGCAAAGTTAATTATATCCAAGAAGGCGAAACAATGTGTGCGTCTTGTCAAGAAGAACAACTAGAAGGGAATTCTGCTCAGGACGATGAGCCAGATTGGAGAGGCTTTGTTGACAAAACTGACGACGAAGACGACGAGGAACTTGACTTGTTGCCAATCGAAGAAGACGAAGAAATTGACGAAGAACTCGAAGGTGCTTTTGCCAAGGATTTGGAAAACGAATTTGAGGAAGAAGACGACGAAGAAGAAGACACAGCGTCCGAAGATGACGATGTAGATGACGACTTTGATGTTGTTGATGACGAAGAAATTGATGACGACGAAGACGATGAAGATGACTTTGACGACGAAGACGATGTTGACGACGAGGATTTCTAAATACAAAAAAAGATGTGAATTTTTCACATCTTTTTTGTCTGTTTGGAGTTTTTGCTAGATTTATTAGTATTGAGATTATCTCTAATTTCTGTTAATAATTCAATCATTACATCTTCTTTGGAAGGAGTACTTTCTTCAACAGTTTCTGGTGTTTCGACTGGAGAATTTGATTTCAAAGTCTCTTGCGAAGTTTCGTTTGTTTCCAATATATTTTCAACTTCGATGGCTTCGACCTCATCGCCTTTTTTCTTCTTCCAATGTTTCTTTTGTTCTTTGGCTAATTTTTTTGTTTCGTCTACAACTTGTTTGCCAAATTTTTCAAGTTTATTTTTGGAGTAGGTAAATATTTTAAATATTACAAATAATGTAAATGCAATTATCAAAAAGTCAATAATTGTTTGAATAAAACTCCCGTACTTTAATGCAGATTCAGCCACTAGTACTTCGCCATTAGCGCCATATTCGGCAGGCTTGATAACCCACTTCCAATCACTTACGTCTGTTCCGCCAACCGCACAAGAAATTAGTGGCATTATAATATCATTTACTAAACTAGAAACTATTTTATTAAATGCAGCACCAATGATTACAGCAATCGCCAAGTCGACCACATTGCCTTTTGCAATAAAGGCTTTGAATTCTGCCCAAAATTTTTTCATATACATTTCCTTCTTTTTTTGTTCCTTATGTATTTATTGTAGCAGAGTTTGTCAAAAAAATAAATACATATTAAAAACATTTTTCTTAAATTGCAAAAATTATTGTATTTTGCAAAAAATAAATGCAAGTATTCAATATAATGGAGTAATATTTATTAAAATTTCAATCAATCAAAAGTAAAGTTTTAATCATTTTTGTTGGGTAAAATACCAAAAATTACTCTTATTTGGGTATTGACAAAAATTTGAGTATATTGTATTATATTAATAACTAAAATTGTACACACAAGGCGTCATAAATGTCTTGTGTACGAATTGGGGGAAAAATGAAAAAGTTTATTGTTTATTTGCTAGTTATCATAGTAGCAGTATCTTTGGGCTTTGCGGTATTTTATTTGGTTAGGGATAATGAAGTTATCTCTATCTCTAGTGCGTCTATTTACAAAGATGCCGGAGATAATTTCACAATAGATCTCAAACATGTAAACAAAAAGTCCTATACGAGCATTACTATTTCATCAAGTAATGCTAGTGTCGTTTCTTACGACCAAAAAACAAATACTTTTACTGCTAATGCTGGTGGTGTAGCAAGAGTTAATTTTAGAACTACAAATGCTAAGTTTAGAAATTTGTGGTGTGATGTAATTGTTGGTGATGGAACAATTGAATCTCCATATTACATTTCAACTCACGAACAATTAGCATCAATTGGCATGGGACAAGAAATTTTAGATAATGGTGTTGGTACAGGTGTTTATGCTGGTGGCGAAAATTATCCAGATTATGCTTCTGACAAATGCTACAAACTTGTTTCAAATATTGAAATTAATGCAGATGTAAACGAAGGCTATTGGGTTCCACTTAGACCATTTAGCGGTAGATTTGACGGAAATGGTTTGACTATCAAAAATATCAATATTGACAAAGAATCATATGACCTAGCGTTCCAAAATACTTCAACCTACAATCCTACTTTGTTTTCAAAAGAATACGTAGGTTTGTTCCAAAAAGTTTTGCCAGGTGCAAATGTATATAATCTAAAACTAGAAAATGTTTCGGCAAGCGGAAGATACAAAAACTTTGGTATTATTACTTCTGAAAACTATGGAACAATTGAGAGAATCGAAGTCAAAGATGCTTTTCTATCTTGTGAAACTGAAGTATTTGGTGGACTTGTTGGAAAGAATATCACAACCGAACAAGGTCAAAATGAAACATATAAGAGAAACATTGCTAGAATTGACAGATGCAGTGTAAATATGATTGCTGGCAAAAAACAATTGCCTTCTGGCGAAACTGTTATACTTGGACTCAACAATTTGGTTGGCGGACTTGTTGGCAAAAACGAAGGTGGCACAATTGTATATTCTTATGTAACAGGCGAAATTGCTTTCGGAAACGATGCAACAACCGCTATTGTATATGGTGGTCTTGTTGGCGAAAATACTTATATAAATCTTACTAAGTTTGCAGGCGCATATACTTCTACTCTACAGGGCGGAAACCTAAAAGATTGTTATTCAAATCTAAAAACTGACTTTGCATGCGAACATACAAATTCAGATAGTAAATTTGCTGGTGTTATCGCTGAAAATTATGATACTAGCAATTCAATTTACAAAGAAGATTCAACCAAGGAAGTTGTACACAACTATCTAATTGGTTTGTATTATAACAAAGACAATCTTAACTATCCACAAGGCGATGTAACCAAGAATTTCAAGGGAATTGCTAAGTTTAATTTCAAATCAACAACATTTGACTTTGCTGAAGAAAAAATGATAGTGCTTGGACTTTCGGATAGCGAAATGAAAGACCAAACAAAATTTGTTTCTCATACAACCCAAGAAATCGAATTTAACGAAAAAGGCGAGTCACTTGGAATAATTAGTCGTGAAATCCCATGGTTATTTGATACTGTTTGGGCAATTGACGAAGAGATTAATGGCGGAAGACCATATCTAAATTATCAATTAATTTATATTCCAGACGATTTTGCAACAGCAGGAACTCCTGTAATCATAAGTTCAAATAGATACACTTTTGAAAAAGGCGAAATCGAAGCAACTCCAACTATCATAAGTGGCGAAAATGGCGTGCTTAGTATGACTGTTGGTGACACTTATGAAGTTAAGGTAAATCCACAAGGATTCACATTTAACTGGTTCTCAAGCGATAGTTCGGTTGTGTCAGTTTCAAATACTGGTGTACTTACAGCACTTAAACCAGGAACAGTTACAATTACTTGTTCTAATAAGAGTGGCATAAGTGACACATTGACAGTTTATGTTACAAACATTGTTCATAGAATTTATGGCAACCCAGATAGAATTGATGTTGTAATTAATCAAAGTTATTCATTCAGCGGTGTATTAGTTGAACCATCAACAATAACACCTAGTTACTCAATTCAAAATACAAATATTGCCACAGTTTCCGTTGATTCCGGAGTAGTTACAGTTAATGGTATCAATGTTGGTACAACAAATCTAGTTATTACTGCCGGCAACGCACAAGTAACAGTTCCAGTAACAGTGAGAGACGAAGAAAATAAACAAGTAGATATCGTACTTTCTCAAAATAATTTCAATCTAGTTTGGAATGGAACAACTTCTCAAACCGGAAATATTATAATTACAAAAGCACTTAATAAGTCTCTTGTAGATGTCAAAGACCAATTAGCATTTGGTTACTATTCATCAAATACATCGGTTATTGAAGTTGATTCAAATGGAAGATATACAGTCAAAGGTACTGGTGTGGCTACAGTTGCGGTTTATACTCTAAGTAATGGTTCAAAATATGTTGGTAGAACAACTGCTATATTTAATGTTACTTATAATGGATCAGGCACAGTTGGTAATCTTCAACTTAACTATAATTCATATACACTCAAAGTAGGTAGTTGCTTTATCCTTCATGCTTACAATTCAGTAACACCAATAACAGTTACGTTCAGTCCAACTGGATATGCGGAATATGATTACAATTCTGGATTTGTAACAGGTCTAACTGCTGGTTACACGGTCGCTAGAGCCGAAGGCAAAGATGCAAACGGAAACAAACTTTATGGCGAATGTAAAATTACAGTTTACAAACCACAAGAAAACCAAACAACAATTAGTGTTCAGGCAAGCAAAACTCAATTATTTGTAGGAGATACAGCAAGCATCACTGCAGTAACAAATTCAACTTCTCCTATCAATTGGACATTTAATGGATTGTCTTTGAGTGCATTTAATTCTAGTTCAAGCATTGCTTCAATTACACAATCTAACAATACTTTAGCTGTTCTTACAGCCAAAGGCAAAGGAACAATTACAATTGCTGTTAATGTTGGACAAGTATCCTCAATGACTACAATTACAATTTCTGAAAAACAAAATGCTGGACCTTATATCTATACTGCCGAACAATTAGATAATGTGAGAAACAATCTAAGCAAAGATTATATCTTGGCGGCAAACATAGATTTGAGTTCATACAATTGGATTCCAATTGGAACAGCAGATGCACCATTTACTGGGTCTCTTAAAAATCTCGGTAGTTTCCAAATCAAAAATTTAACAACTGTTGACGAAGATCATGCGGGACTATTTGGATTTGGTGATGCATGTCAAATTGAAGGCATCACAATTAGCAATGTTACTGCCAAAGGTGGATTTGTTGGTGCTATCATGGGTGCAGGCTATGGTGTTAGAATTTCAAATTGTTCAGCCCATGCTGTTACACTCACAGGTAGAGCAAGCACGGGTGGTATAATAGGCAAAGCATATGGTAGTAGCACAATTAATAACAGTAGTGTATCTGGCTATTCTCAAATTACAACAGTATCAGGTGCTACAAACAGACCAGTTTGTGTTGGTGGTATTGTCGGTTGGTCACTAGATGGAATTATTCAAAATTCCAAAGTTAATATTAATGGCAATATCTCGCTTGGCAGTTCAGTTAATGGATATGCGGGTGGTATAGTTGGTTATACTAATAACTTAGTACTCAATTCTTCTGTTAGTGCAAACATATCTGCAAACAAAACAGACGGAGATTATGCTGGTGGTATAGTTGGTTATACATCTGGCGATATAAACAATGGCGTTGTTAAAAACTCAAGTGTCGAAGGTTATTATGCTGGGGGCATTGGTGGTGCAATTACAAGTTCAGGTAGTAGCACATTTAAATTTAACAATTACACCAAGGGTTATAGAAAGGAAGATGCTTCGGTATACTCTTATTCGTCTGATGTTATAAATGTTGCTGTCAAAGAAAGCAATACAGTCAAAGGTGTTCAAATAGGTGGACTATTTGGAATTATCAACTCTGGTGTTGTAGAAAATTGTTACACTAGAGCAAAACTACAAGGAACAGACGGCAAGGCTGTTATGGGTGGATTTGCAAGTTATATGTTGGCAAGCGGATTTACTAATGCAGGTGGCTCGGGAAATGTTGGTGTAGTAGTTAATTGTTATAGCGCATGTACATTTAGCGGTAGCGGTCAAAAATATTCAATTACTGCTTCATATGTTCACAACTATGCAGGCGACAACAACGGAAATTTAACAAGAAATGCTGGCTTCTGCTTTGATTATCTATTTGACAATTCTGTAGATGGCAATGCTCAGTATTATGCTAGCGGAAATATTTTCTCAAACTTGTTTGGAAAAGATAATATCCAAGCCAAAAAATCTACAAAAGATATGAAAAAATCCTCGACTTATGTTGACAAAGGATTCTCGTCTATGTACTGGAATTTGGTTGATGGAAGTTATGCTACTTTGAAGATTGAAAGTAGTTTGTGATTCAAAAAAGATTAGACTTTGAGTGGTCTAATCTTTTTTTGTGTTAATGTCGTAATTCAAAAACTAATGTTAATATCAAAAAAAAAGACCTATTCTTAAAAAAGATAGGTCTTATAATTTTTAGTTGGTCTAATGCCAATCAAAAACCTAAGCAATAGCATTTTCTATTGTTTTGGCTGGTCTTACGTGGTCGAAATAAACTTTAATAAAATTAATTATTAGCTTTTAGTTCTTCTTCATATTTAGCAAGAACTAATTTATTGATTTCTTCTCTAGTAGGAGTGTTGATTGGGTGAGCAACATCTTTGTATTCGCCTTCAGGAGTTTTTCTGCTAGGCATAGATACAAAATATCCTTGGTTGCCTTCTAATACTTTGATGTCATGAACTACAAAGCAATCATCAATAGTGATAGATGCAACTGCTTTTAGTTTGCTTTCTCCATTTGGGATTAAACGAATACGAATGTCAGTGATTTTCAATTGTGTATACCTTTTCCTTATTTTATTTAAGCACATCTGCTTACTATATTCTATCAAAAATTATCATTTGTCACAACTTTTTTGACACATTTTCATATAAAATATTATGAAAATGAATAATTTTTTTGAGAATTTAAATATTTTTTTTGTCGGAATAGGCGGAATAAGCATGTCGGGGCTTAGCAGATTATGCAAATCTTTGAAAAGCAAGGTCTCTGGGAGTGATATTAATTTTAATGCGGAATGTCAAAAGTTGCAAAGTGAAAATATCAAAGTTTACAACCATCACGACCCAAAGCATATAACCAAGGATATTGACCTAGTTGTGTTTAGCGGTGCCATAAGTAAAAACAATTGTGAACTAATCCAAGCCAAAAAACTTGGAATCAAAACTTTGGAACGTTCAAAACTGCTTGGATTAATTTCTCAGCAATATTCACATGTAATCGCAATTTCAGGAACACATGGCAAAACTACTACTGTAAGTCTTTTGAGTGAAATATTTTTGAAAGCAAACAAAAACCCAACCATTCATATAGGCGGAGAAAGTGTCAATTTAAACGATAATACAATTATTGGTGGCAAAGATTATTTTATTGTGGAAGCATGTGAGTATCGCAAAAGTTTTCTTTCACTCAAACCCGAAATGGCTTGTATTACAAATATTGATGCCGATCATCTTGATTATTACAAAGATTACAAAGAAATTCACAAGGCATTTGAAAAGTTTGCAAAAAATTCTGGTCACTTAGTTTCATACTCGAATATTAAACACAAAAACATAATTGATTTAAACAAAGATTTTAGGGTAGAAAATATCAAGTTTTGTGACTTTGGTTACACTTTTGATGTCTACAAAAACAATTCGTTATACGATAATTTTAGGATAAATTGCTTAGGGTGTCACAATATTAAGAATGCACTCTGTGCCATTGCTATTTCTGATTTTTATGGAATTTCCAAAGACACAATCAAGGACGCAGTCCAAAGTTTTAGGGGAGTTAAACGAAGATACGAAATTATTGGCGAAATTCAAAACACAAAAGTTATGATAGATTATGCTCATCATCCGACCGAAATTAAAAATAGTATTGAGGGACTAAAAAATTATTACAAAAATATTTTAATAATTTTTCAACCACATACATATTCAAGAACTCTTACTTTGTTTGACGACTTTGTGCGAGTTTTAAAAAGAATTAAACACCTAATTATATACAAGACTTATCCTGCTAGAGAGTCCAAAATTACAGGCGGAGATGCTGCTGATTTGTATAATCAATTGGGTGGAGATGTAAAATATTTTGATAACTTTGATAGTTTAAAATTAAGCATTCAAAACACTCTAAAAAGAGATAATTTTGATTTAATCTTAATATTGGGTGCGGGAGATTTGGCAGAAATATTTAAGGAATATTTGAATACTTATTAACCCGCACCAAAAAAATACCAAATAAATTACTAAAAGTCTTGACTTGATGTTTGCAAAAGTGTATAATCTAACATGGAATTAAAATTTGTAGATAATTTTAAGCCTTGTAGATGAAAATGGACATTTTTGTGTTCCATATTATGTCGCAAATAGGATTTTTAGAATTAGTGAGGTGAATACTTATGAAACAAGACATACATCCAGATTACCACGAAGTGGAAGTTGTTTGTGTTTGTGGCTCTAAGTTTAAAACAAAGTCTACTATCAAAGGCGATACAATTAGAATTGATGTGTGTGATAAATGTCACCCATTCTATTCTGGTAAGCAAAAACTTGTAGACACTGCTGGTAGAGTAGAGAAATTTAAGAAAAAACACAATTTAGATTAATTGATAAAATCTAGGCAGGGGGCAATTTCCTTGCCTATTTTTTTGTTATTTACAAAAAACACATATTTTTAGTTGCTTTTAATACTTAAAAAAAGTTAAAATAATAAAAAATCAAGTCATGGATAAGTTATGAAAAAGAATGAATTATTAAATGTCGCAGTCACAAGACTCAAAGAAAACAATATTCCCGATGCCGAAGACAGCGCTCTTAGGCTTTTGGCACATGTTCTAAGTATTGATTACTCAAAACTTTGCTTGCAAGAAAACGTCAAAGACGAAGTTGTTGACGATTATTTAGCGCTAATAGACAGCAGATGCAATCATGTGCCTTTGGATAGACTAATTGGATACAAGTATTTTTTCCAAGTTAAAATCCCTTTTAACAAAAGTGTTCTAACTCCTAGATACGAGACAGAACTTTTGGTTGAAAGAGTAATTATAGATATCAAGAATAAATACTCTCAAACACGAATCAATCTTCCTTTTGAGCCACTAACGGTGCTAGACATGTGTACAGGAAGCGGTTGTGTGGGGCTGGCTATTGCATGGGAGACAGGGGCAAATGTCACAATGGTGGACATTAGCAAAAACGTAATAAATATCGCCAAAGAAAACTGCGAACTTAATAATGAACTCAGAAACGAACAAGGGCTTCCGCCAATTAATCCGACTTTTTTGGTGTCGGATATGTTTGAAAATATTAATTGCAAATATGATATAATTGTTTGCAATCCGCCATATATTAAGTCTGCCGAACTCAACAAACTTGAAATCGAAGTTAGAGATTTTGATCCAGTACTTGCTTTGGATGGGGGAAAAGACGGTCTTGACTTTTATAGAAACATATCCAAAAATGCGCACAAGTATCTCAAGGACAGTGGCGTGTTATATTTGGAAGTAGGCTACGACCAAGCCGACAAGGTTGCCAAAATGCTATGCAAAAATTTTGAAAATATCGAAATAAAAAAGGATTTGGCAAACATAGATAGATTTATTATTGCAAAAAAGAGAGAAAAGAATGTTAAATAAAATTAGATTTTTGAAAGAGAAGTTTTTGGAAGTCGAAAAAGAAATGATGAAGCCCGAAAACATTGCTGATAACAAAAAATACACCGAACTTTGCAAAGATTACAACGAACTAGAACCGATAAGTCAAGCATATGACGATTATTCCAAAGTTCTCAAAACCCTGACTGACGATGAACAAACTTTGGAGACCGAGACCGACAACGAAATGCGAGCGCTTCTCAATTCCGAAATTGAAGAATGTAAAAAAGAAATCGAAAGACTAGATGAACATATCAAAATATTGTTACTCCCAAAAGACGATAACGACGAACTAAACGTTATTTTGGAAATCAGGTCGGGTGCTGGTGGCGAAGAAGCGAGTCTGTTTGGCGGAGTACTTCTTAGAATGTACTCAATGTATGCCGAAAGCAAACGTTGGAAAGTCGAAGTTTTGTCATCAAACGAAACCGAACTTGGCGGAATTAAGGAAGCACAAGTTAGAATTAGTGGCAAGGGTGCTTATAGCAAGTTCAAGTACGAAAGCGGGGTTCATCGTGTTCAACGTGTTCCTGAGACCGAAAGTTCGGGAAGAATTCATACAAGTACAGCAACTGTCGCTGTTCTTCCAGAACACGAAGAAGTTGATGTTGAAATCAACGAAAAAGATTTGCAAATAGATGTTTATCGTTCGGGCGGTGCTGGTGGTCAACACGTAAATACTACAGATAGTGCAGTTAGAATTACTCATTTGCCAACCGGAATTGTTGTTGCGTGTCAGGACGAAAGGTCTCAACTCAAAAACAGAGAAAAAGCAATGTCTATTCTCAAGAGTAAACTTTATGACTATTTCCAAATGCAGGTCGATGAGCAGTATGCTTCCAATAGGCGAAGCCAAATTGGCACAGGCGACCGTAGTGAGAGAATAAGAACATACAACTACCCACAAAGTAGGCTTACAGACCATAGAATTAATTATACATCATACAATCTCGAAGCATTCTTAAATGGCGATTTGGACGATTTGATTTCTAATCTATCAATCGCCGAACAAAAAGAAAAATTAGAAAGAATTACATTATAAAATTTTTTGAACTACTCTTAAAAAAAGGAAAAGATTATGGACAAAAAAACAATCTATACAGCGATTAAACCAACTGGAATTTTGACACTTGGCGGATATATTGGTGTTGCACAAAATCTCAAAGATATGGTCAGTAATTATAACGCATATATTTGTATTGCTGATTTGCATGCGCTAACAATCAATCCCGACCCCCAATTTCTCAAAGAGAATACTTACAAACTTTTGTCTTTGTACTTGGCACTCGGAATCAATACTGACAAATGCACTCTTTATCTTCAAAGCCAAGTACACGAACATGCCGAAATCAATTGGGTGCTTTCAAACTTTACGATGCTTGGCGAAGCGACAAGAATGACACAATTCAAAGACCACCAAGCCAAGTCAAAAGAAATCAACATGGGACTTCTTAACTATCCTATTTTGATGGCGGGAGATATATTGCTTTATGACACAGATATTGTCCCAGTTGGAATCGACCAAAAACAACACGTTGAACTCTGCAGAAATATAGCGATTAGATTTAATCACAAAATGGGCGAAACTTTCAAAATTCCAGACGTGCTACTCAGAAAAGAAGGTTTCAAAATTGGTGGGCTAAACGACCCCACCAAAAAGATGTCCAAGTCCGAAAGGGGAGATACGGGAACAATCTTTATTGAAGACACAAAAGAAGAAATTATCAAAAAAGTTAGACGTGCTGTAACAGATAGTGAAAATCTAATCAAATACGACCCCGAAAACAAGCCCGGCGTTAGCAACTTATTAACAATTTATGCGTGTCTCAAAAATATTGATATTGAATCGGCTGTTGCACAATTTGATGGTCAAAACTATGGCACACTCAAAAATGAAGTTGCCAATGCAATAATCGAAACCCTTGAACCTTTGCAAAAAAAATATTACAAGTATTTGGACGACAAAGAATATTTGGATAGTATTTTGCTTAAGGGAAAACAGAAAGCCCAAGCCAAGGCTAAAGAAACTTTGAAAAAAGTTTATAAAACTTTGGGGCTTGTAACAAACGACTAAACTTGAAAAAATAAATATTTAAGCCGAAACAATTGACTTAAATGTTTATTTTTTTTATAATGTGGGTAATAGTTAAATAAATTAGGGATAGCACAAATGTTTTTTAGTTTGAGGAAAAAAGGGAATAAACTTTTGCCAATGCTTTTGCAAGTTTTTGCAATGGGTTGCCTTTTTGTTGCTATTTTTGACAAAGAAGCAGTATTTCTCTTCAAAGATTTTGTTGACAAACTCCAATTAGATGCAGATATGCAAATGACTCTAATTAGATTATTGCTTCCTTTTAAAATGATTATACAGTGCCCTTCATTCTGTGCTTTGGTACTTATATTGACACCGCTTGTTTATTTGGCAAGCAATAAACAAATTTTTGATTTTTTTGAAGTCACTCCTTTTATGTATAAAGATAGTGATGTTCAAGAAAAACAATATGAAATAGAAAATTTTTGCGAACAAAAAAATTATTCGTATCTCAAAACTATGAGACTACTCTTTTGAGATAACCTTTTGTAGTGCATGTGTCAGATGAGTTAAGACACAGTGGTCTTTTTCGCATTTGGCAAAAATAATATTGAGTTAAATTATTTTGTCGATGTCTTTTTGATTTTAAAGACCGCATTACACAATCACTATTAAAGATATAATTGTTATCTTATAAATTTTTGATTACAAGTGTGTAATCAAGTAGCGATAAAAAGGTTTAAATTTTTTTGCAAATCAAAAATTTATTAAAAAGTTAAATTTTGCAAATTTTTGAAAACTATATTAATTGTAATATTGTCAAAAATTACGAATTTTACATATGAATTAATAATTTGCAAAAAATAATATATCCGAATGTAAATATCATTGTTATGAATTATTATGAAATTTGCATGTTTCGGATAAATTTAAGAGTTATGTTATTATTTAGTTATTTAATTACAGCCACAGTTACTTTGTCGTTGCTTTTGTCATTTTGGCTTTTGAAAAAGAAAAACAAATCAACTAGCAAATTCGAAAAGATTTTGATGTATGTACTTGCTGGTGTGTTTTTCTTGCGTTTTATGTGGAGAAAGGATAGTCTGTCGGATAGTTACATGCTTCATAGTAACAATTTTGATAGTGAATTTTTGAATGCTTATTCAATTATTGTTACATGGTTCACTTATGCTTCGACACTAATACTTATCTTGTATCCATTTTTTGAAATACGTGGCAAAAATGTGCTTGTCAAATATTTTGTACTCCCAATGAGTATAATATCAAGTGCAAGTTTTTTCATACTCGGAATTGCAATTGACGGAAGGCTTGCATTTGAAACATTTAATTTAAGAATGCTTATTATGGCATGTGAGTTTGGTTTGACACTTTCGCTTGGAATAATGGTGTTTTGTTCAAATGGTTTCTTCAAATCAAACAAGTCCGAACTCAAAATTCTTTGGTACTTACCTTTGCTTTTGCTTGCAACAATGCCACCATATGTTTTGCAAGGACTATTTGGAAGAGTTAAATATAGTGTGGAACTCAAAAGTTTCAAGTTGCCACATCGAATTATCTTGTATTTTGCATTTATAATTCCAGTTGCATTGTATCTGTTGTTTAGAAAGAAAGACCAAGAGACCAAAAGAGCGGTACTACTTTATATTAGTTTGGGTACACTAATGTCATTTAGCGTAGGATACAAATTTCCAGACTTTTTGGATATTACACACTGGCCATTCCACTTGTGTAATACGGCAATGTATATTGTTGCTATTTGTCTAATATTTAAGTGGAACAAATTGTTTTACTTTACATATTTTATCAACGTCTTGGGTGCATTGCTTGCAATGCTTATGCCAAACTACTCGTCATCGTCTAATTTGTTTGATAGTAGTTTAGTTAACTTTTATATCAATCACTATATTGCATTCTTTATGCCGTTGTTGATTGTGGCACTTGGTGTTTATGCTAGACCAAAACTCAAAGAATTTATATATTCCATGATAGGATTTCTTGTCTACTTTGTATTAGTACTGATTTTAAACGCATGGTTTAGCAATTACGGAAACGTTGATTACTTCTTTGTAAATAGCGACTTTATAGCCGACAAACTCGGTGCTTGGTGCGAAAAACTAAGAGATAATCATATTTGGCACTTTACAATTGGGGAACTTAATTTTACTTTCTATCCCGTTTATCAACTGCTATTCTTTTTGGTTTATGTTGCATTGGGTGCGGGTGTATGGTTTGTCTACGAAGGGGCATATTCATTTGTTGACACCATTTATGATATTTTGGCAAGAAAGGAAAAGATTAAGCTAGACAAAATTGCACTAGAAATATCTTTGAACGGAAGGGGGATAGATGAGCCTATGAACAAAACAAACAAAAATAAATTAGTTCTAAATAACTTTAGCAAACGTTATGGCAAAAGCGATGTCTATGCCGTAAAAGACGCAAGCCTAGAAATTCATGGCGGTGAAATCTTTGGATTCCTTGGTTCAAATGGTGCTGGAAAAAGTACTATTATCAAATCCATTGTGGGAATTCAGCCGATAACAAGCGGAAGCATCGAAGTATGTGGCTATGATGTGGACAAACAATCTGTCATGGCAAAAAAGAATATTGGCTTTGTTCCCGACCACTATGCTTTGTACGAAAAATTAACTGGTAGAGAATATATTAATTATATTGCCGACCTTTATGATGTAAGTTTGGAAGATAGAACCAAATCGATTAATAAGTATGTTGATTTGTTTGAGTTAAACGATGCTTTTGACAATCAAATCAAAACTTATAGCCATGGCATGAAACAAAAAATCGCAATTATGTCAGCACTTGTTCATAATCCAAAGGTTTGGATTCTCGACGAGCCATTGACTGGGCTTGACCCAAATAGTATATATCAAGTCAAAGTCTGTATGAAAGAGCATGCCAAGAAAGGCAACATTGTGTTTTTCAGTAGTCACCTAATAGATATTGTAGAACAATTATGTGATAGAATCGCAATAATCAAAAAGGGGAAAATTTTGACAGTTCAAAATGTTGAAGACATCGAAAAAGAATGTTCTTTGGAAGAGTATTATCTCAAAGTTGCATCGCAAAAAGTTATGCCAACCAAAGTTAAACCCGAATCGAATACTTCAACAAGCGAACCAAAACCAAACAAAAATAATTAATCAAAAAAAGGAGAGAAATGGGCGGACTCAAAACTTTGTGCAAAATGCAACTTAAAGACCGAATAAACTTGAGTTTTTTGAAAAGTGTCAAACAGACAATATTCAAAGTTGTATTATCACTTTTGAAATTTGCACTAATTACAGCAGTTATATATTTTGGCTTTTATATCTTGAGTTATCTAAGACTTGTGTCGTTGCTTCCGGGAGTTCCCGAAAATTTGTTTGAAGTAATATTTACTTGTCTTATGTTGCTATCAATTATTGTATGTTCGTTTGGACTAGTCAAAACTTTGTACTTTGCCAAAGATAACTTTATGTTACTTACAATGCCAGTAGATAGAACCAAAGTGTTTTTGTCAAAATTAATAGTTTTTTATATCTATGAGTTTATTAGAAACCTAAATTACTTTTTGCCACTATTGGTAGCGTATGGACTTATCAACAAAATGCCATTTTACTACTTTTTTTGGCTAGTTCTAGCGATGTTTATCATTACTTTGATTCCAGTTTGTATAGGTGCGCTTCTTTCCATTCCGCTTATGTATATTCAAAATTTTATCAAATCTTACAAATTTTTGGAATATACTTTGGTCGTAGTGCTAATTGCAGGTGTTAGTGTTGGACTTATTCTTGTTATTAACTCCATTCCTGCCAATTTTGATTTAATTGGGACTTGGGGCACAACCTTTTGGAATATTCAAAACTTTTTGAATACGTTTAACAAAATATTTATGCCATTCACATGGATGTCAATTGCCATTGTAGGCAAAAGATATGGAATTTCAAACAACCTATTTAGGCTTGAACAATGGATTTCAATCTTAATAATTCTAGGCGGAATTGCTATAATATTTGGATTAACCTATTTACTAGTAAGACCCATGTATTTTCATATGGCAAGCACTCCGTTTGAATACAAAAAAGACAAAGTTACCAAAACTATTCCAAACAAAAAACAAAATGCTTTTTGGTCGGGGGTTGTCAAGGACTTCAAACTAAACTTCCGAACACCAAGCAAATTCTATTCATTGGTTGCTGTAATAATCGGGCTTCCAACATCAATATTTCTACTAAATAAAATTTACTCAGCAATGGATACAAGACTTACCGGAACTAATATGTCAATAGCGTTTAATATCTTGTTGATTTTGCTTATTGCACTTTCTTCAAATACAATGCTAGCACATGTTTATAGCGAAGAAGGAAACGCAAGATATCAACTCAAAACCAATCCAAAGCCACAAATGAATTCGCTTGTGTCCAAATTGGTTATAAATGTAATAGGTATGACACTTTCGATTCTTATAACGGTTATAATTTTTGCTAGTTTTCTCAAAATCAATGTGCTAAACACAATTTTAATATTTGTATTTATTGAGAGTTTGTATTTGGGACACATGCTTCATAGTGTCGAACTAGACATAATGAATCCCCAAACTCAAAGATACCAAACCGAAGGCGACAATCTTAGCAATCCAAACGACATAAAGTCGGTTATATTTGCATTTTTAATATCAATTATCTTTGCATTTATTACCTACTTTTTAATAAGCGAAAACATGAATATAGTTTGGACAAAAGTTATGCTTGTTGCAGTTGTTTATATGCTAATTAGAACTTGGCTTTTTGTAAACAAAGTAAAAGTATATTATAAGGAGGTAGGCTGATGAAAAAATCTACACTTATAATGATTGCGATAGTTTACATTGCTTCCATAGTTATAATATCAATATTTGGAATGAAATCGGTTGTATATAACGAAGTAATTCCAGTAACAAAGATAGAATGTCTCAATGTTACAGATGACAAAACCGAAGTTGAATATGATGGAGACACCAAAGTAATATCCGTTCAGTACAAAAAACCCGGCAATGCCGAAAACCTAACTGGAACAATGGTTCAACTAAGTTGGCGTGTTCTTCCGGACAATGCAAGCAACAAAAAAGTCAAGTTTGTACACAATCAAACCACTCGTGCCGAGTTTGTCAAAGACGAGGCAGGAAACGAAGTTGGCTTAATCTTGTTTACGGGCAAGGTTGTTTTGAATATAAAAATAATGTCAACTGATGGCACACAGGTTTTTGAAGAAATTGTTGTGTGGGCATATTAAGGAGGTGTAAATTTTAGGAATTATTATTAAATTTTTAAACAAAATAAATCAAGTAAAAAAATTACAAATATTCCCACTTGGGAAAAACTTTAAAAAGGAGATAAAATATGAAAAGAGTTACAAAAATACTTGTATCAGTTCTTGCTATAATGTGTTTTGGATTTGTTCTTTCGGCTTGTAAACCAAAGATTGAAAGTGCGCAAGTCAAGAATGGAACACTCGAAACAACAATTGCCAAAGGCGAAGAACTAGATACTTCCAAAACAATTGTAATTGTTAATTATTCAGATAATTCCACCAAGGAAGTTGAGTCCAAAGACTTAACATTTGGTGAAATTGATATCAATATTGTGGGAACTCAAAAATTAAAAATAACTTTTGAAGATTACAGTTTTGAAGTTCCAATCAAAGTCGTTGCAACCGAAGCCGATGTAAGTACAATTACATCACTCAATAGTCGACTTCTCAACGAGTTTAATGCAAACAAATCTGTTCGTGAAGACAACAAAGAAATGGAATTTATAGATAGAACACAAATTCTTCAAGTTGGTGACGATAATCCATTTAATTTTAGATTATTTGCATCAGGCATAGACGGCGCAGGTGTTAGAAGAACCAATATTACTCGTGTAAGAACCAATGTCAAAATTGAAGAAAAACAAGGTAGTAACTATGTCGAACTTACAGGGGATAATCTAAATAGTATTGTAGAAATAGATACAGTCAACACTACTTTGGACTTTAAGGAAAATGCTATTGGCAAAACATATAGAGTAACAGTTTCGGCTGTTAATGTAGACGAAGATTATTTGGAAGAAGGTGGTGCAACAACATCATTTACAACCGAACTTCAAGTCGTTGACGGATACAATGTGTATAATGCCAAAGATTTGTCATTGTATGACAATGTTCATTCTAGTTATGATGCCATCAAGCCTACTACACAAGACGTCAAAGCACTTATACTTCAAGACAATATCATAATAACCAAAGACGATGTAAGAAAAGACGCATTCTGGTCAGAAAGTTCTCCAAATTACAGTGGTAGTCTAAGTAATTATACCGACCAAACTGTTATTGGTTCACCAATAGACACTGCCGATGACGGAATATATCATAGAACATTGGCGGACGGTGAAACTTTTAACTTCCTTGGTAATTACTTTACGATAGATGCCAAAAGTTTCCCAAAAATGGTTTTGGAATTTGCAAATCCAGACCATGGTGTCAATGTTAAAGAATCTGGATATATGACTGCACACTTGTCACTATTCTATAATGACGCACTTGCATCTAACCCAAATGCAAGCACTGTAAATTGGTCCAATATTCACTTTGTTGGAAATGGTGAATTAAATGCCAAACCAGAAAACTCCGGTGCTATAATTCTATCCAAAGCCAAAGTTGTCAACTTTAATGCAACAAACAATATTACACATTACTTCTATATAACAAACTTCTTCATTTATGAAGAAGATTTGAAAGCAGACCAAGGCAACAATGTATTGCTTAATTGCAAAGCATTCAAGTCTTATCAAACTCTTATTTATACTTGGGGTGTAAAAAATCTCAAAATCGTTAACTGCGAACTTAGAGATGCAGGTGGCCCCGTTATGATTGCCGACCACTGCAAACAAGACGACAATGATACAACCGGCACTACTGGTTATACAAGTTCAATAGACATCATTGAATCCATTCTTGAATCCAAAGTAACCGGCAAAGAACCATGGTTCACAGTTTATGGAGCAGACTCATTATTTGGACAATTAACAATGGCTGACCAATTATTTACAGGCATTGACCCAATAACTGGCAAACCAAACGGCCTTCCACAAAATCCTGTTACAATGACCGCTGGATATGCAAACGATAACGGAACACTTGTTCCTAAGGTTAACTTTGTCGCTGTTTTGAAAAGCGGAAGCAATCAAGGCTTGACAACAAAACGTATCAAAGGATATATTAGAGTATTTGAAACTCAATTAGATTATGACAAATTCTATTCGGCAGAAAACCCAGAAAAAACAACTTATGGTCTAGATATGACAAATATTATGATGGTAGATAGAGTGTTTAATGACCCTACCGAAAGTATTTATTTTGAAAGCAGTAAGTCGGGCGGTTATATCAACTCTAACGTAGGTACAAATAAAGATGTGACAATGCAAGCCGATGACAAAGTCAATGGATTGTATGCAGGAATTGCTGAAGGCATGAAAGAAGCAGGCGTTACAGTTACTCCTACTCAAGAACAATTTGCATCACTTAATTTTGAACAAAAGAAAGATGAAATTGCTCAGATGATTCAAGGAATTAGTGCATCAGGACTTCCAGTTGCCAACAAAATTGGCTTCTTAGGAAAAATCTACGAACGCGCCAAAAATAAAGCATTCAAAGAAATTAGTGGATGGGATAATGCTTTAACTCAAGTTGAGATTGATGGAGAAATTGCTAGATTAACTGCTTTGAAAGAAAATGAAAAAGAACAATCTAAAATAGAAAAAATTGATGCTAGAATCAAAGAACTACAAGGCTTAACAGCATTAAGCGAAGAAGAAGCACTTAAATGGAAAACAACTAATTTAGTAAATGCAGTGGCATCAATTGTGCCAGATGCTTCTTATGCCGACGGAAAATACTCAAATATTTATATCTATAATGGCATGGGTGCAATGATACAAATGTATCCAAAAACTAATGCTTAAAAATTTTATATAAAAACAAAAAAAAGATGTTGAAAATTTAATTCAACATCTTTTTGTCGTCCATAATCTCTTAGCCTACTTTCTTGGTTTTATTCAAATAAAAGTCAACTCCGTTTAACATTATATTATTAACAAACTTGTCGGTGGCTTTGTAGAAGATATATTTGTTTATTCGTTTTTGAGTGACAACCCCATTGGCTTTGAGAATTCTTAGTTGATGACTAAGAGTTGTTTGATTAATTCCAAGCAATTGAGACAAATCATTAACACACATTTCGTGAACGAGTAAAGAAATGAGTATTTTAAGCCTTGTGCTATCCGAAAATATACTATAAAAGTTGGATAACTTTGTACAAATTTCCTCATTGGGAATGCTTTGTTTAATTAAATTTTTGTTTTCTTGGCTTATGAAAATCGGCTCTTTCATGTACTTCCTTTTTGAACATGGTTTTTTAAATTTGGATTATTTCAAAATATTTGATTAAAAATTTGAAACTAAATCTTAACTATCTTTCAAAAATATTTTAACAAATTAAGATTACTTATGCAATTTTGCACAAAAAATTTTTTTGTAGCATATTAACTAAAAAGATAATATTTTGGGGGAAGTATGAATTTAAGTAATGATGTAATGCTTATTTTGTTGTTATCCATTTTATCCAGTCCAACTGACGAAAATGGCGAAGTAGAATATGCTAGCAATACAAATTTTTTGTTGCTATTATTATTGGTATTGAATAGTAGCCGAACGTTAGATAATTTGTGTAATTATGGAACTTGTTATCCAAATAGTTGCAATAGATGTAATGGCACAAACTCGTTAAATATTCTTTAGTTTGATTGTGTAGGTATTTTGTCAAACATGGTTTTGATATTGGGTGTAATAAATAATATGAAATACAAAATTTTTTGAAAAATCAAAAAATTTCTAGTGTCAAAAATTATTAGGATTACATAGTATGAAGTGTATAGGCAATACAACAAGTAAAAATTTAAGAATTCCCTAAATAATTTTGCCTATACCTTTCCCTTTACACAATCGCATAAAAAGAATTTATCTAGGCTTTGCTTGTACAAAAGAAAAAACGATTGTTTCAAATATTTGGATGTCAATTTTGCTTGACATCCTTTTTACTTATTTTGGAAAGCGAAATTTTTGATATTTTGTTGTATTATGGCCAAAATAAAGTAAATAAATAAGGAGGGATAGACAAATATGGATGCAAATTTAAAGAAAGTGCTACAAATAGTGGTTTACTATTCGCTAATTGCAATTATGGTCGCATTCGAAGTCTTTTTTATGATAACTTTGGCAAATGCCAGTATGGCTTTGTGGGAACAAATTTGTTATTTTGTTGTAGCGGGACTTCTTGTTGGTGTTGTTGTTTATGATATTGTTTGTACGTGCATTCAGTCTCAAAAATACATATCTGGCTTAATTTTATACATAATTACTGCATGCGTACTAGTGTTGAGTCTAATTGTTATGGCACTTAACTCAAATAATGGCAGACTGCTTATTGATATTAGCGAAAAATTCTTTAGAATAATTTTATTTAGTTATCTTATTAATGCTTTTGCAATTCTTATCTATTGTACAGGCGAAAAACTCATCATCACTAGTACAAATAGAACAAAAAAATAAATTAAACAAATTTATTAAATCATATTAGAAATTTGGACTTTTTTCAAACATAAAAATTTCTAATATGATTTTTTTTGTAACCTAATTAAGAAATATCCATCATACGACTTGAAATTATACGCAAAATTAGTTCCTAGCGATGGCTATGCAGTAGTGAACATGACTATTACAAAACTTTATCGTGACGGAAGTTTTAACTATGCTGACCAAACAGTTTTTGAAGTTCAAAAAGGTGCGGAAGGTCTAGACTTCTCATCTTGGTTGAGTGCTAATTATTACAAAGTTCAGTCTATTTCTGTCGACGGTGTTGCTGTGGCTAACACAACAACCAAACTTGATGTCCCAGCCGAAGAAGAAGGAAGTGATATCAAAACTCCAAATCTATATAATTTAAATATTGTGCTTATGGAACTTCCAGAAGACCAAAAGAACTACGATTATTAATCAATAACAACAAATGTTGACATTTGCAATCTGCAATGTCAACATTTTTGATTTAATATCCTTTACAAAAAAAAGCAAATATTATATACTTAATTATTATTTATAAGGAAATAAAAAAATGAAAGATTTTGGCGATGAAAGATTAAAGAGAATGTTGGAAAATAGACCACACTGTCCAAAACGTGCAGTGCTAACTGGTGGTATGCCATATGGCAACAAGGACTTGCATTATGGTCATGTTTTAGGCATGTTTTTGTATGCGGACTTTATGGCGAGATTTTTGAGAGACCGAATCGGCAAGGATAATGTAATCTTTGTATCTGGAACAGATTGCTATGGTTCTCCCGCGCTTGAAACTTATAGAAAGAAATGCGAAGAAGGGTATACTGGCACAATTTCGGATATGGTAGAAGAGTTTCACGAAAGACATGTCAATGATTTGAATAAATTTGAAATTTCACTTAACTATTTTGGTGCAAGTGGCGTAGGTGATGCAGTGCCTTTTCATAACGAAACTAGTGCAGAGTTTTTTGAAAAACTATATAAATATGGCTATCTCAAAAAAATGTCAACATTGCAATTCTATGACGAAGACAAAAAGACTTTTCTAAATGGCAGACAAGTTCTTGGCAAATGTCCATACGAAGGCTGTCAAAGCGAAAAGGGCTATGCTGATGAGTGCGATTTGGGACATCAATATATGCCACAAGAATTAATTGACCCAATTAGTACTTTGAGTGGCAAAAAACCAGTTCTCAAAGAAATTACAAACTGGTATTTTGATATGCCAAGATGCTTACCTTTGCTAACTGAGTGGCTAGACAAAATGGAAAAGACCGAACTTAGACCGTTTGTTGTCAAAGAAATAAGAGAGTTTTTGAAAAAACCAGAGATTTATATCAAAAAAGACCAAATGGACAAGTTTGAAGACATAAGATACTTGCTTCCAACCTTTGAGATGCGAGAAGAAAAGAGTAAAGCGAGTTTTGTTCTAGTCTTTGATAAACTCGAAGATAGAGAGTATGCGTGCGAAATGTTATCTAATGCGGGAATTAGATACAGAAACGGAAAAACCATAACACCATTTAGACTAAGTGGAAATATCGAATGGGGCGTCAAAGTTCCCGAAAAAGAAGGACTCAAGGACTTGACATTCTATTGTTGGCCAGAGAGTCTTTGGGCACCTATTAGTTTTACAAAAACATATCTATCCAAAACCGGAAAACAAGACACATGGAAGGATTGGTGGTGCGACAAAGATAGTTATATTTATCAAATTCTTGGCGAAGACAATATGTATTTCTATGGCCCAGTTCAACATGCAATGTGGCTATGTACTCAAGGCACACACCCAAGCCTAGATATTCCAAAGGGCGAACTTCAAATGTCTCACTTGATTGTCAACAAACACTCATTGTTTCTTGGCAACAAAGCAAGTAGTTCGGGTAGTGTAAAACCACCAAAGCCAGATGATTTACTCAAATTTTATACTGTTGAACAATTAAGAATGCATTTCTTGGGACTAAGTGTGGGAAATACGTCATCATCATTTATGCCTAAGCCTTTTGACCCAGATGCAAAGCCCGAAGATGTTGACCCAGTTACAAAAGACGGAAACCTGCTTACTAACGTATACAACAGAGTGCTTAGAACACTCTTCTATACATGGCAAGCCAAATTTGATGGAGTTGTCCCAGTAAGAGAAGTTAGTGAAGATATTCAAAAACAAGCAACCATGACAATCTTAAAATACGAAAAATTAATGTTTGACAACAAATTTCATATGGTTATGTACGAGTTAGACAATTATATTCGTGGAATTAATAAGTATTGGGTTGCAAATATCAAGGACTGTGAAAATGACGATGAAAAACTTGCATGCCTTATTGCAGATACCTTGTATATGTGCAAAATTGCTATGGTCTTGTTGCATCCAGTTAGTCCTAGCAATATCGAAAAACTAAAAGAAGACTTGGTTCTAAGCGACGATGTGTTTGATTGGAATAGAATTGATGAACCAGTATATAACTTTGTACAAGACAAAAATTGCTATAGACCAAAATTTATCGAGCCTAGATACGACTTTTTTGCAAAGCACGAAAGTCAGTTTGAAAATGTTTAAAAAAATATATAAATTAATTAACCACAAAAAAAGAACATGCTATTTTGAAACGAATCCCGAAAGTTAGATAACTTTGGCGATTTCACTTTGAATAATATGTTCTTTTTTGCTTAATGTTTTTTAAAAGTATTATATTTGTTTAATCAAATTTTAAACAAGTGTGCATCTAATTAGAGTAACATAAGAACTGCAACAAGCACGATTTGTGCCGAATAGTATAGACCATGATTAACAATAATCAAAAGTTTGCTTTCTAGTTTTCCTCCAAAGTATTGCATAGACAAAACTATATCGCTTAGGAAGAATAGTAACATTCCTACAAATCCTAACCACATAGCACCACCCAATATGCTTAGTATCAAAGTGTAGACAGTCATAAATGTCAATAAGAATGAATAAACAATTGTTTGAATGAGATAATCTCCAAATTCAAGTTTCATCTTTTTGCTAACCAAAATAATCGCCACAGTAAGCAAAATTCCAGCACCAACTGACACAAGAATAGGCATGAGTAAATCAGTACTAAATTTGTTTACGGCATACATGCTAAAAGCAGAGAAATAAGCCAAATGTCCTAGTCCAAAACTAAGCATGCCGGCATTTAGATAATATTTGTCGTTGCCAGGATATACAACTTTTAAGTCAAGCAAGATGTCTCCAATCATTCCTAGCAAAAATCCCAAAGTAAATATGCTAAGAGTAATCCTAGTTGACGAGTCAACATAGTTTGTTCCCATAGTTATAATAGCCGTCGCAACAAAGGCAAACGATGCAAGAGTTTTAAGCATTACACCCAAAAGTCCGCCAAATTTTGCTCTAATTGCAATAAATACAATAGCCAAAACTGAACAAACAATCAAAAGAATAATTTGCAAAGTATTCATATTTGTCTCCTATAATATTTTTTGTAATTATACCAAAAATATTGTTTTCTGTCTACGAAGTTTTGGGGTACAAATAATCTTTTTTAAAACAAGTGTAAAAACATGCTATTTATTAGCAAAAATGCACTAAGAACAAACAAATATATGCTAAATATTTTAAGTGAGTTTTTGGCGGTAAATTTTGTCATCATTTTGATACAAAGTATCCCAAGACCAAAGCATACAACAAACGAAATTCCAAGTCCCAAATAATTAATACCAGTCAAAGTTGTTCCCTTCAAGATTTCCATAAGTAGACTGGCTATGATTATAGGAATACTTATCAAAAAAGAATATGCCGAACTAATGTCTCCAAGACCTAGTAGTTTACTCACTCCAATAGTAGTTCCGCTTCGGCTAATTCCGGGAATGCAAGCAATTCCTTGGGCTACGCCAATTATTATCGCTTGGGTGTAGGTTATAGGCAAATTACATATATCATAGATAGTAGTGGAATTTATTTGTGGTTTGTTGCGTCTGCAAAAAATATCACTTAGCCACAAGATTATTCCCGTTAGCACAAAGCAAACTGGAAGATACTCTCCGCCAAAACTCTTTTTGACAAAAGGATAAATGCTTAGAACTATAAGACACGTAAAGATTGTGGTGACTATTATCTTTAAATTGGTAGAACACAGTGGGTGGCGGATAAGTTTTCCTATCTCTTTGCGGTAATATATAATAACCGCCAAAAGTGTCGCCAAATGTAAAATTATGCTTAGTAGCATTGTACTATCTTTTATACCAAAAAAATTGTATAACAAAACCAAATGTCCACTACTGCTAACCGGCAAGAATTCGGTTAGTCCTTGAACTATTCCTAAGATTACAAGGATTAAAATTGCCATAATTATTTCTCCAAAACATATTTTAAAAATTCTATGTTTTTTGAGTTTAAAATATTAATAAATTACAAATTTAAAAAATTAAATAGCAATTTAAACGTAATTTAGCAAAAAATCTTATAATAATTTTGCCAAAAATCTTCTTTTGTGATAGAATTAAGTGCAGTATAAAAATTTTAGGAGAAAATTATGAAAGTAGGTATAGTAGGGCTTCCTAATGTTGGGAAAAGCACGCTATTTAATGCAATAACAAAAAAGAAAATCCCAAGCGAGAACTATCCATTTTGCACAATTGAACCAAATGTGGCAATAGTTGGTGTTCCAGATAGTAGACTTGATGTGCTTGGAAAGATGTACAATACGCGAAAGATTACTCCAGCAATTCTTGAAGTTGTAGATATAGCCGGACTTGTCAAAGGTGCATCAAAAGGCGAAGGACTTGGAAATAAGTTCTTGAGTCATATTAGAGAAGTAGATGCAATAATTCATGTTGTTCGATGTTTTGAAAATGCCAAAATTATTCACGTTGAAGGAAACATTGACCCAGTTAGAGATGTTGAAGAAATTAATTTGGAATTAATTTTGTCTGATTTGGAAAGTGTTACAAAAAGACTAGAAAAATCTCAAAAGTCTTATAGAAATGGCGACAAAAAATTACAAGCCGAGTGCGAATTGCTAGGTAAACTCAAAGACCTTTTGGAACACGAAAAACCAGTTAGGGCATACAATGCAAACGATGACGAAAAAGAACTTATTAAGAGTTTCTTCTTGATTACTAGCAAACCACAAATTTATTGTGCAAATATTTCTGAAGTTGGAAATACCAATTCAAGCGAAGCCGAAAATGTTTCAAAACTAAAAGCATTAGCCGAAAAAGAAAACTCCGAAGTAATCGTAGTTTCTGCCAAAATGGAAGAAGAACTTTGTGACCTTGATGATGACGAAAAAGAACTATTCAAAGGCGAACTTGGAATTACATCTTTTGGACTGGACAAACTCGTTGTTGCTGGATACAAGGCACTTGGACTAATTAGTTATCTAACCGCTGGCGAACAAGAAGTTAGGGCATGGACAATCACTAATGGCACAAAAGCACCGGGTGCGGCAGGAAAAATCCATACCGATTTTGAAAAGGGCTTTATAAAAGCCGAAGTAATACCGTACGATGAACTAGTTGCACTAGGCAGTTATACTCTTGCCAAGGAAAAAGGACTGGTTAGAATTGAAGGCAAAGACTATGTTGTCAAAGACGGAGATGTAATGCTATTTAGATTTAATGTTTAAGGTGAAATATGAAAAAACTCAAAACCGAAGATATTCAAAACGATTTAAATTTAACTGTGACCAAAGCGGGAGATTATGAATATATTAACGAAGAATGTATGACTGCTGTAACCTTTGTTGTCAAAGCGAATGGAGATGTCGGTTGCAGTTATTTTGGAGTTCAAAGCGAAGAGATTCTAAAGATGATTGACAAAGTTCAAAAAAAATATCTAAAGAAACTTACATCAGACTTTAAACTCACCAAAAAACAAAAAAAGATGTGTGACGAAAATAAACTTAATAAGTCTATCAAAGTCAAAAAATCAAATAACAAAAAATCCAAAATTCAAAAAGAAAAAATCACTAATGCAAAAAATTAATAACAATTAAAATAAATTCTAATAAAAAACAAAAACCAAATTGGAGTGCAATTTGGTTTTTTATTTTTTTATATTCTTATCATCTTAGTTATTCTCTTGTTTCGGAAATTTTGATAATTCTCTTTTTCCAAAGCCAAGGGGTCTGGAATTGTAATCCGCACATCGCACAAATCATCATAGGAATTATAGTCAGTGCGCACATTCCAAGTAGAACTACTCCGACTAGTACTGCTACAAATTCTACAGTAACCCAAATCTCAGGAACGTTTTTTAGCAAAAAGTATGGAAGGATTAATAAAACTCCTAATATTTCTATTATATTGAGTTCAAGTCCTTCGTTTGCATGGATTCTTGCAAATCTATTTTTGCGATTAATAAGCAAAGGCAAGAAGAATAGCAAGTATCCAAGCCAAGCATAGCCTTTGGCTTCCTTGATTTCCATTTTGTCAAGATTAACTTTGTGGTCTCTTGAACGTCCGCCCTTAGGTGGCTTGATTGCTGGTCCTAATTTTTCGGCATCAATCTTAACAATTTGTTCACTCGCTTGTTGCAAACCAGTTGTTGGTGGTGGGGTAAATGTGCTATTGTCTACTGGTTGGCTAGGGGTCTCTGGATTTTCAGATGAACCATTATCTTCTACATTAGTGTCGGTGTTTTCGTCTGCATTTTCGCTAGTTTGCAAATCTTCTGTTTGAATAGTGCTAGGGTCTCTAGCAACAACTCTTTCCAAAATTGTATCTTGTTGCAAAACTTCTGGCGCATATGCTTCGGGCTTTTCTTCCTCGACAGTTTCTTCGGCTTGGACTTCGGTAGGTTCGGGTGTAGCATTAAAGTCTTGTGCTTGAATATAATCTCCTTCAAACACAGGAGTAAAGACCGAGTTATCTTCAGGAGTGAAAGTATCTACCAAAGTAGAGTCTTTGTATTGTCCTTTGAGTGTCGCTTGTCTTATTTTTTCTTCATTAACCTTTTTGAGAGTATTAAGTTTTCCTATAACTTCGGGGTCAATTGTAAGTGAATATTTAGACTGTTCAATTGGTTTGCCTGTGACATTATCTACAATTGTGTAGTTTCTAGTGTCAACAGGCAAATCCCTAAGTTCCATTGTTTCTTCTGCTTCCATTTTATCACCTTAATAAATTTTTTATATATTGAGTGCTTATGCGCCTGTACTTGGAGTTTTGCTTGGAGTTTCACTTGGTGTCTCGCTTGGAGTTTTTTCCGGATTGTTTTTTGTTTCTCCACCAGTTAATTTGCTAATAATTCCATTAACTTTTTCTTGGGTTAGTTGAGTTTCAACAAAGTCATCAACATATTTATAAGCAAAGCTTGTTACTTTAGTTTCTGCAATTTTGCTTGTAATAGCATTACCAATTACTGGAACTTGTTTGACTGCACTACAAAGTGCAAGTGCAACAGCGACCCAAGCAACACCTTTTGCCAAGCCAAATACCATTCCAAATACTCGATTAATTCCAGAGAGTGTAGGACTATTTTTTGTAACGCTTTCGAATATTTTTGCAAGAATGAATATTGCCAATTTGATAATCAAGAACATTACAATAACAGTTACAATCCAAGTACAAAATTTAGCGACTTCAGAATTTGGTCTTTCACCAAAGAAATTAACTGTGCCTTCGTTTGATGCATCTAGTTTTTCCAAAACGAATTTTTCAATTCCAATTATTTTGTTAAGTGTAGGAGATACATATTTTGCGGTAAATACAGCTACGGCAAAAGATATTCCAGTTCCAAGAAGGCTAAGAAGGGAATCAAAGAATCCTTTGACTATTCCTACTATGGTTGAGACAACCAAAATCAATATCAATACTCCGTCAATGATGTATGGCCACATACTTTTCACTCCTTAATTTTAAGTCGCTTTTCGACTTATACCTAAATTACATATATTAAATAATAACATATATAATTTTTTTTGTCATTTAATGTAGTTACATTTTTAAAAATTTTTTTGTCATAACCTATGGACTTTCTGACATTATTTGAATATATTATTTCCTGACTTCGACTATTTTTAACACAAATTTATTCTGCAATAGTGTTTTAAAACCTTGATACTTGTAAAACATAAAAAGGAATACAAAGAAGGATATTTATTGAATATGGAAGAATTTGGACTGGGAAAGATTGAACAAAAACTATTTGCAAAGTCATTGCTTCAAAAGCTTCGTGGCAAGGAAATGCCGGTTTTTTTGTGCGTTGGGAGTGATAAATTTGTGTCAGATAGTTTGGCGCCAATTGTCGCCGAAATGCTTACAAAAAAATACGATATTCCTGCATATGTTTATGGTGGGCTTGATTATAATATTAATGCAACAAATTTAACTTATGCTTTCAATTACATTTCGACCGTGCATGACCATAATCCGATAGTTTTGATTGATGCCACGCTTTCTGAAAATGTCGGAAAAATCATTCTTTCGAGTGGCGGTTTTGCTGGACTTGGAAAACTCTTACCACTCAAAAAAGTTGGAGACATAAGTATTCTCGGGGTGGTAGGAAAGAACTACAAAACGTTTGACCTAAATTCAACAAGACTAAGTCTGGTGTTAAATCAAGCAAAGTTTATCTCCCAAGCGGTTGCTTTTGTAACCCAAGAACTTTTCAAAGAAAAGAATGCACGCAAACAAAATTTACTAAGGGTTGTGGGCTAACGCAGTTTTCTAACATAAATTTTTTATTTTTCAAAAGTTGACAAAGGCAAATTAATTTTGAAATATTTAGTCAAAAATGAATGCAAAAATCTAGTGATTATTTACTTATTTTGGCAATTTGGCTTAAAATTGTTGTAAATAATTTGGGGTTATGATATTATATATTTGCTAAAAATTTTCAAAAACTTTAATTTTTAAAATTTTAATTTTGGCATAAGTAATTTAAATCTTGTTGACTTGTTTAGTTTTGTTTTGATGTATAACAAAAGATAAAGGCAAAAAGATTATGGAGGTAACCTTGAATAAAAATAGTAAACTTAGAAGTTTTGGTCTCATCTTGGCTTTTATACTTGTATTTGGACTAATGTTTTATTTTGCAAGCAAAGGCAATAGCGGTGAGATGCTTAACTCTACTCAAATAGAAGAAGTTGTTTTTGGTGGCAAGTTCACAAAGGAGACAAAGGACAAAGACGGAAATGTTATTTCAACCGAAGTTGAAACTGGCTATGTAACAGATATGTACGCATCGGGCGGTGTTTGTTATATTCGTGTTCAAAAGACCGATTTAGGTTCAAAGAGTTTTCCTAAATTTGCTGATTACTACTTCACTTATACAAGTGTTCAAAGCAAAGAACTCAATTATTTTTATACTTTTAACAAAATGATTGATTTTGCCAAAGAAAATCCTACAGCACTAGTATACGAAGACCAAGACGAACACAAAGATAGAAGTTTAACAAACTTTGCAACTCTTACAAAAACAAATATTACAAATGTAATCCCACAAGAAAGTTGGTTCTCCCAAGCACTTCCTTATATAATTATGCTAATCGTTTTGGGTGTATCTTGCTTTATTCTATTCAAAATGTTTTCGGGCAAAGGCGGTGGCGCTACTACATTTACAAGAAACCGTGCAAGAATGGTTGAAAAATGTAATGTTAAATTTTCAGACATTGCAGGAGCCGAAGAAGAAAAAGAAGAAACCAAAGAAATTGTAGAATTTCTCAAAGACCCAAGCAAGTTTAGAGCCTTGGGCGCAAGAATTCCAAAGGGTGTCCTATTAGTAGGTAGTCCAGGTACTGGTAAAACTTTGCTTGCAAAGGCTGTTGCAGGAGAGAGTAATGTTCCATTCTTCAGCATATCCGGAAGTGACTTTGTGGAATTGTACGTTGGTGTTGGTGCTAGTCGTGTTAGAGACTTGTTTGAAACCGCTAAGAGAAATGCACCATGTATTGTGTTTATTGACGAAATTGATGCTGTTGGTAGACAAAGAGGTGCAGGACTTGGTGGCGGAAACGACGAAAGAGAACAAACTTTGAACCAACTCCTTGTTGAAATGGATGGCTTTGATAGTAATCAAGGTATTATTATCTTGGCGGCGACAAACAGGGCTGACGTTCTTGACCCAGCACTTTTAAGACCGGGCAGATTTGATAGACAAATTTATGTAAACGTTCCTGATGTTAAAGGAAGAGAAGGAATCATTAAAATTCACGCAGCAAACAAACCTATTGAAGAAAGCGTAAACTTCAAAGATATTGCTAGACTTACAAGTGGTTTTACTGGTGCGGATATTGAAAACTTCCTAAACGAAGCCGCAATCTTGGCAGCGAGAGACAATAGACTCACAATTACAATGGAAGATATAACCGAAGGCATTAACAAAGTTATAATGGGTCCACAAAAGAAAAGTAGATTAGTAACCGAAAATGACAAAAAACTTACTGCTTATCATGAAAGTGGTCATGCAATTATTGCAAAATTTATGGATTGTGGAGATACAGTTCACGAAGTTTCAATTATTCCTAGAGGTATGGCTGGCGGTTATACAAACATACGTCCTAGCGATGATGATAGCCATTATTCTTTGGGCAAACTCAACAACAGAATTTGTATGATGATGGGTGGCAGAATAGCCGAAGAAATTATGCTTGGCGACATAAGTGCGGGAGCTAGTTCAGATATTCAAAGAGCCACCGAACTTGCAAGAAAAATGGTCGTAGAATGGGGTATGAGTGAAAAACTCGGATTTATGAGTTTTGGCAAAAATAACGAAGTATTTATTGGTAGAGACTATCAAGTACAAAATCAATATAGCGAACATACAGCCCAAATTATTGATGAAGAAATCAAAAGAATTTTGGACGAGAATTACAAACGTGCCAAAGACCTTCTCAAAGGCAAAAAAGCATTGCTAGAGAGTATGGCAAAATTACTTTTGCAGGAAGAAACAATTTATGGCGAAGAAGTTGATGATTTGATTGCAGGCAAGAGCCCCGATGATATAGTTCAAAGACTTCATGAAAAAGAACAAAAACGCAAAGAAAAAGAAGATGTTATCCGTAAGGAAAACGAACTTGTTAAGCAAGCCAAACTTCAAGAACTCAAAATTAAGGCAGCTGAAGCACTCAAAGATGCGGGAGTTATTGGAAATGACGAATTTGACAAACTTGTTAGCGAGTATGAAAGAGTTAACAAGGAAAAAGACGAGTATCTAAACAAACGCAATGAGGAACTTGAAAAAAAGACAAAAGCCAAACTTGAAGAAAGCAAAAAAGCCAGAGAAACCGAAGAAAAAGCCGATGACAAGCCTAAAAAGGTTAAGTCTACAAGCAGGGTTAAGAAATTATCTAATGAAACAGTTGGCAAAAGAAAAACTGAAGCAAAATCAAAAGATAGTTCCAAAACCAAATCAAAAACAAACAATGACTCAGACAAATAACTGTGAATGAAAAAACAAAGTAAATTAATTGACTAAAAACTCAAAGTTTGTTAACATATCTAAAGTAATTAGACAAAAAAGGAAGTAACATTGATGACAAGTAGAGTAAAAAAAATACTATCCATTGTAATAATAAGCGTGATTGTTGCAATCACAGTTTTGACAATAGTCTTGGCTATTGTGCCAAAGAGACTTTATAACCCAGTCGTTAGCGGTTATGATAGAGTAGCTGTTTATAAGGACGGAAAGGGTGTCGGCTATGATTTGGTAGAAAATCAAATGACCGACAAACAATCTGCTTTCAAGGCTGATTTGGAAAAATATCTAGGCGATAGTTTCAAAGATAATTTGCTTAGTTCAATCTTTCAAGGAACAGGCAGATTTGAAAACAAAGTTGTAAGCAAAGATGAAGGAAATGTTTCGACGAGTATTGCCAAAGCCAGTGGTTCTGTGTGTTTGGTTTTTGAATACTACGAAGAACAAAAATTAATATTCAATGGAAAAGAATACAAAAATCCACTAAGACCTGTTGACCAAGATGAGACAATAACATTCACAAAAATTTATATGCCACTAAGCAATGATAGTGACTTTCAAGAAAGAGTTGTTTATCTAACAAAGGGAGATAACAAATCGTCTTATCAAATTAAATTCTTAGCACACCAAGGCGATTTATATAATTTCGTTCAAAACTTGGAAAACGATAGTTTTTAAATTTTAAATTCAAAAAATTTGCAATATACTATGTTGCAAATTTTTTTTGAAAGACGGTTTTGTCAATTTTGAATAAATGTTTTATTAATGTCGTTTTTTCAAAAACATTTTTTAAAAATTATTGTTGACAAATTCACCCAAATTAGATATACTTATAAAGCAATTTTATTATAATTATTTGTTAATTTTGTATATATTGCAATTTCATGTTTGTGTCAAGGTCACACAAACGAATTAATTAATGGAAATATTCCGCCAAATAGACGGATTTTCAAATTACAAAAAGGAAGGAATTTAACAATGAAAAGAACTTATCAACCAAAAAAGAGACAAAGAAGCAAAGTTCATGGCTTTAGAGCAAGAATGAAAACCAAAGGTGGCAAAAAAGTCCTAAAGAATAGAAGAAATCGTGGTAGACAAAAATTAAGCGCATAAATAATTGCCGATGAGAAATATTAAAGATGTCAAAAAACAGCTTTAATATTTCTTTATTATTTTAAGTTTTGCAAAAATTCCAAATTGCCAAAAATATTATGGGGGTTAATAATGCTAAAAAGTGTCAATAGACTAAAAAAGCGAAAAGAATTTGCTTATCTATATAACAATGGCATTGCCAAACATTCAAGCACGCTAACCCTAGTTTATATCCCAACCAAACATAGACCACTCAAAGTCGGATTTTCTATTAGCAAAAAAATTGGCAAGGCGCACACTCGAAATTTAGTTAAACGAAGACTACGCGCATGTGTAAGAGAACTTGTTCCAACACTCAAAGATAATTTTAATTGTGTGTTTATTGCCAAGGCAGGTATCGAAAAACTGACTTATGAAAAACTTTGTACGGAAGTCACAAGTCTTATTAAACAATCGGAGTTAACCAAATGCTAAAAGTAGTGTTTGACTCTCTTGTGTATCCAATCAAAGTATTGTGTTTGGATTTGGTGTATATTTACAAATTTGCAATAAGTCCATTTATGTCACATACATGTAGATTTTATCCCACATGTTCCACATACATGATAATAGCCATTCGTGAATGGGGTGTGATTAGGGGTGTAGGAATGGGTATTGCTAGAATTTGTAGATGTAGACCAAAAGGCAAATATGGATATGATTTTGTACCCACAAACATAAAAGGAGAATTAAAATGGATTTACTAAATGCTGTTACATTAGTAAAACCGTTGGGTTTCTGGCCGGGAATTATTTATGGAATGGAAGGAGCGGTTGGCAATTATGCACTTGCTTTAATCCTTGTAACAATTATTATAAAACTTGTGCTTGTTCCACTAGATTTTATTAATCGTTACACTTCCAAAAAAAGTGCTAGAAAACAAGCGGAAATCAAACCCGAACTTGACAAACTTAATGCAAAATATGCAAATGACAAAAATTTGCTTAATCAAAAGACAATGGAGTTATACAAGAGTCACAACTACAACATAACAGGAACATGTTTTGGCATGCTTGCTTACTTGGTTCTTACAATGGTTGTGTTTTGGACTCTATTTGGAGCATTAAATAATATTTCGGCTTACAAAATTGGCGACCAATATTTGCAAGTTAGAAAAGAATACTTTGCTGTATACGAAATAGACGTCGATGCACTTGAAGAACAAGACGTAATGACTGTTTATCAAGAAAAAATTGACGCAATCGGTTCCGAAGAACAAAAGATTGAAAAACAGAATCTTGCAAATCAAAAAGCCAAAGAAAAATATGACGAAGTATCCACATCGTTTTTGTGGATTAAGAATATTTGGCTTGCTGACTCAACAGTTAGTCCTGTTATGAAATACTCAGACTTTATCAAAAAATCCAAGGTTACAAGCGAGCAGGTAAGCGAAGCGGAGTATAACTTGATTATATCTCCAATGAGCGGTGTTGAAACAAAGAATAATGGTTACTTCATTCTTGCGATTTTGGCGGCTGGTCTTAACTATCTAAGTTATGGACTAAACAACTGGATTTCAAGTGCAAGAGCCAAGAAGAAAGGTTTGGACCCAAAACTTACAAACAATTCCAGCAACAAGATACTAACAATAATTATGCCAATTATCATGGGTATATTTACGCTATTCTATAATGCTGCATTTGGTTTGTACATCGTGGCAGGCGCACTAATCACTCTTATTACTAGTCCACTTGTTACATTGTTTGTGGATATGTTGGAGTTTGATGCAATATCAAAAGAAAAACAAAAAACCGTTGCAATATACGATAGAAAAAGGAAGTAAGATATGAGAAATATTGAAGTTACAGCAAAAACTGTTGACCAAGCGGTTGAAAAAGGTCTTCAAATGCTCGGGGTTAACAAAGACGACATTGAAGTCAAAGTAATATCTGAAGGCAGTATGCTCAAAAAAGCAGTTGTTGAGATTTATACTTTTGCTAGTCCTGAAGAAAGAGAAGAATACAAGAAAAACAATGCAAACAAAAAAGAAATCAAACTAGTCAAAACCGAAGAAGACCAAATCGTTGAAGTTTCTTCAGAAGGTGTTGAAGATGTTACAAAACTAGTAGTACCTTTCTTGGAAGGAGTGCTAGCACACATGAATATCGAAGGCACAGTTACTAGGGGTGTAAGAAATGGCGATATAGTTTTCAAAATCAATGGAGACGGAATTAATAATCTAATTGGCTATCATGGTGAAACTTTGGAAGCTATTCAATACATTGTTAATACAATTGTTAGAAACAAAGTTAGAGACTATCACAAAAAAGTGTATATTGATGTAGAAAATTATCGTAGAAAAAGAGCCGAAACTGTTGAACAAATTGCAGAAAAAGTGGCTAAAAAGGTTATTGCTACAAAGCGTAGTTTCAAACTTGAGCCAATGAATTCTTATGAGAGAAAAGCAATTCACTTTGCTTTGTCAAATGTTGAACATATTGGAACTCACAGTGAAGGAACTGAGCCAAATAGATGTTTGGTTATCGACTATATTGACTAAAATATTGAAATACAAAAAATGACTTTATCCAAATTGATAAAGTCATTTTTTTGTGTCAGTTATTATTTTTCAAGTTCATCTGTTTGAAAATCTTCAAGTCCAGTTAAGTCATATCCTAATTTTTTGAGTGTTTCTTGGTTTACGTCATAAATAGATTTGTCGCCACTTTCTTGGGCGTTCTCAAATAGTTTAATTTCTTCGTCGGTTGCATACTTTTCTTTAAACTCTTCTGCCTTGTCAAACTCGTCGTTGATTATTCCCATGATTTTGGAATATGTTTCGTCTGTAATTTCACCTAAATCATAAGACATGCCAATTTGTTCAACAATTTGATTTAATTCAGATAGTCTCTTTCCCGCGCGTTCTATATGATAATTGTCGAGATTGTCTATAGGTGCTAGTCCCTTTGATACTCTGTATTTGTTTTCAATAACCAATCTTAAATCGCTTTCCAAATACATAAAGTCTTGCCCTTCGTTGTAAATATATCCCATAGGATAAATATCGTACGAATTAATTACACTCTTTCCGTCTCTTGCATAAAAATTACGATAAACAGGCTTAATTAATTTTTCGCCAAAATTAGCACGGTTGAAGTAAGCGTTTTTGCTAATCAACTTTCCGTCTGTATCAAGAAAGTTGTATTGTTTGTCTGTAATAACTTGATTTCCAGTAAGTTTATCTAATGTGGATTTGTATTGTTCAACAAGATAAAATCCGGTTCTATCATCAGCCTTGTTAATAATAATAGATGGTGTAGGTTTTCTCAAAACTTCGCCAGTAGTTCCGTCAATTAACATATTGCCACATTCGTCCATTTCGTCTTGCAAATTACTATTGATGGTTGCACACAAGTAGTTTCCGTTTATGTCTAGTTCGTTTGCTTGTCTGCCTAAAATTGTAATTGGCGAGTTTCCAAGTTCTCTAATTGTGCCATTATTTACAGCCTTGACAAACTCATCATAAGACATATTTTCAGGCTTTTTGTAAACTTTCCAAAAATAAGCACCGACATTTTTCTCTTCTTGTTTTGGTTGGACACCAGTTGATTTAAATGTTAGATAATCAATATACTCGTCTCTTAAATTTCGGTTTGTTCCAGACATTGTTTGCATCAAATACAAAACATCTGAACCATGAATGCGGGTATCTTTCTCATATTTATTGGTGTTACTTTGAAATTGTATATTATTATTTTTCTTTGCCATAATAACTTTATCCTTTTTAGAAATCAAATTGATTTTTTTCTCCGCGATCCAAACTTTTTTGTATTGCCTTGTGTATCGAGGCGGATTGTTTTTGTTGTTTAATTGTGCAGGTATTCAAGGCGTTTTCAAGAGTTTTGGAAAACTGAACAAATTGTTTGTATGAGTACTTTTTGTCATCTAATTTATGCTTTTTATTTAGACGTTTGTTTGAATTTTCACATTTTCCCATTAGTAAAATATCCCTTGCAATGTTATCAAACACACAATCCTTAAAAGATACGAAACTCAACAAACTATCCATTTCAGAATCAAAATCATACATTAAATTGACATAATTTTCGACAACTCGTATTGATTGTGAATCAAGTAATTTTTTGACAAAATTGTTTTGATGGTCGCCAGCGCATGTTTTGTCTCCGTTAATCAAATTAATCGGAGCAACTTCCTCAGTAGCCAAACTTTTAATATGAGTTTCTCTTGTGTTGGTAATGAAAGGAATTATTTCGTTGTCTGCAATCAAATATCCAACTTGTTCTAATTTAACTTTGTTTTCCATAATTTCATACTCCTTATTATATATAATAACACGTACGTACTTGAATGTCAATATTGAATTTTAATAGTATTCACGAATCGGGAGTATGTGTATATATTAAAAGTCTTATTCAGGTTTTTTTGCTTGTATTTTATTTGGCTATTTTGCTAATATTTGATATACTTATACGTAGGTTTGTTTGAAATTTAATTGATACACAAATAGTTTCAATTCGACTTTAAACAAAATAAAAGAAAGAAACAAAGGAATTTTTATGGATATTGCAAAAGAACTAAGTATGGAATTTAGTTTGACACTAAACCATACAAACAATATTATTAGTTTACTTGACGAAGGTTGCACAATTCCGTTTATTGCCAGATACCGAAAAGAACTTACTGGCAGTTGTGACGACCAAACTCTAAGAGCATTTGACGATAGACTCAAATACTTGAGAAATTTGACCAAGAGAAAGGAAGAAGTATCTAATCTTATAACCGAACAAGGCAACATGACAGAGGAGATTGAAAAAGCACTAAGCGAAGCCTTGACTCTAACCGAAGTAGAAGACATTTATAGACCATTTAAGCCAAAGAGAAAAACACGTGCATCAGTTGCTATTGCCAAAGGCTTGCAACCGCTTGCCGACAAAATTTTGGCGCAAAACCCATTTGATTTGGAAAAAGAGTGCGAACTTTATATCTCTGAGGAAAAGGGTGTTGCTGATGGCAAAGAAGCTTTGCAAGGCGCAAAAGATATTATTGCCGAAATGATTTCGGACAATGCAAACTTGCGTAAAGAACTAAGAGAAGCACTTATTAACAAAGGATTTGTTAAGTGCAAACTTGACGAAGAAAAAGAAGGTGCATTTACTTATGAAATGTACAAAGACTATAACTCCGAAATCAAAAAACTTCCTTCCCATAGAATTTTGGCTATTAATCGTGGCGAAAAGGAAGATTATCTCAAAGTAAATCTAACATTAAACGATGAGATTTCTCACGACTTGGTAGAAAGCAAAGTTCTTAAGAAAAATAGTCCATTTGAAGAACTTTTGAAGGGTGTTTGTCTAGATAGTTATGATAGACTTATTTTCCCAAGTATCGAAAGAGAAGTTAGAACCGAACTTACTGACAAAGCAAACGAACAAGCAATTCATATGTTCGAAGTAAACCTAAAACCATTACTTATGCAACCACCACTCAAAGGAAAAGTTATTTTGGGACTTGACCCAGCATACAGAACTGGTTGTAAAATTGCGGTTATTGATGAAAATGGCAAGGTTTTGGATACAGCAGTTGTTTATCCAACTCCGCCACAAAACAAAATTGAAGAAGCTACCTTGAAATTAACTCAGCTTATTGGAAAATGGGATGTCGACGTCATTTCTATTGGAAACGGAACTGCCACAAAGGAAAGTGAAATTTTTGTTGCAAACCTTATCAAAGGACTTAATAGAAAAGTAACATATGCGGTAGTTAACGAAGCGGGTGCATCAGTGTATTCAGCGAGCAAATTGGGTGCGGCTGAATTCCCTAACTTTGACGTTGCTTTGCGTAGTGCTGTCTCTATTGCACGTAGACTTCAAGACCCACTTGCCGAACTTATTAAAATTGATGTTAAATCCATTGGTGTTGGTCAATATCAACATGATATGCCACAAAATCGACTAACCGAAGTTTTGGACGGGGTTGTTGAAAATTGTGTTAACTCAGTTGGTGTCGATGTAAATACAGCCAGCTCAAGCCTACTAAGTTTCGTGGCTGGATTAAATTCTAGTGTTGCCAAAAATATCGAAAAATACAGACAAGAAAATGGTGCATTCAAAGATAGAAGCGAACTCAAAAAAGTATCAAAACTAGGAGACAAAGCATACGAACAATGTGCTGGATTCCTAAGAATTAATGGCGGGGATAATATACTAGATAACACAGGTGTCCACCCAGAAAGTTATGAGAGTGCATACAAACTTCTTGATTACTTCAAACTAAACATCAAAGATGTTAAGGGAGATAATTTACAACTACTCCCAAAAATGGTTGAAAAAGAAGGCGTCGAAAAAATTGCCGAAAAAATCAATGTCGGTGTTCCAACACTAATTGATATCGCTAACGAACTATCAAAACCAGGTAGAGACGTCCGTGACGATTTGCCAAAGCCTGTGCTAAAAAGCGCACTCCTTGGAATTGAGAATTTGAAGGTCGGAATGGTTATGACTGGTGTTGTTAGAAACGTTACTGACTTTGGTGCGTTTGTTGATATTTCTGTTCACCAAGACGGACTAGTTCATATTAGTGAAATTTCCAAAGAATATATCAAACACCCAAGCGAAGTTTTGAAAGTTGGAGATGTTGTTAAGGTTAAAGTAATTGGTGTAGATACTGACAAAAAACGTATATCTCTTACCATCAAAGGTGCAGTTGATGACGAAATCACTGAGGGTCTGTAATTTTGACGCTTAAAAATAATTACAAACATTTTACTCTTAATATGATTTATATTGCTATAAATAATTAAAATAACAATGTAAAAAACATATGCTAATTATGACTAATATCTGTTATAACTGGCATATGTTTTTTTTAGATAACGTAACTCAAGTGAGTATTAATTTGAATATCAACTTGTGTCAAATAGTCTTCTTGGTTTTCAAGGGTATTTAGATATTTCTTCCATTCCCTATGTTTGTATGCATTAAATTTTTTGTAGAGATTAAGAATATCATTTTTTTCGGAATGCATAGTTTCAACTGTAGAAATTCGTTTTTGGTCAATAACTTTCAAAATTTCGCTTTCGGCAGTACTACTCAAAAAGTTTTGAAGGCTATCAATTGAGGCGAATGAAAAGTTATTTGCACTATTGATTTCTTCCAACATTATGTTAATCCATATCTCATAACTTACTACAGGTTTTCCGTCTACAAATTTATAAATTGGCAAAGATAGTTTTGCAACTTGTTGATAAATTTCCAAACTATCATTTACATATTCGTCATTTATATTTTTGATTTCTATATTCTGATACTGGCTACTTTTTGAAAGTAGGTTATAAATAAATTTTTCATCATCGGTTAACCTTCTAACAAACTTGCCTTGTGATAGAACGGCAATGTCGGTTTTGTTCTGTATTTTTCCCGAACTGTTTTGACTAGAATTGTTACTAGATTCGCTATCACTTGAGCCTTGTGAACTATTAGAATTTCCACCTTCGTCCTGTTCGGCTTCAAGTATTGGCAAAAAGAAAGTGCTAGATTTTCCAAAGTAAGACCTATAAAATTTCTCAATAGTTGTGTTTTCAAGAAGTGTAGTTAGTTCTTCATAAGTGACTATGTCCTTGAGTGTTAAGTCCAAAAAGTTATTGCTAGACTTTGATGCTTCAACAAGTTTTTTGGCTTCTTGGTCGGTAGACAAAAGTGCTGCATTAGTAGTCAGATTCGATGTTCTAATAAAGTAATCTAGGACAGAAGAAATGTTTTCTTTGAGAACATCTAAAGATAATATGATACAATCACAATGAGCAAGTCCAACTTGTTTGCCAGTATTAAGAGAGATATTGCTTAGTGCTTCGCTTATTGTTTTGCCTTCGCCTTCAAACAGTTCAAGATTTGCACTTACATCTGTGCTTGCTTTTGGAATAACTGCAAGCGCACTTAGTGAATAGCCGTCACCACTTTCGGACTTGTCTATTCCAATTGTTGTTACAACCAATTTTGTATTATTGTCCGATTGCATGTAAATCGTTTGGGGAAACATTATAAGAATTAATGCCAAAAAGAAATAAAAAATCTTATTGCGAGAGAGCTTTTTTAGAGTGTTTATCATTGCCTCTACCTACCTTAAAATTTGTTTCAAATGGCTTTTTCTTTTTTGCAATCAAAAAATATGATGTATACAATATTATTACACACAGTATTTCAAAACACTTGGAAATAATTGAAAAAGATATGCTTGTGCTAAATGCGACTACTTTGTCAAGTTTTAAGTAAGTTGGAATATAAAGTACACTTAATATAAGTATAATGACACATGTTGGTATCTTTCTGTCAGAAAACCCAAATATTTCCTTGAAACATGTTGTGCAAGATATGCCCAGCAAGGCCACCTGAATAAGCAGTATTGCCGACCACATAATGATTGTTAGCCATTCAAGTCGACCTATTGTTGTTGGATATGGATTGTGTAGCGGAAGTTCGCTTAGTGCAAGTGATTGATTGACAGCAGTATCTCCAAAAGTTCCTACAAAGATTATATAAAAATTAAATATAAATCCAAGTACTGCAGACATGTATAGTAGAACTTTTTTTCTTGCGTGTTTGGAGTAACTTATGTTTCCCATAAGCACAAATAATATCATAAAGTCGCCATAGGCAAACGATGTTCGAAGCAGTCCGTTCATAACTGGATATATCCCATCTTCAAATAGTGGGAAAAGATTGACTAGTTCAACTTCTCCTAGTGGATAAACCAACGTAAAGATTATTCCTAATGCTAGTGGCCAAAAACAAATTTCAATCATTCTACCTATTGCTCGAAATTCGGCTTTGAATAAATACAAAAGTAAACTCATAAGTGCTAGTATAAAGAAAAACGGATTGAGATGTTCAAATAATGTGACTATATAATAATCGTGCAGTTCAAGTAGTGTAATTAGTAGTTTGAGAAAAAAATATCCGAACAAAAAAATGTAAACAATTATTGCCACTGGTTTGGAAAGTGTTTCTTTAATTAATCCAAAAAAATTTTTCTCGGGAATTTTTTGCATAATAATGATAATCGCAATAGTTAGCAAAAAGTCTATCACACAAGCAAAAAGAACGACCATATATGCGCTGGTACTTGAAAAGTCACAAGTGATTGCTGGAAGTACGGATAGCTTGAGTGCAATAGTAAATATGACCAGAATTAAACTTGTCTGATTAGTTGAAATTGTCTTTCCCATTTTTCTTTCCTTGTCGTTTTAGATTTTTTCTGTTATTTTTGATAGACTTAGGTCGATATTTAATATTGGTAATATCCGCCTTGTAAAACGCATCTTTGATGTCCTTGTCTACAAATGGTGCAAGGGGAGCAAAGTATGCACTTCCGTATGAATCAAAGTCGCATAGATATGTCATGATAAATATCATAAGAGCGGTTATCCCAAAAAATCCTAACATTGCACCAGCAAGTGTAAATAACATTCGCAGTAGATATAGTTGTGGTGCTTCATCTGGAATACAGTAGATTGTTAGTCCCGAAATTGCAACTATCATAACAGCTGGAGGAGATATGAGTCCCGCCTTGACTGCGGTGTCGCCCAAAATTAATGCTCCAACAATAGACAAAGCGAGTCCCAAATATTTTGGCATTCTTAGACTTGCTTCGTACAAAATTTCAAATAGTATAAGAACAAATAATATTTCGGCAAAGGGCGTTAATGGAAGTCCTTTGGTTGTGTTTACAATTGTTATCAAAAATTTGAGTGGTATAGCTTTGTAGTGGTGCATAATCATTGCGATATATAGTCCGGGAACGAGAATGGATATAAATATACTAAATATTCTTATCCATCTTACAAAACCGGCACGAACGTTGTTTGAGTAGTAATCGTCTCCGCTTTGCAAATCTTCGACATATATAAATGGCACTGTCAAAACCATAGGAGACCCATCAACAATTATGGCAACTCTACCTTCAAGCAGTTTGGCAGAGATTACGTCGGGTTTTTCGGAATACCCAATTTGCTTGAACATACTATTAGGTCTCTCTTCCAAAAATGAAGCAACATAATTACTGTCGAGTATTCCATCAATGTTTATTGCTTCTATTTTCTTTTTGACACTATCTACTATGTTTTTGTCAGCAATTGTATTGATATAGACAATAGATACCATTGTATCGGTGTGTTTGCCAATCTTAAGATTGATGGTTCTAAGTTCCTTGGTAGCAAGAATTTTTCGAAGTTCAGAAAGATTTGTTTTTAAGTTTTCGACAAAACCGCTTCTCGGGCCTTTTATAACACTACTAGTAGGTGGCTCGTCTATTGCTCGTTCTTTGTATTTGTCAATAGACAAAACGAGACACTTATCTATCCCATCGACAAATAACACACCTTTTCCTTTGAGAATGTTTGAAATAATATTTTGTTCATCAAATTCTTCGGTGGTTTCGCTGAGAGTCAGAACTTCCCTTTCAAGGGTTTTCAGGTCTTGGATATTTTTTGAATAATCCATAAGCGGAGATATTACAAAATAGCTAAGTGATTGAGTGTCGCTTAGCCCCAGCATATAAAAAATTGCACATCTAGTCTTGCCACAAGTAATCTCCTTGCAAACAAGTTCGTCGCTATTTCCTAGTTTGGTCTTAATACTCTCAATATTTTTGTCAAGTTCTTTTAGCATGTTTATTGTACACCCCAGTATCCAGTAATTAAATTAATCTTATATAATTAATATGAGAAAACAGAAAAGATTTTATGTAAGTACTTGCAAAATTCAAAGTTATTTGATATAATACTGAACAGTAAATAAAATTTACTACTGCTTTGGGACACCAAAGCCGAATAAGACCATAGGAGGTAAATTATGAACAAATATGAATTGCTTACAATCTTTTCTGCTAGTCTTAATGACGAACAAAAAGACGCAATCGTAGAAAAGTACTCTCGCCTTATGGAGAAAGACGGTGGCAAAGTTGAAGTTGTTAACAAGGCTACACCTTGGGGACTTAGAAAACTTGCTTATCCTATCAACTATAAGAATGAAGGTTTCTATGTATTGTACAAATTTGAAAGCACTGCTGATGTAGCAAAGAATGTTGTTTCACTTATGAGAATAGATGAAAACGTTCTTAGATCTATGTGTTTGCGTTGCGACAAATAATTAAATTATAGGAGAATATTATGAATAAATGTATTCTAGTTGGAAATCTAGCAAGAGATCCAGAATTAACTACTACATCAAATGGTGTAGCTGTATGTAGATTCTCAATCGCAGTATCTCGTAGATACGCAAATTCTGACGGCGAAAGAGAAACAGATTTTTTGAACATTGTTGTTTGGAGAAATCTAGGCGAAAACTGCCATAAGTTTTTGAAGAAAGGTAGCAAGGTTGGTATCGTTGGAAATATCCAAAGTAGATCTTATGATGCTACTGACGGAACAAAGAGATATGTTACAGAAATTGTTGCTGAAGAAGTGGAATTTTTGTCAACCAAAACTCAAGATAGTGAACAACCAAAGTCAAGTAACGAAGAAGTTTCCAAACTTCAACCAATTGATGACGATGGCTTGCCATTCTAATTAATTACTAACTTTTTGAGTGTCAAAAAGTTGTCAAAATTTATAAAGGAGAAGATTATGAGCGAAGAAGTTGTAGAAAGTGCTGTAATGGAAGAAAAAGTAGCACCTAAAAAATACAAAAAAATAGGCAAGAAAAAAGTTTGTTCTTTTTGTGTTGACCATGTAGAAGAAATTGACTACAAAGATGTTGCAAAACTAAAAAGATACATCACAGAAAAAGGTAAAATTTTGCCAAGACGTCAAACTGGTACTTGTGCAGAACACCAAAGAGCTTTGACCGTAGCAATTAAACGTGCTAGGGAAATGGCTTTGATACCTTATGTTGGTGAATAATGTAAACAAATTTTAAATTTGTTGGCTATAAAACCCCTAAATTTAGGGGTTTTATTTTTGTACTCACCTACTATTTTTGATTAAACAAAACAAAATGTCATCGTATTATAAAAAATAATGATTTATTTCTAGTTGTTGACAAGTAATAAAAAATAATTTATATTTTTAATTATTGGCTTTATTTAAATAATATTTGAATGTGATAAAGGCTAAAAATTAATTTAATTCATTTTTTGCGAGAGTTTGTAATGAAATATTTAGACAAAGTAAAAGTTATAAGAGACAGAAAAGAATATGAAGACAATCATGTTTTAAAGGGAATGACAGGGACAATCTGTGATGCCGAAATAAGGAACGGATGTTTTCACGTGGCATTTATAGACGAAAGAGTCAAAGATAAAAATTTTATGAGTGTCGAAGATAACATATTTAAGTTAAAAGACGATATATTTTGTTCTATCAAAATAGAAGATTTGGAACTTGTCAAAGACATGAAAACTCCTGATGAATGGATACTAAATGCAATTCCAAAACATAATAAAAAATGGTGGTGCAAAGTTGAAAATGGTTTTATCTTAAATCTTCAAGGCGAAAAATTAAATAAAATTCCTTATGAATACAATAGTTGAGAGTAGTACAAATATTTACATTTGTATTTCCGAAACGACACCGAGTTTAAATTGTTATGTCACGAATTAATAGTGGATTTATGCTAATGATTTATCATGGAATTTACGATAACAAATTGAATTGTGAACAAATCAAACAACACAAAATTACAAGATTGCAATTCTTAATAATATCTAAAAAAGATGTGTATCAAAATCTCGTTTAAAAGATTTGAAACACATCTTTTTTGTTGTAATTTATATTAAATCAAGAATTATAATTTGTGCTTTGTCTAATTCTTTCCAAAACCATTTGGGCTTCGGGACTATTTTCGTCCATTATTTTGTTGTATGTGGCGTAGTTGATATTTAGTGCTGTTTCACCCAAGTTTTCAATTGTGTTGATTGAATTAGTCAAAAGTTCGTCGTTTGTAGGCTGTGTGCCATTTTGATAGGTTGGACTACCTTCCAAACATTCTTTTAATTTATGTTCGTGATTGTCTACAGCGGAATCTACTAATTTGTTAATGACTGGGTCAATAAATTGTGGGTCTTTTGCGGTTTCTTCTATAACTGCGAGTCCGGTTACCGCACAAGCAATTTTTCCTTGCATAACTTGACAAGATTCGGCTCTATTATTTGCCAAATCTTCCATACGTGATGTAATCGCTTCCTTGATTTTTGGATTGGTGGAATTGTTGATTGCATTAACAAGTTCAACAAAGTTATCGTCAGTATACTCGTCTATAGCCTTGTCTGCAATATGCGGACACTCTTTCATAATAAGTTCCATAAATTCATGGTCGGCGGTAAGCGAACTTACATAATCTGGAATGTTATCATAATTTTTGAGCATAAGTTGTTCGGTTTGGTCTTTGGTTAAATCATATGCTTGAGCGATTTTGGCACTCATAAGTCCAGCGACAACTTCAGATGCATTTTCTCTCGAAAAATCTTGCTTTTCTTCTTGGTCGGCATTATGTCTCTCTTGATATTCTTCACGAATGGAAGCGTCTACGAGTTCTCTTGCCAAAAGTACAGGAGTGGCTATATCTCCCTTTCTCGCATCTATGGTTATTTTAAAGCGACTTCCGTCATAATCTGTTTGTGCCGAACTATAATTAAGCGGGTCATTTTCTCTTCTAAAATTGATTTGAATACTAGTTTTGCAACCACTTATGACTTTTCTAGCCATTTGACCGAGTCTAGGATTAATTTCATCCAAGAGTTTGACCGTCTTTTTGATTAATTGTTCGGGAGTCGAAAATTCTTCAACTTCCTTTTGCTTAACATCTCCAAGACTTTTTGCCTTTTCTTGGAGTGTTCTATCCAAATCTTGATAAAGTGGAAGTTTTTTGGCTAGTGAATCTCCCATCATCTTAATTGTTGGCTTTGGAGCGGTGGGGTCAACCTTGCATTTGGTCATTCCCCTGAGTGCTTCTTTGAATTTTTCTATGCCACCAATTCGGTCTAAAATATCTGTTTGTTCCATAGGTTTCTCCTTAAAATTCAATTTAAGTGTATTAATTTAGTTTCTCTTTGTCAAACAAAATTCAAACTAAACTTGTTGTAACTTACAAATATCTTAATATTTTACACGAAATATTTGTGTAAAATACAAATCTTTGGAACAAATGTTTGATAAAATAATTGTGTAATTGTTTTTTTTGTGGTATATTTATCTTAGAAATTAAGATATATATTTATTTTGAGTAAAATCTTTATCTTAAGAGTTAAAATTTAGTAAATTAGATATAGTCTAATTAATTTTGGGGAGTGAAACAATGGAAAAAGTATTTAATATTACACTCGACGGACCTTGTGGAAGTGGGAAGACTTCAATTGCAAAGGCGGTGGCAGAAAAACTAGGCATTGCGTATTTGGATACAGGAGCAATGTATAGGGGAGTTGCATATTATATGCTTGAGCATAATATAGATGTAAACGACGAAAAGAGTGTTGTAGATAACTTGAACAAAGTGAGTCTAAGAGTAGAGAGAGTTGGTGTAGAACAAAAAATTTATCTTGGAAAAAAAGATATAACTTCACTTATTCGTACTCAAGAAATTTCGATGCTTGCAAGCACTGTTTCCAAAATCCCCGCTGTTAGACTAAAACTTGTAGATATGCAAAGACAAATTGCCAGTTTGACTACTTGTGTAATAGACGGGAGAGATATAGGCAGTTTTGTTTTGCCGGATGCTGAATTCAAATTTTATTTGACAGCAGATATTGACGAGAGAGCAAAACGTAGATATCTTGAACTCAAAGATAAATCTAGGACTTTGGAACAAGTCAAGCAAGAGATGATAGCAAGAGACGAACAAGACTCAAAGAGAGCCTTTGCACCTTTGGTTGTTCCAAAGGGCGCATATGTAATAGATACAACCAATCTAAAGTTTGACGAAGTTTTGGATTTGGTTATTAGCAAAATTAATAAATAGGGGTTTATATGCAAAAAAGAATAGCATTATTATACGACTTTGACTATACTTTGGCACATGGTTTTATGCAACAATTTGGACTTATGCAAGACTTGGGGTTTGACGATATTAACGCATACTTCAAGGAATGCGAGAGAGTATCTTTGGACTCTGAAATGGATATGTGTTTGTCTATGATGTGCGGAATATTGGAACTTGCCAAACGCAAAGGCAAAGTTGTAACCAAAGAATATCTAAGGTCGTTTGGAAAGGATATTGAATACTATGACGGTGTCACTGAGTGGTTTGACAAAATTAATTCAATAGGTGCAAGTTTCGGCTACGAAATAGAACATTATATTATTAGTAGTGGTGTCAAAGAAATTGTCGAAGGTTCGTCTATTGCCAAGTATTTCAAACGTGTGTATGCAAACTTTTTTGCGTACAAAGATGGTGTTGCATTTTGGCCTAGCCAAGTAGTTAACTATACATCAAAAACCCAATATATTTTCAGGGTTAGAAAGAATGTCCTAGACGATTTGTCATCACTTGACAAAATTAATGCAAAAATGCGTGATGACGAAGTTTTGCCATTTAAAAATATTATTTACTTAGGCGATAGCCAAACAGATATTCCGTCGTTTAAGGTTGTTAAAAATAGCGGTGGAATGTCCATATGTGTTTATGAAGGGAACAACGAAGAAGCAAGAAAGGTCGCACAAAAGTGTTTCGTCGAAGGAAGATGCAACTACTTTTCCGAAGCGGACTTTAAGGAAGGAAGCGACTTATTTAGTGTAATTAGCGATTACATAAAAACTATTTGCAAAAACAATTAAAGAGAGATTATGACTAAACTTAGAGATTTGACAGTAATTAAAGGAATGATAGAAGAAGTTATTTTTCGAAACGACGATACTAACTATACCGTCGTTTTGGTTGATGTCAACAAAGAACTCATCACCGCCACTGGCAAGTTTCCTGTAATCAACGAAGGCGAATGGGTCGAACTTAACGGAAAGTTTGTTCTAAATCCCAAGTATGGCGAACAATTTGCAGTGGATAGTGTCAAACTCAGTCCACCAAATACCTTAGACGGAATTATTAGATATCTAAGTTCGGGGCTTATCCCGGGGGTTGGGCCAGTGACAGCAATGAATATTGTTAACAAGTTTGGTGAAGCCACTCTTGACATAATTCATTACAATCCAAGTAGACTTGCTGAATGCAAGAATGTTAGTAGCAAGAAAGCCGAAGATATAGCCAAAGCCTATGCCGAAGTTCATCAAATGCAAAATGCAGTTATGATAATGCAGTCTTATCATATAAGCACAAATCTAGCCATTAAGATTTATAATCAGTATGGCGAAGGAACGGAAGATATACTCAAAAATAATCCTTACAAAATGGTAGAAGACGTTGCAGGAATTGGATTTTTCACCGCTGACAAAATTGCAATTAGCATGGGGGTCCCTGCCGATAGCGACTTTAGAGTAAGAGCGGGTATATTACATATTCTTAGAGAAAATTCTGACAAGAATGGGAACACTTATATGCAAAAATCCGCCTTAATTGAAGGCGTTTATACTTTGCTTAATATTCCAAATTTAGAGAGTAGAATTGACTCAATTATAAATAAACTCATCATGGATGACTATCTCAAAAAATTGGATATAAACGGCGAAGCAATTTGTCTGAGTCAATATTATAAGATAGAAAAAGTTTTGGCGGACAGTCTAATTCTACTCAACGCAGACACAGACAAATTGGCACTAGATATATCTGACGAAATCAAAATGTACGAAGATGTCAATCATATAAGTATGCACGAACATCAAAAACTCGCAGTTCAATTGGCAATAAACAACGGGGTGTCAGTTATAACTGGCGGGCCTGGTACTGGAAAGACAACTATTATTAAGTGTATCTTGCAAATATTTAGAAATATGGGCAAGAAAGTCAAACTTATGGCACCAACTGGACGTGCAGCCAAGAGACTAAGTGAGAGTACTGGCGAAGATGCAAGTACTATCCATAGGGCGCTTGAGATGCAGGGTGGCGAAGATGTTAAGTTTATATTCAACTCCAATCAAAAACTGAACTACGATGTAATAATCGTCGACGAAGTCAGTATGGTTGATAGTCAACTTATGTATTTTTTGGTTAGAGCTATTAAGCGTGGCTCACGACTAATTTTAGTTGGAGACAAAGACCAACTTGCAAGCGTAGGTGCTGGAAATGTACTGGGAGATATTTTGGAAAGCGGTTGCTTTGCGACAATGTGTTTAACACAGATTTATAGACAGAGTGAAGATAGTTTAATTATTGTCAATGCACATGCAATCAACCAAGGAAAAATGCCAGAACTTAGCAACAAATCCAAAGACTTTTTCTTTGATAAAAAAGAAACAAATGAGGAAGCCTTAGATAGCATAATCAATATGTGTACAACAAGAATTCCAAGTTATCTAGGAATAGATAGTAGCAAAGTTCAAGTTCTAGCCCCTATGAAAGCGGGAATAGTAGGTATTGATAATATTAACAAGTGCTTACAAGAAAAATTAAACCCACCTACACTTAAAAAACTTGAAGTAGAAAACGACAAATGTATTTATAGAAAATACGATAGAGTCATGCAAATTACAAACAACTACGAACGTGTATGGTCAAAAGACGGACGCATGGGTTCGGGGGTGTTCAATGGGGATATTGGAAATATCTTGGATATAGACATCAATACAAACGAAGTAATCGTAGAATTTGAAGATGGAAGAATCGCCAGATATCTCAAGACTGACTTAAGCGAACTAACTCTAAGTTACGCAATCACAATTCACAAATCTCAAGGAAGCGAATTTGATGTCGTAATTATTCCTGTTATATCCGGCCCGCCAATGTTACTTACACGAAATCTACTCTATACAGCGGTTACACGTGCAAAGAAAATGGTGGTTATTATTGGTACCAAACAATGTGTTGCACGAATGGTTCATAACAATTACACCAAGGTTAGATATACAATGCTTAGATATTTTTTGGAAATGGATGGCGAAAAATATGAAACTAATTGAATTTTTCTTTCCACAAAATGTCAAGTGTTTGTTTTGTAAAACCGAAGATGGCGGATATGGAATTTGTGATAAGTGCCTAAGTAATTTGCCATTTATTTCGGGCAATGCTTGTTCAAAATGCGGTGCGCCTATAAATACTGGAAATGTGTGTTTTGAATGTAAACACACAAATCACTATTTTGACAAATCTTTTTCGATATTTAATTATGAGAATGAAATCAAGCAAACAATAATAAGCTTCAAACAAGCACGCAAAAAATATATTGCCAAACCACTATCTCATATAATTGCCGATTATTTTGACAAACTCGAAATTCCGTTTGATACAATAATCCCAATGCCAATTCATCCAAATAGACTCAAGACTCGTGGGTTTAATCAAAGTGAATTGCTTTTGGATGTAATCAATAGTAGATATGGTAGAGTTTATAATAATGTTTTGGTTAGAGTTAAAGATACTCCGCATCAAACTGGTCTTAGTCAAGCCAATAGACAAAAGAATTTGGAACATGCATTCAAAGTTGTAGACAAACAAAAAGTCAGAAACAAAATTGTTTTAATTTTTGACGACATCTATACAACTGGTGCAACGTTGGACGAATGTGCTAAGACTCTTAAAAAAGCCGGTGCAGTCAAAGTTTATGGTCTAACGCTAGCACACTCTGTCTTTAACAAAAGCAAAGTAGTTGAGAGTAATGCTATGGCTTTTGACATCAAAAATTTATATGTTTAAAAAACCTAGTTAATTAATTAAATCCACTGGTTGGTTTTGTTTAAATTAACTTAGGTTTTTTTGTTTTATTTTGGATAAATTCAACAACTTATTACTAAATTCGTTTGGTTTTTTGGCTGTATTATTATAAAATATAATTAGGTGTCCAATGTTGGACATTTGAGTCTCAAAGACATTCATATGTCGACTTGAATTTAAAGGAGAGAATTTAATGGGATTTTGGAGTAAAATATTCAAATCTGACAATACAAGAAATGTAGAAAAATTGGAAAAGATTGCAAAGAAAGTTGAAGATTTGCAAGATAAATATAGAGTATATAGTGACGAAGACCTAAAAAACACCACAACTGTTTTGAAGGAACGTCTTGCTAATGGCGAAAAGACAATAGATATTTTGCCAGATGCTTTTGCGTGTGTTAGAGAAGCAAGTAGTAGGGTTATTGGCAAACGTCATTATCATGTACAAATTCTGGGTGGCATTGCTTTGTTCCAAGGTAGAATTGCCGAAATGAAAACTGGTGAAGGAAAAACTCTTGTTGAGACTTTGCCAGCATATCTAGTAGCACTTGAAGGAAAGGGTGTTCATATAGTAACTGTCAACGAATACTTGTCAACTCGTGATGCTGAATGGATGGGAAAAATATTCAAATTTTTGGGTCTAACTGTTGGCATTAATACACACGATATGACCCCAGACAAGAAAAAAGAAGCCTATGCCTGTGATATTACTTACTCAACAAACAACGAACTAGGTTTTGATTACCTAAGAGACAATATGGTTATGCGCCCCGAAGATAGGGTTGCTAGGGGTTATCACTTTGCAATTATAGACGAAGTGGATAGTATTTTAATCGACGAAGCCAGAACTCCGCTTATCATTTCTGGCAAAGGTATGAAGAGTAGCGAAGAATACAAAAAGGCTAGTAGATTTGCCAAGTCTTTGAAACCAACCGACTATGAAATTGACGAGAAAGAAAAAGCAATTAGACTAAACGAAAATGGTATTGCTAAGGCAGAAAGATATTTCGCCGTAGAAAACTTAAGCGATATTAATAACATCGAACTTAACCATTACATCAACAATGCACTCAAAGCGCAATATATAATGCTTAAAGATAACAACTATATAGTCAAAGATGGCGAAGTTGTAATTGTCGATGAGTTTACCGGAAGACTTATGGAAGGTAGAAAGTACTCGAATGGTCTTCATCAAGCAATCGAAGCCAAGGAAGGCTTGGAAGTTAGAGACGAAAACAAGACCTTGGCAACTATTACTTTCCAAAACTTCTTTAGAATTTATGACAAAATTAGCGGTATGACAGGTACAGCCAAAACCGAAGAAACCGAGTTTAACAAAATTTATAATTTGGACGTTGTGACAATCCCAACTAACAAGCCTGTTAGAAGAATAGATTGGACAGATATTATCTATCCAACCGAAAAAGCCAAGATTAATGCAATCGTCGAAGAAGTCAAAAAAGTTCATGCCGAAGGCAGACCAGTTTTGGTGGGTACTATCACTATTGAAAAGAGTGAAGAGATTTCCAAAGAACTAAGCAAAGCAAAAATCAAACACAATGTTTTGAATGCAAAAAATCACCAAAAAGAAAGTATGATAATAGCCCAAGCCGGTAGGCTGGGTCAAGTAACAATTGCAACCAACATGGCTGGTCGTGGTACAGATATTATGCTTGGTGGCAACCCAGAATATTTGGCAAAACAAAAAATGCAGGAACTAGGATATACTGACGAACAAATAGAATTTTGTACATCCTATCTTCCAAGCGAAAGTCCCGAACTAGAAAAGGCGAGAGAAAAATACAAAAAGTTCTACAAAGAATTTGAACAAGTAACCGAAGATGAAAAACAAAAAGTTATTCAATTAGGCGGACTTCATATTGTGGGTACCGAACGTCACGAAAGTAGACGTATAGACAACCAGTTGCGTGGTCGTGCTGGACGTCAAGGCGACCCAGGTTCAAGTGTGTTCTTTGTTAGTATGGAAGACGAACTTATGCGTAGATTTGGTGGAGACAAATTGCAAGGTGTTGTTAGATTCTTCAAAATTTCAGATGACACAGCATTTACTCTCAAATTCTTAGCACGTCAAATCGAAGCCGCTCAACGTCGTATTGAAGGCTTTAACTTCTCTGCTCGTCATACAGTACTTAAGTTTGATGATGTAAACAACCAACAACGTAAGGAAATCTACAAAGAAAGAAATAGAGTTTTGGACGGTGCTAATGTTCACGACGAAGTTTTGGACATGATTGCTGAATTTGCAAGAAATACAGTACTAGATAGTTTGGACGGAGTAGAAAGTTTTGAAGAATGGAATATTGAAAAGATTAATAATAGTCTAAACAATCGTGTTCTTCCAGCAGATGCAAACTATGTAACTTCAGATATGTGCGAAGGTTTGGAAGCCCAAGAACTAGCCGACAAGGTAGCCCAAAAAGCCCAAGAAGTTTATGAAGAAAAATGCAATGCATTGAATGCTATCAAGATAGATAGTCAACGCATCGAAAGAGAAATTCTACTTAGAGTTGTAGATAGTCTATGGAGAGACCATATTGACTTTATGGAAATTTTGCGTGGCGAAATCGGACTTAGAGCTTATGGTAACCACGACCCACTTATTGCTTACAAGGAAGAAAGCAGTCGTGCTTACGAAGAAATGATTGGAAGGGTTAGAGAAGAAACCGCAATGTTCTTACTTAACTTCAAAGTTCAAATCGAAAGAACTGTTCCAGTTCAAGTAACCAAAAAGGAACTTACTCCTGAAGATATTGCCAAAATAAGAAAAATCGCCGAAGAAAAAATAAAAGAGCAAAATGGAAACAAAAGTCCAAATAATCCAAAGGCACAAAATGACCTAAATAATCTTATGAAAGCACCAACAAGTATAGATATGGTTACAAATATGACCGAAAATTCTCAAGCAAAAACCAAAGGCAAGGTTGTAGGACGTAACGAACCATGCCCATGTGGAAGTGGCAAAAAATACAAAAACTGTTGCGGAAGAAATGCAAAATAATTTAAAAGCCATTTTGGTTTTTGTATAAATGAATAAATATATAAAATGTCCACGGACTTTTTAATCCGTGGACATTTTTTGTTCTATTTTAAAATTTTTAAATCTTTCAAATTAACCGAAACACAATCGCCCAAAAAATTATTATTTTCATCAAGCCTTCCAAAATCCACAAGAACTTCATTATTGGCAGCATAGTCTTCCATTATTGTACCTATATCGCCCTTGTGTATTCCTAGTTCTGCAAATTTTGGATCTTCAATAAGTAATTCGACATCATCATAAGCATTAAATTCCTTTTTTGAAAAGCCCTTTTCTATTGGGACAATCTTGTTGAAATATTTGTTTATAAAATTTTTAACTTCAAAAAATTCGTCACTTTGGGTTACTTCTAAGTCATTGGTATCCACAACTAAGTAAGCATATTCACATTCGTTGTACTTATTCATAAACAAGACTTTAACATGCCTATTGTCTAAAGTTTCCCAAACAATTCCTGTTGCATTGATATATAAATTGTATTGCTTGTATTTGTCGTTGATTTTTATTAGTTTTACAAAATCGTATTGTTTCATTTTAATTTCCCATAAGTTTAGTGCTTGAAAATTTTGAATAATGCTATCAAAGTTTTTAATTTTAATAGGAATAATATCAAAGTTAATATTTAAATTATACAAAATAATTTTGTGTGACGCAAGGAATTATAAGTTGTGTGGTTTATGATTGAAGTAATTTCAAGATACAAAGTTATAATTTCATCGTGCAAGGATAAACTTGATTGTATTATGCCAATTTGGATTTTTATCAAGTAATTCTTGAAAAACCTTAAAAAAAGTGATATAATCTATGTAATTGATTTGTTCATTGCATTCACAAATCAATTTGCTAAACGCAAATCACACGATAAAATCGTGGTTACATAGATTGAATTCGTCGTCGTTTCGGTAATACAAATGTAAACATTTGTGCTACTCTCAACTTCCTAGAATATAATCTAAAATGTTTTGCATTTGGTTAAATTAAATAAAATTGGCGGTGGGATTATGGAATATTTTGTTAAAGTTGAAGATGAAGAAATTACAGAACTATATGGATGTCAAGACGGGATTACAGTTAATTTTGATGGAAATAGTTGGAGTATGTCGGGAATGAAATACAAAACTCTTGTGACTAGCCCAGAATATCAGAGAATTGACAAATCCAAGGCTATGATTATAGCAAAAGGTGCTGACCCCGAAATGATGGTCAATGCGTTTGTTATGAGCATGCTTAATGGCGGACGACTAATGTAACTTTGTTTTGATGATTGCATTTACAAATTAAATTGTTGGTTTTCACCACATTTTTCGTGGCTTTGTATTGAAATATTATACACAAACAAAAAAAGTTTACACATTTTCGTGTAAACTTTTTTTGTCTAAAACACTAAACCAAACTAGCCTTGATTGTTTCAAATGGGTCATCAAAGTTTGAAAGATTAGTGTAGTCAAACGATGTTGAGTTGGTGTAATAATTTTCAGGGGTTGACGAATTAATGCTGTCATTATAATGTGTTAGTAGTGCATTATAATATTTGCCCGCATTTGTAGTCGTAACTGTGCTACTTAATGCGTGTGCCATTGATTCGTCTAATTTTTGAAGAATTAGTTTTGATATTCTTCTTGTTAAAAGCACACTAGTTACAGGTTTTTGTTGAAAATTATTTAGCAACATATCAATATCTTTTGCAAGTGTTGCACTTGTTTTGATTATATCAGTCGAAGCACCGAATTTATCTAGTGTACTATCCAGTTTTTTCTCAATATCGCTAAGGTCACTTAGAGAACTTTCAAAGTTATTGTAATGTGGTGTAGTGCTAGAAAGTTCAGTATTATCTTTTGCAATGCTTAAAATAGTGTTGTCCATAATGTCATTAACAATTTGATTTTGTTCTCTGTCTAGCCCAGTTGTGGTTGTTGTGTCTTTTTTGATAGTGGATAGGAAACTACTCATAAGATTACTTAGCGCCACTCTTGTAATAAACAAACTATTTCCGTTTTCTGGAATGTAAATGCACTTGTTCGATGTGTTATATTCAACATCTTCAAATTTGGTTGCGGTTTGATTAAATGCTATGTTATCTAGGTTTTTGCCAACAAGCATGGAAACATTCTCGGTTGTATAAGTAACACCGCTATTGAGTTTGACAAGGGTGCTTACATAACCTAGTTCTCTTTGCCAAGACATAACTTTGTCCGAGTCTTTGACTATAGTCATCTGTTCTTTGATGCTATCTATTAGAGTGTTGAAAGCATCAACTTCGGTTTGTCTGCTGGCGTCATCATCGGCTTTGGCACTATCAAAGATGTCGATAATAAGCGATGTCAAAATATTTCGTGTAATAATCTTGCTATTGCTATTTGAAATAACATAATTGTCAACATAAGCATAACCCAAAGTGTTATTTCCAGTTTTGTTGTATGCAATTGTGTCTAATTGTGAACCAAGTTTGGTCAACTTCAATTTGTTCGCATTAACTCTTAGTTCATAAGCGCTGTCACTCTCACCCGGTTGTTGTTCGGGATATTGAAGCATGTCTTTGGACACTTCCAATTTGGATAGAACCGAAAGTAATGTAAGTTCTTTTTCAAAACTTATAGGACTAATGGTTTCGTCTTTGATGTTGTCTATAATTCCATTTACTTTTAGGCTTGGGTCAGAATTATCCACACCTTTCAAGGCTTTGGATATTGCATTTTTAATTGATGTGTCACTATTAAAGTTGTTTAAAATTGTTTCTGACATATTGTCAACACCGCTTGCAAGTAGAGTTCTCAAATCTAACGAACTAATAAGTAGCGATGCCCTAATGTCTTTTGTTCCGTCATTATATCCATATACCACATTGTCTAATTGTTTTCCAATTACATTTAGATTGTCTAGGACTTTGTAAGTGCCTTCGTCTTGGAATTTAATATCCATAAGGTCGGAGATATAATCAAATTCGGTCGTCCAAAAGTCTTTGATGCTTTCTTCATAAGTCTTGTCAGATATCAAGGTGTCTTTGGTTTTAACCTTGCTTGCAATTGTGCTGAGTCTTAGGCATACATTGTCAATCAAGTTGTTAATAGAGAGTTCAACCTTGTCGGTTGTAGATGTATACTTTGCGTCTTTGAGTGCAAGTGAAACGATTTCAAATATTTTATCATTTGGAATAGTTTTGCTTAAATATAATTTGTCCAAGTCAGGGCATAATGCTTTTGCACTATTCAAATCTCCAAAGGCACTAGTTTTTTCGGCAATATTTTTTAGGGATTTGTAGTATTCAATTTCGTTAGCCCAGTAACCTGCTTGTTTGACAGCATTTAGATTAACTGGATTGGAACTATCCAAATTAGCCTTGACGCCTTCGAATAATTCATAAATTTTGTCATTTATAACTTGTGGGGATACACTTCCGTCGTTGTAAACAAAGTTGCTTGGCAAAATGTTATCGCTTATAATTCCCACTGCAGTACTCATAATATCCAACGTTGCACCGTTTCCAAGCAATGTTGTTGATTTTGCCTTGTCTAAGTTTTGTCCGATTGAATCGCTAATATCAAAGTTGGAACTTTCAATTATGCTATTAACTTCGTTAAATAATGGGGCAATTGCTTTGAGTTCATTTGCCCAAAAAGTTTTGTCAGAAGTATATGTGTGACTCGAAGTAATCAAGTTGTCTTGCATTTTGCTTATTGTTTTTGAAAAATCTCTAAGACTAGTGGTTTCGTTGTTTTTGATATGTTCATTGTTTGCATAGTCTAGTATGTGCGTAAACAAACTAATTGTTCCAGAGACTTTGTACGTATTTTTGTTACTAGCAGTCTTTTGTATAGTTGCACCAAACAAACAAGTGCTATCCAAAATATCTAAACTCTTTCCCAAATTTTCAAAAACAGCTTCGTTAATGATTAACTCTATATTTAGTCCTTTTCTTAAGGTTTCGCCTTCAACAACTTTGCCAAGTATACCTACTTCGTTGTTTCTGAGCATTCTAACAGCAGTGCTAATCTTGGTCATTTCTTGTTCCCAGTTGTCAACGACCGCCAAATTTTCCAAAAACTCATTTTTCAAATAACTATCCAAGTCTTTTGGAAGAAGTCCGTTAAGAACGTCTTTTAATGTGGAGATTGCATAGTCTATGATGCTATTATATGTTTTTTGAGTTAGCAAGTTTGATGTGGTAGAAGGTTTAATAGTGTCTAACATTCTGCCCAAAGGCACTAGAGATTCGTTTGTAAGATAAATATTTGAAGTTAAGTCTAATGTTTGAATGGCTTGAATAGTTTTGTCAACAAATCCCGAAAAACTATTTATTAATGTTTGAACGCCATCTTCGGAATAGTCTATTTTTTCGTAGCCATAATTAATTGCACTATCCAAAAAGTTTAGTCCCAAATTAAGAAGAGTAGGGAATGTAAGATTAACGGTTTGAAGTTTGAATAATCTATTTGTAAATTCTGTTCCAAAGTTTGAATCAAGACCTTGAATAATTCCAAGTGGATTTTCAAAGTTGTTTTGCAATACTCTTACAAGCAGTCCCTGTTTGTTTAAGTAGTCGGCAAGTTCAAGCATGCTAGAAGTTTCGTCAAATACATTAATATTTTTTGATTCGGCAAGGCTAGTAATTGCTTCAACTAACAAATCATTAACAATCTGATTATCACTAAGTTTTGCATCAGAATTAAGAACCAATGTACAAGCGACTGGAATTAAATAACTTGACACACAGTCTACCAAATTTACGGTCTTTGCTGTTTCCAAAACATTTTTTGCGTCGCCAATCAAAGTATTTAGTTGTTCTTGAGTAAGTGCCGACATGTTTCCGTCGCCCACAAAACTTTTGTATTTGCCGATAAGTGCGTCGGCTTTTTGTGCGGTTACAACAATATTTTTGACATCTGACCTAAGCGTAACTTTGCTATCGCCAATTTTTTGTGTGGTTAAGTAATCAAATTCTGCAAGGGACAAACCTTCAATTCCTGTATATTTTGATACGGGTTTGAGAATGGAACTTTCATAAGCCGAAATAATTTGATCAGATATTCCGTTTGTTTTGTTGGACAAGTCAATGCTTTCGTTGCTTAAGTTTTCGATTTTGACTTTGTTTACGTCTTCAATAATTCCCATAAAACCATAAACAGGTAGTAGAGTATTAAGCATTATAAATAGTCCAACAAATCCACCCACCAAAGCACCCCAAAGTCTGTGCTTGTTGTACTTGATTTTTGGTTTCTTTTCTTTTTTTGTTTTCTTTTTGGAAGGTGGTTGTGTTACATCTATTTTTTGAGTATCGTCTTCCAGATTAAATTTTGGGATATCAGGCTTTGCTTCGACTTCTGTTTTTATAAATGTTCCTTCTTTGCCAAACAATTCATTTTTTAAATCATTGTTTTGTTGACTAAGATTTTTGAATTGAACACTTTCTTGTGTGAGATTTAATTCTCCACTTGTCTGACTATTCCCAGTTTGTTCCACTTGTGGTTGATTATTTGTGGTAGATGGGTTTGTGTCGCTAGGTTGACTTTCCAAACTGTCATTAAGCGGTGTTGGATTTTGGTCGGAATCAAAAGCACTAAACCCCAAGTTTTCTTTGGGCTTTTTGGGAGCGAATGTAAGTTTGTAAAACAAATAGTTGAGTGGAAGTAACAAATATTTGAAAATCCAAAACAAAAGCATGTACACAACGGCATTAATAAATACAAGTGGCAAGTTTGTAATAATACTTACAAATTCTGGGTTCTTATTTGAAAATTCATCGCCAAGTAAGTTTTTAACCGCAAAAGTCACAATCTGTTCAATGCTGTTTTCACCAGTCAAAGTGTTTTCGCCAATTGTAAACTGGGTGTTAATTTTGATTTGTAACAAGGCTTTGGTTAGAGGAATTGTAATAAATAGCACAATGATGCTAGTTATTATCAAAAATATTCCACGACTTGCGGTTTTTCTAAGTCCACGAATAAGTCCCCATATTACTCCAAATACAACAAACAAAGCGAGTAATATATTAAGTATTAATGCAATGTATTCCATTCAAAACTCCTAAATATAGTATTTTATATCTCAAATTTATTTTAACACAATTAATAATATTATTACTACTATTTATTAATAAAAAATATTATGATACATCAATTTTTTTGTTTGACTTAGTACTTTTTTGCCAAAATTTACATTTTAAAGATTTTGATATTTATACGTTTGTGTTTTTTTGCAAAAATAGATATACTAATTAAGTTAACAACATAAGTGGAATTTTGATAAATTCTAATTATTTAATTTGAAAGGAATTGTATAAATATGAATATATGGAGAGATATAAGTAGCGACAGAATTAAACCTAATGATTTTGTTGCTTGTATAGAAATTGAACAAGGAAGCAAAAACAAATACGAATTAGACAAAGAAACGGGGCTTATCATCTTAGATAGGGTATTATATACAAGTACTCACTATCCTATGAATTATGGTTTTATTCCACTTACATATGGTGATGATAACGACCCGCTTGATGTATTTGTGCTATGTAGTCAGCCTATTGAAAAAATGAGTTTGGTTAGATGTTTTCCAATTGGTGTTGTCGATATGAGAGATAGAAACGAAGGGGATCAAAAGATTATTGCAATTCCTTTTGGCGACCCACAATACAATGGATATAGAGATATCTCGGAGTTGCCATCGCATATAGTAGATGAACTTAGACACTTTTTGACAGTATACAAACAACTAGAAAACAAAAAAGTCGAAGTTTTGGAGACGAATGGGTGCAAAAAAGCCGAAGAGTGTATCGAAAATGCAATGAAACAATATAGAAAGATTATTTTAGGAGAAAAATGAGAGTATTACTTCAAAGAGTAGATAAGGCGTGTTTGAAAAGTGATGAGTTTGAGAGTAAAATTGGATTTGGACTGCTTGCCTTTGTAGGTGTTAGTTCGCAGGATACAATTTTTGATGCTAAATATCTAGCCAAAAAGATTGTTACTTTGAGAATCTTTAAAGACGAGTTTGACAAGTCAAATTTATCTTTGTTAGATGTTAATGGAGATATAATGATTGTTAGCAATTTTACTTTACAAGCAGATACTCGCAAAGGCACAAGACCAGATTTTATTAATGCTGGCAAAAGCGATTTTGCTTACGATTTGTATTTGAAATTTGTAGAAGAAACAAAAAAATATGTGCGAATTGTCGAAACTGGCAAGTTTGGACATCACATGGATATTGACTGCAAGTTGAATGGTCCGTTTTCGGTAATTTGTGAATCAACGGGAAGAGAACATGAATAACACAATTGAAGAATTATTTGATTTGTACAAAAATCTAAGGTCGGTTCAAAATATTGTAAATGAGATTTTGACAATGGATTATTATGTCTATAATTTTGACCACGACGAAACTGTAGGACTTATTGACCACTTTGTCAAAAAGTATAATAAAGAAATTAAACTCATAGCAAGTCTTAGAGATGATAGCGTTGTTGTCGTTGATGACGATCCGAATTTGTATGACGAAAAAGACGAAGTTGAGATTAATAGCGATGCCAAATATATTCGTGACGCACTAATAATAATAGGGGCGGTCAAGTCAGGGATTAGAAAAGATATTCAAAGTGCAATGGAAGGAATTGTATTTTAACAAATGGAGAACATATGGGAAATTTAGACGAATTACTTGAAGAAATGTTACTCAAAGGTTATTCAAAAGTAATATCCTCCGAAGAGAAAATTCTCAAGTCTTTGGACGGTTTGGGACTCAAGGAATTTAATACTCTTGATGCAATTTGGGAACTGACCAAAAACAAAAATAATACATCAAACAATTTGGCCAAAGTACTTGGGGTTACGCCCGGTACAATAACAACCAATTTAGACAGGCTTTGTGAAAAAGGCTTGGTATTCAAACAAAAAAACGATATGGACAAAAGACTTGTTTTTGTAAGCCTAACTCCACTAGGGGTGGCAGTTAGAAAGAAAAGAGAAAATGCACACAAAAAAATATTAAACCAAGCAATCGGTAGACTATCCGATGCCGAAAAAGTAGCACTTACAAGTTTGGTTAACAAATTAGATTTATAAAAAAACATGATTAATATTTAGACACTGATTTTCTATATTAATCATGTTTTTTTGATTTTAAAAACAATTTTTGTCTGCAACAGGGACATTTATTTTCAAATTTTAGTTATGTTTTATTTATGTTTCAAAATAAAGATAAAATTTAGTTGTCGTTAACAATGCTTTTCATAAATGCCAAGAGTTCGTCGCTGTATTTTTCGTCATTAAGTCCTGCAATAATATTACTCTTAATAAAGCCCAAAGGATTTCCCAAATCCAGTCTCTCTCCGACAATAATAAGTCCGTACAAACTATCATTTTTTATTAAATTGAAAAATGCGTCAGTTAGATAATATTCGCCATTTTCATGCTCGGGACACATGTCTAGCCCATCAAAAATATCGTTCGTAAAGAGTCCACCTCCAGTATAACAAATGTCGCTTGGCGACTCGTCTGAAGCGGGCTTTTCTATAATATTTGTAACCTTTATACAATCTCCAACATTGATGTAATCAATCATTCCATATTTGTAACTTTCACTAATTGGAATTTGTTTAAGGGGGATAATGCTAGATTTGGTCTGGTTGTATTTATCTATTAACTGTTTACAAAAACTCTGACCAATTGTAATTTCATCAGGAAAGGATACAATAAACGGCTCGTTTCCAACAAATTCTTTGCAAAGACTGACTGCATATCCTGTGCCTTTGGCGTGTATTTGCCTTGCAAAAGTAATATTTACGCCGGTGTACAAATTTTCGAGTTCTTTGAGAGTTGAATACTTTCCAGTTTCCATAAGCCTACTTTCAAGCTCAATATTTCTATCATAAAAGTTTTCCAAGCACTCCTTGTTTCTTCCCAAAATCACAAGAATATCCGTAATTCCATTTTGTCTAAAGTCGCTAACTATATAGTCAATGGCGGGACGACCAAGAATAGGGAGCATTTCCTTTGGAACGCTTTTGCTTATTGGCAAAAACCTAGTTGCAAGTCCACCACACAAAATTACACCTTTCATAAAATTCTCCTATTTTTTTAATTGTACTATACTTTGATTTTTTTTTGCAAATAATTATAGGGCAAAATGCAAAATAATTGTCACAATATTTCGATTTTTATAATTATATAATTTTGGTTGATATGTCTACATATTTATGTTAAAATACATTTCGGAGTTAATTTTTTTAGGATTTATTTATGGTAGAATTTTTGGGAAGGATATTTGCAGGAATATTTGGTTCTCATTCGGGGATTGCGACGGTTATTATAAGTATGTTTCCACTTATAGAACTCAAAGGTGGAATACCTGTCGGAATGAGCAAGGATTTTTGGGGAGAGTATGCACTTGGTGCAACGGAGTCGTTCTTTTTGGCACTCTTGGGGAGTTGTCTTGTTGTTCCTATTTTGGCAATAATATTCAAACCAATAATTGAATGGCTCAAGAGAACAAAACTATTCAAAAAAATTGGTCACATGTTAGACCAAAAAATTAAGAGCCATAGCGAGTCAATTAATAGCAAAACCAAAGACGCAAAGTCCATTGCCAAAAAGACATGGCTCAAGGCATTATTCATATTTGGATTTGTTGCAGTTCCTTTACCGCTAACTGGTGTCTGGACTGGAACATGTGTGGCAGTTGCTATTGGACTAAAATTTTGGCAAACAGTGTTGTCAGTTGTCCTTGGTAACATGGTTGCTGGACTAATAATTGCAACAGTTTGTGCAGTTTTTCCAGAATTTACAACAATCTTATTTATAATTTTCCTAGTATTTATTTTGTTTATGATAGCTTATACAATTATCAAAAATGCAATTAAAAAGAAAAAAGAAAACGATTCAAAAAATTCGTTACATAATATAAGCACGGAAGAAAATTCTTCTAAAGAAATCCAAGTTGAAAGTTCTAACGAAAGCAAAGAGAACTTGATAATCAACGGGAATAATGTTGAAAAAACATCGCAAAAAGAGTGTCCGAATAACAAGGATAGCAAGTAAATAATTTTTTTAAATAGACGATATCAAAAAGAAATTTTTTGAAAACAAATTTCATAAGGTCGTCTATTTTTTTGTGCGTATTTATAAGGCAATTAACAATTTAATTTTACAGCAAAACCTATACTTTGTGTCATTAATATATAAATATATGTCACAAACACCTATTCTGTTGACAAAATATAATTGCTTATTATGTGATTAAATCAGATATTGTATATGAAAAATATAATTAAGTAGTTGACACGCACAGGAGAAAATATGAACGATTTAGAAAGTGGATTGTCTTATTTAAAAAATTATTTAGCAACTAATTGTTTTTGGCAATATTTAATTTAATATTTTGATTTTTTGAGTTGAGTACTATTTTATTAAAAAAGTGAGTATATATATCAAATTAATTGGCAACACATGTAATAATTGTTAAAATAATAGTGTCGTTAAGACAAATAGGAGGATGATATGAGAAAAGTTAAAGTTGTACAATATGGTTGTGGCAAAATGTCAAAATGGATTTTGAGATATTTGCACGAACATGGAGCAGAAATAGTTGGTGCTATTGATGTTAATCCAGACATTATTGGTATGGATGTCGGAGATTATGCTGGTTTGGGTGTTAAACTTGGTGTAAAAATTTCGGACAATGCTGACGAAGTATTAGATAATTGCGATGCAGATGTTGCAATTGTCACCTTATTTTCACTTGTTGAAGAAATTTATCCACATGTTGAAAAATGTGTTGAAAGGGGTATTAATGTAATCACTACTTGTGAAGAAGCAATTTATCCAAACACCACAGCATCAAAACTTATTAATCGTCTTGATGCACTTGCAAAAGAAAACAATTGTACTATTACTGGTAGCGGTATGCAAGATATTTATTGGATTAACTTTGTTGGTATGGTCGCTGGTGGTTGCAATAGTATCAAAAAAATCAAAGGCGCTTATTCATACAATGTTGATGAATATGGACTTGCACTTGCCAAAGTTCATGGTTGCGATTTGACAGTTGATGAGTTTGAAAAAACTCTTGCTCATCCAAAGGAAGTTATCCCATCATATGCTTGGAACGCATCCGAAGCACTTGTTTCAAAATTAGGACTCACTCTTAAATCTATAAAACAAGAAAACGTTCCATACACATCAGACAAAAATATTTATTCTGAAACTCTTGGAAAAGAAATTGTTGCTGGCAAAGTAATTGGTATGGCTTCAGTTGTAACTATTGAAACTTATCAAGGAATTACAATCGAAGAACAAACAATCGGTAAGGTTTATGGCCCAGATGACGGAGACCTATGCGATTGGGAAATTGAGGGCGAACCAAATGTTAAATTTAAAGTGGAAAAACCAGCGACTGTTGAACATACCTGTGCAACAATTGTTAACAGAATTCCATCACTTCTAAGAGCGCCAGCAGGTTATGTAACTTGTGACCAACTAGAAGAAATTAAGTATATGACTTATCCTATGGAAAATTACCTAAATATTGATTAATAACTAATTAAACTTTCTAAAAAATATTAAACCCCCATACACCTATTTGGTGTATGGGGGTTTTGCTATTCAACCATTGGGGTTTTCATAAGGTTGAATTCGAAGAATATATTAAAGAAATATTTGATACCTTAGCAAATTAGTAATGTATTTACACAGTAAAATCTATGGCATTTTCAATTGACAATGAAGCAATCACTAGTTAGACAAGAAACTTGTTTGGAATTATTTTGGGGGCATTAAAATTTGTAGGACAAACAAATGAGTCTTGCAATTATTTGAAGAATATGTTAAAATACATATAATAAGTACTATGTGAACAAAAAGGAATGTTATGGATAAAGATAATTTAAAGATAGTTAAACAATATGTTATGCGAAGAATTGCCGAAAAAAATATTGTGCTTTCGAGAATTTTGTACTCACACAAAGAGAGTTCTAAGATACTTAGATATTGTATTAACAGAAATTTTGCTGCAGGAACAGTAAGCATGTATGATTCTGTGGAGAGTAATATTAATTTAAATGCAATTTATGATGATATCAGAAATCAAGAAAAGCCACTTGCGCCATATAACTATTTTGATTTGGATACGCTTATTGCATATGATAAATATTTGGAAAGCATTATAGATAATATTTATAACAATCGTACCAAAGGTCGTCGCAACTATTTTGTTATGGAAGACTTTCAAAAAGCGATTGACATTGACACACCAAACCTTTTTAAAAATACCACTGATCGCAAACTTGTTGGATACTATAACTTAACTTGTCCTTTGCAAACTATCAAAGATAAGCACGGCAATTTGACATGCGAGAGAACACCAGCCAAAGCGACTTTTTCCAAACATCATAGCGTTTTGGAATGTAATAATTTACTTAAACAATATTTGGAAGAAAGACATCCCGATTTGTCCAAAAAAACAGATGATGGCTTTGAAACATTTGAGTTTGAAGGTAGAGAATTTAATATAATTAGTAGCGACAACTATTTTGATGAACATATGCACCCAATTAAGTATATAGTTGCCGATAGCCAAAGCGGAAACACTAGACTTATGGGTTTTTTCGATATGAATATGAGAGTATATCATGGGGACTTGTTTGATTTGGATGGCGAGTTGGTTTATGACAAAACTCAAAGTGGTTGTAGTATTTATGGCGAAAGTGCCACCAATCATTTTGACGGAATGGGTAGATAAAAAATAAAAGTAAATAATCATAATGACTGAGAATATAGTCAAATGGATTATTTACTTTTTTTGTGCTTAGAAATTACAATTTTTTGGGGTTCTTGGGAATGGAAGAACATCACGAATATTTGAAGCGCCAGTAATGTACATAATGAATCTATCAAAACCCATTCCAAATCCGCTATGTTTAACCGAACCGAATTTTCTTAGGTTTAGATACCACCAATAGTCTTGTTCGTTTAAGCCTAGTTCATGGATTCTTTCGAGTAATTTATCATAATTTTCTTCTCTTTCGCTTGCTCCACAAAGTTCGCCAATGCCCGGAACTAATAAGTCGGTAGCCTTAACAGTCTTTCCGTCGTCATTGAGTTTCATATAGAATGCTTTGATTTCCTTTGGATAATCATAGACAAATACTGGGCGATGATAAACTTTTTCGGTTAAGAATTTTTCGTGTTCAGTTTGAATATCTGCACCCCAACTAACTTTAAATTCGAATTGGTCATTGTGTTTTTCTAGTTCGGCAATTGCATCGGTGTAGGTAACTCTTGCAAAGTCGCTAGTTGCTACGTGTTTTAGTTTTTCTATAAGTCCGTGTTCAACAAAACTATCAAAGAACTTGAGTTCGTCTGGACATTTTTCAAATATATAGTTAATAACACTCTTGACCATGCCTTCCATTACATCCATATTATCTTCAAGTTCAGCAAAAGCCATTTCAGGTTCAATATGCCAAAATTCATTGACATGTTTGACAGTGTTGCTGTTTTCTGCTCTAAAAGATGGGCCGAAAGTATATATATTTCCCATTGCCAATGCAAACGCTTCGCCTTCAAGTTGACAAGAAGGGGACAAGAATACTTTTTTGCCAAACAATTCGTCTTCGGGTTTTAGTTTTAGACCAGCATAAATATCTTGAGTACTAACCTTAAATAATTCGCCAGCACCTTCGCAATCTGACGATGTAAGAAGTGGGGCATGAACATAAACAAATCCAAGATTATTAAAGTAACTATGCAAGGCATAAGCTGCTTCGCTACGAACTCTAAAAATTGCATTAAATAAATTTGTTCTTGGTCTTAGATATGCTTGTTCTCTCAAAAATTCAAGCGAATGACCTTTCTTTTGCAAAGGATAAGTACTGTCGGTTGCACAAATTACTTCAATGCTTGTTGCATTGATTTCATATGGTTGCTTGTTGTTTGGAGTAACAACAATAGTTCCTTCAACCTTAATAGAAGAACCCGCATTAAGCTTTGCTATACTATCATAATTGGATATTTTGTTGGCATCAAAAACCACTTGTGCGCCCTTGAAACTTGTTCCGTCGTTAAGGTCTATAAATCCAAATGACTTGACATCTCTAACACTTCTAACCCAGCCAGCAACTGTTACAGGCTTGGTGTCAAACGAAGCATATTCTTTATTTAATTTTGCAATATCTAATTTTTTCATATTTTCTCTCCAAAGTAATTACATGTTAGTATATAACATTTTTTGTGTAATTGCAAATATTTTTTTTGGTAACTCCCAAAATAATATATGTACCAAGATTTTTATTTTTAAAACACCGCTTAAGATGTTGACTTTAACAAAAAACTTGTGTTTAATTTGGATATTATTAGCAATTTATATATTATTTACTCAAAATATTTGACAAAATTTACAAAAAAAATTAATCTTAAAGTGTAAAAATATTAAGGAGAATATCTATGGAAAAAAAATACGAGCCTTTGATGACCCCATGGAAAATTGGCAATGTCGAAATAAAAAATAGAATTGTTATGTGTCCAATGGGTGGAACGTCACTTTTTGGCTGGATGGAACGAAATCATTTTGACAAAGAATCTGCCAATTTTTTTCTTGATAAGGCAAAAAATAATGTCGGACTAATTATCCCCGGCATTGCGCCTTTGAGAGATACTATGCTAGGTCGCTGGCTATATCAAAACAAGAGAATGTTCAAAGAACTCAAGGAATACATGAAGGAAGTTCACAAATATGGTGCTAAATTATTTGTGCAATTGACTGCAGGATTTGGAAGGTCTTTTGCTATCACAAATCCGCTTGTGCCATTCCTAAAAAACAAATTTTTGGGTGCATTAATTAAGCCGATAATTGACATTAGTTACATTTGTGCATCTCCTAGTGAAATTACTTCTCGTTGGGCAGAAGGTGTTAAATGTAGAGCGCTTACAAACAAAGAAATCAAACAGATGATTTTTGCCTTCGCTGAAACGTCAAGGCTACTCAAGGAAGCCGGTGTTGATGGTGTGGAAGTTCACGCTGTTCACGAAGGATATTTGCTTGACCAATTTACATTGAAATACACTAATCATCGTACTGATGAATATGGTGGCAGTTTTGAGAATAGATATCGTTTCCCAGTAGAAGTTGTCAAGGCTATTAAGGAAGTCTGCGGAGAAGATTTTCCTGTTTCTTTGAGATATTCTGTTATAAGCAAGACGAAAGGCTTGTGTGAAGGTGCTGTTCCGGGTGAGAAGTACAAAGAAGTTGGTCGTGACATGGCAGAAAGCGAAAAGGCGGTCAAATATTTGGAAGATGCTGGATATGATATGCTTAACTGCGACAACGGAACTTATGATGCTTGGTATTGGGCGCATCCACCAGCTTATATGCCTACAAACTGTAATTTGGAAGATGTTAGCCACATCAAACAATTTGTAAATATTCCAGTTGTTTGTGCTGGTAGAATGACTCCCGAAATTGGTGCAAAGGCTATTAAGGAAAAGAAAATTGATGCAATGGGTGTTGCAAGACAGTTCTTGGTTGATGGTGCATGGGTTACAAAATTAATTAATGGCAAAGAAGAAGATATTCAACCTTGTATTTGTTGTCACAATGGTTGTTTTGCAATGGCGCACTACAAAGGTGTTGCTAATGACGAAAGTCTAAATGAAGCAAAACATATGGCAAGATGTGCCTTGAATCCAGTTACAATGAATGGCGGAAGATTTGTAATCAAACCAGCCAAAAAGACAAAAAATGTCGCAGTCATCGGTGGCGGAATTGGTGGGATGGAATGTGCTAGAATTCTAACACTTCGTGGACACAAAGTCACAATTTACGAAAAGTCGGGAGTTCTTGGTGGAGTATTTATTCCTGCATCAAATTTTGACTTTAAGGAAAATGACAAACGCCTTATTGAATGGTACAAAAAACAAATTAAAGATTTGAAAATCAAAGTTAAATTAAATACAGAGATTTCGGATATATCCACGCTTGATGCAGACGAAGTGGTAATTGCCACTGGTGCTGTTGCAAGAAAACTTAGAATGCCAAATGCCGAACGATGTATTGATGCTGTAGATTATCTAAATGGCAAGGAAGTGGGTAAGAATGTTGTTATAATCGGTGGCGGACTTACTGGTTGCGAAATCGCTTATGACTTGCATCTCAAAGGCAAAAAACCTGTAATTGTCGAAGCAAAACAAGACTTGATGGCAGTTAGGGGATTATGTCTTGCTAACTCAAGTTATCTAAGAGATTATTTCAAAGCATACAAAGTTCCAGTCTATCTAGAAAGCAAAGTTTGTGAAATCTCAGACAAAAAAGTTAGAATTGAAACCAAAGACGGACAAACTTGGATTGACGCTGACGATATAATTTTGGCAATTGGATACAATCCAAATCCACTTTCAAAAGAAAACAAACACGTTCACATCGTTGGTGATGCTTATAGTGTAGGAAACCTAAGAACTGTCGTTTGGCGTGCTTGGGAAGTTGCCGAAAAAATTTAATTATTATAGGAGATAAATATGAAATTAACACAAGAAGAAAAGGGTATTCTTGCTGGTTCTCAAGGCGAAACTATGGCTAAGATTATGAAAACTGTGGTTGATTTTGGTAATGTATTTGGTGCTACAAAATTAGTGCCTATCACTCATGCAAGCCACTTTGTTACTTCGTTTGGAATCGGACTTTTGAAACCTCTTTTTAGAACAATGGATGAAATTATTGATGCTGGAATCAAGACAAAAGAACCTTTTACAGTTGACCCACGTCCAATAGATTATACAAATGTCAAATGTAATTTGTTAAACAAACTTGTTTTTAGCAAAATTATGTACAAAGAACAATCAAGATACGAAGAACAACTCAAAAAAATCGGTCTCAAAGATGACAAGAGTTTTACTTGTACTTGTTACTTTGAAGAAGTTGGAAATCTTCCAAAAAAGGGAGATATACTAGGCTGGGCAGAAAGTTCGGCAGTTGTATATGCAAACTCTGTTTTGGGTGCTAGATGCAATAGAAATAGTGGAATGTTAGACTTGTTCTCGGCTATTATCGGCAAAGTTCCCGAATTTGGACTTCTTACTGACGAAGGCAGAAAGGCTGATTGGATTATTGACATTCAAACAAGCAAACTTCCAGAAGCACAAATTTTGGGTAGTGCTATTGGACTTAAGGTTATGGAAGACGTGCCATATGTCAAAGGACTAGACAAATTCTTAGGAAACGAACTTACTGATGATGTCAAGGCTTATCTTAAGGACTTTGGTGCAGCAACTGCATCAAATGGAGCTGTTGGACTTTATCATATTGATGGTCTTACACCCGAAGCCAAAGAATTAGGCAAAAAACTTATCAAAAAAGATGCAAAAGTTTATACAATTACAGATAGAGAACTTGAAAAAGTTTATAAGTCCTATCCAGTTTTGTGGAAGAATATTAATGCAAAGCCAAGTCTTTGTTTCATAGGTTGTCCACATCTTAGTAAATCCCAATTAGAATCTTGGGCAAATAATATTTTGGAAGGATTAAAAAATAACGGAAGAACAAAAGTTACAACAAGAACAATCCTTACAACAAGTCCACAAATTGCTGACAAGTTCAGAGAAACTGATTTGTGCAAGAAACTTTATAAAGCGGGAGTTAAGGTAAGCAGTATTTGTCCTCTTATGTACACAAACAATCCATTGGCAGGCAAAAAACCTATTATTACTTGTTCTAATAAATTGCGTACTTATTCATCTTCAAGATTCTACAAATCTGATGATATTTTGAAAATAATCACAGGGGGTAACTTATGAAAAAATTTAGCGGTAGAGTAATCGCTGGAGGCAAACTTACTGGTGAAGCAATTGTAAGTCATCAAGGTGTTAATACTCTTGCAACTTTTCAAAAAAGTGCATTAAAGAATGCAAAAAAAGTTATAAGTTCCGACCAAAACAACCCAGACCTATACAAAAAAGTCTTGACAGGCAAGATTCTTTGTTTGCCAAAGACAATAGGTTCAACTACTGGTGGACTTGTTATTCAAACAATCTGTTCAATGGGAATTAATCCTAGTGCAATGTTATTTAGCGAAAGTATAGATAGTCTTGCCGCTTCAGGGATTATTCTTGCAAGAAATTGGGAAGATAGCAAAATTATCGCTATTGACAACTTGGGCGAAAAATTCTTGAAATATGTAAGTTCTGGTGACACAATTACGATTGAAGAAGACGGAACGGTTGTTGTCGACAAGAAAGAATAGACTTTAAGTATCAAATGTGGTTGTTATATGTCAAAGATTTCAAAACTTGTAATTATTTTAACAAGTGCAATTCTTACACTACTAATAATTTGTTCGTGTGTAGTTTTTAGATACAAAATAATATATGATTTTTCAAATATCAAAATTAAGTCAGATAGTCTAAGTGGTATAAGTGTAATGACTTATAATATTAAGTGTAACGATAGACTTGATTTTAGTAAGTCTGGCTGGTATTATAGAGCAAAATATGTCGCACAAAATATTCAAGAAAACTTGGCAACAATAATTTGTTTTCAAGAAGTTAAGATAGAGCAATATGATTTTTTAAAAAATTGTTTGGAAGAATACGAAAGTGTCATTTTGTTTAGAGACAAAACTTCACTTACCGAAGGCACTCCGATTTTTTACAAGAGTGATTGTTTTGATTTAGTTTCTTTCGATTCATTTTGGCTAAGTGATACTCCAACTGAAATGAGCAATACTTGGAATGGTGCATACCCAAGAGTTTGTACAAGTGTAGTTTTAAAAGAAAAAATTACAAACAAAGAGTTTGCGGTTTTCAATACTCATTTAGACCATTTAAGTCAACTTGCACGAATTAATGGCTTGAGTTTAATTAAGTCAAAAATTGAAAGTTGCAAAGTTCCAGCGATTATTACTGGAGATATGAACTCAATTCCTACTAGCCAAGTAATAACGACCTTTAAGAGTGACTTTGATGATTTAAATGACATTTGGGGATGGGGAGAAAACGAAGGCACATTCAAAGGTGGCGGAGAAAATGCAAATGCTAGAATTGATTATATATTCAAATCTAAAAATCAATTTGAACTTGTTGGTTACAAAATCATAAACAAAACTTTTGACGGTGTTAATGCAAGCGACCACTTTCCGATTTATGCAGAGTTAAAAATATAGAAATCTTAAAAAATAAAAAAGAGATGTCATTGACATCTCTTTTTACTTGCTTTCTTCGCTTGTTTTTCCGCTAGAACTCTCTTGTTGGGTGTTATCCAAATCTTTGAGCGATTCTTCGTATTTTTGGTCTTGTTTATTAATTAAATAGTTTTCATAGGCAAACGATCCAGCAAGAAAAAGCACTATAAAAACAATCATTATAGTAATTAGAACATTAATTTTTTTCTTAGTCATAATCATTCTCCTTTGGAATACTTTTATATTTTGCATTAGTCTTATTTTTAAACTAATTTTACTACGAATTATGTCTATTGTCAATATGTCTTAACAAAATTTATTCAAATTAGTTTGACATAAGTCACAATTTAAAAGTACAATAATTACTAATATGAAAACCAAAATAAATTAGTAGTATTGAAAGTAGGGGGAAAATATGAAGAAACGAAGTCAAATAGCTGAGAAATACAAATGGAATCTCAAAGATATTTTTGAGAATGAAGACGAACTACTCAAAAGTATTCAAAAAATAGAAAAATATCCAGCAATTTTGAGTGCATACAAAGGAAAACTAAAAAAAATAAACACATGCTATGAGTATTTTGAACTTTGTACAGAACTAGGAAAGATTATGGACAAGGTTGAAGTATATGTGTCTCTCAAACTAAGCGAAAACTTGGAAGACAACAAATTTTTGGAAATTAGTAGCAAACTATCCAATATTTCCAAAAACATATCCGTTGCAACATCTTTTGAAGAACCGGAACTTCTTGGCTATGGCGAAAAGTATTTAAATAAATTACTCAAAGATTCAAGATTCAAAGATTACTCAATGAGTATCAAAAATTTGATTAGAGAAAAAGCCCATGTTTTGCCCGAAAAAGAAGAAATTATGCTTAGCAAGGCGATGAAATCTTTGGGTGGATTTTCGGACGTGTACGATAATATCGATACATTGGATTTGAAGTTTGAAAGTGTTAAGGATTCAAAAGGAAAACTATACGAAGTTAATCAACATAACTACTCACATCTGTTAGAAAACAACGATAGAGTTCTTAGAAAAAACGCATACAATTCGTATTTAAAAGGCTATCATGGACTTGGCAACACTATTGCTTCAAATTATATTGGCAGTGTGGAGAGTGACTGGTTTGTGGCTGATATGTATGGTTTTAAATCGACACTTGAAATGTCTTTGTTTGGCAGTAATATTGATTCCAAAGTTTATGACAAACTACTTGAAAATGTAAACAAAAATCTAAATTTGATGCACAAATTTTATACTCTCAAGAAAAAGGCTTTAAACCTAAGCCCATTCTATATCTACGATAGGTCGGTTAAAATTGCTAACTTAAACGAAAAAATTTCTTATGAAGAGGCTTATGAAAAAGTCATAAATGCTATGAGTGTGTTGGGTGATGAGTATGTGACTGGTCTAAAAACTGCTAGAGATAATAGGTGGATTGATGTTTATCCTTATGAAAAAAAGACAACAGGTGGATTCTGTTGCAATATGTTTGAGCCACATCCATATATTTTGCTTAACACGGTTGACGATAGTCGTGGCATTTATACATTAGCGCATGAATTAGGGCATGCAATGCACGGATACCTTAGTGCAAAGATTCAACCTTATCAGACTCACGACCATACAATATTTCTAGCAGAAATTGCTAGTACTGTAAATGAAGTTTTGTTATTTAAATATTTGTATCAAAATGCCAAAACAAAAAAAGAAAAACTATCTCATCTTGAAAAATACTTGAGCAATATTTTTGCTACAATTTATGTGCAAACAATGTATAGTGAATTTGAGTACTATTCTCATACTCTTGTTGAAAGCGAAAGTCCTATTAGCAAAGATTTGCTTAATGCCAAATACAAAGAACTTAATCAAAAATATTATGGCAAGAGTGTTAAGTTTGAAAGTCAAGATATTGGTGAGACATGGATGAGAATTCCACATTTCTATAGAGCATATTATGTATATAAATATGCTACAGGAATGTCGAGTGCAATTAATTTTGCTACAAGAATTTATAATAATGAGCCAGATTCTCTCAATAAATATCTTGAATTTTTGAAAAGCGGAACTTGTGATTACTCTTTGGAAATTTTGAAAAAAGCGGGAGTGAACCTGCTTGACGACAGAAGTTACAAAGTTGTATTTGACGAAATTTCTTGGGCACTAAAAGAACTAGAAAAATTAATTTAAATATAAAAAATCCATTAGATTATCAAATAAATCTAATGGATTTTTTTATGCTTAAAATCTTTGTTTGCTAAATTCATACAAGGCAATTCCTACAGACATAGATAGATTAAGTGAATCAATTTTGTCGGAGTGCTTGATTATAAGTGGAGTGCCTACTGACAAGAATTTTTGGTCTAGTCCGCTTGCTTCGTTTCCAAATATTAGAGTGTGTGGTTGGGATTTTTTTTCAAGACTATTAAGACTAGTTTTTGCTTGAAGCATAAAGGGATACTTGTAATTATTATTAACTTTTGAGTAGTCATCAAAACTATCAAAAAGTTCAATATTTATACTGAATATTGAACCCATACTAGCCCTTATGACCTTTGGGTCAAATATATCAATACAGGGCTTGATAATACTCAAATTAGTGTAATTAAATCCTAGCATTACTCTAATTATTGTTCCCAAATTTCCCATATCACTAGGACTCACCAAAAGTACCTGATTTTGATTGTTGTCAACTTTCATTTCGTATTTGTTGAATACTCCCATGATATAGACATTACCCTTGCCACTGAGTTTTTCTATTAACTTTCCATTAGTCAAAATTGGAACTCTATGCTTTTTTGCTAGTTCTAATATTTTTCGAATATCTTCACTTTTGTCCAATTTTTCGTGTATTACTATTTTTGAAGCGTGAGTGTATTTATTTTTGAGAAGTTCATATGTGGGGAATGCTCCAAAACAATAACTAATTTCACTTTCTTTTGAATATTTTTTAGATTCCATAAATTAAACCTTTTTGTATATTTAAATATTTGAATTGCCATTTATTTATATATTTATGACAATATTATGTCACTTATTGACAATAACTACATATTAAACATATTCTTATCTTTGAGAATTAATTTTATAACTTCTTTTTTGAGTGAGTTGTCCATAGGCGCTCCAGATGCTTTTACATGGCCACCCCCACCATAAATAGATGCGATTTCTGCGACGTTAATTTCGTCTTTGTTGCACCTAAAAGATATGCCTTGTTGCATGTTAATAATGACTACAAAATCTATACAGTATGAATATTTAGATGCCAAATAATTTCCAAGCAAACTTCTGTTTTGTTCTGCAAAAACTATTCCACATTTTTTGCCTTGAATAGTTGCATGAAACATTGTTTTTTCTGTTTCTTCTAAGTAGCGTTGAATTCTTCCTTGCTCAATTTCAAGCAAATACTCTTGTTCTTTTGTAAAGAAAAATTCATTGTTTTCTTTTAAGAATTTTGAGTAGTATTCTATATAATTATCTCGACCTAAAATGTCATGCAAGTCATTTAATTTTTTGGCCTGCAAATTATTTGTTTTTGCCCAGTCCCATGTGTCGCTAAGTCTTACAAGTTCTGTGTATTCTCTAACTGATGGTTTATCAAAAATAGTAGGATATGCGTTGGCTAAATATTTATAAAATAATGATGTTGCACATTCGTTAATTCCTTCACTATTTGTGCTAATGGCTGTTCCAAATGGATAGTCATTTGCAACCAAATTAAATGCATGGTGGTCAAATAATTTGAACCTTTGACTATTGCCAGTGTTCATAATCAAATCGCAAGTTGACTTGTCCAAAGTTAAATCGGTTATGATTATCTCGTCATAATTTAAATAACTTTTGTTATTAATTATTTCTTGAACTTTTGGAATAATATCGTTTGCATTAAGTAAAATATAATCAAAATTTGTGCCTAGCATTTTGAGAAAGATTATTGGACTTATGCCGTCAGGGTCGGCTTTGTGTGTAAGTAGTAGTGTTTTCATAATTGTTCCTTTTAAATTCTTAATTCTTTTGGATAATAGTTTTTGAGTGTTCCGTTTGTCATTTTGCCACCGCCAAGTGTTACTCCCAAAAACTCTACAGCATATATCCCGTTTGGTCTATCAAAACTGAGTTCTTCGCCATGCAAGTATTTGTAAACATCTAATTCATTCAGTTCGATTTTCTTTTCAAAATACTTTCCATATGTGTGATAACATTCATGTGCAATTTTGAAAACGTTTTTTTGCAGTGTTCCAACATGTACACCAAGATAAATTACATTTAAATTTTTAAGATTTAATTTGCATTTTGGCAAAACATAAATTTCGTCATTAATCTTAACAAGGCTATCTAACTTTATGTTTATAACACCTTTTAGTGTAGAGAGTATGGTCATCAATTCTTTTTGATTAAGTTCACAATAACATTTTGGCAATGATGGTTTTGGTTGAGATAAACTTTCGCAATCAACTTTTTTGAGAACAATCATAAATTGACCTTCGCCTTTGAATCTATGTGGGTAACGACGAAGTGCATAGTTTGTACTTACATCTTCAATTTTTATACCACTATCACATACTGCCAAAAATTCGGGTTTGTGTATAATTTCAAAATCGGAATGCTTTTTTATAAAATTAAAAATAACATTTTCGTTTTCTCTTATGTCATATGTACATGTCGAGTAAACCAAAGTTCCATTTGATTTGAGTAGTTGGGATACATTTTCTAAAATTTTAAGTTGGCGTTCAGCATTGCTGTCTATGCTTGTAGGACTATAAAAATTCATGTCGAAGTTATTTTTTCTTATCATTCCTTCGCCACCGCAAGGTGCATCAACCAAAATTTTGTCAAATAGTATGTTGCTTCTCGCTAGTTCTTCGGACGAATTGCAAGTAATAATGAAATTATCAAAACCCATACGTGTTAGATTTTCTCTTAAAATCTTTGCTCTGCTAAACGCAATTTCATTTGAAACAAGTAGTCCGCTTCCACCAAGTTTTTCAAGAATTTGAATGGACTTTCCGCCGGGAGATGCACATACATCAAGACATATATCTTGAGGGCGAATATCCATAAGTTCAACCGGATACATTGCACTTGGCTCTTGGGAATAAATTACTCCCATGTGGTTAAAAACATTTTGTGAAAACTTTGGAATGCTAGCAAAATATCCATTCTGGGTCAAAGGAATTGACTCAATTTCAAAATCACAGTTTTTTTCGAAAACGTCCTTTTTAAGTCTTTCAAAGTTGACGGTAATTGCTTTTTGCGAAGGATTATCAAGAGATTTGAAAAATTCATCTGCTTGACTTCCAAGCAAATCTCTCATTTTTTGTTCAAAATCCTTTGGTAAATTCATTATTTTGCCTTTTATCCATTATTTTTAATTGTTTATGGCTTATCAATTAGATTAGTTTAACACATTTTGAAAATTTTTCCAAAAGATAAGCGAAGGTAATCGGACAAACTTATCAAAAATTGGGTATTGACTATAGTTAATTCTAGTGTTAAAATATAATAAGTAAAATGTTTTGTGGGGAAACAAATTTTTATATTAAGGTGGAAATATGAGTGAAAATAGAGAAAAAGAGTATTTTTATCTAGTTTATCCTAGACGAATACCCGATGCACAACTAGACAAAGTTATGCAAACTACCAAAATTTTGGATTCTTATACTGGACAACTTCAAGATAGAGAAACCGAAGTTTACAAAATAAAAGAGCCTTATGTTTTAGACATGATAGACTTTGCTTTTAATAAATTTTTGCCAAACGAAGAGTATACACCTAAACCAATTAGAATATCGAGTGCAACCGCCGATGCTTATGGGCTTGAAAGACTTGTTATGAATATCCAAAAAAGATTGGGTTCTTTGCCTTATGCACTTTGGGTTGCAAAAATCCCTTCTGTATATATGGCAGAACTTTACAAAGAAGAATCTCTTGACGAAAATTTTGGTGAAAAAGCCGAAGATTCAACATTCTGTACGCTATTGCCACTCAACAATGTAGCAAAAGTTGGTGACAAAGTAATGCAAGGGCTTGCTTCTAATTTTATAGATAGAGTTTATCTTAACTATCCGGATTTAAGATGTATCAAAAATGAGAGTTGCATGCCACTAAGTCCAATTCATAAGGGTCTTATTTTGAGTCCTGAACAAAGATTTGTGACAGATATTTATCACTATTCTATTTGGAGAATAAATGCAAGAAATGATGATGTTATAGAAAAACTGGAAAGAGAATATGATTACGATTGTGCAAAACTCCATAAAGATAGATTAAACGAACTGTTGATTTATAATAGAATCACATATTTGGACAAACAAGGATTTAAAAAATACAACGAAAAATATCTAAAACCACAACTACTAGAGTACAGAAACAAAATGTCTAGGTTTAAAATTATGGCACTCTTGGAAAATTCGTCAATTGTAGAAGATGCTAGACGTAGACAAACTATGTTGGAAAAGGGGGAATTCTAAGTATGGAAAAATCCAAATTTAGATACACTTATTTTGTTTATCCAGACTGGTCATATATAACCAAGGGCAATAGCCACAAAGTCAAGGGGCTAAGTTCCATTTTGGATACATTTAATAATGGACTAGATATTTACAAAGATATTAACTATGGCGATTCTACAATGGTATGGCAATCAAACATAGATGAATTCGGCGAAGCAAAAGTTCTTGAGTATTTTGCAAATAAATATCAGGCTAGAAGCAAGTTTTTGAGTAAAGACTCTCCAAATGGTTCAATTCCTGTATATCTAATAAAAATTCCCGAAGAATATGTTTATGGCGATACAGATGATCCAAAGATTGGCTTGCCACTTCCTTGGCTAATTAAATTTAACGACAAATTTAGAAAAACAATTACTGCACCAGTAGATTTGGACAAAGTAGATTATTATCACAAAGTGCCTAGATTTTCCGAAAAGGGCGACATGCCTAAACTTGCGCCACAATTTGTACGTGGTGTATACTTCAAAGAAATAGGGTGGACGGGTAATTCAAACTGGTGTCCTATATACAATCCCTATGGCTATACATTTAGCGGATTTCAATATCCGGATTTAAAGAGAGTTGGCGAACAAGATATTATAAATATTCAAGATGCCGGTAAGTCATATGAAGAACTCAAAAAATTGCAAGAACAACATATTTTGCCATTCTTCTTGCATCATAATGCAGATGAAATTATTGATTATTACAAAAACAAATTCAAAGACGTTCATGAAACTATGGAATGTAAATGGCCAGAAGATATAATGATGAATAGATTATTCGAAAGATGGAACGTCACTTCGGATTTAGATAGATTGAAATAAAAAAATGGAAGTCTAATTGGCTTCCATTTTTTGTTGGAGCAGGTGAAGGGAATCGAACCCTCGTAGTCGGCTTGGGAAGCCGATATTCTGCCATTGAACTACACCTGCACAAATTACAATATATTTGAGCTATATATTTTTTGTCAAATAATAAATTTTGGAGCTGATGGTGGGACTCGAACCCACGACCTACGCATTACGAATGCATTGCTCTACCAACTGAGCCACATCAGCATATTAGGTTACTAGAATACTATTATTTTTGTTATGGTAATTACAATACGTTTTTAGGTAGAGCAATACTTACTCTTCCGTCGACACCTAAAGTGTCTCCCGCTTTGGCTAATAACTTGCCACTGGCAACTTATTTTAACGCGTCGCGTTCGTCTAAAGCCACATCAGCATATTAGGTTGCTAGAATACTATTGCTTACCGCTAAGGCATTTGCTTTGTGTTTTTGCGGTGTCAACTTGACCTAGTGTAATTTTAGCACAATATTTCAATTTTGTCACTGCAAAAATAGATATTTAATCAAAAATCCTTGATGAAAACTTTGAAAGGCAACAAAAAACTCCCAAATTTTTAGTTGGGAGTTAGAATTTTAGTTTTGATTTAGAGAATCTCTAAATTCTTTGATTTTTTGTTCAAATTCAGTTTTATTATTTTCGAACTCGGTTTTGTGTGCATCAAATGTTGCTTTGAAATCGTTGATTTTTTGTTCGAATTGTGCTTTTAGAGTATTTAGTGCGTTTTGTAGAATTTCGGCAGAAGGCAATGCATCGTTTACTTGGTTTACAAAGAAATCGTAATAATCGCTTAATGTCTTTTGGGTTGATGTGATTTTGGCATTTAATTTTGCTATTTCGTCCGATCCTTTAGGAAGCAATGCAATTGCATCTTTCCATTGTTTGATATAACTGTTTATTTCTGCTTCTTTCTTCAAATATTCAGCGTTTAGTTCATCATATTTTGCATAAAAACTAGCCATGTTATCAGGAATAACTTTTGATACCAAATTTGCTATATTGTCATATTGAGTAAATAGTTCGTCCAAAGTTTTGGTGTCTACATCTGATGCTGTAGGTTTAAGTCTTTTTACACTTTCTTTTAGTTCTTCTATTTGACTTTTTGCACCAGCAATTATTCCGTTTTCGTCAAAAAACTTGTTGACTTTGTTTACAACAGATTTACTCATTTCGGAGTAGTCTTGTTTTGAACCACTAAAAGTAATTGTAACAGTTGTGCCACTAGCCGTGATGTCAAGGCTGATTTTTCCCGCTTTGGTAGTAATTTTAACAAAAAGTTCGGCAGCATCTTCGGCTGTAAGTCCTATAAATTCACCATTTAATTCTAGTGCTTTGCCGTCATTATTGAGTGCTACAACTCTCATAACTTTGTCGTTTCCGTTTAGAACAAATTGTACACTAGGATTTGTCTCACAAGTCATTATGCTTGTTGCGGTTTTTTCTCTTAGTTCGTATTCTTTCTTTCTATTGGCATTTGCAACTATTAGGCATATTGCAGTAACTATTAATGCAACAGCGACTACTGCGCTTGTTATTATTGTAATTAATTTTGCTTTTTTTGTCATATTAATCTCCTTTGAGATGATATTTCACAATTTCATTTTAGCAATTGAATATGATTTAGTCAAATAATTTCTTCAAATTATTTTGGCAATATTTAATTAAATGTCTAAAACTAATTTAAATTAAAACCATACATTTATTTTATATAAATAAATTCGTTTGACTTTGATGTAAGTATTTATTAAAATAAAATATACTTAAAAAATTTATGTGATATTAAATCTTGCTGAAGTTTGATGTCTGTTAGACTGAATTTTCAAACATACTTAGGGCAAATTTTTGAGTGTCATGTAGATAAAACAAAATGCTTTTGAGAATAATAAAGTAAAAAGGCCACCAAAGTTGGTCAAAGTCTTAAAAGTTCGACAAAGTTAGTTGAGTAGGTGAAAGATGAAATTTTGGAAAAATTTTGTGATATGTATGGTGGCTATTGTTTCGTGTATATTATTTAGTGCATGCAACTGTAGTCGAACCCAAGTAGAAGTATCCAAAGATTTGGATGGCGATGGAATAATTTCGGAGTGGGAAACAATTTTTGAAAAAACCGATGTGCCAAATAGAATAATCACTAGTGGAAATATAGTTGAAATTTCTAGTTTTGATGAACTCAAATCCATTAATGAAAAAACGGGCGAAACCAATACATATGTTTTAACAAAAAATATTGATTGTGGTGGCGAAAGTGTTTGTATAGACCTTGGCAAATCTTCGCTTTATGGAAATAACAAAGTTATCAAAAACTTCAAGTTTTCGGATTATAAGTACTATGTTGGAAGTGGCGAAGACAAACAAGAAGTAGAAACAAGTGTTAAGGGTTTGTTTGTAAATGGTGTCAAAGTTTTTGATTTGAGACTATTTGTTGGTTTTCAGGAAATTGAAGTCAAAACCCAAAATACATATACTACAATTAGCCCTCTTGTAAATGTTCAAAATATTGAAAACATGACCATCAAAGGTAAACTCAAAATAAATAGAGTTGAAAGCGATGCCCGAAGTCTCAATGGACTAGATGTGTCTTTGTGTGTAGCAACACTTAATCATGTCAAAGATGCTTTGTCTAATGGTTCTAATATGTTTGATATTTTGGCTGTTAATACGAGTGTAAACAAAGTTGAAACCATAGGAAAAATTGAATACTCCCAAGCAGATACTCTTACAACTTTGAAAGTTGGAAGTATAATGCCGAATGTTAATTTGGGAAGTATAGTTTGTGATACAAAATCTAGTGTAGATATTATTGCACTTGGTCAAAGCGAGTTTGTCGGTGGAATAGTTGGTGCCAATAGTGATTTGGTTTCAACGAGTACATATACAGGAAATATTACCACAAGTTTTGATGCTTCCTTACAAGCCGAAATTGGTGGAATTGCTGGAAGAAATAATTCAAGTGGTGAAATTAAGAATTGTATAACAAGTGGCAAGATTAACTTTTCATCAGATACTCAAACACAAAGTAGAATTGGATTGTTTGTTGGTGGGGTAGTTGGTGTAAATTATGGCATACTAGACTATATTGATAGCAATACGATTATTAATTTCAAAGATGCCCCAAATTTGATTATTGGCGGAGTGTGTGGTCAAAGTTTAAATGGAATTTTTTCTAACATAATAAACAGGTCCCAAATTACACTTGAAAATTGTTCTAACTTGGAAATTTCTGAACTCTGCGGAAAATCTCAATACGGACATTTTGAACATATAGTTGATAGTCCCAAAATAAAAGTAGACAATTCAAACAATTCATCAAGCATTAGGCTTGGACTGCTTACAATGTTTGAAGACACAAGCATAAGTGAAGGCTATAATGCCATATATTCACCAACTTTCGCTGGAATTTTGCTTAATGGAAATATTGAAATAAATCAAAAATCTGGTGCAACTTTTAATTATAACTTGGGTCTTAGAAATACATATGAATATGATGATGTAAATGATGACGGCGAAATAACTGGCAAGAAAACTAGACTTCCAGACCAATTCTACAAACTATTTAGACTAGAATCATATTCCTTAAAGAAAAATATCATAAACAATGGAAACACGCTTCCGGAAAGTCTAACTTTGACTTATGCCAAAGATTCAAGCAATCAACCAATTATTTCTAGAAAGGCAACAAGTTCGCTAAATGTTACAACTTTTGTAGATAACTTAGGATTTAGATATGGACTTAATCATAACGAAATAGATTTAAGCGAAATAGACTTGGCTAAGATTAAATTTACACTTTCTCAAAATGTTTGGAAATCAAAATTCTTTGAACAAAAGAATTACAACGGCGAACTAGCTTATTATGACAAATATATCAACGGTCCTTGTACTTTTGATGAAAAGACAGACGAAATGTATAGTTTGTTAAATGATTTAATTTTGTCTAACACAACAAGTCTTTATACACCACTCAAATTCTCATATGCCTTCTTAAGTTCAATCAACTCAGCTTCTGTAATTGAACCAGATAGTATCCAAGAAGGAGACACTACTACAAGCACTGTTATGACCCCATATGATTTGATGCTTAACTTTGGTCAAAATATTTGTTTACTCGCAAGCAAAGTGGCGGGAATTAAGGATAATAATAGTCTTGAATTGCTTGACGACAACAAAAAACAAGTATCAGATGCAGACAAAAATAACATTGATGTCAAATATATTCATTTCAGAATTTATGATGTAAATCATGATTACGACTTTATGTTTAATGTAAGTCAAAGTTATCAGATGGCAAAGAGTGCACAGGGGAATTTTGGTGATTCGATTGTGTACTTCCAATACAAAAGAAGTTAAATAAACTATAGGCAAATATAATTGACACTTTGATTATGTTTGCCTATTTTTAAAATTTAAGGAGAAACAAATGGCAAAAGCAAAAAGTTTTTGGAAAATTTTACTCAAAGTAATTGCAATAATACTCGCCTTTTTGATACTGGTAGTTGGGACATATTTTGCATATGTTTGTATTCAATACAATCGAATTGAAGATAACCAAAAAATAGATGTTGTGGGAAACAAAGAAAGTGTTGTTAGGCTAGATACTGAGTACTCGATAACAACATATAATATTGGATTTGGGGCGTATTCACAAGACTTTTCGTTTTTTATGGATTCTGGGGAAACTTTGGATGGCCAAAAACTTCAAGGCACAGGAAGTGTTGCCAAGTCCAAAGATACAGTAATCTTTAATACAAATGGTGCAATAGATACCATTAAGAGTGTAAATCCAGACTTTGCCTTTTTTCAAGAAGTAGATGTCAAGGCGGACAGAAGCCACAAAGTGAATCAGTATCAAGAGATTCAAAAGAATTTTGAAGATTATTCGAGTTCAATTTCAATTAATTTTCATAGCGCATATCTATTTTATCCATTAACTTCGCCACATGGCAAGACCGATGCTGGAATTACAACTCTTTCAAAGTATAATATTACCAGTGCTACACGTCGAAGTTTGCCAGTAGACGAGAGTTTTCCGACCAAGTTCTTTGACCTAGATAGATGCTTTCAAGTGACTAGACTACCTATTCAAGAAAGTTCCAAAGAATTAGTGTTAATTAATATCCACTTAAGTGCTTATGACGAAGGTGGAAAGGTTAGAGCTAGACAACTAGAAATGCTTAATGGCGTTTTGAATGAAGAAAAGCAACTAGGCAATTATGTTATAGTTGGTGGAGATTTTAATCACGACATAGCAGGTTCAATTGGAACATGGGAGACAAACAGAAAACAACCCGAGTGGGTGTTTGTTCTAAATAGCGATAATTTGGCAGACGGCTTTAGATTTGTAAGTTCCAAAAATGCTCCAACGTGTAGGTCGACAGATACAGCTTATATTAAGGGCGAAAGTTATACGGTTGTTTTGGACGGATTTATTTGTTCAGATAATATCACCGACATTAATATTTCAAACATAGATACAGATTTTATGTATTCCGACCACAATCCAGCCAAGATGACATTTAAACTTGTGTAATTGGCGTTTTTAGACAGAATGAATAATTCTGTCTATTTTTTAACTCTTTTCAAAATGCAAAAAATGTCTATTTAAGGAATTTTTTTGAAAATTAAAAGTTTTTGATTAATTTCAAAATTTTTGTTTGACATGAGATTAAAATTAATTTAATATAATAGTATCAAACAAAAAAAGGAGAATGTTATGGCAAAAAGAAAATCTAAAAAACAAAATACCACAAGATTAGTTGTTTCAATAATTGTTATTGCTTTAGCAGTACTTACAATTTGTACACTATTTATGCCAGTATTTAAGGCATTTACAGTAGCAACCAAGGCTGATTTGTGGGTAGCAAAAGGAACAGACGTATTCTCAGCTGCATTTGCTGGAGAACTATCTAGCGATATGACTGCAGGTACAACTGCACTTTATGGTCTAAAGGCTGCGGAAGATACTGCATTTGTTGCAACAGTAGGATACTGGGCTTACATGCTTACTGTGTTTGTAAGTGCTGGAGTTTTGGTGTTTGCAGTTCTTGATTTATTGGGACTTAGATTTAAACTTGTAAATATGATTTTGGGAATTGCACTAGCTGTGCTTGCCCTTGTTACTTTTATATTTGCTCTAATCATTGCTTCAAAACTAACTAGTGTTACTACAGTTTTGGGTAGCGAAGTTGGAACTAGAACAATTGCTAGAGTTGGCATGTATTTGGGCTGTATCGGTGCATTGCTTGCAGGTGGTGCAACTGTTTATCAAGCAAAAAACTAATTCTACACAAAAAAGCAATCTCATTTGAGATTGTTTTTTTTTGTTGTCTTCAAAAAGTATTATTTGACACTACAAATTAGGATTACAGCCACAATAATTTTGGCGATAAATTCCATATTTTTTGGAGTTTTGAATGGATAATAGATATCCATTATTTTTTTTGAAATTGCTTTCTAAATACTCAATATCATATTTTTTGCCAACACTTAGTCCAATTGTATTGATTATTTCAAAATTTTTGTGCGGGCTAACTGTGAGAGTAGTTGCAAAAATATCAAAACCATTATCTTTTGCATACTTTCCAGCATAATCTAGTCTTAATGAAAAACAAATTTTGCATCTATTTCCGCCTTCTTTTTCGTCTTCCATGCCTTTGATTTTTGTGCTAAACTCGTCGTGAGTGTAGGGAATTGCGACTATAGATATATTAGTGTTATTTTCCAAATTGACTTTTGAAATATAATCTTTGAGAGCATCAAGTCTCTTGTTGTATTCTTGAAGAGTGTCTATATTGGGGTTATAAAAAAGCAGGGTTATATCATAGTCGTTTAGTTGCCAAAGCACACCGCTTGTGCAAGGTGCACAACAACTATGCAGAAGGAGTTTCTTTTTCATTTTTGACTCCTTTTTTAAGTTCGCTATAACAATTGTAGCACATAGCCTTGTAAGTTTCGTCTCCGCCTATCATTACTTCATCGCCGTCTAGTGTTAAATTTCCATTTACAAATCTAGCATTAACGGTTGCTTTTTTGCCACATTCACAAACCGCTTTGATTTCCATAAGACTTTCGGCAATCTCCACAAGTCTCTTTGAGCCTTCAAACAACTCAGTTTTGAAGTTGGTAAGCAGGCCATAACAAAGAACGGGTATGTGTCTTGACACTTCCTTTAGTTCGTTTATTTGTTCAGTTGTACAAAAGTTTGCTTCGTCGACAATTACTACCGACTTAGGCTTAAATTGATTGTGCGAAAAAACAAACTTGTACAGGTTTTCGTTTCTATCAAAAGCAAAACATTCACTTTCTAGCCCAATTCTTGAACGAACGACGATTTTTTGGTTGGTTTTGTCACGAGTATCTATGCTGGGTTTAATCAAAAGCACATCAAATCCTACTTGTTCATAATTGAATTTGCACATTAATGCTTGGGCGCTTTTGCTACTTCCCATTACACCATACTTAAAGTATAATTTTGACATACTTTTTCTCCCTATTTGTTTTTTTAATTTTAGTAAATTTTGAAAGATTAGTCAAATTAATTTAAATTTAAAAAACACTTATTAAAAATTTGTGTTATCTATGTTTTTTTGTTAAAATATCTAAAATATGATAGGATTTTAAAGATTTTAAACATATGAAAAAGATAATATTTTTATTTTTGCTGACACTATTTTGTTTGTGCGGATTATCTTCAAACCAAAATCTAGTGTACGCGAGTGACAAACTTATTATTACTTTTGATTTTAATTATGAAAGTATTGATAAGGCTTTATATAATACACTTCAAAACAAGCAAAGTATTGTGCAAAAAGAATATTTGTTTAACGAGCAAATTGAGTTTCCTAATGTCGATCCAGACCTAAATGATTTTTATCAATATTACTGGACTTTAAATGGTCAAAAAGTTAATGAACTTTCTCAAGTTGCAAGTAGTAATGTTACTTACAAACTCAAAACCAGTCCAAGAAAATACACCATCTACTATGTTCTTTCGGACAAAGAACAAACCGAAACGTTAAATTACAAAGAAACCGAAACTTATTCTATTGAAAACGAGGTTCACTTTTATATACCCCAAAGACCAAATTATTATTTTATTGATTGGTACTTGACAAGGACTCTAACTGAAGGTCAAGCCAAAATGCAAACAACCAAGTTTGATAGGGGCGATATAATTTTGTATCCAAAGTGGATACCTATAGAATTTGAAATAAACTACCACACCGATGCCGAAAATCTATATAACTTGCCTAGTTATAATGTTGAAACCCAAACTTTTGAACTTCAACCTATTTCCAAGCATGGTTACATTTTTAAAGGGTGGTTTTATGATGAAAAATATTCCGTCCCAGCCACAAGAATAGCCAAAGGAACAGTTGGACAAATAAACCTTTATCCAAAATGGGATTTGCAAAAATATGTGGTTACATATATTTTGCCCGATGGTAGCACCGAAAAATATTTGGTTAAATATGGACAATCTGCAGACAAGCCCAATTTGAAATCTAACATGTTTAACATCTTGACATATAGTAAATCTACACAAAACATAACCGATGACACAACTATTGTTATTAAGTATCACAATATCTGGTATGTATATGTGCTGGGTTTGACTTTGATAGTTGGGATAACATTAGGATTAATCTATTCTGCCAACAAACGAAAAAAGAAAATTCAAAATCTAAGAATGATTTATGCTTCAAAAAGACAAAATAAAAGAAGGTTATTTAAATAATGAAGGAAGAAAAAGAAGTCGGGGTATTTAATAGTTACTCAGGCTATAACAAACTAAAAATAATTGGTATCTCAATTCTGATATTTTTGGTGGCATCGACACTGCTTTATATGTTTGTAAAATCGCTATTTAAATATACGGTTACATACAACTTTAATGGCGGACAAATTTATAAACAAGAACTCAAATCTGATACTTATAGGTTTTTGCAAAAAGTTAATGAACCAAAGAAGGTCAAAAAAGAAGGATATTATATTGAGTATTGGAGTAAAGACGAAAATTTTAAATCAAGATTCAAATTTGGCAGTCGAATTTGGAATAGTTTCACACTTAATGTAAAATGGGCTGATGGTGTTGCAGTAAGGCTTCATTTTGCCGAAGGCGAAGAAAATTCGGATATGCCACTTGACGACTTGAAAGGATACTACGAACAATATGTCAAACCCGGCTCGAAATATTCCTTGCCACTTGTATTTAATACCAAGGAAGGTTCGCATTACGGTGAACAACTACTTTGGTATGATAATCCAGAATGCACAGGAACACCTTTTGCCGAAAAAACCTATGAGTTAAACGAAAACATTGATATTTATGGTGCTTGGTTTGATACTGACTCAAGCAAGTTTGAAGTCGACGAAAATGGAGTTCTCAATAAATATTTGGGATATTGTAACAAAATAATTCTTCCAAATAATATTAAGAAAATCAAAGATATAGCGCCAGATAGGTTTAGAACGGGTGCAAGTGATGGAATTCATGATAGCGCAGGAATTTATCAAAGTGCATGGGCAAATGTAATTTCTGATGAAACTGGACTTTATGGGGGACTTAGAATAGTATATATTAATAGCGAAATGGAAACGCTTGGCGATTGTGCATTCAGAGATTGCAAGGCACTTGAAAAACTTATTTTTTTAGGTGACAATATTTCATCAATTGGAAAATATGCTTTTGCAAATTGTCAAAAAATTTCATATTTTGATTTGCCAACCAAGGTGACTGAGATTAAGGAAGGAACATTCCATAATACTTTTGCAATAAACAAAAAAGTTGAAATGTATCTAGCAAATGTAACAACGATTTCTGATAATGCTTTTCAAAATTCGCATGTTGCCAAAATTACTTTGCCAAAAGTTACTTTTATTGGCAAGGGGGCATTTAAAGCCTGCAATTATTTGACAAATCTTACGATTTTAACTCCAAATACGGTAGTTATATCAAATTATGATGGAACGAATGATAAACTTAATACTAATAGCATTTTCTATGGTGTAACTACAGACACATCAGTTGTGACGCACTTAAAAATTTATGTTCCACATAATCTAAAACCAAGTTACTTGACTAAGATTTATTGGAATATGTACAGTGATATAATTTATGAAAGTGAACAATAATGGTTTGTTACTAGCAACAAGTTTTGTAACTTGTTGCTTTTTTTGATTAAAATCTTTTTGTAAAAAAAACAAAATTTGCTAAACTAGATAAGTTAGTAAAATACTTTAGGAGTTACTTATGTGTGAATGTAATAGACTTGGTACAGATAGCCAAGTCAAAGAATTTGAAAATGTGCTAGAAAAATACAAAGGCAGAAAGGATAACATTATGGTTGTTCTTCAAATGACACAAAAGATATTTGGTTATATACCTGAAAAATCTGTGCCAAAAATTGCCGAAACTCTCAAAATGGCAGAGAGTGAAATTTATGGAATTATATCCTTTTATAGTTTCTTTACTCTTACCCCAAAGGCAAAATATAATATTGATGTGTGTCTCGGCACTGCATGTTTTGTCCTTGGTGCAAATGATGTTTTGGAAAGAATTCTAGGAAAACTCAAAGTTAGAGTTGGACAGATGACTCCGGATGGAAAATGGATAGTTACATCTTGTAGATGTTTGGGATGTTGTGGATTAGCACCAGCCATTACCATTAATGGCGAAGTGTATGGAAAACTAAAACCCGAAGATGTGGATAGAATTTTGGATAGTTTTGCAGACTAAGGAGATAACATGGATTTTGAAAAATTAGAAGAATTAAAGAAAAAATATTTAGACGAAGTTAATTTTAGAAAAAACATTGAAGGTGCTAATGTAAGTTACAAATACGACATTATGGTTTGTGGCGGAACAGGTTGTCGTAGTTGCAAAAGCAAACGTGTTCAAGAAAAATTGACCGAAGTAATTTCCAGAAAGGGTTTGAGCAAAGATATTGCGGTTCATGGAGTTGGGTGTTTTGGACTTTGTGTTAATGGTCCGATTGTGCTAATTTATCCACAAGATGCAATGTATGTCAAAGTTACAGTTGACGATGTTGAAGAAATTGTAAGTAGTCTCGAACAAGGTCAGTTGGTTACAAGACTACTTCCCGAAGACAATGGACAAAAAGTTTACAAAAAGAACGATTTGCAATTTTGCAAAAAACAAAAATATATTGCAAGAAATAATGCTGAATATATGAGTCTTGATAATATCTTGGGAGATTATATTGCTCTTGATGGATATTTAGCATTATACAAAGTATTAACTTCAATGACTCAAGACGAAGTTATTAATTTAATCAAAGAAAGCGGACTTCGTGGTCGTGGTGGTGCAGGATTTTCAACCGGTCAGAAATGGGAGTTTACAAAAGTCAATGACGCTCCACAAAAATATGTAATTTGTAATGCTGACGAGGGTGACCCCGGTGCTTTTATGGATAGAAGCATAATAGAAAGTAACCCGCATGCAATCGTCGAAGCAATGGCTATTGCTGGCTATGCAATTGGTGCAAGCAAAGGCTACGTTTATTTGCGTGCAGAATATCCACTGGCTGGCGAAAGACTACAAGATGCAATAAATGAAGCAAGCCGAATGGGGCTTTTGGGGAAAAATATTTTTGGAACAAAATTTAATTTTGATTTGGAAATTAAATTTGGTTCGGGAGCATTTGTTTGTGGCGAGGAAACGGCACTTATGCACAGTATTGAAGGAATGCGTGGAGAGCCAACCTTAAAGCCACCATATCCAGCCGAAAAAGGATTGTATGGTTGTCCTACTGTAATAAATAACGTTGAGACTTTGGCTAATGTGGCACAAATTATCAATAATGGTGCTTCGTGGTTTAACTCAATAGGAACAAATGATAGCAAAGGTACCAAAGTTTTTGCTTTGACTGGAAAGATAAAAAATTCCGGACTCATTGAACTACCTATGGGAACAACAATAAGAGAAATCATCTATGATATTGGTGGTGGCATTCCTAATGACAAAAAGTTTAAAGCGGTTCAAATGGGTGGGCCAAGTGGTGGCTGTATTCCTGCTGAATATTTGGATACCCCAATCGATTACAAGAGTCTTAGCGAACTAGGTTCAATGATGGGTAGTGGGGGAATGATTGTTGTCGACGAAGATAGTTGTATGGTTGATTTGGCAAAATTCTTCTTGCAATTTACAGTTGATGAGAGTTGTGGAAAATGTACACCATGTAGAATTGGAAACAAACGAATTTTGGAAATCTTGACAAAAATTACCGAAGGCAAAGCGACAATGGAAGACTTAGACAAACTCGAAGAACTTTGCAAATATGTCAAAGATGACTCGCTTTGTGGACTCGGACAAACCAGTCCAAATCCAGTTTTAAGCACTCTTAGATATTTTAGAGATGAATATATTGAACATATTCAAAATCATAAATGTAGAGCGGGAGTTTGTAAGGCTTTAACAAGTTATGTAATCACTGACAAGTGTATAGGTTGTAGTGCTTGTAGCAGAGCATGTCCAGTTGGTGCAATATCTGGTGAAATCAAAAAGAAATTTAGTATCGACCAAAACAAATGTATTAAATGTGGTAAGTGCTATAATACTTGTAGATTCGGTGCTATTTCAAAGGAGTAAATATGAAAGTAAATTTAACTATAGACGGCATTCCTGTTGTTGCTGATTCTAATGATACAATTTTGGAAGTTGCCAAAAAAGTCAAAATAGATATTCCAACACTTTGTTTTCTCAAAAATATTAATGAGCCTGCTAGTTGTAGAATTTGCGTTGTTGAAATCGAGGGTCTCAAAAAACTTATGACGAGTTGTACTACCAAAGTTAGAGAAGGCATGGTTGTCAAGACAAATTCAAGTAGGGTAATAAACGCTAGAAAAAAAGTTATGGAATTGCTTCTTAGCAACCACAACAAAAACTGTCTTAATTGTCCAAAAAATCTTAAGTGTTACTTTCAGTCTCTTTGTGAAAAATTTAGTGTGGATACTGAAAGATATGCGGGTGAGACATCATCTAATACTATTGATGACTCAAATCATGCAATTGTTAGAGATGACAGTAAGTGTATACTTTGTGGCAAATGCATATCTGTTTGTGCCAAAAGACAGGGGTGTAGTGCAATAACTAAGATTAATCGTGGATTTGCAACTAAGATAGGAACGGCTTTCGATAGACCATTGCAAGAGAGTCCTTGTGTAGGTTGTGGACAGTGTGTCTTGGTTTGTCCTACAGGCGCTCTTACTCAAAAAACTGAGATTCATGAAGTGCTAGATTTACTAGACGAAAAAGATGTAATCAAAGTTGCTCAAGTAGCACCTGCAGTAAGGGTTGCAATTGGCGAAGAGTTCGGTGAAAAAATAGGTTCGTTTGCCGAAGGAAAAATGGTGTCGGCACTCAAAGCAATTGGTTTTGATTATGTCTTTGATGTTAATATGGGTGCGGACTTTACTGTTGTGGAAGAAGCAAACGAATTGATTGAAAAATTGACATCGGGCAAAGGTCTTCCTTTGTTTACGAGTTGTTGCCCAGCATGGTTTAATTATTGTGAAAAGTTTTATCCAGACTATGTCAAAAATTTGTCGACATCTAAATCTCCAAATGAAATGCTTGGAAGTTTGGTTAAGTACTTTTTTGAATCACAAGGCAAAAAAGTTAAAATTGTATCCATTATGCCTTGTACTGCCAAAAAGCGAGAAATCCTTGCAAGGGGAACAATAGACAAGAGTTTGACCACAAGAGAACTTGCACAATTAATTAGACTCAAGAGTATTAATTTTGAAAGACTCGATGATTCCAAGTTCGATGATCCATTTGGGGAGTATACTGGTGCAGGTCTTATATTTGGTGTAACTGGTGGTGTAACTGAAGCTGCCCTTAGATATGCAACGTACAAACTCACTGGCAAAAAACAAGATATAATCGAAAGTGTTAGATATAGCGATGGAGTTAAGGAAGTTACTGTTAATCTTGGCGACAAAAAATTAAATCTTGCAATTGTTCATGGACTCTCCAATGCTCCAAAGGTTATGGATGCACTTCAAAGTGGCGACAAAAAATATGACTTTGTAGAAGTTATGGCATGCCCAGGTGGTTGTGTTAATGGCGGTGGTCAGCCTTTTGTTGATTATAACTTACACGACGTTAATGAAGTTATACTCAAACGTAGTCAAAGCATTTATAATGCTGATGGAAATATGAAGTTCAAAAGCACCGAAGACAACAAAGGTGTTAAGAAAATCTATAAAGATGTTTTGCATGATGACAAAGCACTTATTCATGAACTTTTGCATTATGAACATGACAAAAATATTTATTAAAAATATGGAGAGAAAATAATGGAATTTTTTATATGTAAAAAATGCGGAAATATTTTGGCATTTGCCGAAAACAAAGGCGAGAATGTATTTTGTTGCGAACAAAAATTAGAGAGAATTGTTCCAAATAGCACTGACGCATCTCAAGAAAAGCACTTGCCAGTATTTAGTCTTCACGATAATATTGTTGATGTAAGGGTTGGGAGTGTTGCTCATCCAATGCTTGTTGAACATAATATTTCGTGGGTAGCAATTGAAACCAAACAAGGAAATCAACGAAAACTTTTGCCAATAGATGGTGAACCGTGTGTAAGTTTTGCACTCGTGCCGGGAGACGAAATCAAAACCATTTATGCATATTGTAATTTGCATGGATTATGGAAATTAGAAGTATAGAAAAAAATTAATTATTTGTAATAAAAAGTCAAAAGTTGTTAACAATCTTTGACTTTTGTGCTAAAATATATTTGATAAAACATAAGGAGATGATATCATGGCAGAAACAAAAAAGACAACAACCAAAAAGACCACTAAGCCAGCAACTACAAAATCATCAAAGACTACAACTACAAAATCAACTAGTGCAAAGTCTACAACTTCGTCTACCACTCAAAAATCGACACAGTCGTCAAACAAAACTAGTAGACGTTCGGGCGGCATCAAAACTTGGGGACTAAACAAAATTAGTTTTTGGTGTATTGGTGCTATGGCAATATTCTACTTGATTGCAAGCATTCTTTCGCTTTGTGGGGTAACTTCCAAAGTTATTCCTGCTTTGCAAGGAATTGCAACAGCCTTGGCAATTTGTATTGTGGCATATGTCGCTTGGCGTTATGTAAAACCAAAACAAACTGTTTGGAAAGTGCTTTATTTTGTATTACTTTTAGTAGTTATTTTGGGCATTATTATTCCACTTGTGAAATAATACAATTACTCCATATATGTTTGATTACTATCAAACGATATGGAGTTTTTTTGTTGCATGCAAAGATAAATAATGAGATTTATTTGAACAATTCGAATACAGTGTATCATAAGAAAGCAGACAATATTTTCAAGTTGTAATTTCAAACTCAAGTCGTGTTTTTAAAAAATTTTGTGAGTCTGTTAATTTCTATTTCTTAAATTATACTGTGCGTTTTTGAAAAAAACAGTAAAAACACGTATTGAAAATGAGTATAGTGAATTGAGTGCGGATAATCCTACAATTTAGCATTATATTCATTATATTGCATGGGTGTGGAATATGATTGATGTTTGGCTAAAATAAGTCATTATGCAAAAAATAAAACATATTGAAAATAACTTGGAACTATTCATACCTAATATTTTACACAAAACAAGCAAAATAAGTTGACAAGGAGTTGTTATGTTTGAGACAATTTTAGCAAGTAAGCAAGTCCTACATGTTGTAAATTTGCATCGGGGCGAATACAACAAGATTTTAATCTCGGTACATAGGTTTTATGTATAGTGATATGCTTTACTCTTATAACAAATAAAACTTTATGTTTTAGTCAATGAAAAATCCGTCCACAAAATCTCACCATAGAAAAAGTTAAGAGGAGGCAAGCCACAATGAAAAAATGTTTTGAAAGAATTAACATGGTATTAATAATAATTACCATGGTTCTAGTTCTTACTATTTTTGGCAATACAGCAATGAAAATACAAGGCTCTGCTAATGCTGGAAACAAAACAGTTGCAAATGCCCAAAGCGTCTTGTCTACAAATGAGACAAAAACGACGCAGATAGCACTTGGGGAATACATAAGCCTTGGGAGATATAATGACAAAAACATTGTTTGGAGATGCGTGAGTATTGACGAAAAAGGCTATCTTATGCTTGCCGATAACATACTAGATAATCTTCCATATGATGCTAAGACTAGCGATAATAGTCGTTCAAAATCTCATAGTCGCAATTACAAGCGTGATAAATACGGCTCTAACTATTGGAAAGATAGTAATATGCGCTCATGGCTAAATTCTACTGCGACAACTGGTGAAGTAAAGTGGTTGTGTGGAAATCCGCCAAAAGCTGAGTATGTTGACGGTAATGCTTATGATGGAAAGGCCGGCTTTTTGAATGACTTTTCAAAAGACGAAATTGCAACTATGAAGACTGTTACTCAACGTTCACTTGTATCTCATCCGGAATACAAACAAGGAATTTATGATGGTGACGGTCGTTCCGATTTAGAATTAAATTATGATATTCAAAATGTTGCTAGCAATTTTGAAAGTGCATACGGCGAAAATTCAACCGAAAAAGTCTTTCTTCTCGACGTTAAGCAAGTTAATGCTGTTTGGAAAAATTTTAATAGTTATTATATAGGAAGAAACGAACAAGGAATGGAATGGCCATATTGGCTTAGAACACCTGTATCCAATTGTAACCATGATATGCGTTACGTTCACAATAATGGAACTATAGGTAGAGAGTCTCCACTACGTGATTATATAGGAGTTAGACCTGCGTTTTATCTTGATACTGACTATTATGTGATAACATCAGGCAATGGAACTTCGTCCAATCCATATTTCGGCTCAGTTCCTGACAAGGTGGAGAGTGATTATACCGTTGCCGAGCCAGAAGATGACCCAAATCAGGAATGGGATATAAATATCGAATAAAAACTTGAGATTACCCTTGGCTCATATTACTCAAACGACGGAAAATATACAAATCCGACAATTCCCGTATATACTATTCAAAAGACAAGAAGCGATACCGAGAATATGGTTATTGTGTTTTGTGGCGAAGGGTATACAAAAAGTCAGCAACAAAAGTATATAAACGACGTCAAAAAGGTTTGGAAGGGTGCTATGCAGTACGAGCCATATCGTAGTTATGCCGACCGCTTTAATGTTTATGCACTTTGCACGGCATCTGAGTCAAGTTTTGAAAATGGTGGTAGTACGTTTTTTGACGTAGTTGTAAGTGATAAGAATTCATCATTGATATCGACAAATATGGGAAATCCATGGAAAAATCATATGTTTGAAAGATGCATAGGCCCGAACTTTATCGAACAAATACACGACGCACATATTCCTAACAACACCGAACCGGACGTATTCAAGTGGGACGACGACAAGCAATATCCTCCATTTTATTACGTTCATGATTATATCAACCAGTTTGCTTTACTCGTTAATACTACCCGTAATTTTGGTGACGCATATACAAATCTTGCGTACGGCTTTCATTATTTCATAACACCGTCCGACAGCGACCGTGCTGAAAAGACTTTTACACACGAACTCGGACACGGCTTGTTAGGTCTTGGCGATGAGTATATGTCAAGTACTACTCAGAAAACAGTTCTTACGTCATTAAACGTGGCGCACACTCACAATCCCGAACAAGTAAAGTGGAAACAGTTTAGGTTTTAGGAAGACTTATACGTGTAATGCGCTAGGCTATGGCAATGCATACAACTCAAGTTTTGAGTGTCTTATGCGTGATACAAATTACCCGTTATGCGAGGTTTGCAAGTTGCAAGGTTATAAGAGAATGTCTCAGCTTGTAAGCGGAAAAAGCCTTTATGTTGCCGACCTCGAAGTTAAGAAATATACAGGGCAATATTCAACATACTCAGAGTTTGAAGACACAACTTATACAGGATATTATAATTTTGCAAATTTAGTTGCAGGAATGGGCGGATTTGCAATTTTTTGGTTTGCAGTAAAGAAAAAGACCTTCGTAGATTTGGGTGCTTCAATCAAAGCAATATTTACAAAAAAGAAATAATATAAACTAAATAAGACTTAATTTTAGCGCAAGGAAAAAATTTGTGTCATGTAATCAAATACGGGGCAAAACGGTATCTTTATTGTGTGTTTTTTCCATAATTTGCTACAATGCACATCGTCAAGAATTAGTACATGTCCAACTATTCTACCATTAATGTTTCCATAAAGTCGGATTCGGAGAATAGATTAAACAAATTGTCTTCTTTGAGTTTTTCTATGCTTTTTTCGTTTAACAACAACTCATCAGATAGATTTATAAATTTGTTATTCCAAGGTTGAACTTCTTTGTCAATTAAACTTCTGCTATATATTTTTGGTTTTCCGAATTTAATCAAAAAACTATTCTCTTGTGCGTTATCATAACTTTCTTCAAGTTGCATGGTTCGTTTGTAAATACTAAGTGCATGGTAGTTCCAAGTTTCATACGTAAAAAGCCTAAAATTCTTTTTGTGGTAAGATTTGGCTATATCCAAAATTTTGAGTAACATTTGAGTACCAATACCATTATTTCTGTACCTTGCATCCACGCCAAACCAGTTTATCCATATGTCGTCAGGATATTCTTTTAATTCATACAAACCAATTATTCCCACAGGATAATTGTTAAGATAAACCAAAAAGTTTATTGGCAAAACTTTGTTTTTGTATCTATCCTTTGTTTCAAGTTCTTTTAGATAATCGCAATAGCCGACGTTATTCATTGCATAAAAAATATTAAATTGCAATCTTGCAGCATCTATGACGTTTTTCTTGTTTATCTCGACATATTGTAGAGAGTATCTGTTGTTTTTGTTAACATGGTCTTTCAAAAATAAATTTTTGTTATCCCATGGAACAATTTCCTTTTGAAGCAAAGATAGTGAAAAAATAACTAGATTTCCGACAAGATATCCAATGTATTTTTCTTTGGTGTAGTACTCTTTGAACATCTGCATTTTTGTATAAAATTTTGTGGCAACAAAATCATATTTGTCATCTGCAACAATAACACTTGGCGCAAAGGCTATTTTGGTTTTTAAGAAATAATAAAAAGCATAGATTGATAAATTATGGTTATATAAAGGTGAAAATATGAAAACAAAACACAAAATTTTTAGTTTAATAATGGCTGTATTGCTAATCATTCCAGCAATGTTTTTCTTAACTGCTTGTGGTGATAATGGGAATAATCATTCGGGTGGAAATCTAAATTTGCATGATAGTTCCAAATGGTTTACAGAAACTGAGTTGTCTGCAGTTGGACTATCTAATTTAACAGCACCAACTGGTCTTAATGGAACAATCTCTTCTAGTAGTGATTCTGGGTTTAATGATGGTTACTCATTTTCGCAACCTTGCGACAATGTCGACCTATTGGAACAAAATGCAGAAATTTATTTAAACTATTTCAAAACCAACTATGATGGATATTTTGGACATATTTCTGACAATCACGGTGTAGTGTATGGCGAATACGAAACATGGTATGTCTTGGAACAAAGTAACAATTTAAGTGATTATTTTGGTAATAATCCAAGTAAACTTTATAAATTTTACTATGTTACAAACCATGATACAGACGAACGAGGATACTTTGTTAGAAATTCGGTTTACACCCTTGAAATTAGATATGAATTTAACGCATCAACGAACCAATATTTGTTTAAACTATTTATAGAAAAAGCAGATACATCACCTAATGGAATATTTTCATATTACTATAAAATGAAATAAATTTAATAAAATACAATTCAAATGTATATAAAATGAGAGCAAGACTAACTCCGTAGAGTTAAATACCGCTCTCATTTTTTTGACTAAAACAACATTATAAAAAAATTCAATAGAATTTTAGATATTATATATTCAAAAATTATTAGATTAAACTATGAGAGAACGGAGTGAACGGTAATTCTCGGGTGGCAGTTGAAAACTGACGAGTACCCGAGTACAAAGGGGTTCCCCTGGGTTCTAGCAAACAAAGTTTGCTAAGCAAGTAAAACTTGCAAAATTCCGTTCAAGCAAAATAAAAAACAGCGGGTTTGGCGCTGTTTTGGATTGGCGCAGAGACCGGGATTTGAACCCGGGGTACGTTTCCGTACACAGCCGTTCCAAGACTGCACGATCGACCACTCTGACATCTCTGCATATAAATATTAAATTGGAAATAAGTTGATATTACATTTTGTAGGACGTGGTCGACGCCTAGCGTCGTTCCATAGTCCGTCAAGATAGCGGGGCATTGGCTAAAGCATACTATGCTTTACCTCCAAAGTCCGTCAGGTAAGCAGTGCATTGGCCGATACCCACTGGGTATCGCCTCCAAAGTCCGTCAAGATAGCGGGGCATTGGCTAATGTCCACTGGACATTACCTCCAAAGTCCGTCAAGTAAGCCCATCAGGGAACAATCCACAGGATTGTTCTTCCACTCTGACATCTCTGCATATAAGGTTTTTATTTTTGTTATCTCTATTATAATAATTTTTAAGTAAAAGGAAAAGGTGGTTATGTGCTACTTAAAAATTATTATAATTATTAGAAGATAATTGTGCAAGCTTTCAAAGAAGTTCGCTTAGATATTTTATAGTTTATTTGTATAAATGTCAAGTGTTTATTTTTATTTTGTTTGTTCATATTTTTATGTTAGAATTATAAATAAAGGAAATAAAAATGAAAAGTATAATTGGTGCGGTGATTGGTGATGTCGTTGGGTCGACATACGAAGTGTTTGAATGGGAAGAAAAGCGGGTAGATTTGAAACATAGACTTGGCATTTTTGACAAAGGCGACAATCTTTTTGAAAGTGACTCAAGTTTTACAGATGATAGTGTTTTGACTTGTGCGGTGGCAGATGCCATTTTAAAGGGCGTTGACTTTCAAATTAAATTGCGTGAGTTTGGATTAAAAGAAGAAAATCTTGGGCTAGACAAATATGGACGTAGCAAATTTGGATCTGGATTTTTAAACTGGCTTCATGGTGGTGCTAACAAAAGTTTGGGTAATGGCTGTGCTATGCGAGTATCTCCAATTGGTTATGCTTTTGACACGCTCAACGAAACTCTAAGGCAAGCGGAAATTTGTTGCAAGTGTACACATGATAATGTCGATACTATTAATATGACAAAGGCGGTTGCTGGCGCTATTTTTCTTGCAAGGAATAACAAAAGCAAAGATGAAATAAAAGAGTTTTGTTTGCATTATGTTCCGAGCCTTGATTTTGATTTGGGAGAACTTCAAAAAACTTATATGTTTGATGTCAAAGCAATTGGCTCTGTTCCGCAAGCAATATACTGTTTTTTAATCAGTAATGACTTTATGGAAACTCTCAAAAATAGTATTTCAATAGGCGGGGATAGCGATACGATTGCATGTATTGCTTGCTCAATTGCGGGAGCATATTACGGAGTACCTAACGACTTAATTGACCGAGTTAAAAAATATATTCCGGGCGAGTATTTAAAAATTATTAATGATTTTGATAATAAATTCTGTATAGAAAAATAAATCGCATTTTGCTCGTATGGTTTTTTGAGTTGCAAGTATGTTATTTGCAAATTACAAAATGACTGTTGACAAGTAAAGACTATATGTTGACAAAAAGTATATACTTTGTGACAAGATTATATCTATAACACAACATTAAACATTTTAAATAATTGTATTTTAAAAGGAGTGAAGAATGCAAAAAGAATTAAAGATAAAAGGAAAATTGCTTGACGAAAAAGGACATTTGACTGAGTGTGGTTACGCCAAAAGTTTAATTAAAAATTATGATAGAAAGGATATTAAAGCGGGCAAACTCAGAATCAAAGAATGGGACTATTATTTGATTTACAACGATGACTATGGTGTAGCGTTAACCATTGATGATAACTCATACATGGGACTCTATTCAATATCTTTTTTGGATTTCAAAAATGCAACTGAGACTACAAAATCTCCAATGACATTTATGCCAAAGGGAAAGACTAATATGCCGTCTACTAGTGAAATCGGCGACGTGGCTGTAGAGAACAAAAACTACAAATTTAGTTTTTTGAATGACGGAAAGACTAGAAAGTTGTTTGCCTATCTCAAAAATTTCAAAGACGGGAAAGATATAACCATAGAATTTAGTCTTACTGATGAGCCAAAAGATAGCATGGTCATAATTACTCCGTTTAAAAATAAGCCAAAGCATTTTTATTATAACCAAAAAATTGTTGGACTCAAAGCCACTGGCAAAGTTGTACTTGGTGAAAAAGAAATAATTTTTGATAAAAACACCCGTGCAATTCTTGACTGGGGTAGAGGTGTTTGGACTTACAAAAACACTTGGTACTGGGGTGCTGGCTGTGGAGTTCAAAATGGACACGAAGTTGGTTTTAATATTGGCTACGGATTTGGAGATACAAGTAGGGCTTCCGAAAATATGTTTTTCTATGACGGGGTTGCTCACAAACTAGATAAGGTAACTTTTGAGATTCCAAAAAAGAAAAATGGGAAAGAAGACTTTTTGTCATCGTGGAAGTTTACATCAAACGATAAGCGATTTGAATTTGATTTTGAACCAATACTAGATAGACACGCAAATTCTAATGTTTTAATAATTTCAAGCAATCAACACCAAGTGTTTGGAAAGTTTAGCGGTTATGCGGTGCTAGATAATGGTGAAAAGGTTGTGTTAAAAGATTTTTTGGCATTCGCCGAAAAAGTTGTAAATAAATGGTAACAAAAAACTTTTGTATTCAATGCAATGTTGCAGATGAATACAAAAGTTTTTTAGTTTAGGTGTTCTTCAAGCAAATTAGATTTTAGTCTTGATAGTTGTGGTGACAAGTTAATAATATATTTGTGTGGATTGCTTAGTCTCAGTGCTTCGTCCCAAAGTGTGTTAAGTTCGGCCTGAACCTTTTTTCTGGTTTCTTCAAGTGTTGGAAGTGGGAAAATTAACTTTCCATTTTCTATCATCTTAATTTTGATTTCTCTAACCGAATAATTGTCGATGACTTTGTTGGTCCAAGCATTGGTTGGATGCAAAAGAGTTATCTTGCCTTCTGGTTTTGGTTCGTCAAAGATTGAGATTATATCTGTTACAAATTTGCCACTTGTGTTGTCTACTAGTCTATAAATTTTTTTGAAATGCGGATTTGTTATTTTTTCTATGTTATCCGAAATTTTGATTTTTGGAATAATTTTTCCGTCTTTTTCGATTGCGACTAATTTGTATACTCCGCCAAATACTGGATTGCTTTTGGCGGTTATTAGATTTTCGCCAACCCCAAAACTATCTATTGGTGCATTTTGCAAAAGCAAACTCTCAATAATGTTTTCGTCCAAACTATTTGAAACTACAATTTTTGTATTTTTAAGTCCCGCTTGGTCTAGCATTATTCTTGCTTTTTTGGATAAATATGCTAGGTCCCCACTATCTATTCTTATTCCTTTGAGTTCCTTGCCCATGGGTTTGAGTACTTCGTTATTAACTCTAATGGCATTTGGAATTCCGCTTTTTAGAGTATTGTATGTGTCGACAAGTAGGGTGCAGGCATCTGGAAAACTCTCAGCATAAGCCTTAAAAGATTCATATTCTGTGTCAAAACTCTGAACAAAACTATGTGCCATAGTGCCTAGTACAGGAACTCCATAATTTTTGCCAGTAATTGTGCATGCGGTTCCAACCGCTCCGGCAACATATGCATCTTTTGCTCCGTCGACAGCGGCCTCAAAACCTTGTGCTCTACGTGTGCCAAATTCCATAACTGCTCTGCCACGTGCCGACCTTACTATTCTATTTGCTTTGGTTGTAATAAGGCTCGAACGATTAAAGTATAAAAGCAATGCAGTTTCAATGAGTTGTGCTTCAAGTAGTCCCGATTTAATCGTAATAACCGGCTCGTTTGGGAAAACAATAGTTCCGTCTTCGACTGCCCACATGTCTCCCGTAAATCTAATTGATGTGAGTTTTTGTAAGTATTCTTTGGAAAATAAATTTAAACTTTCTAAATATTTAATATCGCTTGGTTCAAAGTGAAACTGAAGCAAGTATTCTACGCATTTGCTTATGCCGTTTGCAATCACAAAACTCCCGCCGTCTGGAACTTTTCTAAAAAATACATCAAAGTATGCGGTTTCGTTTTCAATATGTTTATCAAAGTAGCCTTGACCCATTGTAAGTTCATAAAAATCCATTAGCAAGTTTTCAAATTTATCCATATTATCTTCCTTTTTTCTTATTTAAACACTAATAAAAATGTTTGTCAATGAAATTAATATGTGTTTGACTATTGGCACATAAAATGTTAATATATATTTGTATATATATTAAAAATTTGATTTAATAAATCAAAAAAATATTTTTGACTAAAAATTTCCAAAATAACTTAGTAGAGATAGTACTCAAAGTTTAGAAAAATTCCAAATCATGGAGAACAAAATGACAAATTCGGATGTTAAAAAGATTATTGACTTTATACAAGATTATTTTCAAAAAAACTCATGGGCAAAAGGTGTAGTTATTGGAATGAGTGGTGGAAAGGATAGTTTGGTTGTCGCCAAACTTTGTGTCGAAGCATTGGGAAAAGATAGAGTGCTTGGAGTAATTATGCCAAATGGTCACATGACTGACTTGAGTGATGCAATTGATTCATGCAAACTTCTTGGAATTGACTATAATATTGTAGATATTTCAAAATCGTATAACGAGATTTTAAGTTCGGCAAAAACAGTGCTTGATGACAAACATATTCCTTTAAATTCAGTTACTTCAATAAACATCGCACCAAGGGTTAGAACTGCTACACTTTATGCAATTGGTGCTAGCATGGATTACTTGGTGGCGAACACTTCTAATCTTAGCGAAGCCATGGTTGGATATACAACAAAGTGGGGAGATAATGTCGGGGATTTTGGTGTTATTGCTAACTTTACAAAAAGCGAAGTTTGTAAAATAGGACTTCTTTTGGGACTTCCTGAAAAACTAGTTTACAAAGTACCAAGTGACGGACTTTCTGGAAAATCCGACGAAGAAAAATTAGGATTTTCTTACAAAAATTTAGATGAGTTTATAAGACAAGGAAAGTTAAGTTCGGACCATGACAAAATCCTTAGAATGCACAAAAACTCCGAGCACAAAAGAATTGGCGTGGTTAAATACTCAAACAATTTGCCAAATCATTTTGAAAATTAAGGAGTTTGCATGGAAGAATATGAATATAGTTTTAATGTCCTAGATATCCAGCCATATCTAAATTATTGTAAACAGAATGGATATATCCTAAAATCTATCAAAAAACAAAATCGAAAGGTTTATGAATGTGTAGAAAGTAGGAGTAAAATTGCTAGAATTACAACCACTTGGGATGATATGGGAAATGCGGAAACTGTTTTGGACTTTAAGAATGTGACGAAAAATAAAGATGATTTGAAAGTATCTAACGAATCCCAAACTCTCAAAGTTACCGATGAAAATAGAGATGCAATTTTGTCTATTTTGGAAACATTAAATTTTAAGCAATCGGCAGATAATACTCGGACTAGATATGTTTATGTTTCTAATGACATCAAGTTTGAAATCGACGATTATTTAAGTCCAAACAAGCCCGTTGTTGCCCTGGAAGGAAAAAAGTCGATAGTGGACAAGGCTTATTTGGAAATTTGCAAACTTTTTAATAATTAATTATTAAATTTGCAAATAAATTTGTTTAAAACGCACAATTTTGTTAATATATAAATTAGATAAGGACAAAAATTGAAAAATTACAATAATTTCAAAATCAATAAAGATAAATCTTTTGCAAAAGTTATTTGTAATTTTTTCGGCAATTTGTTTTTTACATATTGTGTAATCATTGCACTTGCACTAATACTATTTTCAAGTGTAACGATAGAGTGCGAAGTAAGAGGTTCATCAATGTATCCAACTCTAAACTCTGTGTCTCAAACCAAAAATGATATAGTATTTGTCAACCCTTACAACAAAGACTTAAATTATGGCGACATTGTTGTAGTTGGATTAGAAAATGAAAATATTATCAAAAGAGTTGTTGGACTTTCTGGCGACACTATTGATATTGTGTTTGACGAGTATGAATATAAATTAGAACGAAATGGAAAAATAATAGTGGAAAACTATATTAATTACACTCAAAATCCGACTATTCCAAATGACCATAAGAATGGCATGCACAAGACATATGAAAACTTTCAAAATCTCAAAGAAAACAAACCCGAATTATTTGATAATGGCAAACTTGTAGTTCCAGATAATTCAATATTTGTTCTTGGAGATAATAGGGCGGTCAGTCTTGATAGTTCGGTTTATGGCACTTTTGATATGAGTAAGTTTGTGGGCAAGGTCGAAAAGACTTTGTATGCAAGTGAGTCTGAGTTTAGTTTTTATTATTACTACATTTTGAATGGTGAATTTTTTGTAACACTATTTAGTTTGTTTTAAAGGTTGGGAGAAAATATGAAGAATTGGATTTGCAAAATAATGTTTGTTTTGATACTACTGGTTGGTGTTTTTTGTGTTCATGAAAACTCTTTGGTAGTAGACTCTACAAACACAAATCGCGTTTTGTTGGCACAAGAAGGCGAAGGTGGGGGAGAGACTGCAGAACCAGGTCAAACTGAGACCGAAAAAGAATTAATCAAACGTATTGATACAGATATCAAAGTCGGTTATCCTATTCAATCTACAACCGATATAACAGATACGAGACTATATAGCGCTTTGCTTAATGTTATCAAAAAATATGTGTTAGACAAGTATAATTACAACTATTCAACATTAGATACACTCTATAGCAAAATGTTTGTTGATATTGAAAGTATCGAAATCGTCGATTATGATATGTCATCACTCAAAGGACTAGATATTATTTACTTCAATAATCTTAAAACTCTTAAGATAGTTGGAAATAGTTTTGGAGATTTAACTACTGACGAATACAAAGGTTTGTTTGAACGTATGCCACAACTAGAGACTTTGGATTTGTCTAACAATAATATTAATGCAATTAGTCTCAAAAATGCAACAAATGTAAAAAATTTAAATTTGAGTTCAAACAACTTATCTCAAATTGATTTGTCTAATCTAAAAAGTGCAGATTTGGATATTAATATTGCAAATAACAATTTTTCAAGCATCAAACAAATCGGACTTCCAACCAAAACCGACCTTATTAATTCAATTAAACTAAATATAATCATGAATAATATTACTGACTTGTCCGAAGAGTTTGTAAACTACTCAAAACTAACTTTGGATATAGGCTTGCAGGGAATTGTTGGAAAAACTCAAAAAGTTGTTCTTACAACAAGTGATACATTAACTTTTTATAAACTTAACAAAGGCGGTGTTTATGCCAAGATTTATAAATCGGCAGTTAGAGACACTCTTGTAAGAACGATTAAAGATGATGTGGACTATACAGATAGCGATAAGGTTGTGATTAATTTGCCGGTTGGTGAATATTATGTCGAATACTATTTGGGAGATAATGCAATTGATTATCAAAACGACAGAACTTATGGATACTTCCAAAAATATTATTTTCAAGTAATCCCAAATGTTTGTGACATTAAGTATGAATACAAAGGCAAAATTTATGATAATTTTACACGCAAAGTAACTGGCAAAGTCAAAGTGCTATTGTCATGTGAAGAGGGTGGTGAAATTTATTATAAAATAGGCAACGGGGAATGGATACAAGGCAATGAAATAATGTGTGACAGGGGTGGAGATTATAGCATTACAACCAAGGTTGTTATTGACAATATTTCAAGTGAAGAAAAGAGTATTTTAATCAAGACTTCGCTTAATCTAATCATTCCAGATATTTTGATGCTAATACTAATTTTGTTGTTTGCATTAACACTATTTTTGGTTGTTGTGCCATTGGTTAGCAAAAAATGGTTTAGAAAATCTTAAATACTATTGAAATAAAGTTTTGTTTTTGATAGAATTACTAGGCAAATGTTATAAATAAATTTAGCAAATAAACTTTTAAGGAAAAATTATGATACTTAATGACCAAAAAGAAAGATTACAAAAAATCGTCGGCAATTTAAAAATAATTGCCGACTGTCTTTGACGAAGAAAAATTAGTAAAAGAGTTGAGTGAAAAAAAGGAAGAGAGTTTGAAACCCGAAGTGTATTCAAATCCAAGCCTTTGTGGGACACTCAACAAATCTATCAAAAAAATCGAGTTTGAATTAGAAAAACTTGCTTCGTCACGAAAAAAGATAAGTGATATATCTGACTATATAGATTTGACCGAAATGGAAGGCGACGAGAGTATGGTTTCGGATATTGATTCATCTATTGATTCACTTGAAAAAGAAATTAATGAGTTGTATCTTGAGACTTTGCTTTCGGGAGATTATGACTTAAATAATGCTTATGTCAAAATACATAGCGGTGCGGGCGGAACAGAGGCCTGTGACTGGGCGGGAATGCTTCAAAGAATGTATCAAATGTTCGCTGACAAAAATGGATTTAAGTGGTCGATAACTGACAAGATTGATGGCGATGGTGCGGGAGTCAAAAGTGTTACACTCAAAGTTGTTGGCGACAATGCTTATGGCTATCTAAAGAGTGAAATGGGTGTGCATAGACTAGTAAGAATTAGTCCTTTTGATGCTAACAAACGAAGACATACTAGTTTTGCATCTGTCGAAGTTATGCCCGAAATTAATCAAGATGTCGAAATCGAAATTCGTCCAGAAGATTTGAAGGTAGACGTTTATCGTTCGGGTGGCGCTGGCGGTCAACACGTAAATACTACAGATAGTGCAGTTAGAATTACCCACTTGCCGACTGGCATAATTGTTGCTTGTCAACAAGAACGTTCTCAACTAAAGAATAGAGAAATGGCTATGGAAATGCTTAAGTCTAAGTTGCTAGCATTAGAACTAGACAAAAAGATGCAAGAAAGCCTAGCACTCAAAGGTGATGCCAAAAAGATTGAATGGGGAAGTCAAATTAGAAGTTATGTATTTTGTCCTTACACCATGGTCAAAGACCATAGAACGAACTATGAAACAAGTGATGTTTATGGAGTTATGGACGGAAATATTAAAGAATTCATATTTGAGTTTTTGAAATTAATTAACTAAAGAAAGTGCTTTAAGAAGGTAAAAATGTACAAAGATATTGCAAAGGCAAAATTTAATAAACTATCGAAAGAGTATAAGTCAAGAGATATTCTGGTTTTGGGAATTGAAAGCAGTTGTGATGAAACAAGTATTTCTATTGTCAAAAATGGCAGAGAGATTCTTTCTAACGTAGTTGCGACACAAATAGATATTCATGCTAGATTCGGTGGAGTTGTTCCCGAAGTTGCTAGTAGAAATCACTTGCTAGAGATTGATACTGTTCTCAAAAATGCTTTGGAACAAGCCGGCAAGACATTGCAAGACATTGATGCTATCGCTGTAACTTATGGCGCAGGACTGGTTGGGGCATTGATGGTTGGTGTTAACTATGCCAAAGCATTAGCTTTTTCTCTTGAAATTCCACTCATTGCAGTTAATCATATCAAAGGGCACATAAGTGCAAACTATTTGACAAACAAAGACCTACAACCACCTTTTGTGGCGCTTATTGTAAGTGGCGGACACACCGCACTTCTCAAAATCAAAGACTATGACAAATTTGATATGTTGGGCTCTACAACCGACGATGCTTTGGGGGAATGTTACGACAAGGTTGCAAAGTGTTTAGGTCTTGGCTATCCGGGTGGTGTCAAGATTGACAAAAGAGCCAAGGAAGGCAAAAATTCAATCAAGTTTATATCTCACGAAATTCTCCCTGGAACAAACGACTTTAGTTTTAGCGGTGTCAAAACTCAAATTATAAATTATGTTCACAAACTAAATCAAAATGGACAAGAAATTCCAGTAAACGATATTTGTGCATCTTTTCAAACTCAAGTAATTGACGAAGTTGTCAAAAAGAGTATTAATGTGGCTCTCAAAGACAAAAGTAAGACCCTGGTTGTGGGTGGCGGAGTTTCGGCAAATTCATATTTGAGAGAAAAACTCCAAGATGAAGCAAATTTGAGACATATTAAAGTATATTTTCCAAGCAATAGTTTGTCGGGAGACAATGGTGCAATGATTGCAAGTGAGGGTTATTTTCAGCTAATATCCGGCAAGGGGCTGGCAGGTTTGGATTTGACACCCGCTCCAAATATAAATCTTAAATGGGAAAGACGCAGAGAAAAAAACATTTAATTTTGAATAGTGATTTTAAATATAAAAGTCAATTGTAAGAAAAACTCAAATTAAAATCAATTTCAAGTAAAAAATCAATTTCAAGTAAAAATAAAACGAAAACAAAAAAAAGATAAATCAAAAAATTTATCTTTTTTTTGTCAATTGTTATTTTGTAAAAAACAATATATCAAACATATTTATGTTAATTAAAAAATTTTGTATGGCTGAGTGCTTTAAATATTATATCGCATTAGTGCCAAACCAAATTATTTATTTAAGAACAAAACACCTATGCAGTTTGGGCCACAGTGGCTAGAAATTGTGCCACCAGCAAGAGTATTGTGAATATATTTAAAGCCACGATTTTCTAGTTTTTCTGTTAGTATTTTTTCGGCTTCGGGCATTGGTGATGAGTGAGTAATGAATACATGCTCAAGAATTGGATTTGGATTGCTGTCTAACAAGTCATCAATATATTTATCAACTACTTTTGTCATATTTCCCATGTATTTTTTGCCAACAATCATTCTGCCATCGGACAAAATAATTTGTGGTTTAATTTTGAGAATATTTGCTCCAAGTAATGCAAGAGCCGAACATCTTCCGCCTTTGTGTAGATAGTTTAGTCTTTCAAGTACAAAACTCGCTTCAACTTTTGGAGTTAGTGCTTGAAGGGTTTCAAATATTTCTTTGGCATCTTTGCCTTCGTCTATTAAATCCTTGCCTTTGATTGCAAGCAATGCAATTCCTGTTGACAAAGATTTGCTATCTACAACATAAACATTTTCCATTTCTTTGGCAACCATGCAGGCATTGTTGTATGCACTGCTAATAAGAGAACTCAAAGACACATGAACAATTGCATCATAATCTTTTTTGAGATTTTCAAAGTGAGTTTGGAATTGGTCAGGACTTACAGCCGAAGTTTTTGGAAGTTTTTTGGATTTGTCTACAAACTCAAAAATTTCCTTTGAAACTCCAAAATGGTCTTCAATGAGTTCGTCACCTAGATTTATAGTAAATGGTGTAGTCTTAATATTGTATTTGTCAAGTAGTTCTTTTGGTAAATCAATTGTGCTTTCGGCAGATATAACTATTTTCATATTTTTCTCCTAATTCTAAAATTATTTTTTATATTTAATTTGTTTTTGTTAATTCAAAACGGAATCAAAAAGTTCTTTATTTTAATTCCTTAATTATTCTATTAAAAAAAATAAAAAAATACACCCTAATTAAACAAAATGCAATTCTACTCCTAAATTTGTCAATTCTACTGAAAAAAATGCAACTCTCTTGACAAGAGAGTGCTGTTATTTAGTTGTTAATCTTGTAATTTTGTGTTAAAATGGTTATGAAAATATAAAAGGGTAATGATTATGACTAACGAAGATATTAAACATAATTTTTCGGAAAACTTAATTAAACTTAGAAAAGCCAAAAATTTAACACAACTACAACTCGCCGAAAAGCTTAATTATTCGGACAAGGCAATTTCCAAATGGGAAGTGGGAAGCGTTCTTCCTGATGTTGAGACGCTACAACATATTGCCGAATTTTTTGTCATAACTGTTAATGATTTGATATATGCAAAAAAGAAAAATGTTCTCAAAGAATTTTACAAAACACACTTGTTTATGACCCTTCTTGTAACTGTCAGCGTGTGGTTTGTGGCGACAATAATATTTTTTGTAATAGACAATGCAACTGCACTTTCTAGAACTTGGCTTACTTTTATTTACACTATCCCAGTTAATGCTATAGTTCTTACAATTTTCAGTGGGCTGTGGTTCAAAAAAATACATTTGTACTTATCCTTGACCGCGTTACTTTGGGGGATTATAGTTTGTATTTATCTCACTATCAACAATTACACTCTTTGGTTTATATTTGTAATTGGACTAATTGGTCAAGTGGTTTTGACTTGTGCAATGCCTTTCAAAAAACGAAATAAATAAAAAATTGGTTTTTGGAAAAATGGAGAAAAAATGAAAATTTTAGAAACAAATGATTGGAAATATAAAATTCCTTTTGATAATGTGACTTACAAAAATGTCAAAAGGTATAGCCTTATGCTTAATACTTACGAAAGAGAAATTATGAATAAACAAATTGATTTTTTCCGTAAGCATTTTTCTATCTTGCAGGTAATGGAACATTTTTCAAAACTCAAGACCAAATCGGACAAAGAGACTTTTATAAAGGCTGTTCTCAAAAGACAAAATAATATTTACTTTCTTCCAAATACACTCAAAAGTTATATGCTTAAAAAGGCAAGAACGGAGTTTTCGGAGTACAAAGCTTTTTTTGAAATATTAATAAACAAAGCACTTAATCAAAAAAAGACTAACATAATAGTTCCATTATATAAATCGGTTCTCTTGGATTTTTATCCAAATGTAATTAGACTCATAAACAAATATCGAAAGCAAAAAGAAATTCCAACTAGCAAAAAAATGCTTAAACCCGAGGCTATAGAGTATTACGCTAGAGATTTAATTCATGAGTTGCAATTTGACTATAAGTTATCTCAAGTTTATGGAAGAAGTTCAATTAGACGTAGTGTTCCAATTTCGATTGTTGATGATTATGGCTATGGTGAATGGATAAGCAAAAACGTAACTTATAATAACAATAGATTCTTTATTTATTCAAATCATCAAAGACTTACAGATGTTGAACTTAGGCATATGGTTTACTTTAATGTCTATCCGGGATATGCACACTTTTATAATACCGTTGCTGATGATAAGACCAAAAATACTTGTTTTGACAACGGGGCTACACTAATTTTGAATGGCTGGGCGTTGTATGCTATGTGTCGTAACAAAAATACAGCATATTCTCAAAACTTCTTGATTGAAGGCACGAATATTGCTCATATGTTGCTTAAATCTAATTTGGAAAAGGCATATGAAAGCGTCTATGTATATTTACTTGGAAAATATCCAAAATCAAAGGCGATAGATTATATGCTAGACTACACTCAAAAACCGGGGCATTATTTGAGTTATGTTTTGGGAGAACTATCAATTGAAACCGCTTTTTCAAAAGGCTTTGCCAGCACTCCAATTGAATTTTTGAATAATCTTAAGCAAATTAATATAGGCGATTATATTTGTTTGTACTGTCCAAAGAAACAAAAGAAAATCGGAAAGAAAATAATTACTAGTAGAGTGGTGGATAAATTTTTTAAAGTATAACTAATGGATTTTAAACTTTTAAATTAAAAGTTTGTGCATATTAGATAATTTAATAAGTTTTTAAATATTAAGTAAAAAATAATGAATTAAAAAGTAGATTTTTGTTACTTTTTCAATTCATTATTTTTTTTGTAAATACATTTTTATGTTTATTAAATTCTACAATTCTTTCGTGCTATCTATTTCAAAATTTTTGTCAAATTTTTGATAATTTCCATCAAGATTACATGCAAAAACATAATTCTTACTAAATCTAATTTTGGGGTCATGTTTTTTAAGTATTGGTGCCCAGTTTTTGGTGAGGCCTTGTGGGGCATCGCATCCGCACAGTTTCAAAAAGTATGGTTTTTTTGCAACCGCACAACTAGCAACAATTGGTTCAATAGCAGAGCAGGGTTTGTTGCCTATAATCAAGTCATAATCGTTGACATTATCAAGTGGGTGGTTGAAGTATCTGTCTAGCGGGTTTATATTTAGGTTTTTTAGGGTTTCGTCAGATAATACAAATCTATCCATTGAAGTTAGATTATCAAAATCTTGCGCAAGGACTATCGAAGAATAAGGGACTCTTCCGCTTCCAACTTCCAAAATTTTTGGCTTGTTAGAACCTATATAATGTTCAACAACTTTGACAAAGTCTTCTTGTTCTCGTCTATAATAATCCATAAATGAATTGTTAATAATGCCCAAATCGCATGCGAGTTTGTTGGCTGTGTTGAGTAGTGCTATTGAATCGTGTTTAGAAATATTTCCCGATGAATCTCTGTCTACTCCAATTGTAAAATATTCTATATTTTCTTTTACAAAATCTCTAAAGTCAAATTTGTTATGTTCAAAAAACTCGCTGTACTTCGTAAATTCCAAACTCGTATAAACCTTAAAAAGATGTTCAATATCATACTTTCCATAAAAACCATAATCATGGTCTTCGAGTTCTTTTTTTAGTGTTAAATAAGTTATTGTTTTCATTTTCCCAATCCCCACGTCTTTTTAAATTATACTCCAGCATTGGCCAAAAGTCAATAGCCACCAATTGATATAACTCAAGAAAGATGAATAAAAAGTTTTTATAAAAAGATTGCTTATTTTGGAATTTTGACAAAAGCGACGACAACAAGCGGTTTTATGCTTATAAACAAAAGTTATCCACATTTGCACAACTAAATTTTTATAAATTTTTGCGTATATTTATTAAAAAGTGTATAATTTTTCATAAAAATGTATAAAATCGGGTAAAAAGTAGCGAAGTTATCCACTTATCCACATAAAACATGTGATTTATGCACAGTGTTAGTTTGAAAAAGTTTCTAAAAGTGATGTAAAAAATGGCTAAATGTGGATAACTCAAAAAGTTATCCACATAAGAATTCAAAAAAATCGCATATAATCACGGTCTTAACATTGTTTTTGTAATGTATAAAATTATGGTTATATGCAATATTTTTCAACTTTTATTCATAAACGATTCTGACGCCACTATCTATAGGTTCAATTCCTGCTGGCAAATCTTCGCACCCTTCAATTACAACTCCACGTTGTGGGCTATAGATTTCGTGACGAATTAATGTTTCGTCTATCATTTTGTCACCCATATATCTTTGAAGATATGCTTTGGCAACATATCCGTCTTTTGGATAACTTACCCTAAAGTACTCACCTTTGAATAATACTTTGCTTGTGTATTTTTTGTCGGTATCTAGGATAACTTTGTCGCCAGTTGATTTTAGTGTTTCAATGGTTTCGCTTCTTGTTTTGTAAGTGTAGTCGGGAGTGTGTGAGAAAATATCTACCGAAACACTATTTTTGTCCGAATAAGTTTTGATATAAATAGGATAATCAGAAGTGTTTGTAAACTTTAAATCGGCAGTATATTCAGCAACCATTGCATCAAGTCCGAGTGGAACATATTTAACAGGAAGGGTGTGCTTGTGAACTTCGTCAATTTGAACTCCGCTAAGTAGCAAAGCATTATATAATGTCGTGCTTGCCTGACAAATTCCACCGCCAATGCCTTCAGTAAACTCTCCGTTGTATATAATTGTTGCAGGCTTGTATCCATTTTGTGTGGTGTGTTCTCCAATTATTTCATTGAATGAAACGGATTGTTTTGGCGCTACGACAAAACCATTAAATTTGGATAATGCGAGTTTTACGTTGTGTTTTCTGCCACCAGTGCTGTCTGCTACTTTGGTTGAAAATGTTGCTATTTTCTGTGTTAAACTAATATTATATTCTTTGGTGGTTGTAGGAACTTCTTCTATATAGTCAAGAGTTACATTTATTTTGTTTGAAGTCAAAAATTGTTCGTTAATATCTCTATATAATTTTTGTTTGTTGACGCGTTTGCCATTTTCGCTGTCGCTAATTTCAAATGGGTTTTGACTATCTGGCATAAATGTGATGACGCTTGAAATTGGGTCTTTTTCAACTTCGTCTAATATTTTTTCGATTTTTTCGTCCAGTCCTGTGAAGATATAATTGAAAGATACGTTTATCGAACCGCCCTTTTTGTTAAACTGAGACAAAAAATCCAAGTCATTATCCAAGTTGTTTTTGAGTTCATTTTCGTCTTGACTTGCTTCCAAGATTGTATGAATATCTGAGTTTACTTTCAAGTCGTTTTTGTCAAAAGTCCAAGTTTTGTCACTCTCTCTATCTTTGATGGATAATTCAAAGTCCTCGGCTTTTTCTTGAAAGTTACTGAGCAAGACAACTTTGGCTTCGTCTTTTGACATGCCAGAAAGATTAAGCCCATTAATTACAGTTCCATTGTGCAAAGTCTTGTTGGTGTTCTTGTCTAAAATCAAAAATTGACCAATAATAATGGCAGTTATTGCTAGTGTGCAAAGCGTAAGTACTGCCAAAACTTTATTGGTCTTTTGTTTTGATGTTTTTGTGGCAACCATTGTCTTTTTCATAATAACTCCCAAAGTAAAATATAATTACCTTAGTTTGCCACTAAAACTATTTAAATATTCTAATAAATTTAGCCAAGTTGAGACTAGATTGACGAAATAAATTTCAAACCTTATCTTAGTTTGTACAAATATTTTCCGTTGAAATATGAGCCTTCTTCTTCTTCAACAATAACACAAGTTCTCTCTATATCGTTGTAGATTAAATCATTGTAATTAATGTAACTTACAAGAGTGGAGTAAATAAGCATAAGTGTTTCTTGAATGTTTATATCCAAATAGAATAATCTTTCGGTGTAAGTTACAATATTTTTAATGCATTGTTCTTCGTTTAACTTAAGTGCTGTCTCAGTTCGGACATTATCATAAGGAATGTCTAGGCATAAACAATAGTCTTTGATAAGTTGCATTATATCTATTGCAAGTCTATTGCTAAGATACTTTTTGGTCTCAACTTCACCCAAATCTTGAGCACGTTCTAGTTGACCTAATTTGCTTAGATATTCTTCACGTCGTAGTTTGTTTGTAAACATTTCCATTTGTTCCGTTTTTGCTTTGAGTTCAAATAAAATTGCACTTTTTCTTTCGCCAGCAGTAGGGGTAATAATTTTGAAATCCTTGTTTTTCTTTTCCTTTAAAACATTAATTCCACGCAAAAATTTGCGTTCTCTAAAACTTATTTCACTTGGCGCATAAAAAGTAATAGGCGCACAGTTTGTAGCACCCATGAATGGGAAATTTTTGTTTGGTTTTAATTTTAAGTTCCAACAAACAAATGCTGACAAATTTATTCCGCTAGTTAGACAAAGAATAGTTGCATCATCATTATATTTTTCTATAATGTTCTCAATTGCGTCAATATTTCTTTGGAGAGCGTCCTTCCATTCTTCGCCCTCAACACTTCCAACTTCATTAAATCTTTCTTCTTCAATAATTGGAACATTCAAAGTTCTGTTAATTATTTGAGCGGTCTTTTTGCAACGATAAAAATTTGATGTGTATATAGCATCAATTTTTTGATTGGCAAGAATTTCTCCAACCAACTCTGCATCTTTGATTCCGTTCTCGGTTAAGTCGTCATCTTGGCTTCTTAATTTTTTTGGATTAACGTCTCTTTGTGCGTGGTGACAATATATTATTTTCATTTCTTACTCCTTGAATTTTGACTCTTTGATATACTCAAAAAAGTCGAATTAATAGTTAATGCCAGTTCTAGTAAATCTTTGTATTCGTTTTTGACTTTCATCTCAATGACTTGATTAAATAATGTGCTTAGTATCTGTCCGACAAATTTCTTGTCTATACCCTTTTCTATCAATTGCTTGGCTGAAACCTTGAGTTCGTGTACACCAAGTGGTAGGTTTTTGGCACTAACTAGCATGGTATTGTTATTTAATCGTTCTTTTGCTTGTTTGCTTAAAAACAAGTAAATTACTTTTTTGTTTTCTTCAAGCAAACTCAAATAATTAATACTTGCATTTAGAGTATCTATGTCGTATTCAATGTTTTGATATATTTGATATAGTTTTTCGACAAGTCTAATTGTATCATTTGATTCCTTGATGCCATCTAGTCCTAGTAGCATATTTATAACAAATTTAAGTTGATGAATTTTGAGATAATGCATTGAATAATTTTTGATTACTATCAAATAAAATGCTATTAGCCTTGTGTCACACGGTGTTTCATAAAATTTGAGAATATCTGATTTGGGGATTTTCTTAATTGTGTGCATGCCGTGATTAAATATAAGTGGTAGTAATTTTAGTTTGTTTGTCATATCCCAGAATGTCGAATTAGGAATTCCAAACTTTGTGTCAGCGATTACAAGTTTTTTAATCTCAGAGAGTATTCTCTCTTTTGAAATTAACAGTAAGTTTTCTCTAAAGTGGAAAAGTCCTTTGAGTGTGTGTCTTTCCATTTTGAATCCAAGCATACTTGATATTCTAATTGTTCTTAGTATTCTTAGACCATCGTCTTTGAGTGTAATTTGTGGGGATTGACAAGTTCTTATAATATTGTTCTTTAAATCTTTTTCGCCATTTAGGGGGTCGACAATTTTTTTGTTAGCAATATCATAATAAATTGCATTTATGGTTAAGTCTCGACGTTTTGCATCGGTTACAATGTCGTCAACAAAGGTGACACTCTTGGGAGTGTGTCCCGTGCCATAACTATCCACTCTAAATCTTGTGTACTCAAAAGTATCACTTCCCTTAGAAATTTGCAAAGTCCCCAAGGTCTTGTTAATAACCTTGCAGACAAAGTTGTGCTTGTTACAAATTTCCAAAACCACTTCAATTGGTGCATTGGACGAAATGTCTATATCTGTCGGATTAAAACCCAACAAACTATCACGAACAAAACCGCCAACGATATACAATTGGTAGTTTACTTTTTTGAAACTATTACTAAGGCTTTCAAGATTTTTGGATATTTCCATAAAAACATTATAGCATATCTTGTTTTTTTGACAAAACTAAAAAATATATTCTAATAGATTTTTATTAAATAATTAATAAGTTTTTTGGTAATTATTTTAAAAATTATTGTTAAAACTGATTATAAATGTTATACTTTAGTTGTATATATAATTAATGTTGTAAAGAATTTAATTATTATTAAGGAAACAAAAATATTCATGAAGAACAAAAAATTAACTTTGACATGTGGAATCATACTTGTAATTTGTGCATCACTTAGTATAGTGGGTGCATTTTCGGTTGTGACACAAACGGTGAATACTCTTTTGTGGACACCGATAGAAAGGGAAGGGTATAATACTTTTATTACATGGACAATTTTGGAAGCGGTTTATGCTTTGGTTATTAACATTGCTCAAGCAATCGTTTATATGATTTTTGGTGTTAAACTTATCAAAAATTCCAAGACTGAAAGTGACGCCACTCAAAACAAAACTAAAATTATAACACTTATTGTGCTTGTTGGTTGTAGTTTGATATTTGATTCAAATGCCGCTATGAAATTTATTTATGTTGCTTTGATTCCGCTTTTGTCTTGTGCTTTGGCTTATGAAACCAAAAACGTTCAAGTTTTGGAAGAAAAAGTTATATCACTTTATGGCACAAACAAAAATGGCAAAGACTTGGGTGGAGTGGATTTGGACGAATTTGGAAATGTGCGTCCGGGTTCCAAGGTTGCTGTAATGGAAGACGGCATGGTCGTTATTAAACAAGCAAGCGAACTTGGCAACGCAACTCAAAATAATTTGGCAGATGTAAAAGTTGGTAGCAATTCCCAAGAACAAGCAAAATTATCTATGCTTAATGAACTTAAAAATAACGGAATAATATCAAGCGAAGAATATCAAAAATATTCAAATAGAATAAGTGGCGTTTCAAATGAAAATACTTCTTTGGAGACAAAAGCCGAACCTAGCCAAAATGAAACAAAAAACAATTTGGACGTAGCGACCAAAAAGACAGTTTCAAGAAAAAAGACAACAAAAGATAATGATACAAAAAACAAAAAAGAAACTACAAAAAATGTGACCAAGAAAATACCAGTTAAGGATTTAACTGATTTGTCTGATTCAAACAAAAATAACAAAGCAAAAAAATCTCAAAATACAAATATTAACATGGATAAAGAGTGAAAAATATGAAAGCGAAAAAAACATTATTTACAACATCGGGAATACTCAAAATTGTTCTAGGCGCAGGGGTTGTGTTGATTTTTGGGTTGATTCTTGCTTTGAGCGGAATTCTCAAAGCATCGTTTTTGGAAAATTACTCACTAATTGAACAATTGGTTAATGAATTAGTTATACAAGACCCATCTTATGCGTATCTTCAAACCCTAGACAAAGTTGAAGTGATTAACTATGTCATGAAACCCGTTATGATCTTGTCGGGTGTACTACTAGTGATTGGAATTTCAACAATTGTATTTGGAATTTTTAATATTATTTTTAACAAGACTTATGATGAGATGTTGAGATACAAAAAAACCAACAAATTTTTGTTTGTAATTTTTGAATTTTTGTTCTCATTGGGACTTGTAACTAGTATTCTATCTACTATTGGAGTATTTCTAAGGGAAAAAGATGAAAAGGAGCCAAAAAATGATTAAGGGTGCAAATGGCAAAAGATTTAATTACTTTATGAGCGCATTTTTAAGATTATTTTGTTTTGTGGCACTACTGATTGCATATATTGTTGTCAAAATTTGTGTTAAACCTAGTATTGAATGGCTTAATTTACTTTTGATACTTTTGAGTATTGGCGGGTTGCTATCGGGATTGTTTAACTTAATGCTTTGTGGATTTACTGCCACTGCTTACAAAACAAACTTAACTATTCAAATTGTCTGTCTAATATTTACCATTCTCACTGGTGGATTTTTTGCAACAACATTTACTTCGGTTGCACTTGCTACAAAAATTCCAGATGAAGAAGTTGAAAACGAAAAAATTTTTAAAATAAAAAAATAACTGATTAAAAGGACTAAAAAAATGTCAAAAAAACGAAATCGCAATATCTTGCTTACTATAACCTTTGTGCTAACTATAATTCAAATACTAATGTTTGTTTTTTCGGGATTTGTAGTTGCATACAACTTATTTGGATTTGTAGATTATTATAATCAAATTATGAGTTCTATACTAGGAACTTATGATTTGAATATGTATCTAACTTCATATTATATCGAACTTGTGCTTTCTGCAATTGTTTGTATATACTCTGCAATATTTTATTTTAAGGGAATTAAATATAGAGTAAAAAACAAAGAGTATGGCAAAATGGTTTTGATTTATGCGATTATTCAATTCTTATTCTCAGCGTATATTCCAGCAATATTTGGAATTATTACTGGTGCTTTGATGATAAACAAAAAACCAGCAACAATTCTAAATAAATCACAAGAGCAATCATTTCTTTCGGATTACAAATTAACTGCCATGAGTGAAGCGGTTGCTAGACTCAAACAATTGCGTGAAAGCGGGGCAATTTCCGAAGAAGAATATTATGCTAACCTTAACAAAATTTTGGAAGGATAAAATATCGGGGGATTAATGGAAAAATGTAAAAAATGTGGGGCGAATTTAAGATTTGACCCAAATAATGGTAACTTGATTTGTGACAAATGCGGAAATCTAGTTTCAATCAAAAAAGAAAAAAATTATACTCTGCATGATTTCGATATGAATTCTATTACAAAAGAAGAAAGTATCAACCCCAAAAATTTTGGATTTCATTGTCCAAATTGTGGAGCATCGTTTAGCGGAAATACTTATGCTATTTCGGATATATGTGAATATTGTGGCGGACACTTGGTGGCGGATTTGGGTCAAAATGTAGAACCTGACGGGTGTATTCCTTTTGCTTTTGATATTGCACAAGCAAAACAAAGGTTCAAAAAGGGACTTAGCAACAAATGGTTCTTGCCAAATAAGTTCAAAAAAGAACCCCCAGAAAACAGTATTGAAAGCGTCTATATTCCAGCATATCTTTGTAATACTAGCACCGTAAGTAGTTATTCGGGAAGAATTTATAATACAGATACGGATAAGGATGGCAAAACACAATATCACTACAAAAACATTTCAGGAACAGAAGCGGTCAATACAGATAACATGATGGTTGAATGTAGTAGTAAGTTGACGCAAGCAACTCTTGACCAAATTAAACCTTATGTTCCAGAAGGAATATTTAAATACAAAAAAGATTTTTTGTTAGGTTACACTGTGGAATATTTTGACAAGAATCTAGAAAATTGCAAGGCATTATTCAAAGAAATTACTTATCAAAATATAAGAAGAAATATTTTGTGGCACTATAATTATGACGGGGTGGATTATTTGAATATCAACACTCAATATGTCAAAAGCACTTATGCAAAGGTGATTTTGCCAGCATATTGTGTTAACTATACATACAAAAACAAAAAATATTCAACATTTATGAATGGACAAACTGGAAAAGTCGGCGGAAATGTTCCTAGGTCGGGAGCAAAAATTGCAACTTTCGTAACGGGAATACTTGTGGCAATTGGTATAATTGCTTATCTAATTTGCAAATTTGTTTAAAAGGAAAAAGTATGGATAATATTATTAAAAACATAAAGAAGTACAATATGTTAAGAGTGGGCGATAGAGTTGCTGTTGCTTGTTCGGGTGGAAAGGATAGTATGTGTTTACTTAACTTTTTGTGGACACACAAAGATGAACTTGGAATAACGGTGTGTGCTGTTAATGTTGACCATGATATTAGAGAAAATAGTGCTAATGATAGCAAGTTTGTCATAAACTATTGCGAAAAAAATAATATCAAAATTTATTCGTTTAAGGTTAATGCCAAAAAGTTTTCTGAAGACAAAAAACTAACACTTGAACAAGGTGCAAGAGAATGCAGATACAGAGTGTTCAAAAGTCTTATTCAAAAAAACTTAGTTGACAAAATCGCACTTGCACATCATATGCAAGACCAAGCCGAAACAATACTTTTGAATATATTTAGGGGAACTGGCACTCATGGTGCTAGCGGAATGGATTATGTGCGAGATGACATTTATCTAAGACCAATGCTAGATACTTCAAAATCTGCTATTAGTGCTTATATTGAGAGCAACGACATTCCTTATGTCGAAGACGAAACAAATGAAAATAATGAATATAATAGAAACTATATTCGCAATCAAATAATGCCACTTATTAGAAATCGTTGGCAAAATGCGGATAGCGCAATTGTTAGTTTTGGAAATAATTGTAGGGAAGACGATAATTATATCGAAAGTACAATTAGCGATGATGCAATTATAACCGAAGACGGAATTGCAAGAATTTATATCAACTACTTTATCAATCCAACACCTTATACATTTAGATTAATTTTGAGAGCCTTAAAGTCTATTAATTTGAATACTAATATCGAAAAAAAGCATTTAAAGATGATATGTAACATGGCGCTTGAAAGCGAAAATGGAACAAAGATTAGTCTGCCAAATGGTCTAACTGTTATCAAAGAATACAACTTTGTAACATTTACAAATCGAAATATCAAGCCTTCTAGCAAAGTATATCCATTTACAAAAGGAAAACTTGATGTTTCTAACTTTGGACTTATTGAAACAAGTACTATCAAAAAATTCAAAGTCGGCGAATATACACATCTAATAGATGCAACAAAACTTCCAAAAGATGCAATTTGGAGATTTAGAAAGGAAGGAGATGTCTTTGAAAAATTCGGTGGCGGAACAAATTCTCTAAGCGACTATCTAATAGACAAAAAGATTCCTTTGAGACTAAGAAATTTAACTCCAGTTTTGGCTAGTGGAAATGAAGTTTTGATTATTGCGGGTGTTGAAATTTCCGACAAAGTCAAAGTGGATAAGTCCACCAAAACTGCATATGGAATAAACGTTGTAAGATTTTAAAAAAGTGAGAAAAGGCAAAAACTTTTAAAAGTATAAAAAAGATAAATCAAAATTTGGTTTATCTTTTTTTATTTTGATATTGTAATGTGGGCTGAGTTGTGTTATCATTATATCAGTCAAGGAGAAAGTTATGAAAACATATTATACACTAAAAGATATTCAAACTTTGTTATTACAAAAATATCCAAATTTAAAGTGGAATTACGAAATATATGAAAGCAGAACGGGTGAAAAAATACAAGCATCTATTGAAAATTTTACAGAAAATTTGAAAGACACATTAAAATTGGCTTGTACATACAAGGATAATGAATATCCTTTGGATGTTTCAGTTTCGGATTTTTCATTTTTGGTTTTTGAAGATGAGTCAAATATTATGGATAGTGGTTCAACTACAAAATTAAGAAATAATTTTACAAATGATTGGACATCTCTACTTCTTGAAGAGTATGGCTGTGATTATGCAAAAAATCTTGTTAATTTTTGTGAAAAACGTAAAGAGAAAATCAACAATAATGCAATGCAAGAAATAACTACATATGTAGAAAAAATTAAAGCAAGGGCAGAACTAGAATCTCTCCCTTATGAAAAACTTATTCAAAAAGCAAAGAATGTTTTTCAGTCTTCGGATTTTATGGAAGAAAAACAATCTTAAATTTTATATTTGAAAGTGTTACTAAGGCTATGCTATGAATAAAATTTGGGTATTGACTTTTTGGGGAACATATATTAAAATGTAAATATATTAAAACTTTAGGGGTGCACGATATGGGAGAAAAAATTGAAAATAATATAGACCATGAAATTTATCAAAAATCACGTAGGCTTTTGAATAGTTTTGATAAGGATTATTTGGATAGAATTAGAACGGGGAATACTATTACTTATGGCGAATCTCAACAAGCAAAATATTATCGTGAACTTGTTGAAAAATATTCTTCTATCCCACATGATGCCAGAAAATTATACTGTCAAGCATTAATGCTTTCTAGTGAACTTAAAAATCCAAAGGACTCTACAAAAAGACAGCATAGAGAATGGACTATTGCTCCGCATGTTATTGCAAATTGCGATTGTATTGTTGGTTACACTATGCACAGAGAAAATGAGATTCCAATGCAAATAATTAAACACGATGATTTTGAGAAATAAATAATTTAAATTTAGCAAATTAAAAAAAATGACCTAATTTAGGTCATTTTTTGTATGTCAACTAAACAAAAAGTTTTCAAAAGTGTTTTTTATATTGGACATTTGGGACTTAAAATTTAGTTAAACTCAATTCTACTAGCAATATAACTTTCTAGTTCGTCGATATTTAATCTAATTTGTTCCATGGTGTCTCTATCTCTAATTGTAACTGTATTGTCTTCCAAAGTATCAAAGTCAATAGTTACTGAGAAAGGAACACCAATCTCATCTTGTCTACGATAACGTTTGCCAATAGAACCCGATTCGTCATAGATACACATGAATTTTTTGGAAAGGTTATTGTATATTTCACAGGCTTTTTCGCTTAGATTTTTTTGAAGTGGCAAAACTGCTACTTTGTAAGGTGCAAGAGCAGGGTGAAGTTTGAGAACAACTCTTGTGTCTCCACCTTCCAAGGTTTCTTCGTTGTATGCTTCGGTCAAAACAGCGAGCATTAGTCTATCTGCACCAATTGAATATTCAATAACATTTGGAATGTATTTTTCGTTGGTGATAGGGTCAAGATAAAGCATGGATTTTCCGCTAAATTCTTGGTGTCTAGTCAAGTCATGCGTTGACCTATGATGTACACCATTAAGTTCACTCCAGCCCATAGGGAATAGATAGAAAATATCACAAGCGGCTTTAGCATAAAATGCTAATTTTTCGTGGTCGTGGAATTTAAGATGTTCGGGTGCAAAGCCCAAATCTGTCAAAAATTTCATCGCTCTTTGTTTGTAGTCTTCATAAAATTCAAAACTATCTGATTCTTTGCAAAATCTTTGTAATTCCATTTGTTCAAATTCAATAGTTCTAAATATAAAATTTCCCGGTGTTACTTCGTTTCGGAAAGATTTTCCAATTTGTGCAATTGCAAAAGGCACTTTGGCTCTCATGCTACGTTGAATATTAAGAAAGTTTACATATTCGCCTTGGCAGGTTTCTGGTCTTAGATAAACGACGTCTTTTTCGCCTTCCAAAGTTCCACGACTTGTCTCAAACATAAGTTTAAATTGTCTAATTGGTGTCCAATCAAAATTGCCACAATGTGGGCATTTAACTTTGTTTGTGTTTATGTATTCTTCCATTTGTTCGTTTGTCATTGCTTCGGCTGAAACTGTGCCTTTGGAGTGTTCTTCAATAAGATTATCTGCTCTAAATCTTTGCTTACAAGCCTTACAATCCATTTTTGGGTCACTAAAGTTTTGAGTGTGACCAGATGCTTCCCAAACTCTAGGATTCATAAGAATTGCTGCATCAACACCATAAGTTGATTTGTCTTCTTGAACAAATCTCTTCCACCAAGCACGTTTTAGATTGTTTTTGATTTCAACACCAACTGGACCATAGTCCCAAGTGTTTCCCATTCCGCCATAAATCTCACTTCCTTGAAAAATTATACCCCTGTTTTTGCAAAGGTTTACAATTTTGTCCATTGTTACTTTTGTCATAATGTTCTCCTTAAAATTATTTTTATTTTACAAAAAAATCCCTAAAACCAAAATACAACTTCATAAATATATTTACGAAAAAAAGTTTGGTTTTTAGGGACGATATTTGACCGCGGTTCCACCCTAATTGATTAAAAATCCATCTTACTAGTTTTTGACAAGAACTTTTTTTGAAACTTGGATATTCATTTTAAATATCTTTCCTTGCAAGTCGCCACTTTGCTCAAATCGGAATTTTAGTTTTGGGATATGTAAAACTAGCCAAAGTATAACACCAAACAACTTTTTTTGCAAGGCTTTTTGAAAGTTTAACAAAAAATTATTTGGCTATTTTACAAAAGTCATTATTTTATTTGAAATTTAAAACTAATTATGTTAATATATTGTAATGTAGAAGGGATACTTTCTTTGAACATTAAACTTCAAGAACCGCCACCATTTTTTTGATTTCTCAAAATTTGTGTGGCAGTTATAATTTGAAATTAGGTTTTTTAAAAAAACTATTAAATATAAAAGGAAAATCAATGAGTAACACAAAAGGAAAAAAATCTAGGACAAAAAAGTCTTTGGCTAAGTCGAAAGCAAAAAATTCCTTGCCTAAAACTGACAAAAAAGACACAGAAAATATAGCCAAAAAGACAGTGCAAGAAGAAAAGCAAAATATTTTGCTTGATGCCGAAGCAATTGTAGATGATTCTCAAGAAATAACATCGCACGAAGAGAACGAGCACAAAAGCAAAAAAGAAGTGGTTATCAAAGCTCCTAGGATAATTCCTAAGGAAGAAGAAAAGAAGCCAAAATCCAAAAAGAAAAAAGACAAGGCTATTGAAATCGAAAGATATAATCCACAAGTTAAAACCGGTCTTAGTTATGACCAAGTACTCAAAAGACAGGAAGAAAAACTTGTCAATGTAGTTGAGTCAAAAAATACAAAGACTTATAGGGCAATAATTTTTGGAAACTTGTTTTCGTTCTTTAACTTGCTTTGTTTGCTTGTCGCTGTTGCACTAATTTCGGTTGGGGCTTGGGGCGACTGCCTATTTATGTTTATCGTGCTTGCAAATACTCTTATTGGCATGATTCAAGAAATCAAGGCAAAAAAGACAATAGAAAAAATCAGTCTTGTTTCGTCACCGACAGCAACAGTCATAAGAGACAAGATGGAAAGCAAAATTCCAGTAAGCGAACTTGTGCTTGATGATATAATGATTTTGCAAACTGGCAAGCAAATTTGTGCCGATAGTATAGTTTTGGAAGGAACTGTCGAAGTCAATGAAAGTTTGCTTACGGGTGAAAGTGTTGCTGTCAAAAAGACCAAGGGCGACATACTATATAGCGGAAGCTTTGTTGTTGGTGGAAAGTGTTATGCCAAGGTTGACAAAGTTGGAAACGATACATATACAGCCAAACTTGCTGCTCAAGCAAAACAATACAAAAAGCCAAAAAGCGAACTTATGGGGACTTTGAATACGATTATTACAATAATTGGTATTATAATTATCCCACTATCAATTTTGATGTTCAAAAATAACTATGATTTGCTTGGAAGCGATAATTCAACTGCCGAAATTATTCGAAGAACAGCGGGTTCAATGATTGGAATGATTCCTGCTGGCATGTTCTTGCTTACTTCGATGGCTTTGGCAGTAGGTGTTATTAAACTAGCAAAAAAGCGAACTTTGGTTCAAGATTTGTATTCTATTGAAATGCTTGCAAGGGCAGATGTGTTGTGCCTAGACAAAACAGGCACAATAACTGACGGAACCATGAAAGTAAACAACGTAATTCAAATCAAAACCGACATGAAACATACTCTTGACCATTTAATTGGCTCAATGCTTACCGCTTTGGATGATAACAACCAAACTAGTAGAGCACTTATTACTCACTTTGGATATTCCAAAGACATGACCGCATCACATGTTTTGCCATTCAATTCAACACGAAAAATGAGTGGAGTAACATTTACAAATGGCGAAACATATGTGTTTGGAGCACCTGAATATGTTTTGAAGACAAAAAATGCCCAAGTGGATAACTTGGTCAAAACTTATGCTAGCAAAGGTTTCAGAGTCTTGTTATTTGCTCAATGCGATGGAACTTTGAAAGATGACAAAATTCCGCCAAAGAGAGAGCCGGTGGCAATAGTTGTAATTGAAGACCATATTAGAGAAGATGCGATGGAAACTATTGCATGGTTCAAGGAAAATGGTGTAGATATTAAGATTATATCTGGAGATAACCCAATTACAGTTAGCGAAGTTAGTCGTCGTGTAGGTGTGGAAAATGCAGATAGATACATAAGTCTTGAAGGGCTTAGTCAACAACAAGTTATAGATGCTGCGGACAACTATACAATATTTGGACGTGTTAGTCCCGAGCAAAAATGTATACTAGTCAAAGCACTCAAAGCCAAAGGCCACAAGGTTGCTATGACTGGTGATGGTGTCAACGATATTTTGGCACTCAAGGAAGCCGATTGTAGTGTTGCAATGGCGAGTGGTTCGGAAGCGACTAGACTTGTTAGTAACTTAGTACTATTGGATAGCAACTTTTCGTCAATGCCATCGGTGGTTGCCGAAGGTAGGCGTGTTATTAACAATATTCAAAAGTCATCATCGCTATTCTTGATGAAAACTATTTATACAATATTGCTATCAATTTTCTACATAATCATTGGTCAGTTGTATCCATTTACAACAAGACAGGTATTATTGCTTGAAACCTTAGTTATTGGTGTGCCTTCGTTCTTCCTTGCATTACAACCGAACAACGAAAAAATCAAGGGTAAGTTCTTGTCCAATTTGTTGTCAAAATCTTTGCCGGGGGCTTTAATATTATTTATTAATGTTATTGCTTGTTACTTATTTGATTTGGCGCTAGGAACAGATGGACAGTTCCAAACAATGGCATCTTTGTCTATTACATTTGTAGGACTTCTTGTACTATTTAGACTATGTAAGCCATTTGATGTATTTAGAGGAATTATGTTTGCGTGCATGGTTACTTTGTGTGTAGCAATACTTTCTGTTAAGTCTTGGGCAAGTTTCTTTGAATATGTTCCACTAAACTTAACTAATATTTTATTTATAATTTGTGTTGTGCTAGTTTCATATCCAGTTTATGATGGAATTGTTAAAGGACTTGACAAATTAATTTATGGCAATGCAAAAAAACAGTAAGGAAATTTAAATGAACAAATACATATCAGTTGATGCTATTGAAAAAAAACAAGAAAGAGATTTAAACAAATTCGTTTTTGATACCGAGAGTAGATATAGGGGGCAGTTATTTACACTTGCAAACAAAATTTTGACGAAAAACAATGTTAAAATAGTCTTGCTTTGTGGACCTAGTTGTGCAGGAAAAACAACAACTGCCAAACTTTTGAAACAAATACTTGAATTAAAGGGACGTGTTGTAGATGTTATATCCATGGACGATTTCTTTATTGATTTAGACAAACGAAAACCACTTCCTAACGGAAAACCAGATTTTGATAGTCCAGACATACTCGATTATGAACTTATGAAAGAGTGCTTTTCAAAATACTTCGGTGGCGAAGATGTTAAGTTTCCAGAATACGACTTCAAACAAAGCAAGTCAATCCATGATGCCAAGCCTTACAAATACAAATTTAATTCGATTGTAATTTTTGAAGGAATACACGTTTTGAATCCTAGAGTTCTCAAGAGTTTGGGAACATCAAATTATTTCAAAATTTATGTGAGTCCACTTCAGTCTTTCAAAAATGACAAATTCCAATTGTCGTCCAAAAATTTAAGACTTCTCAGAAGATGTATAAGAGATATTGATAGACGTAACACTATGCCCAAGAAAACTTGCGAAATTTGGCCGGAAGTAACGGCTGTCGAAGAGCAATTTATTGAGCCATATAGAACCAAAGTGGATTATTTTGTAGATACAATGCACGAATATGAACTCTGTGTCTACAAGTCCGAAGTGGAAAGATTTGTAAGAGAAGATAGGGTTAAGATTGACGATATTCCTTTCTATAGTCTATTCAAAAATCTTACACCAATATCCAAAGATATTATTCCAGATACCTCACTTATGTGGGAATTTGTAACCAAGGATAAAGACAAGTAAATTAGAAAGATGTTTGCTTTTGCAGACGTCTTTTGTTTTTTATAATCATTTAGTCCGCATTTTCCAAAAATATCCATTATATAATTTGTCTAATTTCCCTTTACAAAATGTAAGCCCAGTGCTATACTTTTATAGAACAAATGTTCTACTATGTCAAAACATATCGGTATAACCATATACTTTTTTGAAAATATACTGATTTGGCGATTTTGGGTGTATCTAAGTAAATGGAAAGGAAGAGAATTTATGGGAAGATTTATACTCCATAGTGACCTTAATAATTTTTATGCAAGTGTTGAGAGTTTGTACAATCCTAGTGTTCGAAACAAGGCGGTTGTTGTGGTTGGAGATGAAGAAAAAAGACATGGAATAGTTCTTGCCAAAAATTATATAGCCAAAGCATACAATATTAAGACGGGAGATACTGTTTGGGAGGCTCGACAAAAGTGCAAGGGCGAACTTGTGTGCTTGCCTGCAAGATTTGAACTGTATCTTTACATAAGCAAATTAGTCAAGGATATTTATAGAGAGTATTCAGATAGGGTCGAGAGTTTTGGAATTGATGAGGCATGGATAGATATATCTCATTTGGCTCAAGACTTTGACCAAGCCGAAAAGATTGCTAACAACATAAGGGCTAGGATAATTGCCGAAATAGGGCTAACTGTGAGCATAGGTGTTAGTTTTAATAAGGTCTTTGCCAAACTTGGAAGCGATATAAAAAAACCGAATGCAGTTACAACCATAACACCCCAAAATTACAAAGATTTAATTTGGGGGTTGCCAGCAAGTGACCTTTTGTATGTTGGAAGAGCAACGACCAAAAAATTTGAAAAAGCAGGAATAAGAACTATTGGCGACTTGGCTGTGGCGGACAAAAAATATCTAAAAATTACACTTGGCAAAATGGGACAGGTCTTGTATGATTTTGCAAACGGACTAGATAATACCGAAGTGACAAGCATATTCAAGACTGAAAAAATCAAATCGTTTGGAAATAGTACAACTTGCCCAATCGACTTGAGTACAAACGAGCAAGTCAAGAGTGTAATATATTTGCTAGCAGAAAGCGTTGCCGAAAGAATGAAGAAAAAAGATGCATATGCTAGTTGTGTGTGTCTTTGGGTCAAGGATACCAACTTGCAGTCGTTTGAAAGACAAATCGCACTTAATAATCCGACAAACGTGTCACTAGATATTGCCCAGCATGCTTATAGACTTTTTTTGGAACATTACGATTGGAGTTTGGATGTTAGAGCGTTGGGTGTAAGAGTTACAAATTTGTGCGAGGGTAAGATTCAAGAGGATATTTTTCATATAGGACAAAATTTGGAAAAACAACAAAAGTTGGAAAATACTATAGAGAATTTAAGGTCAAGATTTGGGTATAATATTATAAGACGAGCAAATATTTTGGAAAATGAAAATTTGGCAACATTAAACCCTACAACTGAGACACATATAATACATCCGGTGGGATTTTTTAAGCCTATATAAAATACTTGGGAAAGCGGGTGGAAGACATGAACAAAAAATACGTCAAAGTAACTGTCGAAATTGACGAAAACGGAAAGAAAAAGCCATTGACAATTGACTTCGACGGAAAAATATTTAATATAGACAAGGTGCTTGATTGTAGACCTGCAGTATCAATGAAGGTAGGCGGACTAGGGGATAGATATACGGTGAGAATTTGTAGGCATGAGACATACTTGTTTAACGAGAGAAACAAGTGGTTTGTTGAAGAAAAATAAAATTATATGTATAATATCCAAAATAATGTGTAAACTAAAAATAAGATAAGGATATAACCTTATCTTCTAGCGAGAAATCAAGGGCAAGGATGTTTGTATCCTTGCCCTTTCTCGTGTTATATGATTTTCAAATTATTTGATTTCTACAATCTTGACTTTCCCGTTAATCCATGATTCAAATATACCACGCATGTTGCATTTTGCACCTTTGCTAAATGACTCAATCAGTGTGTCGGGAGTAGCAATTTTAAACTTGTTATCTTCAAAGTATGTTTGCAAACATTTAATAAATTTTTCTTTGCCCAGTACATCTTTTAGGCTATCAAACATAAGCATGCCTTTGACATATGAAATGTATACATATTCACTTTCGTTGTTGTATTCATTAAGACGTCTATTCATTGATGTATCTACTTTTCCAAATACTTTGGTGTAAACGTCAACAAAAGTCACATAACTATTTGTTGTGTTTTTGATTAACTCTTTGGTGTTTACATTATAGTTTGGATTTTCGTCATAAAACAAAACAGTTGAATATTCAGTTAGTCCTTCATCAAGCCAGCCATAATGATACTCGTTGTTTCCGATTATTCCATACCACCATTGATGAGCTATTTCATGAACAATTACATTAATATAATCGCTTTGAACATCAACCATGTCGGATATTAGTACAAGATTTGGATATTCCATTCCGCCATGGACAAAGTCCGATTCGACCACGTTTAAAACTTTGTATGGATATGTTCCAAATAGTCTATTAAATGTAATTACTGCGTCAACTGATGTTCTAATAGCTTCGTTGGGATATTGGTTTTTATAGTAATAGTAATTGACAGTAGTGTCGCCAGCCTTGTCAGAAACTACGTTGAATTTGTCAGAAAGTACTATTGCAAAATCTCTTATTGTAAGTGCATTAATTGTGTATGTATTTATGTTTTCGTTTGACTCTTGTGATGTTAGATTTCCGGACGATGCCATAACTAAATTATTTGGTGCATGCAAAGTAATACTATAATTTGCAACGTCTGAATAGAATGGGTCACCATTGTAGTGATAACTATCTATTACAAATTCGCCGTCTTCATACATGCAAGCAATTGGATAAAAATTGGCAATATTAATTGTATCATCTCCATATCCAAAGCGATGATTAATATTCGGAATAACAACTGTGTATTCAAAGTAAATGCTAGTGGTTTCATTTGGGCGTAAAGGTTTGTCTAATTTGACATTTGCAATATCTTCGTCATTGCCGATAATTTCAATTTCACTATCGCTACCATTAACTTGTTGTTTTGAAATATTTAGGCTTCCATAACTCGAGCCATATTCATAACACTTTTTGTAATTAAGAGTACTAACAACACTCGACTTTGCACCCAGTCTAAAACTTTGTGGATACAAGTGAAACATTATGTTATCAAGAGTAGTGTCGGTATTGTTTTTGTAATCAACAGTTTGTTTGCATGTTAGTGTGTGGTCGTCATTATATGTTATGTCTATTGTGTATGAAGATAGATTTTTGGAAGCATTAAGCACTTCGTCACTTTTGCAACCAGCAAACAAAAATAAAACTGGAAGCAATAGCACAAGTATATATCTTTTTAGTTTCATAAAGTTCCCCTTTTTGAATTTGTAATTTTCGAATTTACTAAAATATTTATATTAATCCGCTTGTCCGTTTATGCAAAAAAAGTAATAATTGGGTTTTGGATAACCAAGTGCCATTATCTTTATACTAAGATTGAATATACAAAAATATTTAACAAAATTATTCAAAATATGTTAAAATAATTTTGTGGAAAGATATAATCACTTAAATATGTATTTAAAAAAACGATTTGGAAAACGAACACTCAAAATTTGTGTGGACGGAAATTTTACTTGTCCTAATAGAGATGGGACAAAAGGGATAGGTGGTTGTATATTTTGCGGAAGCAGTGGTTCGGGCGAAAATATCAAAGGCAAATGTGAAGATACTCTTGACTCTATCAAAAATCAAGTAAATTTATTTTTGAATAGTTATAGGGGTTTGAGAGCGGAGCAGTTTATTATATACTTTCAATCTTTTAGTGGGACATATGATTCTATAGAAAATCTAAAGAAAAAATATGACATGGCACTAAGCCAAAGTCCCAAAATTATAGGCTTGGAAGTTGCGACCAGACCAGATTTGATTGATGACGATGTGTCTAAACTACTTGCTTCTTACAAAAGTAAGTATTATGTTTGTGTTGAACTAGGTCTTCAAACTACTAATTTAGAAATTGCAGATAAAATTAATAGATGTTATTCAAATGAAGATTTTGCGCGTGCTTGCAAGATTTTAAAGAGTTATGGTATTGATGTTGTGGCACATATAATGGTTGGTCTAAATGAGAGTGATGATGATTTAATCAGTACCGTTAAATTTATAAATAATCTAGGTGTAAATGGTGTCAAGATTCATAATACTTATGTATTGAAAGATACTAAACTTGGACAGATGTACTTAAGTGGAGAGTATAAACCTTTGACACAAAGTGCATATGAACTCGCGGTTTGCAAGATTATAAGAAGTCTTAGACCCGACATTATAATACACAGAATTACTGGCGACCCGCCAAAAGACATGTGTCTAGCACCAGAGTGGGCTATGCACAAAAAGTTGATTTTAAACGGAATAACAAAAAGATTAAATGATTTGGATATTTATCAAGGAGATAATTACAAAGGTTAGGTGAATTTATGAAAAAAATTGTAATAGTAGGATGTGGAAACGTTGGTATGAGTTATGCTTATGCAATGGTTGTAAATGGTGTGGCCATTGATGAACTTGTGCTAATAGATATTAACAAAGAAAAAGCCGAAGGCGAAGCCAGTGATTTGAGTCATGCAATGTCCTATGCACCCAAGAATTTCAAAGTTTTTGCTGGAGATTACTCAGACTGTGCAGATGCAACAATAGTTTGTATTTGTGCAGGAAGAAACCAAAATGTAGGAGAGACAAGAACCGATTTAATTAACAAAAACAAAGATGTATTTCAAAGCGTTGTATCTGAAGTTGGAAAATCTGGGTTTAATGGCATTTATTTGGTTGCAACAAATCCTTTGGACATAATGACGGATATAACTTTTAGGCTTTCGGGATTTCCTTCAAGTAGGGTAATTGGTAGTGGAACCACCCTTGACTCGGCTAGACTTAGATATTTGGTGGGACAAAAATTAAATATTAGTCCAAAGAGTATTCATGGCTATGTAATTGGGGAGCATGGAGATAGTGAGTTTATTCCTTGGAATAATGTAATGATTGGATTAGAAAAAGCCGAAAAGTTTTTGACAAAAGAACAGATGAGTGAAATTCAAAACGAAGTTTGTAGTAGTGCCTATAATATCATTAAGAAAAAAGGCAATACCAGTTATGGAATAGGAATGTCTCTTCTCAAAATTACAAATGCAATTTTGGATAATCAAAATGCAATAATCTCAGTGTCGGCATACAATAAAGTTAACGATTGTTATTTTTCAATCCCTTCAATTGTAAATAAATCGGGTGTTAGTCGTACTTTGTATATAACTCTTACTCCCGAAGATGAAAAATACTTGCTAAAATCAATTCAAAAAATCAAGTCGGACAAACAAAACTTACTCTAAAAGCCGGAATTTTCTGGCTTTTTTCTTTTTAAATTTGGATTATAAAAGTCAAAACATATTGGTTTTTTCATATATATTACAAATAATTATTTAATATATTTAAATAATTGATTGAAAAAATTATTGTTTTGGGGTAAAATATGAAAGTACATAATTTAAATTTGACAAAACTTAAAAAACGACTAAAGTCGAGTGAAGTTTTTGAAAATTATAATCTGAAAAATATGACAACCTTTAGGGTTGGTGGCAAAGCCAAGTATTTTTTGAAACTTTGCACAATTGAAGATTTTGTCAAGGCTATGCTTTATTTGCAAGATATACATGCAAAAATATTTGTACTAGGCAACGGAAGTAATATTGTCTTTTCGGACAATGGATACGACGGAGTTGTAATTAAATTATGTGGAGACTTTGAGAGAATTCAAGAGACACACGATGATATACAAGTCGGTGCTGGAGTGATGATTTCAAGTGTTATTAGTTATGCTTGTGAACATGGACTTGGTGGAATAGAAAAAGCCATTGGAGTTCCAGCAAGTATGGGTGGTGCAACTTGTATGAATTTGGGTTGTTTTGGATTTGAAATGTCTAATATAATATCTTTTGTAGTGGCTTATGATTTAACAAAACAAAAAATTATATATTTGAATAATTCGGATTGTGAGTTTGGCTATCGCAAAAGCATATTTTCAAACAAAAATTATATAATTTTGAGAATTGGGCTAAAACTGACGCCTTGCAAAAAAGATGTCATAAAAAACACCATGCTAGAAACTCTCAAAAAAAGAAACACCACCCAGCCAAAAGGGTTTTCGGCAGGTTGCGTTTTCAAACGAGTAGATGGCATAGTTGTATCCAAATTATTAGACGAGATGGGTGCAAAAGGAATGTCCAAAGGAAACGCACAGGTATCCCAAAAGCATGCTAATTTTATATTAAATTTAGGCAATGCAAAAAGCACTGAAATATTTGAGTTAATCGAAGAATTAAAACAAAAATTTTTTGAAAAGTACAAAATTAAATTGGATTGTGAAATCGAATTTGTAGGAGAATAAAATGAATTTAATTGGTGATTTTCATACTCACACGACTTATACGCATGGGACAAGCACTATCGAAGAAAACGTGCGACAAGCAGAGAATTTGGGGCTTAAGTATATTGCCATAACCGAACACTCATATAATTCAATTTATCACATTAAACACGGTGATTTGGATAAAATGCGTCAAGACATTGATGACATCAAAAACAAATATAAACCCAAAATTTTGCTTGGAATCGAAGCGAATTTGATTTCAAGAAATGGAGATTTGGATATTTCAGATAGCGAACTAATTGGCCTTGATTTGGTGATTTTGGGCTTTCACAAAATGACAAAGGTTAAGTTGAAAGAATGGTTTAAGTTTGTACTTCCAAATATTATTAGAAAAAAGCCCACCAAAAAACAGATTGAAACTAATACTGAGGCTTACTTAAATGCAATTGAAAAACACCGAATTAGTATAATTGCTCATTTAAATTATGCCGGATGTTATGTTGATTGCGAAAAAATTGCCAAGGCGTGTGCCGAAAAAGGAATATATATAGAACTTAATGGGAAACGCATTAATTTTTCAAAAGAAGATATTGAAAAAATGCTTAAAACAGATGTTAAGTTTATAATTAATAGCGATGCTCACAAAGTTGAAAATGTAGGAAAAAACCATAGAGCATTTAATCTAATTGAAAAATACAAAATTCCACTAGATAGAGTGGTTAATTTAAATCAAGTACCTAACTTTAATTAAGGAGAAATTATGTCTTTTGCAACCAAAGCAAAGTTGGAAGTTTTGAAAGAAAATATCGAAAATGATTGTTGTTCGATAGCTTTTTTGAGTGCAATTATTAAGTGTTCGGGAGAACTCAGTATTTCGTCTAATCATCAAATTAAAGTTGAAATATTCACTGAAATTCCCGAACTTTTTGACAAAATAAAACACATAATTGAACAGTACTACGGCAAAGTTTGTGAAATGTCTATGATGGAAAATACAAATATCTCAAGGTCGAGTAGATACAAAATAACTTTGCCTTATGATATAACAGACCAATTACTCAAGGATTTGGGAATTATGTCAATTGACCAAGACGGAATGCTTGCTATCGAAAATGGAATTGCAGATTTTTTGATTATGGACGATTGTTGCAAACGCAGTTATGTCAAAGGTGCTTTTGTGGCATGTGCTACTAGCAATATTGTAATCAAAAATTATAATAACGATAGGGGTAGCGGTTATCACTTGGAGTTTGTATTCAATTTTGACAAAATTGCCGAAGACTTTTTGAAACTCCTTAGTAATTTTGACATAACTGCCAAAATAACAACTCGAAAAAATTCGCCTATTGTATATATCAAAGAATATCAATTAATATGTGATACCCTTGCACTCGTTGGAGCAAACAAAGCAGTACTTGATTTGCAAAATGAAGCGGCAATTAGAGAACTTAGAAACAATGTTAATAGACAAAATAATTGCCTTAATGCAAATTTAAACAAAACTGTTCAAGCCTCAGTTAAACAATTAAATGCGATTAAGAATATCCAAGATAATATGGGGCTGGAGAGTTTGAGTGAAAATCTTATGGAACTAGCATTGCTAAGACTTGCAAATCCAGAAGCGACATTGGAGGAGTTAAGACAATTATCCACACAGAAACTAACAAAAAGTGGTGTCAATCATAGGTTTGCAAAAATAATTGAAATTTCAGATAATATTACCAAAAACAAATTTAAAATTACTACACTCTAAAAAGGATAAATTAATGGGAAATTTTGTACACTTGCATGTTCATACTGAATATAGTTTGCTTGATGGTGCGGCGAGAATTGACAAGGTTGTCAAGGTTGCCAAAGAGATGGGCATGCCGGCTCTAGCAATAACCGACCATGGCAATATGTACGGAGCGGTCGCATTTTTTGATGCATGTGTTGCACAAGGCATCAAACCTATTTTTGGTTGCGAATTTTATACTTGTGATGACTTGCATGTCAAGTCGGGAAAAATCAAACTAAATCACTTGGTGCTACTTGCCAAAAACGAAGTAGGCTATCATAATCTATGCAAATTAAACTCAATTGCTTTTGACCAAGGATTTTATTATAAACCACGTATTGACAGAAACACTCTCAAAAAATATAGCGAAGGTTTGGTTTGTTTGAGTGCATGTTTAGCGGGCGAAATTCCACAAGCAATTTTGAATAGACAATATGATGAAGCCGAAAATATAGTTAAGTGGTTCAAAGATGTTTTTAAAGATGACTTTTATTTGGAACTCCAAAATCACAAACTCGAAGAACAAATCGAAGTAAATTCTAGACTTAGAGAATATGCCAAAAAGTACAACATAAAAACTGTTGCTACAAATGACGTGCATTATATTTATAGAGAGGACTCAGTAACGCAAGATGTTCTTATGTGCGTACAAATGAGTAAGACTATTGATGACCCAGATAGAATGAAGTTTCCAAATGATGAGTTTTATCTAAAAAGTCCCGAAGAAATGGCGGAAGCATTTCCAAATGATGCTGATGCTTTGGAAACTACTTTGGAGATTGCGGACAAGTGTAACTTTGAGTTGGTTTATGGCCATTACATGTATCCAAAATATGTGCCGGTCACTGGTCAAGACCCAAAAGATTACTTTAGAGATTTGATAGAAGCGGGACTTAAGAAAAAATACAAACAAGAAACACCCGAAATTAGAGAAAGAATTGAATATGAGTTGGGGGTTATTTCCAAACTCGGATATGTTGAATATTATTTGATTGTTTGGGATTATATTAATGCTGCTAGAGAGAGGGGAATTTCAGTAGGTCCTGGTCGTGGAAGTGGCGTTGGAAGTATTATTGCTTATCTTATTGGAATAACCGACGTAGACCCTATTAAATATGGACTATTCTTTGAAAGATTTTTGAACCCAGAAAGAGTATCTGCGCCCGACTTTGATATTGACTTTGAAGATAGTAGAAGAGCCGAAGTCTTTGAGTATGTTAAGGACAAATATGGCGTAGATAGAGTAGTTAAGATTATAACCTTTGGAACGATGGCGGCAAAAAACGCAATTAAAGACGTAGGAAGAGTTTTGAAAGTTCCATATAGCGAACTCGACCAAGTAACCAAAGCCATTCCGAATACGATTAAACGTCCTAATATAATCGCCAAAGTTTTTGGTATAAACAAAAAACCAGATGCGCCTGATGAAAGTGTGCCAGAACTTGTTGAAATGTATAATTCTAATGACGACATCAAAAAAGTTGTGGATATTGCATACAAACTTGAAGATAGCCCAAGACAGACAGGAATACACGCTTGTGGGGTTATTATTGGTGGGGATATTTTGGATAAACATATTCCACTTGCCAAAAACGGCGACATTTTGACCAGTCAATATGTAGGCGGTGAACTTGAACACTTGGGGCTTCTCAAAATGGACTTTTTGGGACTTAGAAACTTGTCAGATATTAAGATGGCAATTGAATTAATTAAACAAAATTATGGCGTAAGCATAAATTTTGATGAAATGGAGTATGATGACCCCGAAGTTTACAAGATGATTTCAACCGGAAATACCATGGCAGTATTTCAACTTGAATCGGGCGGTTTCCAAAAGTTTATGAGAGAACTTCAGCCGACCTGTCTTGAAGATATTATAGCGGGAGTGTCGCTATATAGACCGGGTCCAATGGATAGTATTCCTACTTTTGTAAAAAATAAACATAATCCTGCAGGAATACAATATGTAAGCCCACTTCTTAAGCCAATTTTGGAAGTAACTTATGGCTGTATTGTTTATCAAGAACAGGTTATGAAAATTGTTCAAGTCTTGGCAGGCTATACACTCGGAAGAGCGGATAGTGTGCGTAAGATGATGGGTAAGAAAAAACTAAAAGACCTAAAACTTGAAAGAGAAGTTTTCCTTCATGGCTGTGAACCTCAAAATGGCAAAGCGGGAGTTGAAGGAGCGGTTAAACGTGGACTTGACGAAGGAGTTGCCAATAAACTTTGGGACGAAATGGAGAAGTTTGGTTCGTACGCCTTCAACAAATCCCATGCGGCAGCATATGCCCATGTTACTTATCAAACAGCGTATCTTAAATGCCATTACGAAGCAGAATTTTTGACAGCGGTGCTTAATAACCGTATTACAAACTCGGATGAAATCAAAAATTATATTAGTTTTGCTAGAGAAGAAAATATCCAAGTATTGCCACCAGATATTAATCTTTCGGATACTTACTTTACAGTCAAGGATAACAAAATTAGATTTGGTCTTGCCGCACTTAAAAATGTTGGTGTCAATGTAGTTGACCAAATTATTAATGAGAGAAAGTTGAATGGTAATTACAAAGATTTGAATGACTTTATTAATAGATTAGATACCGCACTACTTAACAAACGTTGTGTTGAAAGTATGATTTTGTCGGGTGCTTTTGATTGCTTTGGAGTTAAACGTAGTCAAATGATGCGTGTTTATCCTCAAATTATCGAAAAAGTTGTGTCTGATAGAAAGAGACAAGCAACAGGACAATTTAGTATGTTTGGCGATGTTCTCAAAGATGATGCAATAAATATTATTGCCATGCCAAATATTCCCGAATATGATGACCAAACAAAACTAAAACTCGAAAAAGAAGTTGTGGGAATTTATATCTCGGGACATCCTCTTGCAAACTACGTAGATATATTTAAATCATTTAACTTTAATGGCGGAATGTTGCAAGTCAATGACGAATCGGCTGATGATGACGATGAACAAGATGACGAAAATAAATATGACGGATTAACTGACGGCATGGATGTTTTGTGCGGTGGTCTGATTTCCGAAATGAAAAAAGTTTATAGCAAAAAAGACGGGTCTGAAATGGCTATACTCAAAATCGAAGATATGTATGGTTCGTTTGATGCAATGCTGTTTGGAAGAACTTATACAAATCACAAATCACTTATTGAAATAGACAAAATTGTCAAAATCAAAGGAAAACTCACAATTAATGATAGGGGTGTTTGTGTAAGAGTAGACAATCTAAGTGAAATTCAAAATCCAGTCGATGCAAAAGTCAAAGAAGAAAACTTGGATAAACAAGTTGAAGACAAACGTGAACCAACTCTCTATCTTATGTACGACTTGACCGACAAAAAATTGGCAGATGACATATATGACCTGCTAAAAAACTATCCGGGAGATAGTCCAGTCATTGTTAAATGTAGCAAACAACACCAAGCCTTTAAACTTAAGACTACTGTTAATCCAAAGGGTTTTCTTATAAACGAACTTCATGCTTATATCGATGATGATTATATAAAAGTTATTTAATTTGGTTGTAAAAAATATATTTATTGTGTAAAATTAACAAAAAGGAATTGATTATGAAAAGAATTGCAGTTTTGTGTAGCGGTGGAGATAGCCAAGGAATGAATGCTTGTATCAAGGCAATAGTTGATACTTGTTTTGCAAATAACTTAACAGTGCTTGGCATTAATAGGGGTTTTCAAGGACTTATTGAAAATGATGTAAGGGAACTGGGTCTACTTGATGTCGCTAATATTGAGACCATTGCAGGAAGTATTATCAAGACTAGTCGTAGTGCTGATTTTATGACCGAAAAAGGTTTTAAACAAGCGATAGAAAATATCAAACTTAATCAGATTGAGGGTCTTGTTGTACTTGGTGGAAACGGTTCGTTTAGGGGCTGTAGAGATTTGGTTAATGCGGGCATTAATGTTATTGGAATTCCGGGAACTATTGACAACGACTTATATTATACCGAAAGGTCTTTGGGCTTTGATACGGCGGTTCAAAATGCAGTAAATATGGTCACACAAGTCAAACAATCAATGTATGCAAATTCTCGTGCATCGGTATTTAAGTGCATGGGTAGAAAATGTGGAGATATAGCATTACATACAGCAGTTTCAGTCGAAGCAGATAGTTTGGCTGTTGCCGAAATAGATTATTCAATTGAACAAATAATAAGCGATGTCAAAAACGCAATAAGTCATGGAGTTACAGCACCAGTTGTTGTAATTAGCGAAGGATGTAGTCTTGAAATGAATGATATTGTCAATGCCATTGAAGAACAAACTGGATTTGTAACGAGGGGAATGGAAATAGGCTACATTCAGCGTGGTGGTCAACCTACTTATTATGATAGAATGTTGGGAGTTCGTTGGGGAGTTCTTGCTGTTCAACTTTTGATGCAGGATATGACAAATTTGGCAGTTGGGGTCAAGAACGACAAAATATTCTATACACCACTTGTTGAAGTAGAACATGTTTTGCAAGAATTTAGAGTGGATATGCTAAACGACCTAAGAACTTTGCACGCATTGCCTAAGTTATAAGCGATTTTGTTTGTTAAACAAATATTTGTATGTTAAAATAATTAAAATAAAACTAAAGCGAGAAAAAAATGGTAGAAATTTTAAAGTATAACGATGATGATTTGAAAGATAACGAAATTGACCAAGTTGTAACAAGAGTCAAAGCATTTATAGTTTCAAGCAAAAATAACATGCTTATCGGCAAAGACGAAGAAGGCTATCAACTACTTGGTGGATATGTCGAAGACAACGAAGACTACAAACAAGCATTGGCTAGACATATATACTCAGAAACTGGCATAGTTTTGGATGTTAAGGATAAAATTGAGCCTTTCTTTGAAGTTAGATATTACAATCGTGACTACAAAGGTTCTGGCATTAATAGACTTAGTGATATGATATATTTTTTGGTTAATACCGACAAACTTCCTAATTACAAAAAATTAAAATTATCCGAAAAAGAACTAGCCGAAAAAATGCCTTTGGAAGTAATTCGCCGTAGTATTTTTCACAAAACACTCAATGAGTATATTGCGAGTGAACAAAATCCGTTAATTCAAGTAAAGACCAAAGAAATCTTGCTTGCGTTTGAAAAGATGAAAGAGATTTATAAGTTTTAAATAAAAAAAGAGTATCTAAGTTTTTCAAATAATTTTGAAAACATCAAATACTCTTTTTTTTATTAAACTATTTTTTGTAATCTTTTGGTTTTAGAAATGTCCAAATGCAAAGTGCAACTTGAATAGGTACGCCAATCACGAATAATAACCACATATTGTATTTGAGAAGTTGTAAATACAAACAAGCAAGAACGGACCATTGAAATACTGACAGAATTACAAACTTCCAAATATATCTTCCCCAGTACTCATTAAATGGATAAAGCACCAAACAAGATACAGGAACAGCCCAAATAAATACTTGCCAAAGATTAACATTAAATATCACTTTGCCGTATACAAAAGTAATAGTTGCAATCAACCAAACTAAGGACATAAAAAGTAGTATTATCGCAAGTTTGTTTCGCAAAGTTCTTTTGTCTTGAGCAATGCTTACACCTTCGGCATTGTCTTCGATAAGTGACGACAGAGGAACATCGAAATACTTGGCGATTTGGTCAAGAGTTTCAATTGATGGCGTAACTTCGGCTCTCTCCCAGCGAGAAATTGCATTGTCTGAATAATTTAATTTGCTTGCAAGTTCGTTTTGGGTTAGTTTATTTTTCTTTCGAAGTTTAATTAAGTTGTTTGCTATAACTTTGTTAATTTCGCTCATAATATCCTTTATCTAAAAAATATTCTAACATAAGTATATAACAAATATTTTTTTTAAACAACCAAAATGCTACTTTTTGTGACAATCACAATCATCTTTGCATGTGCAATCTTTGTCTTCACCCGATGTGCAGTCACACTCTTTTTCTTTTTCATCTTCGTGCGTACTGCTGTCTAGAGCATTATCCTTGGCACTTTCGGTATTTGCTTTTGCCAAAACTCTGTCTTGTTCTTTTTCTTTTTTCTCTTCCATATATTCGTTGTATTCCTTGTTTGCTTTTTTGAAAGACACAACAAACTTTCCTTTGTTTTTGATTAGGTTGACAGTTACAATAATGCTTGCAATTCCGACTAGTGTGTAAATAAGTCTGCTGAATACATTTGATTGCGAACCAAATAATCCCGCTACAAAGTCGTATTGCAGTATTCCTATGCAAAACCAGTTAACTGAACCAATAATTACCAAACAAAATGATATAAATGCTAACATATGTTCTCCTTTTATTTAAATTTATATGTTTATTTTGTGCAAGAATAATCAAATTATGTAAGCGTTTGGAAAGTTTAAAAATATTTTTCAAATTATTTTTTTGATTCAATATTATCTGAAAGTATGAAATTTCCGATAATTATTATCACGCAAAATGGCCATATTTTGATTAAATTCCCGTTAAGCGGGAATTTGTTTTTGTAATTCCCAAAGGCATTTTGGAAGTTGGGAAAAAACTTTTGCAATCGTCTTGTAAAAACAAAGGATATTTAATATATTAGTTGTAGGATTTAATTTTTAGTGTTAATCCAAATATCGTTAAATAAATTACAAATTTTTCAAAAGTTTAGGAGAAATATTATGAATAAATTAAAAAATATAAAAAACAAATTAAAATTATTAGTAAATAAAACTAACAAAGACAGTGTCATTCCAATATTTTTTGCAACAGATGACAACTATATTCCATTTTTGGAGGTTGCACTTAGGTCGCTTATTGAAAATGCATCAGTAGAGTATAAATATAAAGTGCATGTTCTAAATACTGGACTCAAAGAAGAAAACAAACAAAGTATTTTGTCTTTGCAAAATTCAAATTTTAGTATTGAATTTAATGATATTTCGGCTTGTATTGAGCCTATCAAAATGCAACTCAAAAATGTATATCATTTTAGTCTTGTTATGTATTATAGATTATTTATAGAAAAACTATTTCCAAGATATGACAAGGCATTATATCTCGATTGTGACATTGTAGTACTTGGAGATATTTCAAAATTATACTTTACAAATCTTAATGGCAACTTAGTTGGAGCCATTAAGGAACAAGTTATAAATAGTAATGATACTTTCAAAAAATATGCCAAGTTTGGAGTTGGGGTTGAACCGGAAAAATACTTTAACTCAGGCATTCTTGTTATGAACTTGAAGAAATTTAGAGAACTCAATATCTGTGCTAGGTTTATGTATCTAATTGATACTTATAACTTTGATGTTGTCGACCCTGACCAAGCATATTTAAATGTTCTTTGCAAAGACAAAGTTAAATATATTCCAAACGGCTGGAACAAAGAAGCGTTGCCACTCAAACTGGAAGGAAAACTAAATATAGTTCATTATGCTTTGTACAAAAAACCTTGGCAGTATGATGATGTAATTAACGGCGAGTATTTTTGGAATTATGCCCAAAAGTGCAATATGTATAACAAAATTTTGGATGCTAAACAAAACTTTACAATTGATAAACGAAAACAAAAAGAACAAGCAAATATAGATATTACTCTTCACGCTGTCAAAATTATTAATTCAAACAAAAATATGTACAAGACTTTGTTTGCGGGTAGTGATTTATTCCAAAACATCTTAGACAAAATCAACTTTGATTGTTTGGATATATTTGAAAAAATCAGGGTGTAATATGGAAAAATCCAAAGAACGACTTGAAATCTTATCGAAAATAGAAATGCTTGAAAAAACCAAACAGTGGGATATTTCTCCCGAAAATGACCCCGAAACAATTGAACTAAAACCCAACAAAGTGGATTATCTAAACAAAAAAATATCATCAAAAATTGCATCGTACTTTGCAAATATTATGGGTGCAAGATATTTTGACAAAATGCTTAAAAACAAACAAATGATTATAGAAAACGTGCTTGGAATAGAAAATTATTTGGCAGTCAAAGGCGGTGCGATAATTACTTGTAATCACTTCCACCCTTGTGATAACTATGCCGTATATCAAGCGATTAAGCCTTATCTCAATGGCAGAAGATTATACAAAGTTATTCGTGAAGGAAACTACACCAACTATCCAAATCCTATTGGCTTTTTCTTTAGACATTGCAACACTTTGCCACTTAGTTCAAATATGGAGACTATGAAAAAATTCATGAGTGCGGTGAGTGTGCTTCTAAATCGTGGCGAAAAAATACTTGTTTATCCCGAACAAGCACTTTGGTGGAACTACAAAAAACCTAGACCATGTAAGAGTGGTGCATTTAGATTTGCTGTTACAAATAATGTGCCTGTTATTCCTATGTTTATAACAATGCGGGATTCGGATATTGTGGACCCAGACGGATTTTTTGTGCAAAAATATACAATTAATATTTTACCTCCGATTTATCCTAAAAAAGATTTGGATAAAAAACAAAATATTGAATATCTCAAAAACAAAAACTACGAACTATGTGTACATACATACGAAGACTTTTACAAAACGAAATTAACATATCAAGATTAACCGCAAAAGTGGAGAAAAATTATGCTTTTGTATCTAATTATAATAATTTTTTGTATGACAATGATTGTCATATTCAATATTGCATGCAATATTGAAATGTTTTTAAATAGTATTTGGATTGTAATTTTGAGTGTAGTGGGTGCGGTGGTCATTGAAATAATTATTGATTTAATTTTTGCTGGAATTATCCACTCTCAAAAGGATAGCAAGTTTCAAAACAAAAAATTCTTTGAAGTCGGCAAAAAAGAACGTAGGTTTTATGAAAAATTGCAAATTCGAAAGTGGAAAGACAAAATTTTGGAACTTGGTGCAATCGGCGGATTTAGCAAGAGTAAACTTCAAAGCCAAAACGACCTACAATACATAAATAGATTTCTGATAGAATGTAATAAGGGTGTAATTGTTCATATTTGCGACATTGTTTTTGGCTTTTTGTTACTAGCAATTCCGCCATACAAATGGACTTTGTGTGTCGCCTTGCCAGTTGCAATTGTAAATGCTATACTCAATATACTTCCAATAATGGTACTTAGATATAATGTTCCAAAACTTCAAGTTGCCAAACTAAGATTGCAAAAAAAGACATCTCAAAGTGAGTGATATTTCGCTCAATACTAAGATGCCTTTTTGCTTTGCTATATAAAATTTGTCAAATTCGACTCAATTGAATTTGTTAAATGCCCTTGTATGTTTCCAAAACAAGTTTGTCAAAAAAAACTTTTTCAACAAAGTCGTCTTTTACGAAAGTTACCGTACTAAAGATAATATAATCTCTAATGTGTTTGGCCAGTATTACTGGAGTAGGACTATCAAAATGCTCACAAATACATCTGACATAATCGAAAAAGTGGTCAATCTCAAAGTCCTCGGGAGTTTCAAATTTATATGTTTTTTTGATTTTTCCGTCAATCATTGTTTTTGCAAAAATTTTAACCATAATTCACTCCAGTCACTTAAAATCATTGCACCTATTGTAACATATTTTGCAAAAAAATCATAATAACAAAAACATATAAATGAAAATTTTTATTATGTATAACAATTATTCAAGTGTTTTTACGCTAAATATAATTGATTTAATTTAGTATCAAAGCCATATAATTGACTTTTGTTTTATTTTTTTTAAATTAACAAAAACTCTTGACATTATTTTTCATTTATTGTATAAAATATAGTACAAAATTTTGAAAGCGGGTTTTCAAAATTTAAATATTAAATTTTACATGTAAAATTCGAAAAAATCAGTAGATTTTTAACGGATTTTAATTTTTTAACCCAAAGGAGAATTAAATATGGCAGAAGTATATTTAACAAAAGAAGCATACAAGGAATTAGAAGACAAACTTGCAAATCTTAAGAGTGTTGGCAGAGTTGAAATTGCCAAGAAAATTCAATTTGCAAGGTCTTTTGGAGATATAAGTGAAAATAGCGAATATGATGCAGCTAGAGAAGAAGAAGCAATTTTGGAACAAGAGATTACTCAAATCGAAGAAACTTTGCGTAATGCCCAAATAATTTCTAAGAGTGCAACCGATACATCTAAAGTTGGAGTTGGAGCCAATGTAGAACTTTATGACATAGATTTTGATGAAAAGATGACTCTCAAAATCATGGGAAGTATTGAAAGCGATCCAACTACTGGGAAAATCAGTAACGAAAGCCCACTTGGCAAAGCATTGATTGGAAAATCTAAAGGCGAAGAAGTTGATGTTACAACTCCAGCCGGTATTCAAAGATACAAAATTTTGTCTATTAAATATTAATTGTATGCAAAACACCACTTTGTGGTGTTTTTTCAGTTGATGAGAAGTTTTGGGTGGTCTATATATCCAAATCCTTGTTTGTCTGTCATCTTAATGAAACAACATTAAATTAAAAAAAACTTTGTGAAAAGTAGTTGACTTATTTGAATATTTGTGCTAAACTATCTTCGTTATTTCATAAAACCTAAGGGGAAATCTTGAGAATTTTTGAAAAATTCAAGTTTAATATGAAAGTAACCAAACACAAAGCATTGAATGAAACAACAAGGCTGGTACTTAAAAAATACGTGATTAATTGAAGTATTTTGACAAGTATCAGCCTTTTTATTTTGTTTTTGCTTTGACAAATTTAAAAGGGGGACAAATAATTTGAGTTTAGAGTATGAAAGGGAAAGGTACAAATTGCTTAAAAGTATGTTTGATGCATACAAAAAGGAACTTTATGAAAATAGGCTAATTGCACTTGACATGCCGATTGAAACAGACAATGGTTTTAATGTCGAAAGAGAAACTCTGATTGATGACATTGATGAAAAGTTGGAGATTTTGAGACGACACATTGATGACCCGTATTTTGCAAAACTTATTTTTGAAGACAAAGAAGATGGCGAAAAATTTAATGGATACATAGGCAGGCTTAGTGTAGGCGAAGTATCTTCGCCAGATGACAACAAGGTTGTCGATTGGCGAGCACCAATATCTGATCTTTATTACAACGGCAAACTGGGAGATACGAGTTATAAGGCGCATGGCAAAGAATATAATGTTGATTTAAAACTAAAAAGACAAATTGAAATCAAAGACAACGATGTCAAATCCATTTATGATTTTGAAGATGCGGTAAGTAGTGATGAATTTTTGAAGCCTTTTTTGAAACAAGGCGCAGACAATAGGCTTAAGAGTATCGTTGCAACAATTCAAGCCGAACAAAACAACATTATTAGACTTCCGCTATTCCAAAACTGCATCGTTCAAGGTGTTGCTGGTTCGGGAAAAACCACGGTTGCTTTGCATAGAATTTCGTATCTTATGTATAATTACAAAAATAAAATTCGACCCGAAGAATTTTTGATAATATCTCCAAACGAAATATTTATGAGTTATATTTCATCAATTCTTGTTGACCTTGATGCAGACAAATCTAATAGTTATTCGCTAAATACAGTAATTCTTAATCTTATCGGAAACAAATATTCAATACTTAGCAAGCATGCACAATATGAATATCTAACAAAAAATAATTTGAGTACAAAGTATTTAACCTTTAAAAATTGTGCCGAATTTAAAAATGTTCTTGATAAATTTTATTCAAACCTACTTTATGAGACTTTTCACAAACCACTCCTAGTTAGCGGAATTGAAGTTTTGGATGCCGACACTGTTTATAAGTACTTTTTGGGGAGAGAAGATACGCTTGAAGAATTAGCTGAGCATGGAAGCAAAAAACTTGGGCTTGCTTTATACTACGAAGAAGCACTCAAAACAAAAGCCCTTAGCCAAATAAATTTTTCAAATTTGGATATAACCAAAAAAGAACAAGCACGAAAAATTGTGACTTCGGGAAACTATGGGTTTATCAAAAAAATGTTTAAAATCGAAAAAGACCCAATCAAACTCTACATCAAATTTATAAGTAATATAGAAAAGTTTTGCAACTTTGACGAATGTGAAATGCTTAAAAAGTATACGCTTAAAAATATCAAACAAAATAAACTCGCTTTTGACGACTTGGCACCACTGCTTTATATAATTTCCAAAATAGACAAATTGCCATATTACAATGGGCTTAAGTGTGTAATGATTGATGAAGCCCAAGACTTGAGTATTCTTATGTATCACGTTCTCAAGGTAATTTTCAAAAATGCAACGTTTGCAATATTTGGCGACTTGGCACAAGGCATTTATTCTTATCAGTCGATAGACAATTGGGAACAGGTGTCAAATATAATTGGAGATTGCCAAGTTTTGTATCTTAACAAATGTTATCGTACATCGGTTGAAATTATGGAAGAAGCAAACAAAACACTTGTTAAACTTGGAAACAAACAAGCAAGCCATGTTGTAAGAAATGCGGGTGAAGTTGAACACTTCAAAGATAACTCAGTTGAGACTATTAGGAAACTGATTGACAAATTTAAAGATGAGTTCAAAACAATTGCAATAATTTGCAAAGACGAATTTGATTTGAAAGATGCCAGTCTAAAACTAAAAGATTTAAATCTAGTTATCCTTGATGAAAACAATATTAATTATAACAGCAACGATAAAATATTACTCACCGTTCAGACTGCCAAAGGATTAGAATTTGATTGTGTTATTATTTATAACAGAGACGGATTCAAAGATGACACTATGGATTTGAGACTTTTGTATGTAGCAGAAACTAGACCTTTGCACAAATTAATTCTTTGTAATGACAATTCAACAAAATAAGTCAAAATACTTTAAGTAAACTTTTGTTTTGCAAACCATTATTATTTGAAAAATATATTTTGATTGTTACAATTTAAGTGGATTTAAATATCCACTTTTTTTGGGAGTAAACGTTGATAACAAAAAGACAAAAAATAAATTTGATTTTAATAAAAGTTTTGACTTACTTAATTTTATTTGTTTTGTGTTATGGAATAAGCGGAGTTAAAATATTTGGAAATAATCTTATGCCATTTGCTGTGGGGATTATCTTTGCCTACTTAATTTTCAAATTTAATGGATATATCTTGTCGCTGATATATTTTGTAACAATACTATTAAGTCAAGCCAATTTAAACACTGTCTTTGTGGGGATTAATGTCTCATGTGTATTGTGTTTATTTCAATTTTTGCTAGACAAACAAAAGATTCAACGAAAGACATGGATAATATTTGTCTTTGCCATATTTTCTCAAATTGCTTACATAATAGTTAATTTGGGTGGCACAAAAGAAAACCTAGGTCTGTTTGTTTCAATAGTGCTGAGTCTATTCTTTTTGTATTCGTCATTGAGTTTTTTTGATGCGATAAGTACAAGAAAAAACATAGCAAGACTAAACCTAGACGAAAAGATTTGTGGCGGTGTAATTCTATTAATGTTTATGTATGGAATGAGTGCTACAAATATTTGGATTATCAACTTAGGCTTTGTGTTTGCAGGGCTTATGATACTAATTTCAACCTATCTTATGTCAGCCGAAAAACAAATTGTTTTGTCAAGCATAATAGGAATTGCAATTGCCTTGCAAACATGGAATCAGATGTATATATCTTTGTTTGTGGTTTTGGCAATTTTGAGTATATCTTTTAAGTGTAATTTTAAGTACCTAAGTATAATATCTATGACTCTGGGTGGTGTGCTTGTTCCTTTGTTTTTCGGAAATGGATTTTCGCTGGGAGAATTCTTGAGCCTGCTTGCTGGCGGTGTGATTTTTGCAATTATTCCCATGAGTGCAATTAGCAATATGTCAAATGTATTTGTCAATAACAATCTAATTACTGTCAAAAACATAATAGATAATTCCAAAAAGCAAATAGTTAAACGTACGCAAGAGTTAAGCAAAGTATTTGATGAAATGGATGCTGTATATAGAAAAATGGTGCGTGGAACTTTGCCTGACGACAAAGCCAAAATCATGATTAAAGAAGAATTGGTTTTGGGTACTTGTGCTAAGTGCAAAAACTTTGATTATTGTTATAGGACGGGCGGAAATTTTATTGATAATTCAATCGATACATGTGTATCTATTGCGTATGAAAAAGGCAAGATTTTGCTTATTGATGTTCCGCAACATTTAACGTCAAATTGCATAAATGTAAATTCCATTATTACTGTTTTAAACAATATGATAAGTAGTTACAAAGAGTACACTGGGGTTATAAACAATCTTGATTCATCAAGACTACTTATTGCCAATCAACTAAGTGGTGTTAGCAAACTCATGCAGACTCTGAGTCGTGAAGTCGATGTAAATATTAATATTGATACAAAATTTGATACTGCTATAAGAGAAGAATTAGGATACAAAGGCGTAATTGTTTTAAACTCATTTGTTTATGAAAAGGATATTCAAAATAGGTTTGTGGGTCTACTTGTTTCCACAGACACAATTAATAAAATTGTAATCGAAAAAGTTGTTTCCAAAATTATGAAAACCAGTCTTATGATTGATACTATTGAACAAAGTTGTAATGGAACGAGTGTGATTAATATGATACCTAAGCCAAATTATGATATTGCATATGGCCTTAGCAGTGCAAACAAAACTGGCAAAATTGTATCTGGTGACAGCAATTCAATTTTGAAACTTGGCAATGGTAAGTTTATGATATCCATTTGTGACGGAATGGGTAGTGGAAAAAATGCTCATAGTATTAGTTCTCTTACAATTTCTCTTATCGAAAATTTTTATAAAGCAGGCTTTGACAATGTTACAATAATAAATTCTGTCAACAAACTTTTGAGTTTGACAGAAGAAGAAAATTTTTCGACAATAGATTTATGTATTATTGATGCAAACAAAAATACTTATGATTTTATAAAACTGGGAGCAACATCGGGCTACTTAAAACGTGACAAAGGAGATGTTGAAGTAATCACTAGTTCGGGACTTCCTGTTGGGGTTCTTGAAGAAATACATCCACACATAACCCGAAAACTAATTTCTCCTTTTGATATGCTTGTCTTTGTCTCAGATGGAGTGACAGATAGTTTTGAAGATAAACTAGATATTTCAGATTATATTGCTCACTCTGATACAATTAATCCAGTTACACTTAGTCAACAAATTCTTGATAAGGCAATATCTCTAAATGGTGGAGTAGCCTGTGATGATATGACGGTGGTTTGTGTGAGAGTATTCAAAAATGTATAAAAAAATATAACGATTTTGAAAATTCAATTTCGTTATATTTTTTTTGTTAATTTTTATTTTGTCTAATTGATGCTCCACAATGCTCACATTTGGTGGAATTTGGTGGAAGTTTGCTATGGCAATAATCACAATAAACTACTTGCAAATTATTATTTTCAGAAACTGGAGTATATCCAGAATCCAAAGATGCTACACGCATGTTTTTGAGATATTTGTTTGTAAGTATTCCATTGGTTATTCCAATGCCAACTGTTACAATTGCGACAACAATCAAAATAACTGTTAAAGAACTATTAATTTTTGAATAATGCAAATATTCGCCATCTTGAGTAATAGGGATTTGATAATAATCCATAGGAACGCTATCTGTGTCAATTGACAAATCAAAACTGTTCATAGCCACTTCAATTTCATCATTGATTTGAATTTGCTGAATTTGTTCATCGTTATAAATTGCAAATGAATATCCATCAATTGAAAAACTTGTAACGGGATCTACTATTTTGTATTTTATAAACCATTTGTTGTATTTTTGTTCTTTGTCAGTAACTATAGCAGTTCCTTTCCAATTAGGGTGTTGTGATGCCCAATCACACATATGTTGATAATAGGTATAATCACTTTTGATTTCTTGAACTCTCATTACAAAAGAAACCTTGGCAATAATAGCAGCAAAAAGTGCTATTATCATAATACTGAAAATTGTAGAAAATAACCTTATCAAAGGATGTTTTCTTAGTTCTTCATGTTCTGGGCTATTTGTACTTCCATTTCTTCTATAATATCTATTCATCATAAAAATTGGAACTACACTTGTATTATTTCCGGTACTGCGACTTGAATAACTTCTAGTGCTGTGGCTTCCGGGACTTGAGCGGTGTGAACCTGATGGCATAATCTAAAACCCCCATAAATATTTATTATTTTTTTAACAAAAAATGCAAATTATGTCAAGTATTGATAATATTTATGTTGATAATTTGATAATTGATATAAGGTTCAACAAGGGGTTTTGAAGGTCTTGCTTACAAATGTGGCACAAAACGTTTTGACTAATTAGGAATTTAAAAATTTTATGTCGCCACAAAGAACATCGCTATACGAAAAGCTTTTTCTATCTAGGTCTACCTTGCAAGTTGGGGCAATCATAAACATACTAGGATACACCTGTTCAATGGTGGCAGTCAGGCTGACTATTTTGTTTCTGCCTTTGTTGACTTGAAGTTTGACAGTTTGACCTTTGAGATTAGTTACTTTTTCTTTGACTTGGCTAAGAGTAATCTGGGTGTTCATTGCTCATCTCCTTTTTTGGGTAGTTTGTGCAAAAAAATACTATTTATTCGATGATTTTTTATTTGTAATTGGGCTGTTTGTGTGATAAAATAATAATATGGATTTTTTGAAATTATATTTTAGGTCTCAAACTTACAAAGTTTTAAAGTCTGACCAACAAGCGAATATGCTAAGTCATTGTTATTTAATAAGTTCCAAAGATAAAGTTTTGCTTGATGAAATTGGCATAAATGCCGTCAAGCAAATTTGTTGTTTGAAAGAAGATAAGCCTTGCAACGCGTGTGTTAATTGTTCAAAAATTGAACATGGGAACATGGTTGACTTGGAAATTTATCCAAAGGACGACAAATCTTTGATGGTTGATGATATTTTGAAGGTGATAGATAGTGCATATATAAGGCCAATGGAAAATGATTGCAAAATATTTTTGCTCAAAAACTTTGACAAATGCACAATTCAAGGTCAAAACAAAATTCTCAAAACTTTGGAAGAACCGCCCGCTAACGTTATATTTTTCCTAACAGTTCAAAATATTGGAAATGTGCTTCCTACAATTCTTAGTAGGTCAAAAAGGATTGAAGAAAGCGGGCTACCTATTGATATAATTTCGCAATTTCTCAAATCACAAAATGTTTTGGATGCAGAACTTATAGCGTCAATGTCGGACGGACTTATAACCACTGCTCTCAACATTGCCGAAAACAAAGATGCAAGAGAAATAATTAATCTTGCTTTGCATTTGTGTGAAAACTTTAATTCAACCAAGGATTTGTTGTATTTTAGCAGTCAAATATTGTCACTCAAAAAGGATATTCCATTTTTTCTGGATACACTAGTTGCAATGTTTAGAGATATTTCGGTATGTGAGAGTTCTCAAAATCTGTTATTCAAAAATTTAAAAGAAAAGTTTATTAATTTGTCCAAAGTATACACTAGTCAGATGATTCAAAAAATCATTTTGTTAATCAATCAAGTATCTTACAAACTTGAAGTTAATTGCAATATGACAGGAGTTATAGACCAGTTGCTTTTGGATATATTGGAGGTAAAATTTTTATGTCAAAAATAGGCATTAAGTTTGTCGATGGTGGCAAAGTATATAATGTTGAAACCAATTTGGAACTAGCACCAAATTCTCTTGTTGTGGTTGAAAGTGTTAGGGGCATTGAAATCGCCAAGGTTACCAAACCTACAAATCAAACAGACGAAGGCGAAATCAAAAGTCTTATAAGACTCGCTACAGACGAAGACATCAAAAAGAATGAAGAGTTTAAAAAACAAGAAAAAAAAGTTGTAAAAATTACAAACGAACTTATTTCAAAATACAATTTGGACATGAAATTAGTTGATGTAGAATTTACTCTTGACGGAAGCAAGGTAATTATTAATTATGTTTGTGAAGACAGGGTGGACTTTAGAGAACTAGTCAAGGATTTGGCAAGTCAACTAAAGACACGAATAGAACTTAGACAAATTGGAATTAGAGACCAAGCCAAAAAAATTGGTGGAATAGGTTTTTGTGGCAAGGAATGTTGCTGTAAAAAATATCTTAATGATTTTGACAAAGTTAGTATCAAAATGGCCAAAACTCAAGGGCTTTCGCTCAATCCTTCAAAAATCTCGGGAATATGCGGAAGACTTATGTGTTGCCTTGCGTATGAAAACGAGTTTTATAGCGAAATTAATGGCAAAATGCCAAAGATTAATGCTAGAGTCAAGACTCCCGACGGTGTTGGCTCAGTAATTTATAACAACCTTCTCAAACAAGTTTGCACAGTTAGGATTGAAAACGAGAGTGACTCCAAAATTTCGGAGTATACTCTTGACCAATTGACGGTTATTCCAAAGGAAAATGTTCAACCAAAACCAGCACAAAAAGAAAAACAACAAAATGTGCAAAACCAACAAAACAAAACTCAAAACAATGCAATTTCTAAGGACAAACAAGAAAAATTAGAAAATTCGGACGACTCAAAGACCCAAAACAAGAAAAAGTTTAAAAAATTTAAAAAACATGGAAATTCTAAAAACTAACGAAAGATTTGACGATTTGCAATTTAATAACCTATTTATTATCCAAGACAAAGACGGATATTGCTTTTCTAGTGATGCTACAAATCTTGCAAACTTTGTGCATGTTAGCAATTATGGCAGAGTGGTTGATTTGTGTAGTGGAAGCGGTGTTATTGGAATTTTGGTTAATGCCAAAAACAAAGTCAAAGATGTGACTTTGGTTGAAATTCAAGAGAATTTGGCGGATATGTCAAAGCGAAGTATAGAATACAACAAAATCAAAAATATAAGTGTTGTAAACTCCAAACTTCAAGGTGTTTCCAAAATCATTGGCGAAGGAGTTTTTGATGTTGTTACTTGCAATCCACCATACAAAAAACAAGGAACGGCAAGTCAACTTAGCAAAAACGATAGTGTCGCTATTTGCAAGCATGAAATTCTAGTTACTCTTGAAGAAATAATTTTGGAAGCTAGTAAACTTCTCAAATTTGGTGGATATTTTTATGTGGTTAATAAGGAAGAACGTTTGACGGATATTATTTGTCTTTGTCGAAAGTATAATCTAGAACCTAAGGAACTCAAAGTTATCGAGTCGATTAGTGGTGCAAATATTGTAATGGTCAAAGCTAAGAAAGGGGGCAAAAGCGGACTTAAAATTTCGCTTGATTAATATGTTATATTTGGTTGCAACTCCAATTGGAAATTTAAAAGAGTTTACTCAAAGAGCGATTGAAACACTTGATAGTGTGGATTATATTTTGTGCGAAGATACTCGAACAAGCCAAGTTTTGCTTGAATTTTACAAAATAAAAAAACCACTCAAGTCGTATCACAAATTTAATGAAAGCAAGGCTAGCTTAAATATAATTGAAGATTTGAAAGCGGGCAAAAATATAGCACTTATTTCGGATGCTGGCATGCCAGGAATTAGCGACCCGGGTCAAATTTTGGTCAAAGAACTTATCAAAAACGACTTGGAATACACTGTAATATCGGGTGCGAGTGCTTTTGTTAACGCATATGTTTTGAGTGGATACGATGTGCCTTTTACGTTTGTTGGTTTTTTGTCTGATAACAATACAAAAAGAAAGACCATGCTTGAAAACATCAAAGATTATGACACAACACTTATCTTTTATATGTCACCGCACTCTATAGAAAAGGACTTGTTGGATTTGTATAGTGCGCTAGGCGATAGGGAAATTTGTGTAGTAAGAGAAATAAGCAAAAAATTTGAAGAAAAAACATTTTCTACATTGAAAGAGGGTTTCAAGGGAACTATCAAAGGCGAATTTGTGGTCGTTGTAAATAAGCCAGAGAAAAAAGAAAGTCATAACGATATAAATGCCGATTTGCAGGTACTTTTGGATATGGGACTAACAAAGAGTGATGCAAGCAAAGTTCTTGCTAAGGCTAGGGGGCTTAAGAAAAACGACGTTTACAAAAATTCACATATGTTATTTTGATTGTTTTGAAATGTGAATAAAATGTAGTACAATCAGTTTATAAATAAATTTAGGATTTGAATATTGATTTTAACTATTCAAATTTATGGGAGAAAACTATGAGATTAGTCAAAAAAATAATTTGGTCTATTGTATCATTATTGCTGTTGGTGGTATTGGTTGTCGTTGGCGGATATGTGTTTGTAAGAGTTAAATACAAAGTTGACTTGTTTAACACCATTTCCCAACTCAAAACATTAAATGAATCGGTCGATGAGAACGTTATTGCACCAGATGCTTTTTCAGAATTAAACATGTCTGGAGTCAAAGAACAAACTGATTTGTCGATTGTGGGGTTAGTGACAGTTGATGATGAATCAAATTACAGTGTTAATTTAAATTCGTCACTTGGAGAAATGCAAGATATTATCAAACTTAATTATCTTCAGGTTGGTGCTTTGGCGGATAATATTTTGCAAAGTCAAATGGGTGGCAAAATTAAGTTTAATAACAAGGATATTGAAATTAAATTAATGCAAGTCAAGTTTGACAATGTTCAAAATGGCGGGGCAAGATTCAATACTGTATTTAGACTCAATATCACACCTTTCAAAGATGAAATGAAAGGATTTCCTTTTGATTTTCTCAAAAAATATGTTCCTGATACATTATATATTTCTTCAACTGTTGATGTTTCCAAAACCACAACACCATTTGAATATGTTATAACTCATGTTAGTCTTACAATCAATAATTTGGACAATGTCAAAACTCAAGACTTGTTCCATACTCTAGATACATTTTTAAAGTTTGGCTCACAAGAAACATTTAACGAAACTATCGGTAACAAAGTTATGGGAGTTTTGATTGGAAACGAAAGTGAAACGGGTTTGGCATATAGTCTTAAGCCACTGGGTGCGACTGATTATAAATTTGTAATAATTGACGATATAGAATATTTCACAATTCAAAAATAAAGGATACGAAATTGGAAAAAATTATTGAAATTAATAATTTGAGTAAGTCCTACGACAAAATAAAAGCGGTAGATAATATATCTTTTAGAGTAGACAAGGGGGAGTTTTTTGCCTTTCTTGGCGTAAACGGAGCGGGCAAAAGTACAACGATTTCCATAATGACAGGAACTTTGAAAAAAGACGAAGGCGAAGTTAAAATTTCAGGCTACGATTTGAACAAAGACTTAGAAAAAATATCTTCGATAATTGGTGTGGTTTTTCAAAACTCAGTTCTCGACGGAGTGCTAACTGTCAAAGACAATTTGTATTCAAGGGCTTCTTTGTATGGAATGTTTGGAACTGTTGCAAAACAAAGAATTGATTATTTGTCCAAAGTTTTAGGGTTTGAGAATTTACTTAACAAAACGGTTAATAAGTTGTCTGGTGGGCAAAGACGAAGAATTGATGTAGCAAGGGCGTTACTTCATAGCCCAAAGATTTTGATACTTGACGAACCTACAACTGGTCTTGACCCACAAACTCGAAAGATGCTTTGGAACGTAATAGATACTTTGCGGAAAAAAGAGAAAATGACAGTCTTTTTGACCACGCATTATATGGAAGAAACAAGTGATGCAGACTATGTAGTTATATTGGATAATGGGAAGATTTCGGCAGAAGGAACACCACACGAACTTAAAAATAAATATACGAAAGATTTTGTAACAGTGTATCATAAAGACGAAAAGGAAATCAAAAAATTAGGGCTTAATTATGAGATTTTGCCAGATGCAATTAGAATATCTGTCGAAAATACATCTCAAGCAAAAGAACTAATAATATCAAACCCCGAACTTTTTGATGATTTTGAGATTACTAAGGGGAAAATGGATGATGTTTTCTTGAGTGTAACTGGCAAAAAACTTGAAGGAGAAACTTTATGAAAACATTTAATATTTTGACCAAGCGTAACATAAAAGTATTTTTCAAAGACAAAGGAATGTTCTTTACATCGCTTATTACTCCAATTATTTTGCTTGTTTTGTATGTAACATTCCTTGCAAAGATTTACAAAGAAAGTTTTGTTGGAAGTTTGCCAGAAGAAATGACTGTTCCGACAAGTTTAATTGACGGAACTGTAGGTGCTCAGTTATTTTCATCTTTGCTTGCAGTTGTTTGTGTTACGGTTGCATTCTGTTCAAATCTACTTATGGTTCAAGACAAAATAAGTGGTGCTCAAAAAGATTTTTATGTAACTCCAGTTAAAAAATACAAACTCGCATTGTCTTATTATGTAGGGTCGCTTCTTACAACTTTGATTATCTGTTTTGTTGCCACTCTTGCGTGTTTTGTATACATGGCTATAGTGGGTTGGTATTTGAGTTTTGTAGATGTGCTTTTGATATTTTTGGATGTAGTGCTTCTAACAATGTTTGGTGTTGCATTATCTTCTATTATAAATATATTTCTAAGTACTAACGGACAGGCTTCGGCTGTAGGAACAATAGTTTCGGCGGGTTATGGCTTTATATGTGGTGCGTATATGCCAATATCTCAATTTGGAGTAGGGCTTCAAAGATTTTTTATGTTTTTGCCGGGAACTTATGGGACAGCATTAATTAGAAATCACTCACTAAGTGGTGTTTATAGAGAAATGTCAAATCAAGGCTTTCCAGCCGAAGTAATCGAAGGAATCAAAGATAGTATTGATTGCAACTTATACTTTTTTGGAAACAAAGTTTCAACTGGCACTATGTATGGAGTGCTTATAGGCTCAATTGCAGTTCTAATTGGGGTTTATGTTCTAATAATGTATTTGCGTTCAAAAAAGGCTAGGGGATAACAAAAAATGAAGTGAAATTCACTTCATTTTTTGTTGCTAAAATAGAACTGGAATTTTGGGAATAAATATAACCCCAGCGACTATCACAGAACATATTGACATCATAAGGACAGCACCGGCAGCAATATCTTTGACTTTTCGGATTTTATCGTCCTTTTCAAGTGTGATTTTGTCACATAGGTTTTCAATGGACGTGTTGACCATTTCGAGACACATCACCAAAAAACAAGTTATAACTAGTATTGCCCATTCGGCAAATGTACATCTTAAGAATACTGCAAATGTTATTACTAACATGCTAGCAGAGAATTGGACAAGCAAGTTGTTTTCGTCCTGAATACTTTCGACAATACCCCTAAAAGCATATTTGAATCCGCCAAAGAAACTATGCTTTTTGTACTCGGTGGCGGGTTCGCTATATAGGAATGAATTGCGATCCAAAATACTAGTAAATACAATCATATACACTATTGTTATACATATTCCACCAATAACATCGGATAGATAATGTACACCCAAATAAACTCTGCTAAAGCATACAAGTCCCATAAAGAATGCAATTGTTATAGTGGATAGAATTTTTGTTGACCTTTTTGTTTCGGTTGATTTGAAAAGCAAATAAATAAAAAAACCATAAAATGCAATAGCAAACATAGCATGTCCACTTGGAAAACTGTAACCGGGTTCATATATTAGTCTCTGTGTTATGTCTGGTCTATCTCGTCTGATAATGTATTTTAGTGAAAGATTAAGTAAGGCAGTCAAACCCATGTTTAAAAACATTGCAAAGATATATTGTTTGTTAATTTTTCGGGTAAATAACAAACATATTGCAATTATTCCCATGATGAATGGATTGCATAAATTCGTAATAATCTTAAAAAGAATGGTTAGTGGAGTACATCTAATATCTAGTACGAAATCATAAAGCAAAGTGTCGGTTTTGTAAATTATGTTGTCTGTATTATCGTTTCCAATATCTTGACCAAGGATTATAAAACAAACAAGTAGTCCAAGCATTATAATTGCTGTGACTATGTTTAAAAAAAATCGTTTTTTATCTTTAATTTTTTGCATAACTTTAATCCTTATTTTCAATTAGTTTTGTCCAAGAAGGCTCAATTTCAAAGTGTAATTTATTTAGATAACTAAGACTTCCAGTTATATCAAAATCCAATTTTGTCGATGTTAAAAAGTAACCGGGGTATTTGAGTTCTGAAGATTTCTTTCCATACTTTGAATCGTTAACTATTGGAAACTTGAGATAACTTAAGTGTGCTCTGATTTGATGTGTTTTTCCAGTGTGAAGTTTGATTTCAAGCAATGTATATTTTGGATACATTTGAATGACTTTGAATTCGGTTATAATTTTCTTAAATCCTTCATTTGGGGTGGCGGAAATTTCAACTTTGGATTTTTTAGCGTCTTTTTTTAAATACGCAGTTTTGATTCCCGCATTATCAAAAGTCCCTTCCACCAAAGCCATATAAGTTTTGTGAATTTCACCATTTTCCAAGGCTTTTTCGAGTAGTTTGGTTGTGTCTAAATTTTTTGAAAGTACCAAAAGCCCTTCGGTTAGTCTATCTAGTCTATGAACGACTTTGGCATTTTTGCTTGCAAATATTTCTTCGAGTGAATAAGTATTGTTTGAACTTTTGTCTCTAGTAGCACATTCAAGACCGCAAGGCTTGTTTACAATTAATATATTTTCGTCTTCATAGATAATTTGAACATTTGGCATTGATGTATTTTTGACAAAAACATCTATTTCGTCACCAGGATACACGTCTATATTTTGTTTTGTGCGCTTTCCATTTACTTTGACATCGCCATTCCGCATGCTTTTTTGTGCAGAGCCAAAACTTAGTCCTTGAACATTGTGTATCAAAAACTTGATTAGTTTTTCACGTGTTTTGCAAGTAAGTTTCATAAAGTTATCCTTCAAATACATTAATTTACTTGTATTTTAGCACAAGTTTAATATTTTTCAAATTATCTTTTTGTAAATTTGCTAGTATTTTGGTATAAAATAATGTATAATTTACTTATGAAAAGTTTACTTAGGAGTAAAAATGTTAAAATTAGATAATGTATGTTATGCTGTCGAAGAAGACGGAAAACAAAAGTTCATACTCAAAAATATAAATTTTGAAATTGGAGACAACGAAACAATAGTCATAACTGGGCATAATGGGAGTGGCAAAAGTACTCTTATGAAAATCATTATGGGAATTGTTCCAGTGACATCGGGGAAAATTTATTTTAATGGCGTTAATATTACTGACATGACGATAACTGATAGGGCAAAACTTGGAATTGCTTATTCGTTTCAAACACCAGTTAGGTTCAAAGGTCTTAAAGTTAAGGATTTGTTGATAACTGCTCAAAAAACGAATACAAAACTAATGGAAGTTTGCAATTATTTGAGTCGTGTCGGATTGTGTGCGAGAAACTATATAGATAGACCGCTTGATGATAGTTTGTCTGGCGGAGAACTCAAAAGAATAGAGATTGCAACAACTCTTGCAAGGGGCGCTAGACTTAATATGTTTGATGAACCCGAAGCGGGAATAGATTTGTGGAGTTTTGACGGATTAATTTCGGCTTTTAACGAAAACAAAGCAAAGAATAATTGTTCAAATATAATTATATCGCATCAAGAAAAAATCTTGGGGATTGCGGATAGAATTATTGTAATGGATAGTTCAAAAATAACTATGATGGGCAAAAGAGATGAAATAATGCCAAGCATCAAGTCAAGCAAAGTTTGTAGTAGATTGCAGGGAGAAGATTATGAATAAGATAGAAAAAGATTTACTTTTGGCTGTTGCTGACTTGCATCAAATCCCAAGCGGAGCATACAACTTAAGAGAAAACGGAAAGCCGGTAGATAGACATAGTTCTTCCAACATTGATATCGTTCCAAAGAAAGACAAAAGCGGAATAGATATAATCATTAAGCCAAATACAATTAACGAGTCGGTGCATATCCCAGTTATAATTACTGAGAGTGGAATCAAAGATTTGGTTTATAATGATTTTTATGTTGGAGAAAATTCGGACGTATTGATTGTTGCTGGATGTGGGATACATAATCCAGACACAAAAACTAGCGAACATAACGGAATACATACCTTTCATCTTTCCAAAAATTCCAAAGTTAGATATGTCGAAAAACATTTGGGTGTTGGTCAAAAAGGTGACAAAATACTCAATCCAGTAACCGAAGTTTTTATGGATGAGAATTCGTATATGCTTATGGAAACAACTCAACTTGGCGGGGTTTCGAGTTCTATTAGAACTACTAGTGGCGTTTTGAAAGATAATGCCAAACTTGTAATCAAGGAAAAAATCTTAACTAACGAAAAACAAGTTGCCAAGACCAATTTTGATGTCAAACTTGAAGGCAAAAACAGTTCGTGTGAAGTCATTTCAAGAAGTGTAACAAGAGATGAGAGTTTTCAAGAATTTAAGAGTAAACTTGTAGGTCTAAATGAGTGTTTTGGACATGTTGAGTGTGACGGAATTTTGCTTGATAAATCTAGGATTATATCAACTCCCGAAATTGTAGCCGAATGTGTTGATGCAACACTTGTGCATGAAGCGGCAATTGGCAAAATTGCTGGCGACCAAGTTGTCAAACTTATGACATTGGGTCTTACTGAAAAAGAAGCGGAAGACTTAATTATTCAAGGATTTTTGTCCTAAAATATCTCTATTGACAAAAAAACTAATTTTTGTTAAAATATAGTATAATCAAATTATGGGGAGAAATTTATGGAACAATTATTTAATGTAGAAAATCTAAATTCTTTTTTGAGTAGTGCTGGATATACTTGGAGTGGAAATGCTGTATTAACTCCAGTTAGAACAAGTCATTTGGCTGACCCTAGAGTAGTTAATTCTGATGAATATTTAAGCGAAAAAGATATTGATACAATTAATTCAAATATGCAAAATGATATTGAAACTACAATTTATCTAAGCCTAAAGAAAAATGGCGAGAAAAAAGTTTTGAGTGATGCTTGTGTTATGTTTGATAGTTACAACTTTAAACTTTTGACAAGTGCTCAAGCAGTTTTGATTGACGAAATGGTCAGAAAGAATAAGTCAAATAGTGTACTTAATTTGAGTTCTAAATGGAAAAAATTCAATACTAGACATCAAGAAGGCGAATACTATTCTCAAAAACTAGCAGAACGTGAAGTAGCAAAATTGTATGCTGAAAAAGATAGAATTTCATCTGACATTGAAAAATCTCTAGGAGAGTTGACAAAAGCTAAAAATAAATGTAAAATGCTTGAATCAAAATATAGAGATGTGTGTGGAAAAATTGAAGAGTTGACTGGAGACCCTAATAACAACGACTTTGAAAGATAAGTATAAGAAAAAAGTAATTGAAATTAATTCAATTACTTTTTTTTGTGCCTATATTAATTTAAGTTCCAAAATTATAGATAATCTTTCAAATAATTATCTGTTTTTAATTTGTCTAACCGGTTTTTAAGTCAAAAACGTTTAATTATGTAATCATATCATCATCATAACTTTTCAAATAAAAAATTTCAAAAATAAACTCAAAATCTATTTGGTGGTTTGCGGGGAAGACGCAGGGGAAAATTTGAGAACTCTGCGTTAAGCACAGTGGGGCAAATTTTTCACGAATACTCACACCGCAGACATAAGCCAATTAGTATAATAATATTGGTTTTATGCTGATAATTAATAAATTAAACACATTAATATAATGATACTTAATTGCTACTATATAATTAATTAACCATTACATTTTCGCCAGTATCTGCATCTTGATACATCACCCAATAACCATTTTCATAAGGATTGGTTGCATCGCTTGGAAGCCATTGGCTATAATTTTTGAGTTCTCTTGGTGGTTCGCTATAATATGAACCGGGAACACCATAACATATGTATTTAATGTCGTTGTCTAAGTATATAATTCCAACTACATAGTTTCTATCATTATCTTCGTCTGTAATTTTGACCCAACGACTATTTTCAACCAGATTTTGAAGTCCTATTTCTCTAGGATATTTATCAAAGAGTTCTTCGAGTTGGTCGGCAATCATGCTATAGAACTTGTGTTCTTTGGAGTTTTCATTTGGAATTTTGTTTAGTTCGCTGTCTATTTGTCTATTTATCTCGTCGTCCGAGTTTTCAAATAAGTCTGCCATGCTGGCAGTTTGGGCTACTTCGTGTGAGTCTTTTGGTATTTTTGACATAATCTCAGTATCCATGGAAAGTTGCTCAGTATAATCCGTCGTTTTTCCCATAATTTTTGAAAATGCTTGTTCGTTTAAATTTTGTTGTGAACTGTTTTCCAAATTGGTTTTTTGAATATTTGGAATTATTTCTTGATTATCTAATTGTGCAGTACTTGGTTTTTTTGACGAACAATTTGACGGAAAACTCAAGTTTTCAATACTTGCTTTCATTTTACTTACAATTTGAGTTTTGTAATTTTCACTTTTTTCGCTTCCCCAAATAATTGGGCTAATACTTGTGTCTGTAACATTCATAAGTACGCACCCAACACTCTTTTCCAAATCCAAGTTTTGGTTTAAAATAAAATTATATACATTGTCGTTAAACTTGATGTTTTGTTTGATAATTTTGTCGCCTGATTTTAGTCCTAATACAAGGTTTTGTAATTTGTCATCAAAATTAAACGACTTGAGTGTACAAAATATCCCGCTCCCTTTTTTTTCGAGAGTTAGAGTAGCCATTCCTTTGACTTTGTTTTCTTTGTTAGAAAGAAATACAGTTTTTTTGAAAGTACTCATAATATACCACCTTTATTTTACTAATTAGTATATATGAATTTGACTTCTTTTTTTGTTAAAACTCCCCATGAATTCTGTAGTGTTTGTTACATTTTTGTTGAATTTTGGCATATCTCAAATTTATTGGTACAAAAATAAATAAATTAAGGCGTTAGAGAATTTAAACTAAGACTCATAAAATTAACTATTAAGTTCATTTGAGTACTTTGGCAATATGGTAGTTGAAGTTTATTAAATAAGTTTCAAAATATAATATCCAAAAAATATTAAAACTTATTCAAAATTTGATTGACCAATCAAGTTTCATTTGATATACTTATTATGCTAGTACGAAAGTATTAGTTTATTTTTTATAAATAACTCCTTTTTATTGCTACTATGGGGACTAACTCACCCCTAGTAGCGCTTTTTTGTATAAAGACTTTCAAATGTTTAATTTAATACTCAAAAAGAAGGTTGTCCACAAGTAACCTGTGTAGACATGGTCAATGTATTTGAAGAATTAGAAAAACAAGCACAAAATCGTCAAAATGATATAAGTCAGGGGATGTAAGACAAAAAGTCGCAGTGTAATACTGCGACTTTTTGTCTTACATATTTTTTATTTTGAAAATTTCATTACTTAAATTAACAATTGTTTGAGTGTCTAAGGTTTCACCACGAGTAGTCGGTAAAATATTTGTGTTATTACAAATAGTTTGGATACTTTCTTGAGACAAGCCAAAGTGACTTTTTAGATTGTTTGAGATTGTCTTTCGACGCATTGCAAACAAAGCCTTGATAGTCTCGTCCATTGTATGAGTATCTAAAATATCAAATTTGTTTGGAACAAAATCAATTTTGACAATAGCACTATCCACATTAGGTGCGGGAGTAAACATGTGTCTTCCGACACGTTTGATTATTTTTGCATTGGCTCTATAGTCAATTGCAGGAGTTATTGCTCCATAATCTTTGGTATTTGGTTTGGCTGTAAGTCGCTCGGCAACTTCGAGTTGAACCATTATAGACATAGATTTGAGATGTTTGGCATTTTCCAAAAACTTGAATATTATTGGGGTGGTTATATAGTAAGGTAGATTTGCAACCATTATATAGTCGCCTTGAAAATTGCCTTCTATCTCACTCATTTGGACTTTCATTATATCTTTGAATATAACTTGTGCATTAGGGTAATCTTTGAGTGCTTCATTGAGAATGGGTTGTAAGTTGTTGTCAATCTCATAACTTACAACTTTTTTTGTTGAACCTGCTAGCATTGATGTAAGTGTTCCAGCACCAGCACCAATTTCCAAAACTTCATCGTCTTTGGTTGCCACCATATCTACAATTGATTTCAAAAAGTTTTTGTCAAAGATAAAATTTTGACCATATGCCTTGTTAAATTTGAAATTGTTGTCTTTCAAAATTTGATTTATCATAAATTCACCTTTTTGAATAGTTCAAGTGCATTCTTTTTGGCTTGGTCAACTACGGTGTCGTAGGAAACTCCCTTAATAAGTCCGATTTTTTGTGCGATATAAGTAGTGTATTTAGGCTCGTTTAACTTTCCCCTAAAAGGTTCGGGTGCTAGATATGGACAATCGGTTTCAATAAGGAAATCTGTCATGTCACATTCTTTGCAAACAAGTGGGGCAGTCACACTATTTTTGAAAGTTAATGTCCCGCCAAAGCCTATTTTGAGTCCTAGTTTTTTGATTTCTCTAAATATTTCTGGGCTTTCGCTAAAACAATGTATAACTCCACCAAATTCAAGCAAGTGTTTGTTTGCTTTCAAGATTTCAAGCAAATCTCCAATGCTATCTCTATTGTGAATGCTTACGGGAAGTTTAAGCATGTGTGCTAGTTTTAGTTGTTCGACAAAAACATGTTTTTGTTTTTCTTTGTTATCATTTCGATAGTGATAATCTAGTCCAATTTCGCCAATCCCGATAACTTTTGGGTTTTGAGAAAGTTCTATAATTCTATTTTTTGTTTTGTCGTCCCAGTCATCAAGGTCTTCGGGATGAATTCCAAGCATGGCATAAATGTTTGGATACTTTTGGGACAAATCAAAAACATCTTCAATACTTTTTTTGTCTGTCGCCATACAAAAGACTTTTTCGACTTTTTGATTTTCTAAATCCTTAATTATGTCGTCTGTAAGACCTAAGAATTTTTCGTCGGTTAAGTGTGCGTGCGTATCAATAAGCATTTTAGCACACCTCAAGACCGTCACCCAAATCTCTATCTAGGGTTACAAGGGATAGTTTGTCATTTTTGTCATCAACAGCACAAAGCAACATTCCAAAACTTTCAACTCCACGAAGTTTTCTTGGTGGCAAGTTGCTAACAACAACTACAGTTTTTCCAATAATATCTTTTGGCTCGTAGTATTTTCTAATTCCGCTACAAATAGTTCTAATCTCGTCACCAATCTTAACGGTGTTTTTGAGAAGCTTGTCAGCACCTTCGATGTATTCACTATTCAAAATTTTTCCGGTTACTAGTTTGATTTTGTCAAAGTCGTCAATGGTTACAAAATTAACAGTGTTTGCTTTGTCTTCACTTGTCTTTGGTTCTTTGGTCTCAGTATTATTTCGAGTACTAGGAGTGTTAGGGGTATCTAGGAAAGCGATTTCTTTTTCGACATCTAATCTTGGGAACAAGTTGTCGCCTTTGTTAACTTTGAAGCCAAAGTTGTTTTTTGAGAAATTTTGAATACTATCAAAAGTTTGAAGATTTGGAGAATAGCCAAATTTTTCAAAAATTTTGGCAGGAATTTCAAACATAACTGCTTGCAAAAGTACAGTCACAATTCTAATTGTTTCGGAAAGCGAATACAAAACTGTATTTAGTTTGTCTTTTTTATTTGGGTCTTTTGCTAGTTTCCAAGGCTCAGTCACATCAATATATTTGTTTGCTTGTCTAATAACTGCAAAAATTTCGTTTACGTACAAATCGACTCTTTGGTCTTTCATGTAATCGCAACATTTGTTGAATAATTCGTTGCAGGTATTTATTAATTCTTTTTCTTCCGCATCTTCAACCTTTGATTCTGGAATAATTTGAGAATTGTATTGAGTTATCATTGCCAAAGTTCTGCTTACTAAGTTTCCCAAGTCGTTGCATAAGTCGGAGTTGACTGTATTTACAAATTGTTCGGCAGTGTATGGACTATCACTAAAAATAGGTCCTAACTTGCATAGATAATATCTAAGGGCGTCTGCGCCATATTTGTCAACTAGGCTAAGTGGGTTAAATCCGTTGCTCTTAGACTTGCTAATCTTGTCGCCTTTGAGAGTTATAAAACCTGTTGAGTGAATTTGTTTTGGAAGTGGAAGCCCCATCATTTTGAGAAGTATAGGCCAAATAATGGCATGGAATCTTGTAATATCTCTTCCCACAATATGAACATCGCATGGCCAAAAATCCTGGTAGTCTTTGTCATGGTCGGTGTCGTATCCAAGTATAGATAGGTAGTTAAGAAGGGCGTCAATCCAAACATACGCAACGTGTTTTTTGTTAAAAGGTAGTTTAATACCCCAGTCAAAAGTTGTTCTAGATACACACAAATCCGAAACGCCGGGTCTTATAAAGTTATTAAATATTTCGTTTTTTCTGCTTTCGGGAACAAGAAAGTTTGGATTTTCTTTGAATAAGTTTTCCAAAAAGTCTTGGTACTTGCTAAGTCTTAGGAAATAACATTCTTCTTCGGTCATTTCAACTGGTCTGCCACAGTCTGGACAATTTCCGTCGACTAATTGGCTTTCGGTAAAGAAGGTCTCACAAGGAACACAATATAGTCCCTTGTATTTTCCAAGATAAATGTCCCCCGATGCATAAAGTTTGTCATAAACCTTTTCGACAAGTTTAACATGTTCTTCGTCGGTTGTTCTTATAAACTTGTCATAAGTTATTCCTAATTTTTTCCAGATATCTTTGAATTCATCAACTGTTTTGTCAACAAATGCTTTTGGGGTCATGTTGTTTTGTTCGGCTACTCTAGCAATCTTTAATCCATGCTCGTCACTACCTGTTGCAAAAAAAACTTTGTCGCCGTTTAGTCTATGAAATCTCGCATTAATATCTGCAAGTACGGTGCTGTAGCAATGACCGACAGTGAGTCTTCCGCTAGCATAATAGATCGGGGTGGTGATGTAATAATGTTTGTTATCTTTCATTTTGTCTCCTTATACTTTCAAAAAATCAAAAAAGTATTTCTATTTTAAAAAGTGTTTTCATAAATATTTTTAAAAGATATTTTAGTTTTGCTAAATTGAAACCTTGAATACTAACTACTTAATTTTGGTGCAATGCAATACTTTATCTAAATAATATTTATTAATACTAATACATACAAAAGTATACAATGATAAATTTGTTTTGTAAAGAGTTTAATTTGAAAAAAGGATATTTTTTATGAATTTTGTTTGGACAAGCGTGATACTTGTTGGCATGGGGTTGTTGCTTTTTAATAACGTAGAACTTGCTATGAATGCACTTCTAACCGGTGGAAGCCGGGCGGTTGCACTCACTCTCAAACTTTGGGGAATTTATACAATATGGTTAGGGGTTCTCAAAATTGTTGAAGAAACGGGGTTAGACAAGAAACTTGCAAAACTGCTAAGACCAGTTATAAAATTGTTGTTTGGAAAAACTGACGAGTACACCGAAAACCAAATTGCGATTAATATCACAAGCAATCTATTTGGAATGGGCAATGCTTGTACTCCAAGCGGAATGAATGCTATCAAAGGTCTTGACAAAAACTGCGGGAAATATGCAACGTCGGCAATGATTATGGTGATAATTCTAAACTCAACTAGTTTGCAATTAATCCCGACCACAATAATAGGTCTAAGGATTACAGCGGGAAGTGTGACACCAACCGACATAATTATTCCTACACTTATAGCCACACTCGTTAGTACTCTATCTGGAATACTTTTGGTTAAGATTTTTTCAAAAATATTTAAGGACAAACATGAGTAAATATATTCTTCCAAGTTTAATAATTTTACTGCTTTTGTATAGTGTTATCAAAAAGAATAATACATATAATAGTTTTGTTGTTGGTGCAAAATCTTCGTTTGATTTGGTGTTAACTTCATTTCCGTACATAGCAACAATTTTTGTCGCTGTTGAGATTTTTAATGTGTCAGGTCTTAGTGTACTATTCTCAGATTTTGTAGCACCGGTTTTTGAATTTGTTGGAATTCCTAAGCAATTATCTGAACTAGTAATTCTAAAAAATTTTACGGGTTGCGGGGCATTAGCATTACTTGAAAATATATTTATAACATATGGCGCAGATAGTTATCTTGCTAGAGCGGGCTGTGTTATTGCGGGGTGTAGCGAGGCGATATTTTATGTTGTTGCAGTCTTTTTTGGAAAGACCAAAATTACAAAATTTAGATATGCAATAATTGTGGGAGTACTTGCAAATCTTATAGGTGCAATTGTAGGTTGTTTGCTTTGTAGGTTTATATAAAAAGCATTTAAATAAACAACTTTTTTACATGACATTTTATAGTCAAAATAAAATATCAAATTTTATGTGTTGTAACTTAAATATATAATTTATGACACATGTTTTTATGTTATTGACATAAACAATATACTTTGTGACAAAAATATACAACTAAAAACTAGGCAATATGTGAAGATTGCAATATCGTTTTATCTGATTATAACTTATTTTCTTTTTTTAATTTCTCTGTTAATTATATTATTTAATTGACAATATTCTTAAATTTGGTTAAGATTATTATGAATTATATAGTTGGCTGATTTAAGATAAATCTGATTTAAAAATATTGTCAGCTTTGAGTGTTAAATTTTTAAACTTAACGATGTATATCAAAGAATAATAATTCAATAAAAAATAAATTTAAGAGAATGTATATGATAGTAATGAAATTAAATCCAGAGCCATTTGAAAAGATTAAGTCTCACAAAAAAATTTGGGAAGTAAGACTTAATGATGACAAAAGAAAGGGTGTCCATATTGGTGATAGAATTCTATTTAAAAAGCAACCTGAACTTTTGGAAGGGGTGCTTGCTAAGGTAGTCGACATCAAACACTTTAATAGTTTTGAAGAGATGTCTGAAGTTTTGTCTTTGACTAGTGTGGGCTTTGAGCCGGGAGCGACAAAACAAGATTGTGTAGATTGTTACCACAAATATTATACTCCAGCCGAAGAACAAAAGTTTGGTGTAGTTGCATTCAAATTAGAAGTTGTTTAAAAAAAGTTAAGCGGATAATTTTACCGCTTAACTTTTTTTAATATATGTTAATTTTTTTACATCTCTTGTTGTTTGAATTTTATGTTTCTTTCGATTACATCATAGCAGGCTTGTTTTAATTTTTGTCCTACTGGATTATTATTGTTTTTAATTACTTGTTGTTCTATTGAATCAAATGGGTTATATAGGAGATATAGCTTTAAAAGATTCATTTGGACTTTCTCATATTCTTCTTTTATACTTGGTGTTGATTCGCTATGAGTTATTCGATTGTTTTTAATATCATCAAAATTATAAGGTTTTTCTCTTTGAGTTCTAAATGAACCAATTTTACCCAACTCAACATCTGGAAGGTCATAGCCTAAATGAATAACTGCCGAAATGTTTCCTATGTAATCAGCCGTAGTCGAAGTTTCGTGATATAGTGAGAAAGTTTCTTTGTTAAGCGATGGAGAGGACATCCCACTTTCTTCAAAATCAAACTCCATGTTTAAGTTTGGATATAATTCCAAAAGTCTATTTTTTAGAACCAAGACAAATTCACCGAAAGTTGTATTAAACAAGTCTTGGTCTTTCTCTAGTTCTATTTCAATTGGTTTTCTTTGTCTTAGAAGGCTGTCTCTATTTTTAGCATATTGATTCAAATATCTTTTGTAACTAACTTCGTGGTTTGAAGATGGTTTAATTGTGTCTGCGTTAAAGTTAGAAATTTCTCTAGTTAATAAATTGTATTTTTCAATTAATTCTTGTATTCTTTCAGTATTCATATTATTCTCCCATAATGTTACATAGATTTTATCATTGAATACAAGTATTGTCAATACTGATTTTTGAATATACTATGTGAGAGATTTGCGAAAAAGTACAGAAGTTTCTCCACTTCTTTAATTTATTCAACTACATTATAGCAGATTATCTAAATTAATGCTAATAGATTTATATAAAACTTTTTGTTCCTAAATTGTGATTATTAAAACAAAAAGCCCCATTTTATGGGCTTTGATTATTGTGGCGGAGCATGTGTAACGTAAAACGAATTTAAACAAAACTTTACATAATATTGTTAAAATTATAAAAAGTATGCTATAATACGAAAAAAGGAGAATTATATGGAAGGATATATATTTTTAGGAATAATTTGTCTTGTGGGAATACTTGCTTTAACATATTATATTATAAACACCAAAAATCTTAATAAAACAAAACATATGAGTAATATGTATAAAAAAATTATAGAAGTAAATGAAAAATATGCTTTTAATTCTGATATTGAAGAAGAAATGAAATTTTCACCACGTTTAAAGTCTAAACGTTCACTTGATAAATTTGATATGAGTGCATATGTTATGAGTGATATTGTAGAGAACAAATCATATTACAAAACAATATTTAATAAGGTAGAAGAAAATATTTCATTGTATAAATCATATTTGAATGAATACTCAAAAATTGAAAATTATATGACTGAAGAAGAATATTCTAAATTAGAGAATCCTAAAATAAGTTTAAAAACTTTAAATAAGTGTGAACAAAAATTATATAATAAAAACAAATATGCTCCGCCCATTACTTCAGTAGAAGCTCATTGTCATGCAACATATACTAGTCCGTCTGGAAGAAATCACTATTGGAGAGATGCTCGTTTTGATTACGATGACTTAAAAAGTTTTTTTAGTGCAATAGAAAGAAAAGAGTTATTTGCTAAACAGGAAGCGGAACGAAAGGCAAAATTAGCAGAAGAGAAACGAGCAAAAGAGAAAAAACTAAGAGAGTTAGATAAATTAGAAAAAAAGTTGGCAGAAAAAGAGCAAGAAATAAATAAAAAAGAAAAAGAGTTTTTAGAAGCGACAAAAGCGCACATATACACTACTGACAATGTGGCTATTGACAATGCTGAAATTGAAATAGATGAAAATTTAACAATTTCGCAAAAAATGAAGTTGTTAAGAGAAAAGTTTGACAATGGCGAAATTACTTATGAAGAATATCAAGCAAAAAGAAAGGAATTGATGTAATATGGAAAAAGAAATGTTACAAAATGATATTGAAGAATTGAAAAATATTAAACAATCATTACAAATGGATATAATAGAATTAGATGATAAAATTTTATTTCAAAATTTTGGTGTATATCAACCACAATATAATTTTGCAACATTGGATGAGTATAAAGAAAAATTAGACGATATAAGAAATCAACAAAAAGAAATGATTAAAAGTCATACTGCTGCAATTTGTAATACTGCATGGAAAGTTCAAGGAAGTGAAAAAGCAGGAAAAAAAATGATTGCTGAAAACATACAACAAGCATTACGAAACTTTAATATTGAATGCGATTTATGTATTAGCAAAGTGAAATTTAGTAATTATGATAATAGCAAAGAAAGAATATTTAGAGCATTCGAATTACAAAACAAATTAAATGCAACTAACGATATACATATAGTCGATGAATACTATAAACTAAAAATAAAAGAACTTGATTTGGCTTATGAATATCAAAAGAAAAAACAAGAAGAAAAAGAAGAGCTTAGAAGAAAGCGAGAAGAATTAAGAGAAGCTGAAAAAGTTGCACGAGAAATTGAAGAAAAAAGAAAAGAACTTGAAAAAGAACAAGAACATTATCAAAATTATTTGAAGAAAATAAATGAACAGATTGAAGTTGAGCAAAGCGAAGAAAGAAAACAATACTTAATTTCGAAAAAAGAAGAATTAGATAATAATGTACATGATGTTCATCTTGCATTAGAAGATTTAGATTATAGAGAAGCAAATCACAGAGCAGGTTATGTATATATTATTTCAAATATAGGTGCTTTTGGAGAAAATATCTTTAAAATAGGAATGACAAGAAGATTGGAGCCTGAGGAAAGAATTGCAGAATTAAGTGGAGCATCTGTTCCATTTAAATTTGATATTCATGCAATGATTTTCTCTGATGATGCACCAAAACTTGAGGCAGCACTGCATAATCATTTTGCCGATAAAAAAGTCAATCTCGTAAATGGAAGAAAAGAGTTCTTTAATGTAACTCTTGAAGAAATAAAGAAAGTAGTTAGAGATAATCATGATAAAACTGTTGACTTTGTAAATGTTCCTGATGCAGAACAATATAGAGAAAGTTTAATGATAAGAAAAAATTTAAATGCAAATTAATTTATTGCTCACGCATTTACTTGATGTGAACAAGTGAGTTGCTATGCTTAAGGTGAGTAAACATTTTTAATTAATCAATATTTTTATCGTATGGTAGACCATTTATGGTTTTCTGTAACAAAAAAGCCCCATTTTTGGGGCTTTAATTATTGTGGCGGAGACGGAGAGATTCGAACTCTCGTGCAGGTTACCCAGCAAACGCATTTCGAGTGCGTCCCGGTACGACCACTTCGGTACGTCTCCAAAACACACATAGTTTAACACGAAACTTTCTGATTGTAAAGTTTATTTGTTAAAAATACTTGTAATTATTGAGTGGTGTTTTACTATTTTCCAAAATTTGTAAAAAACTTATGACTTTTAACAGTTTTATGGTTAATCAAAAGCGAATTTTTAAAAATGAATAAAAAGCATATTTTTGCTTAAAAATATACTATGTCAAAAATTATTCTTTTTATATCCGCATTTGTGCCGATGTATATTTTGTTTTTAATTAATTTAATAGTCGAAATTCTTAATAAAAATTTAACTTTTAATGTTACGAATACTTGTGTAATGGTGGCACTACTAATACTAACAATGGTTGGAACAATTGGGCTTATGATAATCTTAAAGTTTAATCAAAAAGAGTACAAGACCATAAAAGTTTTGTCTAAAACCAATATAACTGACCAACATTTTTTAAATTACTTTTCGTTATTTGTTTTGCTTGCACTTGCGTTTGATTTGTCAAAACTTTGTTTTGTTAGTGTTTTTGTTGTAATTCTAATTTTTATTGGAATTGTTTATATCAAAAACAATATTTTCTATGTAAATCCTTTGCTTAATATTTTGGGATATAGTTTTTATGATATTGAGTATGTCGATGATAGTGGAAAAACTCAAGATTTAAGGATATTTTTCAAGGGTACACTGGATATTTCCAAACAAGAATATGAGTTGTGTGTATCTAATAGAAATTTGAATTTTTTAAAGAAAAAAGATTGAATACTCAAAAAGTTACTGATATTGATACTAGTGTTAATTTTAAAGGTCGCACAAAACTTACAAGCGTAGTTATTCCAAACAGTGTTACATGGATTGGAACTTCTGCTTTCAATGGTTGCACTGGACTAACTAGTGTAATTATGCAAGATGGCGAAAAAGATGTAACATATTTGGGCAACAATGCATTTGACGGATGTACTAATCTTACAAATATAAGACTCTCGAGTACTTTGACAAGTATGAGTAGCCAAGTATTTAATAATTGTAAGAGCCTTACTAGTATATACATTCCTGCATCTGTAACCGACATTCGTGCAAATGATGATTACCCATTCTTCAATGGCTGTTCAAAAGCTTTAAAAATTTATTGTGGAGCTGAATCTAAACCTGACGGTTGGGGTAAACGCTGGAATTATAATGGGACTTTTGGCACTTCGTCTAAATTAGCAGATGTCACCTGGGGTGTTACTAGGGAACAATACGAACAAGCAATTAGTCAAACACAAGAATAATTTATTTTAGAATGGTTTGATATTATAATTATTATTTGTTGGCAATTCTTACAAATATCCCTTTGGATTGCTTGTCTATTACTTCCTAAAATTTTATCTATAAAATAAAAAAAGTCATGGAGTATCCATGACTTTTTTGCTGTAAAATTTTAATAAATTTATAAGTTTTAATAATTTAAATTAATATATAATTAATTTTTTATATGCAAAATTGCTTGAGACTGAGACATAAAAAATATCAATAACTCACTGCAATTTCAAGGCTTAGTTTAATCATGTCTAGGAATGAATTTTGTCTTTCTTCGCTGGTTGTTTCTTCGTCAGTTATTAGGTTATTTGAAACCGTGCAAATACAAAGTGCATCTTTGTGTAGTCTTTCGGCATTTAGATAAAGTGATGCACCTTCCATTTCAACACCGAGTAAGTTTTTTTCCAAAGATAACTTGATTTCATCTTCGTCTGTATAGAACGTGTCGGAGCACAAGATATCTCCAGTACTATATTTGTATCCTAGTGTGTCCGCTATTGACACTGCACGAGATAAGAGTTCTTTTGAGGAATTTATGTAGTCTGCACCAAAGTTTATATAAAAATTATTATAGTTTGTTTTTGTAAAGACTCTTTTGCCAAGAATTAAACTTTTGAGCGGAATATCTTTGTTCATAGCGCCAATTGAGCCGACTCTGATTATTCTGTCTACATCATAAAATTTAAAGAGTTCATAACTATATATTCCCATGGAAGGATTGCCCATTCCACTCGCCATAACGGTTACTAATTTGTCTTTGTAATAACCTGTGTATCCTTGTACTCCACGAACATTATTTACTAGTTTGTAATCTTTTAAGAATGTTTCGGCAATCATCTTGCTTCTAAGTGGGTCGCCGGGCATTATAACTGTTTTTGCAATTTCTTCTTTGCTTGCTTGATTATGAGCTGTCATTATACTTTCCTTTTATATTAATTTATTAAATAGGCTGTCGTCATGTTTTTCAATTTTAAAATAGTCTAGTATGGACTTGCTGATTATATTAAACCCGTCAATTGTTCCAAAATTTACATTTTGTTTAAGCTTCTTTCCGTATATGAGAAGTGGGGTATACTCACGACTGTGGTCGGTACTTGGGGTCGTAGGGTCGCAACCATGGTCGGCAGTGATAATAAGAATGTCATCATCTGCTAGATTTTCCAAAATGGTAGGAATATTGTCATCAATTTCCTTAAGAGCATTTGCATAACCTACATAGTTATTTCTGTGACCATAGAGCATATCTGTATCGTTTAGATTTGCAAACACGAGACCATTTATGTCTCTACGTTTGGTTGTCTCAATAATCGCTTGAATTCCTGTTTGATTGTTTCTGGTGTGATTACTCTCGGTTATGCCTTGAAAGTTAAATACGTCTTCAATTTTTCCAATTCCTACCACATCGTAGCCGTTTTCTTTTAGTTTGTCTAGCATGGTCTTTTGTGGTGGGTTCAAGGCATAATCTTTTCGGGTGTCTAGCCTATAGAACTCGCCTTTTTCGTTTGTGGCAAAAGGACGAGCAATAACTCTTCCAAAATTGTATTTGCTGTCTTTGTCAAAGACCGCCCTTACATCTTGACACAATTTGTATAATTCGTCTAACGAATACACGTCCGTGTGTGTTGCAATTTGAAATACTGAGTCTGCCGAAGTATATGCAATAGGTTTGTGGGTTCTGAGATGTTCTTGTCCTAATTCCTTAATTATCTCAGTGCCAGAAGCCACTTTGTTTCCCAAAAACTCAACACATAATTTGTTTTTAAGTAAGTCTAGCAGTTCTTTTGGAAAGCCATTTGGGAAGGTGGGATATGGATTTTTGAGAATAAGTCCACTCATTTCATAATGTCCCGCTGTTGTATCCTTGGCAAAGGTTAATTCCTTGAGTCTTGCATAACTGCCGATAACACGGTCATGACTCAAATTTATCCCGTCTATATTATTAAGTCCTAATTTTGCCAAGTTGTTTAGTTGTACGCCAGTTTTTTTGTAAGTATTAAGATAAGTATTGCTACCCTTGTCTCCAAACTTGTCCGCATCTGGCATTTCGCCAATTCCAAAACTATCTATAACTATTAATTCAATTTTCATTATTTACTCCATTGTACATAAATGATATTTAAATACTAAACAATTATAACATAAAAATTAAATTTTAAAAAGTGAAAATCAAAACAAAAAAATTAATCAAAGTGTCATAATTAAAGTTTGTTGCTAGTATATTATATCAGAATTAAAAAAATCAGGGGGTTGAAATGGTGTTTGAGCCAAATTTTACAAAGGTTGTCAGTAGTGTAAGAAAAAATCTAGGCATTACTCAATCAGTAATTGAATTAAAACTACCAACAAATGAAGATGTAATTGACGCTGTTTATTCCGTAAGTGCCAAGTCAACTATTAAATCTAGCGAAGTTGCGGGAAACGAAATTAACTTTGTAGGACTTGTGGATTTTCAAGCGATGTTTGAAAGTTTGGGGATTTCTGCGCTAGACTATAGTGCTGAATTCAAAGATAAATACTCGTCAGATACGGAAATCTTGGGCGAAGTTGTTTTGTCTTCAAATGTTGTTGATGTTAGCAGTGCAATTGTGTCGGGTGGAATTAAAGTTGTTGCAATTGTGGAAGTTACAATTGACCAAATCGAAAGCAAAGACATCAGTGTCTTAACAAAGGTTAATTCGGACGATGTTTATTTGTCAACAAAACAAATTGAATTTAGTTCATACTTGGGAATGGCTTATGAAAAATTTGATTTAACTCAAGAGTTCCAAGTAAGCGATGCCAAAAAAGTTCTTATGGTTACACCTAGCGCTTGTGTAACAACTGTTACTCCAAAAGATAGTTTTGTAAACGTGTCGGGTATTTTGAATGTCGATGTTTGTTACCAAATGGGTGATAACAATAGTGACATTAAATCCGATTTTCATTCGTTTGACTTTAGTTGGGATGTCGCACTTGCTGGAATTACTGACATGTCATATATCCAAAGCCAACTATCCATTGTATTTAATGAAATCAAAGTATCCACAATGCTTGAAGACGACGGAGCGATTATTAACTTGTATGTTCCACTTGTTTATACCGGATATGTATTTAATAAAACCACACTAGATGTAGTTGACGATATATATTCCAAATCAAATTATATGTCAATTACGACCGAAAACTTTGAAACCCTAGTCGGTAGTCCTTCCGTTCAATTTAAAGATAGTATAAGCGGTGTGGCAAGTATTAATGAGACATCTCCGTTTATTGATGAAATATTAGGGGTGTGTACTAATAATATTGTGCTTGCAAGTAGCAGAGTTGAAAATGGAAAACTTGCAATCGAAGGTGTTGCTAATGCTACAGTCGTGTATTACACAAAGGAAACAAATGGAATAACTTCTGTTCAAGTAGAGATGCCATTCTCAGTTGAAGAAAAAGTTGAAGGACTAAATTCCAGTGTTGTAACTCTATGCTTGTCTGATGTTTGTGCTAGAAGCAAACGTGGCAAAGAAATTGAAGTGTCGGGCAATCTTAGTGTGTATAGTGACATGTACGGCGACAATGAAATTGGAGTTGTATCAGGTGTTGTTTTGGGCGAAGAAAAACCACATGACGACTGTGTTTTGTATATCTACATAGTTAAACCTAATCAAACTATTTGGGACGTTGCAAAAGAGATGAGTGTCAGTGTTGATTTGATACTTAGCCAAAATCCAGATGTTAACTTGCCACTTGTTGGTGGAGAAAAATTAGTTATTTATAATCCAAATATTTTGAATATGTGACAAAAAGACTCTCTGGTTTTTATATTAGATTAAGCAAATTTTGATTTGCTTAATCTTTTTTTATGTATACAATATATTGACAAAATTATTATAACAATTGACACAAAGTATATATTAAATGTCAATATCTATAATAATTCATATTTTGACAAACTTGTACATATTTCGATTGTTTATATCTACAAAACAGGTCAACCATTACTACATGAAAAGGAGTGATTATGAAAAAATTTTTAATTTTTCTTATGATTTTGTTTTGTGTAATGCCCTTGATGGGATGTAGCAAAGACGACACAAGCTCTCAAGTAATTAGGATACATATAAGAGCAAATTCTAATAGTAATGTAGACCAAGATATCAAACTTGTTGTTAGAGATGAGATTCTCAAGTATGTAACTCCGCTTATTGCTAAATGCAAAGACTCAAGCGATGTCAAAAATGTGCTTACAAACAACGCTTTGAAAATAGACAAAATTGCAAACTCTGTTCTTGAACAAAACGGATTTGATTACACAGCAAAGTCCAAAATTACAAACGAGTATTTTCCAAGTCGTAGTTATAATGGCAAAATTTTTAAAGCCGATTATTATGATGCGTTGATAGTCAATCTTGGAACGGGGTCGGGAAATAATTGGTGGTGTGTGGCATATCCACCACTATGTTTCGTAGGAGAAGACAATGGAACAAATAATGTTTGTTACAAAAGCAAACTATATGAACTTATAAACAATTTTTTTGGGAGATGATATGAAAAAAATATTTGGCTCAATAATATGCATGTGTATAATGACAGTTACTTTTTTTGCATGTTTTTTTGGTATTAAAAAAATGGAAGTCAAATCCTATGATACTCATATGTATGAAATTCAATCGAGACTAAAAGATTTGGGATATTATAATGGTGCAATCAATGGTGTTTACGACGATGCAACAGTTGTTGCAATCAAAAAATTCCAAGAGGATAATGGAATATATGTAAGCGGTGCTGTGGGTGGAGTTACTGCCAATGCGCTTGGCATTAATATGTCTGAACAGGAAAGTTATGACCTATATTTGCTTGCAAAGTGCATTCATGCCGAAGCACGAGGCGAGCCGTATATAGGAAAGGTTGCAGTGGGTGCTGTTATTTTAAATAGAGTTGCTAGTCCAGATTTTCCAAATTCGATTTATGGAGTAATTTATCAGCCATGGGCATTTACTGCAGTTCACGATGGTCAAATAGATTTGGACCCAGATGCTCCTAGTTATCAAGCTGCCACTGATGCATTGAATGGTTGGGATCCGACATATGGTTGTTTGTATTATTATAATCCTTCAACCGCCAGTAGTAGTTGGATTTTTAATAGGCAAACAGTTGTAACTTATGGTGACCATATTTTTGCAATATAGGAGATGATATGAAAAAAAATAATAATAACTGGCTATATTTAATTATTTCTATTTTGGGAGCATCAACCATAATATTTTTGTGCTTGTTCCTAAGTTTTCAAAATACATCTAAGTCCTACAAACAGACTTTGGAGAATAATTACAAAAAGAATTTTTATGAAGTAGCATCTAACATAAATGATTTGGAAGTTGATATTAGCAAAGTCATTGCAACCAAGGATGTAGGCACGCTAAATACATTGCTTAGTGGGCTTCATTCTAATGTTATTCTAACCTTGTCAAATGTTAACCAATTGCCAATAACATATGACAAATTGACAAATATTAATATGTTACTTAACAAAACTGGTGGTTTTGTTCAAAGTCTACTTGATAGAATTTTTGACGGTCAAACATTAAATAATGATGATTACTTGTCTCTTAGCAGTATTCATTCTAGTCTAATTTCACTTAAATATGATTTAAATAACTATTACAAAAATATTAAGACGGATTTTGAAATATTATCAAATGCTGATGGCAAAGGTGTGAGTGATTTTAGTTCTAGTCTTATGTCTACCGAGAGTGCTAATTCCAAAGTTCCTTCGCTTATTTATGATGGTCCTTTTTCGGAGAGTGTTCTAAGTAGAGAGATTGTTGGTCTTGCCGATTTTGAGATAAGTAATGCCGAAGCGATGGAAATTGTCAAAAAAATATTTGATGTTCAAAGTGCCAAATTTCTAGGACTTATCAAAGGCAAATTTGAAACATATAATTTTCACTTAGATATCCAAAATGGACTTGATGTAATGATTACAAAGAAAGGCGGTCTACTACTCACAATAACATCATATGGTTCAAATGGTGAAAACACAATTTCGTCTACTGAAGGTATTGCGATTGCCGAAAATTTTGCTAGGCGAGTTGGAATAAACAATATGTATTCGGTATGGAATCAGGTTTGTGGAAATGTCGAATATGTTAATCTAGCACCGATTGTAAATTCATGTATTTATTATAGTGACTTAATCAAAGTCAAAGTTGATTTGGTGTCGGGAACGGTTATTGGTTGGGAAGCGACAAATTATGCAACAAACAACAAAACCAGAAGTTTTTCAAATTCAATATCTTTTGCCGAAGCTAGTCAAAAAATAAGTTCTGTTTTAAAGATTCAAGAAAGAAATTATACAATCATTCCAGACAAGTACGTAGGCGAACTTTCGGCATATGAATTTATTTGTACTTGGAAGAATTATACCTACTATATTTATATAGATAGTAACACTGGTGCAGAAGTCAATATTTTGAGAATTATTGATACAAACAATGGAGAACTACTAGAGTAAAAAAGTCCCAGCCTTATAATTAGGCTGGGATAATCTTTTTAGTCAATTAAACAAATTTTCATAACGTTGCTGAGTGTGTCTGTTGTTCCAGTTGTTACAATTATTGTATCTCCCGGTTTTGCTAATTTTTCATTTTTTGCAATAACACAAGCAAGTTCAAAAATATCTGTGTTTGAAATCTTTGAATATATTGGAAGTACATTCCATTCCAAGCTTAGATAGTTGTATGTTTGTTCGTTATCTGTAATTGCAATGATAGGACAGTCGGGTTTGTATCTTGCTATCATGCTTGCGGTTTTTCCAGTGTTTGTATAAAGCACAATTGCTTTTGCATTGAGTTTGAAAGCACAGTTTGTTGCACTATGACCAAGCACATCGGTTAGGTCATAGGTATCAAATTCATTTTGGAAGAACATCTTTTTGAAATCAATATCTTTTTCGGCTTGGATACAAATTTCAGACATGAATCTAACCGCTCTATCTGGGTAATGCCCAACAGCAGTTTCTGCACTTAGCATAACAGCACTCGCTCCGTTATAAACCGCATTTGCAACATCGACAGTTTCGGCACGTGTTGGTCTAGGATTATTTATCATGCTTTCAAGCATCTCGGTAGCAACGATTACAGTTTTTCCGCTATACACTGCATCTTTGATTAAATCCATCTGAATTTTTGGAAGTTTGGTTTGGGCAATCTCTACTCCCAAATCACCTCTAGCAACCATTATGCCATCGGCAACACTCAAAATGTCACGAATATTTTTGATGCCCTGAGTGCTTTCGATTTTTGCAATAATCTTGCAATTATAATTACAATCTTTAATTAGTTTTCTAAGTTCAAGAATGTCATCTTTTGTGTTGACAAAACTTGCAGAAATCATATCGCATCCACAATTAAACGCAATTTTCAAATCCTCTTTGTCTTTGGCACTGATGTATGGAAGGTTCAAAGGCACTTTGCCAAAACTCAATCCCTTGTTGTCGCTAAGGATTCCACTAGACAAAATTTTGCAAACTACTTCAAATCCTTTGTTTTCAACTACTCCAAGTTTAATTAACCCGTCATTAGCAAGAATTATATCGCCTTTTTTGAGATTCTTTAGACATCTTGGTTCAGAAACAGCGACACCATTGTTGTCTCCAATTTTGGCATAACCATAGAGAGTAAAGGTTTTTCCTTTTTTGAGTATTCCGCTTCCGCCTTCAAAGGTTCTGACTCTAATTTCAGGACCTCTGGTGTCTGCCATTATTGCCACTGGAACTTTGAGTTCTTCTCTAACGCTTTTTATCAAATTAATTGTGTTTTCGTGGTCTTCGGAACTTCCATGGCTAAAGTTTACTCTTAGTACATTTGCACCACTTAATATCAAATTTTTGATGCTTTTTGGATTGTTTGTTGCAGGTCCTATGGTTGCAACTATTTTTGTTTTTCTCATTTTCACTCCAGATTAGTTTCGTTTTCAAGTCTATTATATAATAATTTAAATAATTTCCAAATCAATTTTATATAAATTTTTTGTAAATGAAAAAATTATAACATAAACTTAATTGCTTAATTTAACTTAGTGTGTTAAAATATTTTAGATTACAAAAGTATTGAAAAAAGGTTACAAAGATATGAATAATGGCACTATAGACAATTTAATTAAACTTAGAATATTTTTAGAATATCTCTGTGATGGGTTTTCAAAAAGTGACTTAAATAAGGATACTTTGCTTTCGACCAAAAACAAAATCCTTTTTGTCCTTGAAAAAAAAGACGCTACTCCAAGTGAACTTACTATGGCTCTTAGTATTGCCAAAAGTAATCTTGCTAATACTCTCAAATCTATGACAAACGAGAACTTGGTTATTAGTTACAAAAATTCAGATAGAGCCAAGTATGTTTATTATCAGATTACTGACAAAGGCAGACAAGTTCTCAAAGAATACAAGGACAAGGTTTTTGGAAATGTTATTTCAAGATGTCATAACATTGATGATGTAGCAGTTCAACTTGAAAAAATCATACAAATTATAAAAGGGGAATAATTATGATTAAACTATATAATTCGCTTACAAAAACTAATGAAGATTTGAAACCTATCAATGGCGATTTGGTCAAAATGTATTCTTGTGGCCCTACCGTGTATCTTAAACCACATATTGGAAATATGCGTGCATATATTTTTATGGATACTTTGCGTAGAGTTATTAAGTATAATGGATACAAAATACTAGGCGTTATGAATATAACAGATGTGGGGCATTTGACTGATGACTCGGATAATGGCGACGACAAAATGGAAAAGTCAGCAAAACTTGAAAATAAGTCACCTTATCAAATAGCCAAGGAAAATACCGATGTATTTTTGAATAATTTGAAAATGCTTAATGTTGATGTTCCAGAACATATAACCAAAGCCACCGAATATATCCCACAAATGATTGATTTTATCAAAAGACTTGAGGCCAAAGGCTATACATACATAATTGATGATGGTGTATATTTTGACGTTTCCAAGTTCAAAGATTATGGAAAACTTAGCAACAAAAACATGGACGAAATTGGTGTTGCAAGAGTAGAAGAAAACACTCAGAAAAAACACCCCTTTGACTTTGCACTATGGAAGTTTGTTCCCGAAAACCATATTATGAAATGGGATAGTCCATGGGGAGTAGGGTGTCCAGGTTGGCATATTGAGTGTTCGGCTATGGGCTATGATGTTCTTGGTGACCATTTTGATATTCACACTGGCGGTATTGACCATTTGTCTATTCATCATGAAAACGAAATTGCCCAAAGTAATTGTGCGTTTGGACACAAGGTAGTTGAAATTTGGATGCATAATGAATTTGTTATGGTTGATGGCGGAAAGATGGGCAAAAGCAAGGGTAATTGTTATACTCTTGACGAACTCAAAGAAAAAGGCTTTGAGCCTTTGGCATTTAAACTTTTCTGTTTGAATACAAATTATGGAAAAACTATAAACTTTACTTTTGATGCAATTAAGTCTTCTCAAAGTTCTCTAAATACTCTTAGAAAATTGGTAAGCGAACATAAAAGTGGCAAAGCCAAAATTGATGTAGACAAATTAAATAAATACAAAAATGATTTTTTGAATGCAGTTAATGATAATTTAAACACACCTTTGGCTATTGGAATTATGTTTGGCATGCTTAAAAACGAGCCAAAAAGTCAGGATATTTATAATCTTGCAATTGATTTTGATAGGGTATTTGGTTTGGAATTAGACAAAACTTTTGAAAAACAAAACACCGTAGTTCCAAATGAAATTCAAGATTTGGCAAAAGCAAGATGGGAAGCAAAACAATCAAAAGACTGGGCAACAGCAGACAAACTAAGAGACGAAATTTTAAACAAAGGTTATCAACTATTGGATACAAAAGATGGATACACAATCAAACAACTTTAAACATTATTTTGTAAGTGCAAACCACCTAGAAAGCGACTACTTTAATTTTGAATTTACATTTCAAAATGAAATTTTCAAATTTACTAGTTGTAATGATGTTTTTTCAAAAAATGAAATAGACTACGGAAGCAAAGTGTTAATCAAAACCATACTAAAAGACAAACAAAAATACTTTGGTCATGGGTTAGATATCGCTTGTGGCTATGGAGCAATTGGAGTAATTTTAAGTAGGTTTTTGGATGCTGAATTTGATATGTGTGATATAAATTCGCTTGCTATCAAACTTTGTAAAATCAATGCCAAACAAAACAATTCCAGAGTAAAAAATATTTTTGAAAGTGACATGTGGCAAAATGTTCAAGATTCATATGAGTTTATAGTTTCAAATCCGCCTATTAAGGTTGGAAAAAAAGTTCTTATGGATTTTTTAAATAATGCAAAAGAACATCTAAATCCAAATGGAACACTAACAATCGTAATTAAGAAAAATTTAGGCGCAGATTCTACAAAAAAATATTTGACAGAAATATTTGGAAATTGTGAAGTTTTAAATAGAGATAAGGGCTATTATATTTTGCAATCAATAAATAAATAAGTCAAAAATACAAATGAAAAGGGGAAAACTATGAAAAAAAAATATCAAATATTTTCGTTTTTTTGCATGTGCATATTGCTACTGATTTGCACACTTATGCTTAGTAGTTGTTGTACCCCTAGAGAAATTAAAGTCTATGTTAAGTTTAAAAATGCAGATCCTAGATTGCAACTTTATGATTATGATTTTAAGTGCGATTTTGGTTCATCTGCCAATATTACTTTTGATGTTCCAAAGGGCTATGACCACACAAAATTAAAAGGAACTGCCGAAGGATACAATATAAATTATTATGTTAGTGCAGTCGAAGAAACAGATAATCCAGATTACAAAAAATTCAAGGATAGTCAAGATTATTGGTTTGTGCTAGACAAAACAGTGACTTTTAAAATTGAAGTGGTTAAACGAAGTTGTACAGCCATTATAGATTTGAGTGACATGACCAAAAATACATACAATATAAACTTGGAAAAAGGCATGGAAGGCTTTCAAGTTTTGATTGTATCAAAAGACAAAACTGACACACTTATCAAACTTGGCTCCAAAGACGTCTTAGAAACAATAGATTTTGTTAATAATTCGGCAGAAGTTGAATACGGGAAATATGTAATCCTTGTTCATAATACTAATGTAGCCAAAAGGTCTTATAATGCACTTTATTCAGATATTAGTGATAGAGACTTTGTTATGGACAAAAATATTGGCAACATAGGCACTCTCAGATTTGGGAAATACCCAGTAGCCAAAAAAGGCAATACTTATTACAATTATAATTATAACTCCCAACTTCAATTATTTTACTTGGGAGAAATCAAAGAGAATATAAATTTGCAAGCAAGCATTCCAAACTTTGAAAAAGAAAAGGGGTTTGAAATAGAACGAAAACCAAACATATTCTATTTATTTACAAATTTGTCACAGTACAATTCAGATATACTAACAATGGAAGCATATAGTTCAGTTGTGAATTATAGCGGAAATTTGGACACTATTGAAGGAAACACAGTTCAAAAAATTGAGTCAAATGAAATATATAACGATAGATACGATGTGTACAAAATTTATTTAGGCAAAGATTTGGATAATGACCCGCTTTTGGAGTCGGCAGACAAGGCAGAGTTGAATAAAGATTTGTATTTTGAAATTTCTTCGATTGCACAGGAAACTATTCCATCGCATATAGATAGAAATGACCCAAAAATGGGGGCCGAATGTTTTAACTATTATTTATTGTTTTTTGAAAAACAAAAACCATCTGAGGGGTATAGAATTCCACTAAGTGAAATTTCGTCAGCGAATGGAAAAAGATACATAAAACTTTCATACGAAACTCTACTTAAATTCTGTCAAAATCGGGATATGGTGCGTGGACAAACAGTCTATGAGTATCTAACTGGTAGTGCAATTTTGTATCCAGAACTAGATTATACTGTTTTTCAAAATGATAGATTATCTAGCAAATTTATGTATACAAGAGTATGGCTAACAATAGATATTTTAAGCAATACGATTGGTGCTACTAGCAGGGATTTTCACTTTAATTTGTATCTCAAAAATGAGTCTACCATTAAGTATGGAGTGGTAGATTATCACAATAGTTCTAGAGATTGTATTTATTTTTTAACTAGCGATTTGTTTGATGGTGATAAGTACAAAAACACACTCTATGCTGAGATAAGGGGAAAAGAATACAAGGATTTTAGAACGATGCCGGTCAGGGGTGCAACTTTTGTTTTGGGTTTCGGGACATATCTAAATATGGAACCTATCAAAGTTAAAGATTTCAAAAATTATAATGGTGTCAAGGATTTTCCAATTAATCTCAAAACGCGTGAAACTTTGGACGAATATTCTTTGACGGTTAAAATTAATATTGAAGACAAATTAAGGGAACTTACTCCACTAGATTTTAGTTATCTTAGTCTACCTGCATCCATAAGTAATGCGGTTTATTTGAGTGAGAAAAGCGAGTTTAGTCAGTTTAAAGAATTTATTCCAGTTACTTCTGCCAACAAAGAAACATTCAAAGAAAACAAATTAATCAAATTTAGTTCTGGTCAGGACTTGTACTACTTTGTTAGAATAGACGGGGATTATCATAATGATTTCGATATAGAAATGCGTTTAGACCCAAATGATTCAACTACATGTATCTCCAAATCCCAAGATTTATACGATATAACTGGTGAAAAAAGATTTATAACCATAAATGACAATACTTATTACATCAAAGTTATCAGTCAAGACGACATTTATTCGCTTTTGACAAATTATATCTATGTAGTCCAAGCGGGCAGTTAAAAAAAATCTCTTAAATTCAACTTTGTGTTGGTTTAAGAGATTTTTTGTTTAGTTATCAAAATGTATTGTATTTCCGCAATATTCACAGATATATCCGTCTTTTGTTTTGGTCATTTTTCCGCCACAATTAGGACATTTGGAAACCTTTGTATTGCCCATAATAATTTTTTCGTTGTTTTTGAGACTAACTCCGTCATACAAGTATCCTTTGAGATATTGTTTTGTAACAAGAGTTTGTATACAAGACTTAACTTGTTCCTCAGTCATGGCTAGTTGGGTTGAAATTTCCTTGTTAGTTGTCAATTTTTCGATAGTAATGGCATTATAGATTCTCATTAGTTGTCTGTCACTGCCATATGCAATAAATAATATAGGCGAGCCATAAAATCCAAATATGACCATCAAAATTCCCAAGACCATAAGCAAAGGTTGGAGTTTTGCAAAAATAACAATCATTGGCACTCCGCCAACAAAACAAACAAGTGCAAATATTGCAAGTATTAATTTAATATTGATATTCTTTTTTAAATCTTTGTTTTCCATACAATTAGTATACTATTAATTATCAAAAAAATAAACAAAAATAATATTATTTTTCAAAATTTTTCTGTTAATTAATCTTTGTTTTTATTTTAATATATTTCGTCTCAAATATTCATTTTTCCATGCAGATTACTCAAAAAAAGCCCTTAAATTAAGGGCTTTTGGCATTTTAGTAGTTGTTGCTTAAAAGTTCAAAATAACTTTGTGGGTGAGAGCAAACTGGACATACAAGTGGGGCTTTTGTGCCAACACAAATGTGTCCACAATTTCTACATTCCCAAACTTTGACTTCGGACTTTTCAAAAACACTAGACTCTTCAACATTTTTAAGAAGCGCCCTATATCTTTCTTCATGGTGTTTTTCAATCTTAGCAACACCCAAGAATTTTTGGGCTAAATCATCAAAACCTTCGGCTTTGGCAACTTTGGCAAATTCTTCGTACATATCAGTCCATTCAAAATTTTCGCCATCAGCAGCAGCACTCAAATTTTCTTTTGTGTTTCCAAGTCCGTTAAGTTCTTTAAACCACATTTTTGCATGTTCTTTTTCGTTGTCTGCAGTTTTCAAAAACATTTCGGCAATTTGTTCCATGCCTTCTTTTTTTGCAACAGATGCAAAGTATGTATATTTATTTCTAGCTTGACTCTCTCCAGCAAATGCAGTTTGTAAGTTCTTTTCGGTTTGAGTTCCTTTGTATTTGTTTTCAATCATTTTCCTTTCTCCTAAAAGTTTTTTATAATTTTTACATATTTCTAATTGCATGTCAAGTAATTTGTAGACAAATTAAGACTATTTGTGTTTAGTAGTTATTGGATATAATTTGCCAAAATATTCAATATATAAATTTCTTTTTGTATTAGTCGAAATTAGTGACTAAAAATTTATGACAATTTTTGATATACTTCAAAATACTAATGTGTAATAAACTTCAAAAGGGAGAAAATTATGTTGTATTATTTTGGCGGAATTGTCGCATATTACATGTTATATTCATTGTGTGCACTTATTTTTAAACACAAAGTAGGATTTGTGGTATCTATAATATTTATGACTGTTGCGGGAATATGTTCGGCTGTTATGTCTAGTTCTTTTGTAACTTTGGTTGGTGCGATTGTTGGTGGATTATTGGTTGGATTTATCAAAAAAATTCAAATCAGAAGCCATAAAGATAGTGTAGGCCAATAGTTTTTTAAAAAATTAAAAAAAATAATTGAAAAATTGAGATGACTAATCATAATGACTCGCATTGTTGCTCTGCAACAATTGTCGGGTGGCAGTGAAACTGACGGGGTCCCGACTACACTCAACCGTAGGTTGGGAGTTCCAAGCAAGAATTGCTTGACAAGCATGAAATGCTTGGAGTCTCTTAAGTGCAAACAAAAAAGCAAGCCATGAGGCTTGCAGTTTTTTGGTGCACCCAAGGACTCGTCAATATGAGCGAAGCGAAAATTTGTCGGAGTGAGAGTGCTTGCACTCGGGAAGAACGACGACTACCAAGTTCGAAAGATGTCAAGAGACATCTAAAAGCCGAAAGGCTTTTGTCTCTTAGGGTAAAACAAAAAAGCAAGCCAAGTGGCTTGCAGTTTTTTGGTGCACCCTAAGAGACTCGAACTCCCAACCTTTGGTTCCGTAGACCAACGCTCTATCCAATTGAGCTAAGAGTGCTTGTTTATTTCACCCGTATATTTTAGTCCAATTAGACTTGTTTGTCAATAATTTTTGTTTAAATTGCTAATATTTCTATTTGGTATATATTTTTTCACTTAGTAATATATCAAAATAATTAATAAGTTCAGACTTGTCATATGTCTTTGTGGATTCAAGCCAACTTAGACCCAAGTTGGTAATTCCTCCTGCCAAAAAGTTAATTATTATATCTGGTGGCAATTTAAATTTTTCTTTGTACTGGTTTTTGCTTGTTAGATATCTAATGCTTCGGTCTAGAGTGTTTAAAATTAGTCCCATAATCTTGTCTCTACTATTATTTTTGATAATTAACAAAAACTTTTCGCGGTTTTCTTCCACAAAATCTATGACCTTTGAAACGAGTGACATGTACATTTCTTTTGGGGTGTTGTGCTTTTCTTTTTCAACGGTTGCATTAAACATATCTTCTTGTATTTGGTCAATTGCAAAAGAAAGAAGATTTTCTTTGTTATCAAAATGGTTATAAAATGTTGCTCTATGCACCATGGCTTTGTTACAGATATCTATTACTGTTATTTTTTCATAAGGCTCAACTTCTAGTAAGTCAAAAAACGCCTTGCAAAGCAATGTCCTTGTCCTTATTATTCTCAAATCTTCTTTGTATGAATTTTTCATAGTGTTTCCTTTTTGGTATTCAGAAAAATCTGTTTGATATTGGCATTATCTAGTCATTAAATTTAATCATTACAATATTAACATATAATACGACATATGTCAATAAAATAGACATTTGTCTAATAAGATTTGCAAATTTTGGTTTCTAAAAAAAATTTATGTTTGGTTTTTGTATTTTTTAAAAACATGTATATATTTTTTAGTTTGCATAAATTTTGTTGTCGGGCAATTGCATAAGGAATTTCGTTGACGATTTGTTGTTATAAATGTTATAATTAATTGAAATAATTACAAAGGGGTTTTGTGTTTGTTTAAGTTGTTAAAAAAAATTTTGGGGTTTGTAATTCTAGCAGTATTAATTGTGCTGTTTTACATCTTTTTTGTTAAATGAATCTAAAAGAATTTTTGCAAGAAGAACGTCTCAATCGCAAGCAAATGCGGTTGGAACAAAAGAAAAACAAAAAACAACCCCTAACAAAAAGGCAAAAAGTTCACAAGGCGGTGAGCATACTTTTTGTTATTGCGGTCATTATTGGTGCTTTTGCTTTTGCTTTTAGTGGAGTAGGGAAATATGACTATAACAAAATAAAAGATTTGCCACAAGAAATTGTTGATTATATAAATGAACCTGTAGATGAGACGTTGCTTTTTGATGGTAAGACAAAATTAACTAGTAGTGATTTAACTAATTGTAAGGCGACTTTAAACTCGGTGGGAATTAGTTTGGACGATGATGAAAATTCAAATACAACTCCAACTTCGGATTTTGAACTAAATAGTCGAGAAGTTGGTGCATTATCTCAATGTTTGATGTATGAAATTTCAAAGTCAAATAGATTGGAGTTAAATTATTTTGAAATTTTTTTTGATATAACCAAAAATTGCATATATGAAACTAGCATAGTCAAAGTAAATCTTAGTGATTACTTGAGTAACTCAAAACTTCCGTTTATATATATTACATCTACATCGATTTTGGAAGTTCAAGTAAACAAATTGGAAGCAATTAGTTTTGAAAGTTATGTAAATAATTTTGACAAAACAACAAGTTTAAAAATTTTTGAAAGTCTAAACAAAAAATCTATCCTTACAAAATTTGACGAACTTACAAACAAATCTATTAATTCATCAATAAATACTTTTAATTTGCTTTTAAATACAAAAATGACACTTGCCAACGACAAGATTTGTTTTGGATTAAAATAGCGGACTTTTTACAAAAATGATTTTGTTATTTTTGAATATAATGCTAAAATATATAAGGAAGGTTAAAAATGGATAAATTACTTAGTTTCAAAGTCTTTGGACTTGGATATTTTATATATTTTGTGTTGTGTGTGGGAATAGTGCTAGGTTTGGTTTTTGGGCTAAAAAATTTGGAAGGCAACAAACGAAAAATTGTAAACATTGTTTTGGTGTCTTGCATAGGTGCGTTTGCTCTTATTGAATATATTTCAAGATTAATTGTTACTCCAAACACCAAGTTTGGCGACCAAATGCCATTAGAATTGCTTGATGTAATTGCGGGCTTTAGTATATTTGTTTTGCTTAGCCAAAAAGAAAAATGGAAGAAATTTTCTTATTTGATTTTTGCTCCAGTATCTCTATATTCTTTGATTTTTGTGCCAAACGTATATGCTTCACTAAATACTATTTCAGTTTGTATAATTTTTTATTATTTGGCTTTTGCGTTGGTTATTTCGTATTCAGTTTTGAATATTTTGTGGCTAGACCAAGATTTAGAGAAAAAAGACATTTTAGATGCGACACTTACATTTGCAATTATTTTATCTGTTGCACATATTCTCAATGTATTCTTTAGATTTGCTGTAATTGGGGTTCATGCTAATTATTTGGGGACAATGGGCGAAGATTACGACTTGATAATTGGACTATTATTCAAACTTATACCAGTTCAATTTTTGTGCATGCTCCCACTTGTCGCACTGCTAGTCGGTGTTGAATTCTTGTTAATATTGCCATTTGACTTGATTAAATCCAAACGTAACGCTCAAGCACAAGTTGAGGAACTTATTGCTCTAGGGAATATCAAAGCACAGGCAGAATACCACAAAAAACATAGCAAAAATAAATCTCAAATTTTGGTTAGAAGCGAAAACAAAGCAATGCCTTCAAAGAAAAAAGATGTGACTCAGTCCACTTCGGACAAAGACTTTGTTAAGACTACAAAAGAAGTTAATGTTAATAACGACAAAGAATAAAAAATAATGGCTTTGAAATTTAAGTTTCAAAGCCATTATTTATGTCTTCTAAAATTATTTTTTGTTTCATATATTAAAATATGAAAGTTATTTTTATGATAGTAATGATTTTGGGTTGCTTTTTTGGGGCGGGGTTTGTTAGCGGAAAGGAAATTGCGTCGTATTTTAGTGTATTTGGAAAATACTCTTTTGTGGGTGTGATAATTGCCATTTTGCTACTATTTTTGCTAATATATTTCTTTTTTGGATTATCCAAAAAAACAGATACTTTTGACAAATTTATTAATATGTATTTTGGCAAATCGGGCGGGATTATAAATTTGCTTTTTGCAATTTGTCTTTTTATACTCACATCGTCAATGTTTGCAGGCAGTTTGGTAATTGCAAAAACTATTAATATAAACACCGTGTTGTTTGCAATTTTTACTGCCATTGCTTGTTATTTTGTCGTTTCGGGAAATATTGGACTAATTGAAAAAATTAGTCTTGTATTAGTACCAATAATACTCATTGTTATTCTATATGTATGTGGAATACCAACAAAAATTTCGACAACGCTAGGAGATTTGCCACTTAGCATTATAAGTAGTGTTAATTATGTTTTCTTAAATATTGTAACGCTGGGTTTGTTTATTTTGGAAACGGGTAATAAGTATTCCAAAAAACAAGCACTAATTGTGTCAATAGTTTGTAGTTTAATCATTGGAATATTGCTGTTTGTATGCAACAATGCGATTCTTAGATTTAATGTTGAAGGCTCGTCTATGCCAATTTTAACTTTGGCTACCAAGAAAGGATTTGTCACATGGGTAATTACCGCAATAACTATTTGGATTGGACTATTTACAACAATAATCTCTTGTGTCTTTGTGCTTAGTAATTTTGTTAATAATTATGTCAAGAACTACAAGTTGACATTGGTTATGTTGCTTGTTTTGACGCTACTTTTTAGCACTTTCGGTTTTGATTTTATAGTAGGATATATTTATTGGATAATTGGGTTTATAGGGATATTTGTTGTTCTTAGAGTATTATTTGCAAAGAAAAAATTAAAAATACCACCTAATTAAAAATAGGTGGCATTTTTTGACAATTGTTATTTAACTTAATTTTTTGCTAACCTTTTTTTCAATAAATGCGACTATAAAATACATAACGGCAGCGAGTACGCACAAGATTATTGTACTAGCCATAACTAAATCCAGATTAAATATTTGACTGCCATAAATTATTAAGTATCCAAGTCCTGCCTTGCTTACCAAATATTCGCCCATAATAGTTCCAACCCAAGTAAGTCCAACATTAATTTTGAGAAGACTTATAAACTCGGGAAGTGAACCAGGCAAAATTAGTTTCGTAAGAATTTGAAATTTGTTTGCATTCATGCTTTTGAGTAACATAATCTTGCTTTCGTCTATTTGTCTAAATGCGTTTAGCATAGATATTATTGAAATAATTATCATAATAAGCACATCCATTGTTACAATAGACGATGTTCCAACTCCAACCCAGATTATAATAATTGGTCCCAGTGCAATTTTTGGTAGGGAATTGAGTACTACTATATATGGGTCAAGAATTTTTCGGAGAGTGTCATTACTCCAAAGCAAAATAGCAAGTATAACTCCGCCCAATGTTGCAATCAAAAATCCAATTATGGCTTCGTATAGAGTTGTAAAAGCATGATGGAATAAATCGCCCGTTCTATAGAGTTCGCCAATCGTCCTTAGTATCCTTGATGGACTAGACATAATAAATGTATCAATAATCTCTAGCCTTGCAAATAGTTCCCACAATCCAAATATAAGAATTAATATTCCTATTTGGGTAGCAATAATAAGAGATTTCTTAAGTGTTTTGACTTTTAAGTATTTTTTGTAATCATTTGAGTAATTTTTTATCATTGTAGTTCTTTCCAAATTTGTTTAAAGTAGTTTTTTGCTTCCACACTTTCTCTTTTTTCTAGTGGGGACTTGTATTGTTTTAGATTAATATCCAAGGTTTTTTTGACTCTCGCTGGTCTTTTGGATAGTATTATTATTTTGTCACTTAGAGAAATCGCTTCGCTTATATCGTGTGTTACAAGTATGGCGGTTACTCCTTCTTGTTTAATTATCTTGTAAACATCATCACATACACTTAGTCGTGTTTGATAGTCCAGTGCACTAAAGGCTTCGTCTAATAGTAGTACGCTTGGCTTGAGTGCCAAAGTCCTTATTAATGCAACCCTTTGTCTCATGCCACCGGATAATTGTTTTGGGTATTTGTTTCTAAATTCCCATAGGTTATATTTTTTGAGTAAGTTATTGACATACTCTATGTTTTCTTTGGTTTTTTTCTTTTGAAGTTCTAATCCTAAGTAAACATTTCCAAGTATTGTTCGCCATTCAAACAAATTGTCTTTTTGAAACATATATCCAACAAAAGTATTCTTATTACAGTTGTGTGTAATTGTTCCTTTTGTTGGTTTAATTAGTCCGCTTATAAGAGATAAGATAGTTGTTTTGCCACACCCCGAAGGTCCAACAAGACTTACAAAATCTCCGGAATTTACGTCAAAATTCAAGTCTTTAATCGCTTCGGTCTCCCCGTTGTCGCTAAAGTAAGTAAGTCCAACATTTTCAAACTTTAAGATTTGCATCATAATCTCCCAAAAGATATTAGACAATAAAAAATATTGTCTTATCTCATTATACTCAAAAGCCCTATCTTTTGTGATAGTGTCAAATGACACAAGATGCATTTTGAAATTAAAGTTTTAAATAAAATGTCGTGTTTTTTAAAAAAATTATTTTGAATATGATTAAAACAAAAAACTCGCTTTTATGTAAGCGAGTTTAAACATAATTAATTAATATTTTTATGCATTGTCACTAAGTATAGACAAGGCATAAGAGTTATTAACAACAGATGCAAATGGAACGTCTGCAGTTAAACTTCCAGCATTTTTGATAACTTTGATTAAGTTGTTGTATGCGACTTCGGTCATAACCGGAGTGCTATTCCAAGAATCAATAGCAATATACTTTTGGATACTATTTTTGATTGATGCATCACTAGTTCCGCCAAATGATGGTCTAAGAGAATCAACCAAGTCATCAAGACTTGCAGTCATCAAATAGTTATAGCCTTTCATAATGGCTCTTAAAAAATTCTTGATAGTATCAGTGTTTGCTTCGATATAACTTGTGTTGGCAGTAAATGCTGTGTATGGGATTTCGCCAGTTTCAGCACCAACACTAGCCAAAATATGTCCACGTCCACTTTCTACAATTGCACTTGCAGCGGGTTCAAATGCTGTAACAAAATCGCCAGTTCCGCCAATAAATGCACTTGTTAAATTATCAAAAGCGACATCATAATTGATTGTGCAATTTTCAACTCCATTCTTTTCTATGGCATATTCCAATGTCATAGCCGGAACACCACCACGTCGACCACCTAGAATTTCTTTGTTTGCTAGCATATTCCAACTAAAGTTGTCTGTCGCTTCCCTTCCAATAATAAATGAACCATCACGTTTGGTTAATTGACCAAATACAACCGGCATATCCTTTTTGCCTTGATTTGCAACATATATTGTGGCTTCTGGTCCCATCAAAGCAATATCTGCTGACTTACTTACAAGTGCGGACATACATTTGTCTGCCCCGCCACCGTTTGAAAGTTCGATATTGATATCATATTCTTCAAAATATCCTTTGTTTATGGCGATATAAAGTGGGGCATAGAAAATACTATGAGTCACTTCACAAAGCCTAATTGTATTTTTGTCTTTGTTGCAACCCACAAAACAAAATGGCATTGCAAAAAACAAACAAAATAATGCAATAAAAAACTTTTTCATATAATCCTCCAATCTTTTGCATTACCTTAATATATTCAAAAAATATTCTTTTTGTTAGTTTTTGTATTGGAATTATTAACTCAAAAATATATAAATTACATATTTATTAATTATTTTATTTCAAAATAGGCTTGTATTTTTAAAATAATTTTGTTATACTTAACTTGAAATATTATGTTTTGACTGTGTTTTAAATGGGCTTAACATTTTAAAACTATAAAGTTAAATATTTAGGAGTAGGATATGAGTAATTTATTAGGTGTTTTTCAAACTTTTGGAGAAAACTTTGTAAGACGTCTTCAAATGCCATCTATCATTATTGCATTGGTTTTTGCAGTCATCGGTGTGTCACTTGCAGTGCTTGGAAGACGAGTTGCTAGAATGGTTAGAAAAACAAACGATATCAAAGATAATGACTCAGTGCTAATTACTTTCAAAGCAATTGGACTTGTGTGTTTGTTTATTTCTGTGTTGATTGTTGTATTTAGGGGAGTTTAATTAAAAAATGGAAAAAACATATAATCCTAGCGAATTTGAAGCACAAATATATAATGCATGGCTAGGCAAAAAGTATTTTAGTGCAGAAGTTGACAAATCCAAAAAACCTTTTACTATTATAATGCCACCACCAAATATTACTAGTAAGTTGCATATGGGGCATGCTTTTCAACAAACCATTCAAGATATTATTATCCGTAGAAAGCGTATGCAAGGATACAATGCGCTTTGGGTTCCTGGTACTGACCATGCTGCTTTGTCTACCGAATTCATGCTCTGCAAACAATTAGAACGTGAAGGTACTAGCAAGGAAGAATTGGGGCGAGAAAAGTTCAAAGAAAGAATTAACCAGTGGTATATAGATTACAAGGGTACAATTATTGACCAATTCAAGCGCATGGGGTATTCATGTGATTGGGATAGACTTACTTTTACTATGGACGAAAAATCTTGCAAGGCTGTTAGGTCTGCATTTGTTCATTTGTACAAAAAAGGCTGGATTTACAAAGGTAAACGTATAGTTAATTGGTGTCCAAAGTGTCATAGTTCCATATCTGATGCCGAAGTTGAATTCAAAGATGTTCCAAGCCACCTTTGGCATATTAGATATAGGATAGAAAATTCTAACGACTTTATTGAAGTGGCAACAACTAGACCAGAGACTATTTTGGGAGATACAGCGGTTGCGGTTAATCCAAATGACGTAAGATACAAAGATTTGGTTGGCAAAAACGTAATTTTGCCACTTGTTAACAAACTTATTCCAATAATTGCCGATGATTATGTCGAAATGGACTTTGGAACAGGTGTTGTCAAAATTACTCCAGCGCACGACCCAAATGACTTTGAAGTGGGACTTAGACATAATTTGGAAGTTATTAAGGTTATTGGCGATGACGGGGTTTTGAATGAATTTGCGGGCAAGTATCAAGGTTTAAGTAGAGAACAAGCAAGAGACAAAATCGTTGAAGATTTGAAAGAATTCGGAAATCTTGTCAAAATCGAAGACTACACACATAATGTTGGTCATTGCGAAAGATGTAAGACAATTATTGAACCACTTGTTTCGTCGCAATGGTTTGTCAAAATGGAAGAACTCGCTCGTCCTGCAATTGAAGCGGTTGAGAGTGGAGAAATTAAGTTTAAAGACGAACAATACAAAAAATCTTATCTTCATTGGATGAAAAACATCAAAGACTGGTGTATTTCTCGTCAAATTTGGTCGGGACATGATATTCCTTTGTTTACATGTCAAGATTGTGGCGAGATTATAGTAGAAATGGAAGACCCTACAGAGTGTCCAAAGTGTCATAGCCATAACTTGCTTCAAGAACAAGATAAACTTGATACTTGGTTTAGTTCGGCTTTGTGGCCACTTACAACACTTGGCTATCCAGAAAAAACTCCGGAACTTGAGTACTTTTATCCTACAAATGTAATGGTAACCGCTAGGGAAATTATCAACCTTTGGGTTGCTAGAATGATATTCTCAGGAATTGAATACGAAGGCAAAATTCCTTTCAAAGATATTGTTATCAATGGGATTGTCAAAGATATTAATGGCAAAAAGATGTCAAAAACACTTGGCAATGGAACTGACCCAGTTGAAATGATAGAAAAATATGGAGTTGATGCTCTTAGATTTAGTTTGTTTGACGGGGTTGCTATTGAATCGGATAGTAGATTTAGCGAAAAGAAAGTTGAACTTACAAGAAACTTCCTAAACAAAATTTGGAACGCATCTAAGTATGTTCTTATGCAAATCGAAGGTCATAATGTCAAAGATATTAAGGATGTTAATTTGACCTATGCCGACCAGTGGATTTTAAATGAACTCAACAACACTATAACTAGTGTAAACAATAAATTTGAAAAATTTGATATAGGTCTTGCTGCAAGTGATTTAAACGACTTTTTCTGGACAAAATTCTGCGATTGGTATATTGAACTTAGCAAATGTGAAATGCAAAGAAATCCCGAAAGCACTAGAGCCACTCTACTATATGTTCTCAAAAATACTTTGAAACTACTTCATCCATTTATTCCATTTATAACCGAAAAGATTTATTTGGAATTGCCACATGAGAGCGAAAGCATAATGGTGTCTAAGTGGCCTGAAGTTTGGGGCGAATTTGATACAACTATAATGGAAGAAATAATGAATGTCATAAGAGTAATTAGAAATACTCGTGCTGACAAAAAAGTTCCAGATAACAAAAAGATTAATGCGGAAGTATTAATCAAAGGAAACAATGAACAAATTAATTTGTGCTTGGATTATATCTCAAAACTTGCATTAATTAACGAAATTAAAGTTGTTAATAATGCGTGCGAGTTTGGTAGCAATGCAGTAATGCTTAACTTTAATGACTTGCAAGTTAATTTGCCACTAGATAGTATGGTGGATATGGTTGCCGAAAAAGAACGTGCCGAAAAGGTAATTGCAAAACTCAAATTTGAAATTGAACGTAGCGAAAAAATGCTAAATAATGCGGGATTTGTGTCTCATGCACCAGCAACTTTGATTGAAAATGAAAAGCAAAAATTACAAAAGAACAAAGCACTTCTTGAAGATTTGTTGAAATAATAAAAAAAGTGAATGTAATTGATAAAGCACCGATTAATTTAAAAAAATTGGTGCTTTTTGTTTGCTAAAATTTGGCTTAGTTTGTAAAATATTAATGTTAACAAAAAAGGACAAACTATGAACGATTTTGATAAATACAAATATTTACTTGGAGAAACTATTTCTCTTTATCAATTTATGGAAAATGATTTAAAACTAATTTATGCTGGGATGCTTAAAGGAAATTTTTACAAAAATATCGAGTATGTAAGGAGTGAATACAAAGGTCTTGGCATGGTTATTAAGGCGCTAGAACAACTAGATAATAGCGATAATACTCCTTATTTTTCAAGAGAAACATATTTTTTGCTTAGCAAACTTGCAAGACAAAGAAATTATTATTGTCATCAATGTTGTATGGATTTTGCATATATTCCAGATTTTGAAAAATCCATTGAATTCAAAGATAGTTTAGGCACACTTATGGATACTAACAAGGCAATCAAAAATGTTCAGTCTCAAATCGAAGTCCACAAAAATAATGTACTAAGCAGATTTAATAGGGTTTAATTAAAATGAAAAAAACGTCTCAAAATGAGACGTTTTTAATAAATTTTTATTTGTTTTCGTCTAAATATTTTTGCATGGCTAAAGCCAATTGGTCGGGGCAGGATGTTCCATTTCGACACTGAATTCCTTTGAGTCTTTCGATTACTTGACTTGGAGTTAATCCTATGACTAGTTTAGAAAGTCCTTGGGTATTTCCGGTACACCCGCCAACAAACTCGCACGAAGTAATTTTTCCGTCAGAAACATCGAATAATATTTTTCTGGAACACACATTTTTTGGAACAAATGTAAACATAAGTTTCTCCTTTGTAGTTAGTTATCTAACAAATTTTCGTAGATATTTTCGTATATAACTGGTGCTTTTTCTGTCCAACGACGTGAAGCCTCGACAGCCGATTGTCTAGTAGGTGCTTTTAGTTGAATTTCCAGCAAGGAATTTGTCATCGCAGGTTCTTTTATTTTGAAAGTCACATAGTAAGTTCCGTCTGGATTTTTGGAGTATTCAGACACATATTCTTGACTACGTTTGAGATTCATTCTGTTTTCTTGGGCATATGTTGTTATTCTTTCTCGCATATCTTGGGGAATTCTATAATAAAAATGACTCAAACAGTTTCTTCCGTCAAATGTAATCGTATATCTAGTTTCTTCGCCTTTAACTTTTTCTTCACAAATAAACTTAACACTGAGTAGTTCGTACATCGCTTCCTTGACATCAAGATAAGTAAACCAATTGTTTGAACTTGTACAAATGTCAATTATGTTATTTTCTGTCAAAGGGATTTCCATTTTGTCTAGCACAAATAGTAATTTTAGTTTGTGAATGGTGTTGTCTTGCTCAAAATCCATAATTTCTCCGTAGTTTTTTGTATTTCGTACATATTTTAGCACAAAATATTCTTAAATGCTAAATAAAATGACAACTTTTTTGAAATCATCAAAAAAAATACTCATAAATATTTTATTTTGTTTGTTAAAATAACAAAATTATAATACAATATAATTACAAAAGGGGAGTTTATGGTAACTAACGAAGAAATACAAAATATTGTAGATTTTTATAAAGCCTGCGATGAAATGATTGAAGGCAGATTTATTTTGTCGGATACCAAAGTCGCAAATATTCTCAAATGCGTTGTCAAGTCTACAACAATATATAATCTTTATTCAAATTGTATGAAAGACTTTAAGTTTAAACAAGTTTTGGAAAGAAGTTTGGCAAGCAATCCAAATAATGGTGGTTATTTTGTAATGAGCGATGATGAAAAAGAAATCGTTGCTTTTGTTACATGTCTACTTTTGGAAGTGGACAAAAAGAATATAAACTTGCAAACTTTTGTAACAGAAAATTTCTTTAGTCAAGACGGATATAATATTAGTTATAGCAATTTTGCGTTGACGGTACTCGTTGCGTATAAAACCGCTGTCAAAAATCTAATTGGTGTTGACGAAAATGGAAATCAAGACACAACGGAAGACTTGAGTCAAAGCCAAATCACAATGGACGAAACAATTGATGCTATTGAAACAGATAAAAATACAAAAATTCTCTTTGCAAACTTGATGATGAGCATAAGCGAACTTAATAATGCCATAAATGACAACCATCATATCAAGTATGACGAAAAGGAAGAGTTGCTAATAGTTCTCAAGGCTTTGAGTAGGGCGGTTAAACTCGAAGAACTTTTAATAATTAACGCACTTCTTGTTCCACTTGAGCATACTCTTTCAAAAAACAAAAAATTAAAAAAGTTATACGAAAATTTAAAAATGTTAATTGCGGATATTTATTATTAAAACACATGCAGGGTAGATTTATTATAAGTTTACTCTGTGTTTTTGTTTTTAAATCCAAATAATTAATATTTTAAGAAAACCAAAATTTGACATTCTGTAATATAGATATCAAAACTAGATTGATTAAAAAATTTAATTGTCAAAAATCTTTCGTTAATATTAGATTTTTAAAATCAGAACAATCAACCAAGATATTAAGCCAGAAATAATAGCATGTGTGAGTTTTATTAGGAAAAACTTTTTGTAGGACATATCAAAATCCTTTAAATATGTAAATGCCTGAGCGTGAATAGACAACCCGCCAAAGGATATAAGAAAAGTTCCCAAAATTGTCAGCATTTTGAAACTTAGTCCAGTTTGTCCAAGCATTATAGCGCCACTCGTCACTTCAATAATTCCACAGATAATAGATGTTGAAATACTGCTATCTACTCCAATAATTTCAAGTAAGTTACAAATAGGACTAAATATTTTCAAAGTATTCAAAATACTCAAAAGCATATAAAATAATGCTATAAATCCGCCAACAACCATAATAGACATTATGCTTGACGACATTGTTTCGTTTAGAATATTTTGTGGCTTGGAAGAATTAAATGATTGTATGCAGGTTATATCTTTTTTGTTTCGATACAATAGTCCATTTAGCATTGCTCCAAAAATATGCGAAATTAGCATAATTATCCCGATACTAACGTTTCCAAACATGTTTGTCGCCACAGTTCCAATAATAAATAACGGACCAGAAGTGCTTGCAAACGAAGTTATTGTATGGGCTTCGGATTTGGAGATGTTTCCCGATTTGTATAAATCTGATGTTAGTTTTGCACCCACCGGATAACCAGATATTATACTCATAAGATAAATATATCCAGATAGTCCGCCAACCCCATAGAGTTTTTGAGTGACGGGTGTCAAACTTTTGCTTAATGTTCCCAAAAAATCGCTATAAGACAAAAGTTTTGTTAGTATAAAAAATGGAAGCAGTGCAGGCAATACACTTGTTGCCCAAATTCTAACGCCTTCAAAAAAAGAATTTGAAGCGGTTTTGGGCATAATTACAATTGTAATTATGCAGATACACAACAAACACACATAAGTTATTTTGAAAATATTTATTTTTTTTGTTGGGGTTTTTGTCATTATATATTAAAATATGATTAAAAATAATATTGTATTCGTGCGACAGAAGTTAATATGAAAATAATCCAAAATTTTTTGGTTTAAACATATTTAAAGTAATTTGCATATGATGAAAAAATTAGAAAAAGGGAAAAATATGAAAGATAAAAAAGTTGCATTAGTTTTGAGTGGTGGCTCGGCACTTGGATTTGCGCATGTTGGGGTAATTGATGTTTTGCAAAAATACAATGTTCCTATAGACATAATAGTGGGAACAAGTATGGGCGGACTTGTTGGTGCGGCATACGCTTCAGGCATGACTGTTCAAGAAATGACCAAGTTTGCATGTAAGTTTAGACGTATACATTTCTTTGATGTTAACTTTAATGCAAGCGGACTTTTTTCGGGCAAGGGTGTTATGCGAAATATTAACAAGTTTTTGCCGGACAAAAAAATAGAGAATTGCAAGACAAAATTTGCTTGTGTTTCGTGCGATTTGCTTACTGAAAAGGAAGTGGTATTTAAATCTGGTAGCATTCGTGATGCGGTGAGATCTACACTGTCTATTCCCGGATTTTTCGTTCCTTTCAAAAAAGGCAACCAACTGCTTATAGATGGCGGATGTGTTAATAATATGCCAGATGATGTGGCAAAAAACCTTGGAGCAGACATAATAATTTCGGTCGACGTTTTGGAATTTTGCAAAGTTGAAACTAGACCAAAAAATGCAATTGAAACTCTAGTGGGGGCAATAAATATACTCACAAAGTCTTTGCAAAATATTAAGGCTACAAATTCGGATATTATTTTAAGACCAAATCTAAAAGGTTTTACACAAATGAGTTTTGGAAAAACTAACGCACTCAAAATTATAGAGAAAGGTCGAATTGAGACCGAAAAACACATAAATGAAATTTTGAAGTTGATAAACTAAAAAAATTACTGGATTTAAGTCCAGTAATTTTTTGTTACATTTTGGTGTACTTGACACTTTGGGTATATAGGTCGGGTGCAAAGTTTGGAATAGTTTTGCTCTTTTTGAGAAGCAAATTAAATACTGCATTTGCTCTATCTTCGATATTTGCAAGTGTCACATATTCTTCGCTTGGATTGCGTACAATATTGCTATTTCGAATGATTAGATTTGTATTAGCACTAACCGAACTTAGACAATCCTTTTTTTCTGCATTAAATGCCAAAACTTTGATAAAGGGGAGTTTATCCATTTTGTAAATTTCAGAGACGATATTTTTGTCTATTTTCAAAAGTAGTCTAAGCACAATTCTTTTGAGTCTAGTGTATGTGTATCTTTTTGTTTTGACATCAAGAAGCAATTCATTAAAGTCTTTGAACTTTTTGGCACTTTCCAAAAACCTATTTTCAATTCCTTCGGATACATCATAAACATTTTTGTAATCACTAGCCAAACTTGTCTTGACAACATAAGAACAAAGGTCATTATATAAATTTAAGTCTGGTAAGCCAAATTCGTCTATGTCGTCTTTGAGAAGTTTGTAAGTAAATGATGGAACAAGTTTTTTGATTGCCCTAATTTTTTGTTTGCTAAGTAGTTTTGTTCTGATTGCGGTGGCACTACTATCTTTGCCATTAAGGTCGGCAGAATTATAATCGCTATTTGACCTAGTTGTAAAGATTGGCTCAATTTTGCTTTTAGTTCTAATTAAGGCTTTGAGATATTCAATTGCAAGAATATTATTAGGCTTGGTAAGAATATTCAAAGTTTCGGTGATTTCACTAAATTCAACTTTGTCTTCTTTCATAAGTTCTTCAATTGCTTTTTGACGACTAACCGGCAAACTATCTCCCAAATCTAAAAACTTTTTAAGTTTTTCTTTGTATTCTTTTGGTTCGTTTGCAAAATATTTGGCAATCTCTTTGAGAAGTTCAAAGTTTTCAGTCTCGCATCCAAAAGCAAGATGTGTAACATCGTCAAACGAATTAGCAATTTTAACTCCCGCCAAAGCAAATATCTCCGCCGAACTGCAACAATATGCAGTAGGGATTTGAACAACAATATCTGCTCCAGCTTCTAATGCCATTCTCGCTCTAACATATTTGTTTGTAATGGCGGGTTCGCCACGTTGAGTAAAGTTTCCTGCTTGAATGCACATTACAGCATCACAACCGCTTAGTTCCTTGGCTTTTTGGATATGATACAAATGTCCGTAGTGTAAGGGGTTGTATTCACAAATTATTGCACAGATTTTCATATTTACTCCTAAATTAATTTACAATTTGATTAAATTTTAGTAAACTAAGTATGTTGAATTTTTGGTTAATTATTTAGTAAATTGTAATACAATTAACAAAATTTAACAAATAAATCTTTAAGGATTTTGAATTTTTATGAAAAAAACACAAACTTTGAGCGAATTATGGAAGGAAAAAGCCAAACAAAATTCTCGCACGATTGTTCTTCCTGAGGCGTATTTTAGCAAAAGAGTTTTGGATGCGGGACTGCTTGCTAGTACTCAAAAAATTGCAAAAATTATTTTGCTTACAGACAACGACGAATTTATTTCCAGTAATAATATCGTCGAAAATGAGTATCTAAAAGTTGTTAACATCAAAACTCATGAAATAAGAGAAATGTTAAGTTCGGCACTCTATGAAAAACGCAAAGAAAAAGGGATTTCAAAAGAAGACGCAGACGCACTTATTCAAAACTCAGTATACTTTGGAACGATGATGGTTGACTTGGGTCTTGCTGATGGATTGGTTGCTGGAGCGGAGATTGCAACAGCCGAAACTTTCAAACCTGCTTTTCAAATTATTAAAGGCAAGACAAAAGACACAAAAATTTCAAGTTTCTTTGTAATGACTAGAGATGATGAAACTTATATCCTTTCGGATTGTGGTGTTAATATTAATCCAACCGCCGAAGAGATTGTTGAGATAGCCAAACTTAGTGCAGAGTCTGCAAGAGTAATTGGCGGACTAGAAAATCCAAAGGTTGCACTTCTTAGTTATTCTACTCTTGGCAGTGCTGAAGGTGATGATGCAGTTAAGATGCGAACCGCCAAAGAACTTTTGAAAACTCAAAATGTAGATTTTGTGTTTGATGGCGAGATGCAACTAGATAGTGCAATTGTTCCTAGTGTTGCAAAACTCAAAGCACCAAATAGTCCTATCCAAGGCGACGCTAATGTTTTGATATTTCCAAATTTGTCTGCAGGTAATATCGGCTACAAAATTATGCAAAGATTTGGTGGATTTAGTGCAGTTGGCCCAATTGCTCAAGGCATGCGAAAACCTATTAACGATGTAAGTAGGGGTGCAAGTGTTCAAGATATAGTCGAAGCAATAGCAATTACAGTGCTTCAATGTGAATAATTTTTTAGGAGATTTTTATGAAAGTTTTAGTTATAAATGCGGGCAGTAGTTCGCTTAAGTTCCAACTTATTGATATGCAAACAAAGGAAGTTGTTGCCAAAGGCAATGTAGAAAAAATTAACGAAGGCGGTTCATTTTTAAAGTACAAGGCCAAAGGTCAAGAGTATAAGTTTGAAAAAGAAATTGTCAACCATAGCGAAGGTATGGAATTTTTGCTTGAAAAATTGACCGATGAAAAAATTGGTGTTGTAAAAAGTCTTGATGAAATCGAGGCATTTGGTCATAGAGTTGTAAATGTTGGTGAAGACTATTTTGATAGCACACTAGTAACACCAGAAATTTTGGAAGATTTTAGACTCAAAGTGGATTTTTCACCACTTCATGTTCCCGGTGCAATTTGTGGAATGGAAGCGGCCATGAAAATTTGTCCAGACAAGCCAAATGTTGCTGTTTTTGATATCGGTTTTCACAAATCTATTCCTGAACATATTTTCAAATATGCAATTCCACAAAAATACTATGATGTTTACAAAATTAGACGTTATGGTGCACATGGAACAAGTCACTACTACGTTACTCAAAGATGTGCTGACTTGCTTGGCAAAAAACCAGAAGATATTAATATTGTTTCGTGTCACCTAGGCTCGGGTGCTAGTATTACTGCAGTTAAGAATGGCAAGAGTTTTGATACTTCAATGGGATTTACTCCGCTTGAAGGAATTATGATGAACACAAGGTCGGGAGATATTGACCCGGCGGTTATTGAATATATTTGCAACAAGGAAGGCAAAACTGTAAGCGAAGTTGTAAGAATGCTTAACAAACAAAGCGGACTTCTTGGTGTAATTGGAACTGGCATGGCTGACATGAGAGATATTACTGAAAATTTGTCTGACCCTAATGTAAAAATGGCTTTTGATATGTATTGTCATCGTATCAAAAAGTATATTTCGGCATACATGGGTGTTCTTGGCGGGGCCGATGCTATTGTGTTTACAGCAGGTTGTGGAGAACATACACCAGAACTTAGAGAAGCAGTTACCGAAGGGCTTGAATTTATGGGTGTTGAACTCGACCATGACCTTAATAACTCCGCTCCACGTGGAAAAGAGGTGTTAATTTCAAAACCATCGTCAAAGGTTAAGATTTTTGTAATTCCTACCGACGAAGAAATGGTTATTGCCGAAGAAACCGTCAAAACTATTAATAATTTGAAATAATTTTATAAATAGTGGTTGACAAATGCCAAAAATTAGTATAAAATTGCATTAGTCGAAAAAATTAGGAGGTGCAGTATGGCAATAGTACCAAAGGGTAAAGTTTCAAAAGCAAGGCGTAATTCCAGAAAAGCAAATTGGAAAATTTCAACACCTTCTATGGTTGAATGTCCACATTGTCATGAATTAAAGGCAAACCACAGAGTATGCAAGAAATGTGGTTACTATGACGGCGAACAAAAAGTAGTTGTAGAAAAAGAAAAGAAAGAAACAAAATAATTGCTATTTTGAAATATAGTAAAAATCCACGGGTTTTACCCGTGGATTTTTTTACTATCTTTGTTTTGAAGAGTCTAATTTGTATTCGTTATAAATTTCGTTTGTAAATTGATTCATATAAGAATAATTTTTGATTAAATCTTGTGTAAGAGTAAATTGGGCTTAGGTGGACTAGGAGTATGGTTTTATCCTAGATTTTTAACTAGTGAATCATTGTTGGGAACTACAAGACCCATAACTATTTGGTTGGCGAAATCAAAACGGTTAGAGTACAAATAAGTAGAAATTCGATATATGTAATAACTTTTAGGGGTGGCGGGACAAGAGCACACAATGGAAAGATATTTGACGGACTAGTTGAGATAGATTTTTGGTCATCGCCACCAGTTAAAATCCGTTGGAAAACAAAAAATTCAAACTCAGTCGCCACACGTCCACCTTGCAATATTCGAAAAGCAATATTTGGGATATTTTAATAATTTTTGTAAAAATGTTTTGTACTTATTTTATTGATATTTTCCTTGTAATAATATATAATAAGAGTACATTTAAATAAGTTACTAATAATTTCGTTGATATTTTTTTTCAAACGGACTTGTTAATAACTTTTTTTGAAACATTGGAGAAATTATGATAAAAATAGTTGTTGATGCTTTTGGTGGGGATAATGCCCCAGTTGAGATTGTTAAGGGTGCAGTTGGTGCTTGCAATAAGTTAAACGATGTTCATGTGGTTTTGTCGGGTGACGAAGACAAAATTAACGAAATTTTGAAACAAGAAAAATATAATGAAAATCAAATATCCATTCTTGATGCAAAAGATGTTATTTCTAATAACGAAAGTCCCACCGAAGCCATTAGATTCAAAAAAGAAAGTTCACTAGTTAAGTCTTTGGATTTGTGCAAAAATGATAATGAAGTTGTAGGCATTATTAGTGCTGGTTCAACGGGTGCTGTTCTTACTGGCGGATTTATGAAAATCGGCAGAATTAAGGGGATTTATAGACCTGCATTGTGTCCTATTTTGCCTACGGTTAATGGGGATATTGTTAGTATTTGTGACTGTGGGGCAAATATGGATTGCGAACCAAAATATTTGGAACAATTCGCGGTTATGGGCAGTGCATATCTTACTATTTTTGGAAAGAAAAAACCAAGAGTTGCGCTACTTAATGTAGGCACAGAAGACCATAAGGGCGATACCAAAACCAAAGAAACATTTGCTTTGCTTAAGGAAAACAAACATGTAAATTTTGTTGGAAACATGGAGGCAAGAGACTTGCTTTCTGGTGACTACGATTTGGTAGTTACTGATGGCTTTGCGGGAAATGTTTTGTTAAAGAGTACCGAAGGTGCTATAAAAAGTCTACTCAAAGTTATGAAAGCCGAAATCAAGTCCAGTTTTATGTCAAAAATTGGCGCTGTGTTTATGGGGAAAACGTTTAAGCATATCAAGAAAAAATTTGATTATTCGGTGTATGGCGGTGCAGTGCTTCTTGGTTGCAAAAAACTTGTTGTCAAAGCACATGGAAGTAGCAAGTCTTCAAGCATAAGTGCGTGTATTGAACAGGTTTATAATATGTCAAAAGGCAAACTTATAGACAAAATCACAAAGAACCTAGAAATTTTGGGGATTTCTGAAAATGAATAGTTTGAATAACGAAATAAATTATAGTTTCAAAAATCCAAACCTACTCAAATCTGCTTTAACTCACAGTAGTTATTCAAATGAGTTTGGCGGGGAGAGTTACGAAAGGCTTGAGTTTTTGGGTGATGCGGTTTTGGAACTGGTTGTATCCGATTATATCTACAAATTTAACGAATTAGATAGTGGAATATTGTCTAAATTAAGAGCAGGACTTGTATCTACATCTTATCTAAAGGGAATTTCCGAAAGTTTGAAATTAGATAAACTTGTCTTAAAGTCCAAATCTTTGAGTATGCTTAGTGACAAAACAAAAGCGGATTTGTTTGAAAGTCTAATAGGTGCAATTTATCTTGATGGCGGACTTGAAAATGCACAAAAAATTATACAAAAATTCGTTATAGTAAATGATTTAAACATTCAAAATGTTCTCAAAAATTGCATTGATTACAAGACAAAACTTCAAGAATATTTGCAAAAAATTGGAAAACATTTTGAATACAGAGTTGTATCCGAAAGCGGACTTGACCACGAAAAAATCTTTGAAGTAGAACTTTGTGTTGATAGTATTGTTGTCTCCAATGCTAAAGGCAAGAGTATTCATATCGCGCAAGAAAATTGTGCAGAAATTTATTTAAAACGCATTGAAAAATAAACAGAACGATTATATTAGACGTGAGTTAATGAATACTCACGTTTTTTGTTGACCATGCGTATAAAATTTGAGATTTTACTAAATTATTAAGCAAAAAAGTCCAATTTTGAATATAATTTTGCAAACAAAAAACACAAAGTTGCGTGTATTATTTGTGTTTCATTTATTTATTTGATATAATATCTTATATGTAAAAATATGCTTTTATTTTGACAAAACACTATATGCTTAATTTGGGAGTTAAACAAATGAACTTAAAGAGAATTGAAATGGTGGGATTTAAATCTTTTGCAGATTATCAAAAGATTGACTTTGAAGATGGAATTACTGCCATTGTAGGTCCTAACGGATGCGGAAAAAGTAATGTTGCAGATGCTATTCGTTGGGTTTTGGGTGAACAAAGTAGCAAGACTTTGCGTGGAAGCACGATGCAAGATGTAATTTTCAAGGGGACTGAGAAGCGAAAAGGTCTTAGTTTTTGTGAAGTTACACTTGTTTTTGACAACACCAACAAAATTTTCAATTCAGACTATAATGAAATTTTAATTACACGTAAACTTTATCGTAGTGGCGAAAGTGAGTATTTGATTAACAAATCTCCATCAAGACTCAAAGATATAGTTAACTTGCTTCACGATAGTGGAATTGGCAAAAATGGTTATTCAATAATTGGACAAGGAATGGTTGGAAAAATTGTAAGTTCCAAACCAGAAGATAGACGTGTAATTTTTGAAGAAGCAGCGGGAATTGCCAAGTTTAAATCCAAAAAAGTCGAAGCCGAAAGAAAACTTCTTAATACTCAAGATAATTTAAATAGAATTAACGATTTAATAACAGAAATTGATAGACAACTAAAGCCCCTTAAAGAACAAGCCGAAACAGCCAAAGTTTATCACGAACTCAAAGATAAACTCAAAGTTCTTGAAGTCAATCAGTATATATATCAATACGATACCGCTAGTGATACAAAAAATGCAATTTTAGAAAAAATCAACGGCATACTCGAAGAACTCGAATTTAAGACAAATGAAAAAGACAAAGCCGACAAAATGTATAACGAAGCGTTTGAGAAAGTTGGTACTATTGATTCGGATATTAGTACTCTCAAAGATAAAATTTTGGAACTTAATATCGCTATTACAAAACAAAGTGGGGAAATTAATCTTCAAAAGGAAAAATATAATCATCTCAAAGCCGAAGATGATAGATTATCTGGCGAAATAGATAGACTCAAAGCGAGTCGTGACTTAAATCAAAATGCTCTTATTGACGTGGAGAACTCTCTCAAAGACAAACAAGTGATTTTGTTTAATAAAAAAGCAGAGTGTAGCGAACTAAATTCCAAGTATGATATGGTCGCAAGTGAACTTAAAAGTGGTGAAGACGAAGCACAGGCGATTCAAAAAAAGATTATAGATAATCTTGAAATGCTAGGCGACGTCAAAGCCCAAATTTCGGCACTTGATGCTGAGAAAAAGAGTTATGAAAAATCTCTTAGCGAACTTGAAGATATGCAAAGAGACATAAACGAAAAATACTCTTTGTCAAAGGCTAAACAAGCAGAGAGTTCAAACTTACTATTGTCTCAAAAACAAAAAAGAAATCAACTAGATGCTACCCTTTCTGAAAAAGTTAATTATCAAAATAACTTACAGGTTGACTTCAAACGTGAAGAAAACCTTATTCAAGAGCTTTCTAGCAATATAATTACACTAGAACATCGAAAAAAGCTTTTGGAAGAATACGAAAGAGAATATGAAGGATTTAATGGAACTGTCAAAAGACTTCTTACTGATGCTGAAAAGAATAGCGAAATTAAGTCAAAAATATTGGGTGTTGTAGCAAGTCTTATCAAAGTTCCACAAACCTATCAAACCGCTGTTGAAACCGCACTTGGAAGTGCAATTCAAAACGTTGTAACATCAAGTGATGAGCATGCTAAATACTTGATTAATTATCTAAAACAAAGAGACTATGGTCGTGCAACATTCTTGCCAATAAATACAGTTAAACCTAGATATTTTGACAAGTCTAATAGATATTTGCTAGATATGGAAGGTTGTCTGGGACTGGCATCTGAACTTATTGAGTATGACAAAAAATTAGATAATATTATTAGTTCCTTACTTGGTACAACAATAATTGCAAATAATATGACAAACGCATTGAATCTTGCCAAAAAGAGCAACTTTGCGTATAGAATTGCAACTTTGGATGGGGATATTATATCTCCACAAGGAAGTTTGACTGGCGGTAGCAAAAAAGCCCAAGTAACTAATCTTTTGGGAAGACAAACCGAGATTGAAAATTGTGGAAAATTAATTGAAAAATTAACCAAAGACAAGTCAGAAAAATTAAGTCATTATAATGAAATATCTAGCAAACTTAGCAAACTTAATGACGAAATCAAAGAGTTGTCGTCAAGTATTCATTCACTTGATATCGAGATTGCCAGCGAAACTGAGAGAAATGATAAGTTTGGCACAATCTGTAGAGATTATGAAGATGAACGAAACAAAATTAATTCCAATATCGGCAAAAACAAACAAATTTTGGAAAGTATCATTAATCAATTAAACAAGATTTCAGATGTTAAAGTTGATATTGAAAGTAGCGATAGTTTGGATACGAGTGTTAACCAGTTTAGTGACCTAAAAAATCAAAAGGACGATTATTCAAACAAAATAACATTACTCAAAATTGAAATAGCAACACTTGAATCAGAAAATTTAAGTCTTGAACAAGAACGTGTAAGACTTACTGATATTTTGAAGTCACTCAATGAACAAATTGAAATCATGGATGCTTCGTGCAATAGAAACAGACAACTTTTGTCGGTTGCTTCAAATATTGTATTTGAAAATGAAACTAGTTTGGAAAACAATGAGACATATGCTTTGCTTAAGGCTACCCAAGAAAAACTAGAAACTAAGGAAAAAGAAAAATCCAGTGTAAACGAAGATATTCGTAGGCTTGATGACAATAGAACAAGTTTGCTAAATGAAGTCAATATATTGCAAGACAAAAAATACAAACAAGACATTGCACTAAGTCGGGTTGATACAGATATTGAAACAATGCAAGAGAGAGTTTGGGAAGAATATGGTCTAACTTATCAGACAGCACTCGACCTAAAAGACATAAATTTTGATTCAAAAATGGGTGCAAGCGAAATAAACAAACTCAAAAAAGAAATTGTTGCTTTGGGACATATTAATGAAAGGGCAATTGAAGATTGTAAGAACTTGGAAGAAAGATTTGGCAAAATGTACAATCAATCTCAAGATTTAATCAAAGCCGAGTCGGATTTGAAACGAATTATCAAAGATTTGTCAAATGAGATGATAGTTAGATTCCAAACCGAGTTTGACAAAATTAATACAAACTTTGGAATTGTGTTCAAGGAATTGTTTGGTGGCGGAAGTGCACATCTTGAAATCTTGGATAGCGAAGATGCTTTGGAAGCAGGTATTGAAATTAAGGCAGAACCACCGGAGAAAAAACTAAGTAACATATCTTTGCTTAGTGGTGGTGAACAAGCACTTGTGGCTATTGCAATATTATTTGCAATCCTTAGACTTAGACCAATGCCATTCTGTTTGCTTGACGAAATAGAAGCACCTTTGGACGAGGCGAATGTAACTAGACTTGCAAAGTATCTTAAACGTTACTCGCATGAAACACAATTTATTGTAATCACTCACAAAAAGCCAACTATGGAACATGCTGACACATTATATGGTGTTACTATGGAAGAAAAGGGTGTAAGCAAACTAGTTTCGGTTAAACTTAATGATGCTATCAAACATACCGAACAAAAATAATTAAATGGAGACAATCATGGGGATATTTTCTAAATTTTTTGGAGCGCTTAAAAAGACAAAAGATGCAATATCAAAAAAACTCTCACAAATTTTTGTGGGCGAACTTGATGACGACTTTTTTGAAGAACTAGAATTTGTGCTAGTTTCATCGGATATTTCTTATGAGGCATCAAGCGAAATAGTTGAAAGCGTGAGAACTATAGCAAAAAAACAAAAAATCAAAACCGAAGAAGAATTTAAAAAAGTACTAAGACAGGCAATGGTTGAAATTTTGAATTTGGAAACTCGTCCCGAAGAATATCCTGTTTTGTATACTGTGGTTGGGGTCAATGGTGTAGGAAAAACTACCGCTATTGGAAAACTTGCTAATTATTACAAGAAAAACAAAAAGAATTGTTTGCTTGTTGCCGGAGACACTTTTAGAGCGGCAGCGAGCGAACAACTAAATGAATGGAGCAAGCGTGCAGGGGTTAGAATTGTTAAGTATAACGAAGGGGTAGACCCTGGTGCAGTTGTATTTGATGGAATTGCAAGTGCAAAGGCAAAAAAAGATGATGTTGTGCTTGTAGATACTGCGGGAAGATTGCATAACAAAGTAGGACTTATGGAAGAACTACGAAAAATTGCCAAAATTGTAGCAAAAGAATGGGACGGAGTGAGTGAAAACTTGCTTGTAATTGATGCAACAACCGGTCAAAATGCTTTGACCCAAGTAGAAATGTTTAATGAAATTTTGCCAATAAGTGGAATCATTCTTACTAAACTTGATGGTTCATCTAAGGGCGGGGTTGTATTTGCAATCGCCAAAAAATATGGAATACCTATTAAGTTTGTTGGTGTGGGAGAAGGACTTGACGATATTGAGCCTTTTGACGCAGAAGACTTTGTGAATAGTATAATTTAAAACATTTAAAAAAACTATTGACATTTTTATAAGATTATATTAAAATATATCTGTAAAGTAATTTTGCTTTACATCAAAGGATTTGTTATGAACATTCAAGATAGCCTTAGGGTTTGTGAACTGATTGACAATTATGGTGCATTACTTACGGACAAACAACTAAATGTCTGCAAAAATTACTTTTTTGATAATCTGTCTTTGGGAGAGATTGGAAAGGAATATAATATAACAAGACAGGCAGTTAACGATTGTTTGGAAAAATCCCGTAATTTGCTAGAAAAATATGAGAGTGTAGTTGGAAAGATTGAACTTAAAAACAAACTCAAACAAAATCTCAGTGAATTGGGACAGAAGTATCAAATGGATAATCTTACAAAAGATATTAACAAAATTATAGGAAATATTGATTAAAAGGAAGTAATTATGGCTTTATTTGGAAGTCTAGGCGAAAAACTTAATCATGTATTTAGTAAGATTACCAAAAAAGGTACACTTACTGAACTCGAAATCAAAAATGCACTTAGAGAGATTAAACTCGTTTTGCTCGAAGCCGATGTTAACTATATGGTTGTCAAAGACTTTATTTCCAAAGTTAGCGAAAAAGCAACGGGCGAAAGAGTTCTTAAATCACTTACTCCCGGTCAACAAATTATCAAAATCGTTAATGAAGAATTGACCGCACTTATGGGTAGTACAAACTCCAAACTTCAAGTAAGTAGCAAACCACCAACAGTTATTATGATGTGTGGACTTCAAGGTGCTGGAAAGACCACTATGTGTGGAAAACTCGCCAAAATGCTTAAAAAACAAGGCAAAAAACCTTTGCTTGTTGCATGTGATATTTATAGGCCGGCAGCGATTAGCCAACTTAAGACTGTAGGTAAGAGTGTTGATGCCGAAGTTTATGACGAAGGAACAAACAAACCCGAAAAAACAGCGGTAAATGCGATTAAGTATGCTGACAAAAAAGGTTATGACACTGTTATCATTGATACAGCAGGCAGACTTCAAATTAACGAAGAGTTAATGGACGAATTATTGCGTATCAAAAAGGCAGTAAATCCAATAGAGATTTTGCTTACGGTTGATAGCATGATAGGTCAAGAAAGCGTTAATGTTGCGACATCTTTTAATGACAAACTAGACATCACTGGTGTAATTCTTACAAAACTTGATGGTGACACTAGGGGTGGAGCAGCTTTGTCTATTAGAGCGGTTACCCAAAAACCAATTAAATTCTGTGGCGTTGGTGAAAAAATGGACGATATAGAGCCATTTTATCCCGATAGAATGGCTAGTAGAATTTTGGATATGGGAGATGTACTTTCGCTTATTGAAAAAGCACAAGAAAATATAACCGAAGAAGAAGCAAAAAAACTCGAAAAGAAATTTAGAGAAAATAGTTTTACACTAGACGATTATCTAGTTCAGTTTGAACAAATTAACAAAATGGGAAATATTGCGGATATACTTGCAATGATTCCGGGTGCTAACAAACTCAAACTAAATGCAAATTCCATTGACGAAAAACAAATTGCAAAAAATAAATCTATTATTCTTAGCATGACCAAAAAAGAAAGGCTTGACCCAGATATAATCAAAGGCAGTCAAAAACGTCGAATTGCTTCGGGTAGTGGGACAACTATCCAAGACGTTAATATCTTGCTTAAACAATTTTATCAGTCAAAAGACATGATGAAAATGCTAAATGGCAAGAAAAAAGGTGGCTTTAAGTTACCATTTTAGTAGTTTTTAAAATTTTTTTGATACCAAAGACAAAATTTTTTGACATCAACAAAAATTAATATATATAAAGGAGAAAAATATTATGGCAGTTAAAATTAGACTAACTCGTATGGGAGACAAAAAATCTCCATTCTATAGAATCGTAGTTACTGATTCAAGAAAGGCAAGAGACGGTGCTTACATCGAAAAATTAGGCACATTTAATCCTCTTGTTGCCCCAGCTGAAATCAAACTAGACAAAGAACGTACTCAAGTTTGGCTAAATAATGGTGCTCAACCAACTGAAACTGCAAGAACTATTCTTGTTTCGGAAGGCTTACTAAAACCTATGGCAAAAAGAGCGCCAAAGACAGACAAAAAGAAAAAAGAAAGCAAATAATAAAAGGGGTATTTGACTATGGAAGAATTAGTAAGATATCTTGTAAGCAATTTGGTTGATAATGTCAATCAAATTGAAATTTCGACCAAAGACGAAGGCGATAAGGTTTGCGTAATTACTGTTACTGTTGCCAAAGATGATGTTGGCAAAGTTATAGGTAGAAATGGCAAAATCGCCGGAAGTATCCGTACTATCGTTAAGTCTGCAAGTGCCAAAACTGGCAAAAGATACATTGTAAAAATAGGAGAAAGAGATTAATTTCTCTTATTTTTGTATATGGAAAGATTGGATTTGGGCATTATAACTAAGCCACAAGCATTAAAAGGCGCTTTTAGAGTAAAGCCAAACATTTTAAACCTAAAAAAGTTTAAAAAACTAAATGAAATCTTCATAAATAATGTTTCATACAAAATAGAAACTGTTACACTAAGAGACACTTTCGTTATTTTGAAAGTCGTCGGAATTGATACTTGTGAACAAGCCGAAATTTTGAGAAATTATCATGTTCTTGGGGATTTAGAAATTGAAAAAGACAACAATTTCGATTTAATCGGCTATGAGTGTATTGTGGATGACAAACACGGAAAGATATTGGATATAAACAATTTTGGCTCAAAGGATATAATGACTATTGAGTTTGAAAAAGAGTGTTTGGTTCCAGTAATTGACGGATTAATTTCGAGAGTGGATAATCAAAACAAAGTAGTTATATTCAACAAACAAATATTTGAACAAGTGGCGGTATTATGAGAATAGATATTTTAACTCTATTTCCCGAAATGTTTGAGCCTTTGAAATCAAGTATTTTGGGTAGGGCTCTTGACAATAATATATTTGAATTAAATCTAATTGATATTAGGTCTTTTTCGCTTGATAAACACAAAAAAGTTGACGATTATGTATTTGGCGGTGGTGACGGCATGCTAATGACACCACAACCCTTGTATGATGCTATTATGTCGGTCAAGGACGAAAATAGTTATGTGGTATATATGTCGCCAAAAGGCACAGTGCTAACTCAAGACAAAGTTAAGTCTATGGCAAAGAGTATTAGTCATTTAATAATAGTTTGTGGGCATTACGAAGGCATAGACGAAAGAATAATTGAACTTTGCATTGATGAACAAATTTCGATTGGAGATTATGTTTTAACAGGGGGAGAACTTCCTGCTATGGTTCTTGCCGATGCAGTTCTTAGATATGTTCCAAATGTTTTGCACAGCGATACTAGTGTTGTTGATGAGAGTTTTAGCGAAAGACTACTTGAATATCCACAATACACTAGACCTAGAGAATTCAAAGGTCTGTCTGTTCCAGAAGTGCTAATAAATGGCAACCACAAAGAAATTGAAAAGTGGAAAATGGAACAAAAATTGAGTGAAACAAAAAAATATAGACCGGATTTGTTAGATGATAATAAGTAATCGGTTTTGAAAGTGATGTGAAAAGACTATGGCGAATGAGAATATGTTTCACAAAATTATAAATGAAATTTGTGAAGAAAATGATATTTTAATTAATTACCTTTCGAAAGATTGGGTGATTGAACTAACGAAAAATAACAAAACCAGATATATTTGTGGCTACAAATTTGATTCTCTTAGACATGGTTTAGGCGAAGTCTTTGATGACAAATATGCTATGTTTAGCCTGCTTAGTAGCCATAATATTCCAGTTATAAAACATTTTATCGTCTATGACGATGATAACAACAACGATTATGCTAGCGACTGCAAAGGCATAGATTATGTTACTCAGTTATTCGAAAAATATAATCGCAATATTGTTATGAAGGCTAACAGGGGGTCGTGCGGAGTAGGAGTATTTCACATAACAGACCAAGACTCTCTCAATGAAAAATATGAACATTTGCTTGACCATAGACCATCGTTTAGCGTTTGTCCTTATATGAGTATTCAAAATGAATTCAGAGCGATTTGTGTCGGCGGAAAAATTGAACTTTTGTACAAAAAAACTCGTCCACAAGTTGTAGGCGATGGCAAAAAGACAATTAGAGAATTATTAAAAGAATTTAATAACGACTATTTTGCTAATTACGAAAGTGATATTTCAAACAATGTTTTGAGAGACGGAGAAGTCTTTGATTTTGGCTGGAAGTTTAATCTTTCCAAAGGTTCAATTTCTTCGATGGAAATAACTAATAGCGACAAAGAACAAATATATAGAATAGTTGAAAATATTGCCAAAATTATTGATTTAAATTTTTGTTCTGTCGATATAATCAAAACTAGTGATAACAAATTTTTGGTTATGGAGATTAACTCGGGAGTTATGATGAAAAACTTTGTAATTCAGCAAAAAAATGGATACGAAATTGCCAAAAGGATTTACACCAAAGCGATACTTAACATGATGGAGAATTAATATGGAAAACACACTAACTATCCAATGGTTTCCGGGACATATGACCAAGGCCATGAGACTCATGGAAAAAGAAATTAAACTTGTTGACACAATCATTTATGTGCTTGATAGTCGTGCGCCTTTTTCGTGTGTAAATCCTAAATTTGAAAAGTTGATTGACGGAAAACCTATTATTTATGTCTTTAACAAATGCGACATGTCTGATATGACAAAAGTTGACGAGTGGGTCAAGTTTTTCAAAAAAGAGAACACCAGATGTGTTACTCTCGATAGTACTGCTAGTGGTAGTGGCAAAAAAGTTGAAAGTGCGATTAAAGATGTGCTTTCTTCAAAAATTGCCAAGTTTAAGGCCAAAAACATGACACCCACACTCAGAGCAATGGTTATTGGTGTTCCAAACTGTGGAAAGAGTACTCTTATTAATAATCTTTGTGGAAAATCAAAAACAATAACTGGAAACAAGCCTGGTGTTACAAAAGGCAAACAATGGGTCAAAATTGCTAGCGGAATTGAACTTTTGGACATGCCGGGAACTTTGTGGCCGGCTTTTGACAACACAAATGTTGCCAAGCATTTGGCTTATATTGGGAGTATTAAGGAAGAAGTTTTGGATATTCCCGAACTTAGTGTTGCCTTTATTTCTGACATTAGAGAAATTGACAGAAGTTTGCTTGAAAAAAGATATAATATTCAAATAAATGACGAAGATACTGATTTGGAAGTTTTGGAAAAAATCTGTCAGTCACGAAAGTATGTTGTTCGTGGCGGAGACTATGATTATGACAGATGTTCTTTTGCAATAATTTCTGACTTTAAATCTGGAAAACTCGGTCAAATTTGTTTGGAGAGTGTCAAAGATTTGAAAAAACTAACGATAAAAAACAGAAGGCAAGAAAAAGATGTTTGATTATGAATCCGAGTGCTTAAATTTGGGCTACAAACTAATTGCGGGAATGGACGAAGCAGGGCGTGGGCCTTTGGCTGGGCCAGTTTGTGTTGCAATTGCAATAATGCCACTTGAAAAAGATAAAATTATTGAAGGAATTAATGATAGCAAAAAATTATCCGAGAAAAAACGAGAAGCACTATTTGAAAAAATAATTAATACTGCTATTTCCTATCATATTGAGTTTGTAGACGAAAAAACAATTGATAATATTAATATTATGAATGCTACCAAACTTGGAATGCACAAATGTATTAATTCAATCGATGTTAGGCCGGACATGGTTCTTATTGATGCAGTCAAGCTAGATACGGATATACCAACAAAATCAATTATCAAAGGCGATGCACTTAGTTATAATATTGCCTGTGCATCTATACTTGCCAAAGTTTCAAGAGATAGATATATTTTGTCTCTCGACGAAAAATATCCAATGTATAACTTTAAAAAACACAAGGGATATGGAACAAAAGAACATATCGAAAATCTAAAAAAATATGGACCATGCCCTGTTCACAGAAAAACATTTATAGGACATTTTGTATAAAAAATGAATGAATATACTTTAACAAACAAGACTTTTAACAAAGTCACTGGAGATAGCGGAGAACAACTAGCCAAAGAATATCTCAAGAAAAACGGCTTTCAAATTCTCAAAACTAATTATAAAACCAATATTGGCGAAATAGACATTATTGCAAAACAAAAAGATTTTGTGGTTTTTGTAGAAGTTAAAACAAGAAAAAATGATTATTTTGGACTGCCAAGAGAAGCAGTTAACAGCTTTAAACAACAAAAAATAAGACAAGTTGCTACTCAGTATATCAAGTTTAATAAGTTATTTGATGTTTGTTGTAGATTTGATGTGATAGAAATTTTGGGCGACAAAATTACTCACATTGAAAATTGTTTTTAGGCGTGTTTTATTTTGGGCTAAATAGACATAATATGTAATATTTTGTCATAAAATATATTGGCAAGTTTAATGCAAAAATTAATAAATTAAGGACAATTTGGGGATATTTTTAATTATTTGCAAAAAATACTTGCAATTTATTTGATTATATGGTATTATTCTTTATGACTTCGGATGTTCCGCTGAAAACTATGTTTTGTATGAACATTTAGTACATTAGGAGGTAAAGTCACAATGACACTTATTGAAGCATTAGAAAGAGAGAATTTAAAACCAGAAATTCCTGAATTTAATGTCGGCGATACTGTTAAGGTTTATAACAAGATTGTTGAAGGTACTAGAGAAAGAATCCAAGTATTTGAAGGAATTGTTATAGCTAGAAAAAACTCTAGTGTTAGAGAAACATTTACAGTTAGAAGAATATCTTTTGGTGTTGGCGTGGAAAAAACTTTCCCAGTTCACTCTCCAAGAATTGATAAAATTGAAGTAGTGAAGAAAGGTAAAGTTAGACGTGCTAAATTATACTATCTAAAAGATTTATCTGGTAAAGCCGCTAAGATTAAAGAAAAAAGATAATAAAATAATTAATTATTTAATTAGAAATAGTTTTTTTAGATTGACCAAAAGTCAATCTTTTTTTTGATAAATTTTGTGGAATATTTAACAAAAAGCATAAATATATTTTATTTATTATTCAAATTGTACAAAATATGTACAAAATTTCCATATTTTTCCAAAAATTGTTTGGTAAATGAGTTGGTTTGTGATATATTATATTTAATAGCATTCAGATATGATTAATAATACATATTAATTTCAAGTTTGCATTAATAACTAACCTAGTGGAGCTTTAATGAATAAGTTTGATACTTGTGATGTTGCTTTGTATACAAAAAATTGTCAATTTGCATATGAGTTTAGAACGAAATGTCACTCAAAACAAGAAGATATTGAATATTTAAACACCTTGCACGATTTGTTTAGATTTGTGTTTAACAAACCTTCGGGTATTTTGTTTATTGATATGAAGTACTTTGGGTCGATGAGCAAAATTATTAACGAATTTTGTGGGTCTCATCGAAACAAAGGTGAATTTGTTTTTGTTTATGTTTGTGATAATAATACTGGAATTAAGATAAACAACTACAATATTTTTTGGTGTAAACAATCACAAATGTTGGATTTTTTGCTTAAAGCTAAAATTTTACTCAAAAATTTTAGAGATAGTTATTGTGGTGTTTGCATAAACAATCTTAAAATGTCTATATCAAAAGTATTGGAAGTTTATAAGATTTCACCAAAACTTATTGGTTTTGAATATTTGCAAGAAACCATTTTTAGATATTTGTGTCAATTGGATTGTCGAAAGTCGCTTAATTCGGATATATATCCTGATGTTGCTAAGGAATTTGATACATGTATAAACAATGTTGAAAAGAATATACGAAAAGCCTTGAAAAAAGCCAGTGAAAATTATCCGGATTTATATAGTTCTATGAGTTTTAAGAATAACCATGTTACAATCAAAACTTTTGTCTCGGTTATTTCTGAGGAAATAGAACGAAGTGTAAATGTGGGACTAGTTAGAAAACTTTTTGAAAAGTAATTAAAAGATACTTTTTTTCATATATTTAAATATGGACGAAAAGTACCAAAGAATAAAGAATAATATAATAAATTTTTCAAGTAGATTTTTAAAAAATTACAAATATTATCTACTTGTCTTTTTTATTCTCTTTTTAATTGGTTTTTTGACGGGGATTATAACGGCGTCGGATTATTCAAAAGATTTGACTTGTGAGAACCTTATAAATATTTATATGTATTCCTTTCTCAAAAGAGAAATGACTTTTTTTTCGTATTTCTTGACAATGGCACTCTACTTTGCAATACTACTTTTGTTTACAACCTTGTTGGTGCGAAACAAATTTATGATTGTAATTAATACCATAATTTTGGTATTGATTGCTTATATTTTCGGGTTTGATTTGTGTATATTGATGATTTGCTTGGGACTTGCTGGAGTGATTTTGGGTGCATTATTTATAGGACTGCTTGGCATTGTTTGTTTTGGAGTGTACATATTAATTCTTTCTATCCAAGCCAAAAAAGTTCTTTCCAAAATGCATTGCGAAGAAGAAAAACATTATTTTTTGAAGTGTTATTTGATACTTAGTGCAATCTGGCTAATTATTATGCTAGTCTCAATTATGTTGTTTTCAATTATTCACATATTTGTAATTGTTGAGTGATTTGTTAGATTTATTTTGAAAAATGTGGTAAACTACAAAAAAGTACATATGATGTAGGTTAAAAATGGGGAAAAGGAAATCTAACAAAAAAGGAATATTGAAAAAAATTGTTGCCGGCTTTGTGGCTTTTATTTCTGGACTTGCATTAGTTGGTTGTGGAGCTACGAGCAGTCTGGGAAATATCGGCTCAAACATCGAAGAGCCCAAATTTGAAAACCCATACGAAGGCGAAATGGAAAAAATGGTTGACGACTACAACGATGTTTTTCTTGGTGCAATTGGGGTTTATGATGTAGACAATAGTAGAGAAATTTTTTATGACGAACATACCAAAAATTTTGTTTCTTTTAAAGACTTAATAGATAGACAATTTAATACACTTGGCAAAATTTTGTACGAAGGACTGACTAATATTTATGGCAATGTTAATGGATTTGATGCAGGCAAAATAATTGATATTAGCAGTTGTGGATATTCAAGTGATATTACATTTGATATGAGTATGTTTCAAGTTGAAAGTGATGTGCATTATGATAAAACCAACTATGTGACAAATGCATCATACAACTTTAAAGATGCTATTTATGGCGGATATAGACTTATTGGAAAAGAAATTACAAATCAAGATGGAACAACATCTATAATATATGATTATGATGAGTCGCAAAGAGCAAGTCACGCATGGAGAATGTCTGGATTTAACGAACATGATTTGATAAATGCATTAAAATGGATATACTTAAATACTTATAAAACTTATGGAACTAATTTGTGGAGCAAATTTACAAACAGCTTTAATTTTCTTGCTCCGGAACTAAAAAATACTGACTTAAAAGGAGTATATAATCAAACACTTATTATTCCGACAGTTGATAACTCAGAAATATCTTCAATTGGATTTACAGAAGATTATGCATGGAATGTTTTGTATTATTTGGCATACAGTGTTATTGGAGAAACAAATGTAGAAAGACAAAGTCAAATTGGTGGTGTTAATGCAGATAATTATTTATTATACGAAGCATACAAAGGCTATGATAACGTTCTTCCAAAAATTGTCTACTATGCATTTAATTATGGGAAGGAAAAAAATTTCTTTTGCGTAACAGAACACAATAAAGATTCAGCAATGAATAATACACTTAATGGCAATTTCAAAAGTACAATTTTCCCAATGTTAGAACGTAACGAATATATTTTCTTTGATGACTTAAACGATATTTGTGATGCTGAAGAAGTAAATAATGAGTTTAACGAAGATGATATGATTGACCCAAAAGATGCTATAGATTTGGATAACAAGAAAATCATGGAAGAGTTAAACAAAAAAACTATAAAAGTAGGGTCGCTTAGAAAGTTAAAAAAGATAATACTAATTCCTAATATTAAGGAAGGATATAAGTTAGATGAATTTAGCATAAATGATATTTCTATTTGCTTTAGTTTGCCAACTGGCGTTAGTCAAGTAGAAGTGGAAATTTATTCAAATCTACTAGACAAAGAAGGCAATGTAACCAAGGACCAGAAAACTAAATTTAACGACGGAAGTTTTTCGTTTGAAGTTGATGATGCGGGTTCGGATACTGGGAAAAGCAAGATTGAAAGCGAAGGGAAAAGTGAGAATATTTCCAGTGACGGAAAACTCATAGTTGATGATTTTCCTGGACTTAATAAAAATGGTGCACAGTTTAGCATTTTTGAAAAAACCGAAGATAGTGAAAAGGTTAAATATACATCAGTTGATGACATCATGATATTTTCAGAGTCTTTTACAAAAATTAGTTATGACGTGCCATCGACGGGCGAAAAAATTGAATGCGCTAGACTCAATGTGTACAATAATTTGTTTAACATAACTTGTGATGAAAATGGCAAATATGTGTATACAATTAATACAAGCAAGAATTTGATAGAGTTATACTTTAAATATTATGCCTATGGTGGAGACGAATTAGAAAGTATTCCAAATACTTATTTGTTAGACTTTGGGATAATGTAAAAAAGTGTGCAGTTTAAAATTGCACACTTTTTTTTCGTGCATAAATTATATTGTTTTTCACAAAATACAAATAATAAAATTAGGAGAGAAATTATGAAAAAATTTATTCTAACTATTATTTGTTTGACACTTGCAGTAATCTTTTGTTTTTCGGGAATTAAGACAGAAGTTTTGGCTTATCAGTTTGATGATATGTCAGCCAAAAGTTATATCGTTATAGACGGAAGTGGAAATATTTTGCTTAGCAGAAATCCAAATGAAAAACACGAAGTAGCAAGTATTTGTAAACTTATGACAGCACTTATTACACTTGAACATGTAGAGAGTGGAAATCTAAAATTAGATGATAAGGTTGTGGCTAGTACACATGCATGCGATGCCGAGGGTAGTCAAGCATTTTTGGATGCTGGATCGGAGTATTATATTAGAGACCTTATCAAAAGTGTTATCGTAGCGTCTGCAAACGATAGTGCAATAGTTTTGGCGGAAGTCATAGGTGGAAGCGAAATGAACTTTGTAGACATGATGAACGACAAAGCCAAAGAACTTGGCATGAACGATACACTTTATGCCAATTCTACTGGACTTCCTGCCAATAATCAATATAGTACTGCATATGATACATCATTGCTTCTTAATCAAGTAAGCAAGTATCAATTGTATTTGGAAGATAGCAAAATTTGGATGGACAAACTAGTTCATCCAAGTGGTAGAGAAACTGAACTTGTCAATACCAATAGACTGATTAAGTACTATCCAAATTGTATTTCTGGCAAGACTGGATTTACTGACGAAGCGGGTTATTGTTTGTCATCGACTGCAATCAAAAACGACATGAAATTAACTTGTGTTGTTCTTGGTTGTGATACTATGGCAAATAGATTTAAGGAAAGCATTGAATTATATAATTATGCTTATGCAAACTTTACAAACAAAAAAATTGTTGATTGTAGCAAGCCTATAGAAAATAGTATTATAATAACTGGCGGTAAAGGTGATGTAGTAAGTATTAAGCCAGAACATGATTTTAGTTTTGCAATGGAAAGAAATTCAAACAAGGATATTGATGTGGATATTCAATTACCAAGCACTCTTAAAGCGCCTTTGAAAGAAGGGGATAGAGTTGGAAACATTGTTGTAACTATTGACGGAAATGTTGTCAAGGAAATTCCAGTTGTTTGTTGTAGCACTGTAGACAAACAAGGCTTCAAAGATGTAATGGTTAAAGTGCTAGATAGATTTGCAGTATTTAACTAAAATCTAAATAAGATAAATTATCTCAAACATTATAATAAAAAATTTCAAATCCAGTTAACTTTTTGTTAACTGGATTTTTTGACAAAAAGTATGATTTAATTTAAATTTCGGCTTATTCACTTGCAAACATTTTGAATTGATTGTATAATAATTAGACTACATATATCTAATCCACACAAAAAATTAATAGATTTTATTTTTTAGTTTTTGGATTATTTAAAAAGCAAAAATTTATAAAAGAAGAAACATTATGATAGAAATAGTTGAAGTAAAGACAGACAAACAAAAAAAATTATTCGTAGATTTTCCTACAAAGTTATATAAGAAAAATCCATACTACGTGCATCCATTAAGGGGAGACGAGTTAAATTTGTTTGACCCGGACAAAAATGTTTCTTATGATGAGTGTGAAATTGTATTTTATCTTGCATACAAAGATAATGAAGTTGCGGGAAGAATTTGTGGAATTGTTCAAAAAGTTTATAACAAAAAAACAAACTCCAAGCGTGTAAGATTTACAAGATTCGATTTTATCGAAGACTTGGAAGTTGCTCGTGCACTTCTTGAAGCAGTTGAAAAATGGGCTAAGTCCAAAGGCATGAATACCGTTCATGGGCCACTTGGATTTAACGATTTGGATAGAGAAGGATTATTGATTGAAGGCTACGACAAACTTGCAACTTTTGAGGAGAATTACAACTACCCATATTACAAAGACTTTTTGGAAGCCTGCGGATATACTAAGGAAATAGATTACTTGGCATTCAATATCAATCTTCCAAAAGAAACCGACCCAAGAATCAAACGTATTAGCAACCTTATGATGAAAAAATACGACTTAAGGATTGCTACTGCAAAAAACAAAAAAGAATATTTGGCAAAATACAAAGACGGAATTTTTGATTTGATTGACGAAACGTATGGCGATTTATATGGGGTTATTCCTTATAACGATAAACTTAGAAAACAAATCATTGACCAGTTTAATTTAATTATCAACATGAAATATATGATAACAATAATTGACAAGGACGAAAAGGTTATTGCATTCGGATTTGCTTTGCCAAGTCTAGCCAAAGCAGTCCAAAAATCCAGAGGAAAACTTTTGCCATTTGGCGTATTTAGAATTTTGCATGCAAAAAATCATTCAACCGTCGCTGACTTTGGTCTGGTAGGGGTAAGAAAACAATTCCAAGGCAAAGGCATAACAGCGATAATTTTAGACTACATTATATCTGGGGCAAAGGAATTTGGTGTTACTTCGGTTGAAACAAATCACTCTTTGGAGACAAATCACAAAATCTTGCAAACTTGGAAGAATTTTGATGATGTAACAAATCACAAAAGATTTAGATGTTTTATTAAGACTTTGGAAAACTGCAAAGAAAAAAACAAAACATCAAAAAACTCTACAAAATCAAATAACAAGAGTACAAAAAAGACTAGTACCAAAAAATCCGCTTCTAAATCTGCTTCCAAAAAACAAATTAATAAAAATGCGGTGAATAACCGCTAAAAAATTCCAACCAATTAGGTTTAATATGTTTTATCTAAAAAATAGAATACTGGATATGGTATTCTTAAGAAAGGTTATAAATTAAAAATGAAAAAATTAGACAATATACTTTCCAATTTTTTGTGCGTTCCTATTATTCTAATGTTGGGATTCTGGGGATGGGCTTACAATATTGATGTGTACATTATACCATTTTTAGCAGTATATACACTTGCTGTTTTTGTGTTTTGCAAAGATGTAAAAAATATATTGCCAATAATTTTTTCTGTACCATTTTTTATTTCTTCTGTAGATGGCGGAAAAATAAAAATCTTAGCAATATCATTGGCAATATTTGTGGTTGGAGCAATATACTATACAGTTAAGCAATTTATTACACAAAAAGATATTAAAAAAGGTAAAATGTTCTGGGCTTTTTTAGTGGCTCTTTGTGCTTATTTATTGGGAGGAATATTTGTTAACTTTAGTATTATTAATGCTTTAATTATAATTGGTCTTACATTGGCAACATACTTTATTTATTGGATTTCTATAAACTTTTGTAAAGACATAACAAAATATATGGCACAAATTCTTATTTGTATAGGTGTAATGCTAACAATACAAATGCTAATTGAATATTTACAAGTAGAAAATTCATTCGTACATGCTTTACTTTCTAAAAATGTTATTTGGATAGGTATTCAACATATTAATACGGTTGCTATTTATTTGGTACTTGCAATGGTATCATCATTTTACTTGGGCTTTAAAAATAGATTTGATTATTTATATTCTATGATTGCTATATACTTTGCAGGATGTACATATTTTACTTATGCTAGGCTTGTAGTTTTAATCTGTTTTGTGACAGTTGCATTGCTGATAATTTATACATTTGTAAAGTCGCAAAACAAGAATAAATTTACAATTTTTATTACAATTGTAATTTTTATAATTGCAATACAGATTCTTGTTTTATATAAACTTGATTTTAACATTTTTGAAAGGATTATAGATATGGGATACTCTGGCAATGGAAGACAAATTCTATGGCCATGGTGTTGGAATAAATTTAAAGAAAATCCTCTTTTTGGAATAGGTTTTGTAAGTAAAGATGATTCTGTTCCGACTTTGGTCTCTACCGATTCTATTGTTTTAGCACATAATTCGATTTTACAATATTTAACTTCGTTAGGAATTATTGGCACTTTAATGATGGGATACTTTTATTTTAAAAAATATAAAATACTATTATCTAAATTTAATATTGTTAAACTCTTTAATTTAATTCAAGTTTTAATTATAGCTTTTGCGGGTATAGTTGATCAGTCTCCAACGATGGATATTTTTATTTTAAGTATTACAATTGTATTTATAGCGATTGCAGAAGTAGATGACTGCAAGGAATTATTTTCAGAAAAATGGATGTTAGGAAAGTCCAAAAAAGAAATGGACATTAAGAAAGATATAATAAATTAATCAATCGTTTGAAAAGGATTAATTTTAAAAGTAAATCAAAAATAATTGTATTGTTAAAATAATAGCACATAAAAATTAATGATAAGTAAGGAGTACATATGAAAGAAATAAAAATATTAGAAGTATTGGATTGTTATTATCCCAAATTTGATGGGCCATGCCTAGTTGTGACAAGTTATTCAAATAGTTTATTAAAACAAGGCGTAGATGTAAAAGTTGCAGTTCCAAGATTTCCAAGGTATCAAGATAACCAAAAATTTGAAGTTTTTAGAACAAAATCAATGGCTTCCAAAGAAGGATATCGTTGTGCTCTACCAGGAAGTGATAGAAAATTGAAAAAATTTTTAAAAGAAAACAAATTTGATATAATACATATCCATTCGCCTTTCACAATGTGTAAGTTTTTTACAAAATATGGTAAAAAGAATAATATACCTACTATTTTTACTTTCCATACAAAATATAGAGAAGATTTTGAAAGAGTTTTAAAATTTAAATTTTTACAAAACTTTATGATGAAATATATTATGAAAAATATTAACAATGCAGATTATGTATGGACAGTAAGCAACGGGGCAGCTGATTGTTTAAAAGAGTATGGATACAAAAAAGATATCAAGGTTATTAGGAATGGAACAGATCTAGAATATCCTACTAATAGTAAAAAACTTATTTCAACAGTAAATTCAAAATACGGTTTAAAAGATGACGAATTTGTTTTTCTATCTGTTGGAAGAATAGTTGAAAACAAAAAACTTCAATTAGCTCTAAAGGCTATGAAAATTGTTTCTGATAAAGGATTTAAGTTTAAATATTTAATTGTGGGTGATGGCTCTTATTTGGAAAAATTAAAGTCATTAGTTCAAGAATTGAATATTTCGGACAAAGTCATCTTTACGGGGAAAATAATGGATAGAGATTTGCTATCTGCACATTATTTACGAGCAAATTTGTTTATTTTTCCTTCAACTTTTGATACAGCGAGTCTTGCTCCAATTGAAGCCGCATCCATGAAGTTGCCAACACTTATGAACAAAGGGTGTTCAACAGCTGAAATTTTAACTGACAATATAAATGGATTTTTGGCAGAAGAAAATGAATGTGCATGGGCAGACAAAATTTTAGAATTATTACAGGATAATAAGAAATTGGCAGATGCAAAAGAATTAGCATTTAAACAAGTATATCGCACATGGGATTCTGTAGCAGAAGAAGTTTTGAATAATTATAATAAGATTATAAATGAAAGAAAGCACAAATAAATAAAAAATTTTATATTTTTAACACAAAACAACAAATATCCTCACTTTTCAGTGAGGATATTTCTTAATTCAGATGCCTTTTTTGTTGTGATTTTTTCCACATTTTTGCTATGATTTTGGCTTGAAAATTTGGAGAGACAAATTTGCTTACAAATGAAGTAAATTTATTGAAAAATCCAGGTATGTATGTCTTTTTGTTTGCCCATGATTTCTTTATTGAGTTTTGTGCAATTACGGTAGGGTTAACAGAAGACAATTTTCCTTTTAAACCTTGTGCTTTTATAGCATCTTTCATAGTTTGTGAGGTTGGTATTGCTCCAGGTTTTACTACCAAAACATTCACGTTTTTGTTCTTGTATTCATTTCGCAGAGAAGTCATGAAATTAGTTTCAAATGCTTTTGTGGCAGAGTATATTGCCATGTATGGCATTGGATAATCTCCTGCCAGAGAAGATATTGTTATAATATTTAAATTGCTGTTTTCTTTTTTCCTGTCTAATATAAATTTTGTTAAATCTATTACCCCTTCACAATTAACTCTTATACAAGTAATTAAATTCTCAGGTGTTGAATTAATAATTGCGCCTTCAGTTATATATCCGGCATTGTTAATTAACATATTAATTTCTATATTATTAGAATTTATAAACTCAAAAAAGTTTTTTCTGCTAATTTCATTAGATAAGTCACAAGGGAATGTAATAATATCCAAATCCGCATATGCTGTTCTTAGTTCTTGTACAAGAATATTTAGTTTTTCTTGTTTGGTGCCTGTTAATAGTAGTGGCGAATTTTTTTTTGCAAGTTCATAGCAAAAAGCATTTCCTAAACCACCAGTAGCACCGGTAATTAATGTGTATTGTTTCATATTAATACTCACTTTTATAAAATTATATAGTATCAAATATTTTCTAATTAATAGCATTATTTGGAATGATTTTGATTGATATATTTAGTATAAAACAAATACGTAATTTAGTAAAGGAAATTGTTTTGATAAAAAATTATAAAGTGATTTTATTTTTATTTATATTTACAAGTTTAGATTAGTGTCTAATATTATTTTGTGTTAGGGGTGTAAATTTTTTTGCGTTTTTTGTCAAAAGATTGTAAAATAATATAAATGTAGATATGGAGACATAAAAAGTGAACTATTCTGACTATCAAGCAGAAATTAAAAGGCTTGAAAAATCAAAACAATATGATGTAGATATAATTGATGGAGAACATAAGTTTGTTCAAGAACAAAAAGCGAATCACAGATATATTTATGATAGGGTTATTGATAGAATCTATTATTTTTTCTTAAGGCTTGGAATTTTTATATTTGCCCCATTTTTTTTGTTTTTTACGTATAGACTCAAAATTCGTGGCAGAAAGAATCTTAAGCGTCCAAAAAACCAAGGGGCGATGATAATAAGCAATCATTCAATGCTATTAGATAGTCTAAGTATTAAGCAAACGGTATTTAAAAAAGTGTATTTTATCGGTGCATCTTTTAATAATAAAAAAGGATTTGGGGGATACACTATCAAAATACTCGGGATGTTGCCTTTGTCTAATCAGTTTAGCAACCAAAAAAACCTAGATAATGCTATTGAGTATTATCTCAAAAAAGGAAAACCTATCCATATTGCTCCCGAACAAGCAATGTGGCGGGGTTACACAAAACTCAGACCGTTCAAAAATGGCGCATTCTACTATGCTGTCAAAAACAATGTTCCAGTTATTCCTATGGTAGAACTACTTAAACCTGCAAATAGGTGGGACAGGATTTGGGGAAGAAGATTCAGGGCGACAATTCAAGTTCTTAAACCACTTTATCCAAATCTCGACTTGCCTACAAAAGAACGTATTCAAGACTTGAAAGTACGCTCGAGAGAAAGCATGCGTCAAGTCATGAATGAGTTTTACAATACAGAATGTGATGTTGAAGTCTTGGATAAATTGGATAACAAAAATTAGGCTTTTTCTTGATTTTTAATTTTTAGCCAACTGATAACTCCAAAAATATCGTTGATTAAATATATTATTGCACAAATAAGCATTACAAAAACGTCATGGCGTTGAAATACTGTCAAACTCCAAAGCAAAATTAGTATCAAGTCGTTCATTATCAAAAATACAAAACCCATAAAGTTTCGTCTTGCCAAAAGATAATTTGCGAGTGTCAAAGACGTCATTGAAAGTACATTTATAACCAATGCATCACATTTGGCATAACTCATTACAAAATAAAATAGTACGCAAAAAACAATTGCTAGAATGGATATTATAATCCATTCTTTTTTGCTTAGATTATTATGGGTTACGTGAGTATCTTTTTGATGGAAAAGCCATGAAAACACCCCATAAATATAGATAGGAACAAGTATAAGTGTATAGACAACAAATTCCCCAAAAAATCTAAAGGTATAGGAAAAAATTCCATAGCAAAGACTGTCTAAAATTCCTACAAATTGACCTATGACCTTGCCTTTTGCTTGAAAGAATATAGTCAAAAGACCCAGTATTCCACAAACGCATGCAAACCATGAATTTTCAGTTATTATTGTTATTAAAATCACCACAATTATTGCGCTTGCTACAAAAAGTTTGTCTAACTTAATTTTTCTTTTGTACATTTTGCCACCTGCTTTCAGAACTAAAATTAAAGTTAAATGACATTTTATTTTATGAAATAAAAAAAATAATGGTGTGTGATTGTTTTTTCAAATAATTTATACTTTTTTTTTACTTAAAAGACTCTTAAAAAGTGGCTCAGATATGCCAGTTTGACTGTCTTAAAACAAAAACACGATGAGTACAAAACAAGTTTGGGTATTGACAAAATTCAAAAATGGTGTAAACTTAAGGTATAATCTAAAATATAGGTGGAATATATGTCGATTAAGAATAATGATTTGGATAAGTTGACTTCTAATTATAGAGATATAGTTGGAAATAACGCTTATAATAACAAAAATGTAACTATTAAGAGTATTGTTAAAGATTATTCCGATAAATTTGACACTTTGCAAGTGTGTTTTATAAGCGATACTCATATTGGCTCTAGTGATTTTGATATAAAAGGACTTTATGAAAATCTCAAATATGCCGATAGTCAAAAGAAAATGCTGTAATTTTTTTCTTGGGAGATGGACTCAATACTGCTATTGTTGGAAGCAAATCAGATACATATGAAGATGTTATGAATCCACAAGACCAACTTGACTTTTTTTCGAATATTTTAAAAATTGCAAAAGGCGAAAATAAATTAAAACTTGTCAAAATGTTCAAAAAACTCGAAGATAGTGGCAAGATTGTGGTTGTGCATAGTGGCAATCACGAAGATAGAATTACAAAAGCGGTTGGAATATCTCCAACAAAAATGGCTGCAGATATTGCAGGTGTTGGAAATAGTTTTGCACCGTTCTTTGCAAATACCGATTTAATTTTGAGACAACCACTTAGCAGTGATGGAAAATTTCATTGTAGAATTGTTACACATCATGGTACTGGCATCAAAAACATTGATGGAACGTTTAGACTTCTTAGAAACATAGATAATGCAGATATGTGTGTAATTGGACATACTCATCAATATGCTATCAAAACTGATAGAACGCTTTGTGTCGACGAGAATGGTGAACAGTGTTACAAAGACGTAATATGCATGTCTTTGCCTTCTAGTGGGGGTGGAACATATGGTGCTGGACTAGCACTTCCAAATGTTTATAAACAAACTGCAGTTTGGTTTGCACTTAGTTCTCAGCCTAATCCATACAAAAATATTGTTTCTCCAACTGGAGTAAAACATCCGGATATAGTTCCTGCTTATGCGTTTTTTTCGCCAACCAACTCAATTGATGCTAATATAGAAAGCGAAAAAGCATCTATAGCATCTAATGTGATACAAAAGAATTTGAGTGAACAAGGACTTGAAATAAACAAAGATATCACTAAATTACTCAAATCTCTAAAGACTTTTGAAGACAAAACAAGAAAAGAAATAATAAAAAACATAACTGATAACCAAAAAGAAATCCCCGAAGGATTCTTGAATTATTTGGATTCAAAAAAATCTTCATCTACTTTCCTAGAAGAAAGCAAAGATACAGATGACGAAAAAGAATTGTAATAGGAGGGATTGATATGAAAGAAATCATGGATGAAGAATATTTTGATGTTAGTGAAGTTAAACAAAAAGGCGATGATATAAGAAAAAGGATTTTGGATGACACCAAAATTGATATTAACAAAACATCTCCAAATCTATTTAATTACATTATGCACAAAGATAGTTTGGGTCTTAATGAAATAAGTAATGTTGATATGGGATATGCTTGTTCTCGAGGAACAGATTTAAATCAGAGTTATAGCAAAAGAATTCCTTATCTAAACGAACTTGAATATAATGTTGAACTTATGAGACAAAGTGATAATTCAATATTATTTTTGAATGGTGGATTGTTTACATACATTCCAAAAAATCGTGGCAATGAGTTGCTATCATACAAAGACCAAGTTGCATACTTTTATTCATTACTAAAAGATTTGGCTACCGATGGCAAAATTGTTGCTATGGTTAGAGGAACTGAAGAACATAGAATTCTCAAAAATCACAAAGTTGATGTTCTTGGAATTTTGCAAGATGCTTTGGGACTTGACAAAAAAGTTTGTAATGATGCTTTGGTTAATATCCAAATCGAAGACGAATTGTTGGGTCGCAAACCAGTAGGAATAAGAACAATAAATTGGAACAATTCGGCAACAACAGGGTCATATATTGGCAGAAAGATGGAAGAACGTGCCACAAAGCGTAGTGGTGCTGACATTTATCTTGCAAGAACCACCATGAACTATTTTAAGACTTCATTGCAGGGCGAAAGCGCTATCGGTGGTGCTGACACATATACAAAACCGATTTATTTAATTTCAAGCGGTGGTTATACACCTTTCAAAGGTGCTGTCACAGCCGGTGCTGAATATAACTCTATCAAGGACGGGGAGTTGTGTCCGCCAAGTTATTGGTATAAGGTTACTGTTGAACCAAGGATGCCAGAATTTGATGGTGATAGAGACTACGTTGTTAAGGTTAATCCTATAAATTATAATGCACATCAGGTATTGTATCAAGGTACAGATAAGGTAACTGCGAATATAGAAAATTTGATTACAAGTGCAACTGACACATTTATTCAAAAGGTTGTTAGCAAGTATCCCGGAATTATGTCAAAACTTCGTGAAGAAGGAACAAAGGACATAAGAAAAACATTGATTGAAAATAAAAGTATTTTAAAACGTAATGAAGAGATAGACAAGTACTTAAACTTCTTGCAAGGAATTGAAACTGACAAAAAGACAAGTGCCATTGAAGACAATGGTTCAAATGTTTCCAAACAACAAAATGCAGAAACTATTGACAAAGAATTATAATAAACTCATGTCACATAATCTTGTAATTGTGTTAATGCTACAATATTTCAATATGGAAAATATTAAATACAATAATTGAATTTTAAATATAATTACAAGATTATTTTGTCTCTAAAAATTGTATATTCTTATATAAATACAAAAAAAGAAGAACACGAAATTTTGTGTTCTTCTTTTTGTATGATACGAAAGTTTATCTATATTTACCTTTTCTTCTAATTAACAAGAATAGTACTACAAGAACTACAACACCAATTGCAACGCAGATAAGGATAATCTTGGTTGTTTGATTAAGTGGGTCGTTCTTTGTGAATTTGTATGAACTAATTAGTGAACCATCGTCCGAAACTATCTTGATTACATATGTTCCTTTTTCGTTAATCGTCATAGTTTGAACAACTCTTTCGCTATTTTCATCAATTACTAAATATTCCTTGTCATTAACAAGAATTTTACTCTTTCCTACTTGGGAGAATATCATTCCTGGATTGAAGTTGATTGTAATTACATCTTTGGTTGCATTTCCATCTGGTATACTTGAAATAAGTGATGGTAGTGCATTATTAATCCAAACGTTAAAACTAAAACTTTCATAACCTTTGATGTTGGAATTGAAATATTTGAGGGTTACTTCAAATATACAATTTCTTTCGCTTTCGTTATCACTTGACAACCATAGCAAACTATCTTTTGATGCAGTTATGTTAGAAGTCTTGACATATCCCTCGTACAAATTTAGATTTTCATCTCTAACTATAACTTTGGTGTATGCTGAACTTGGGTTATAGTTTTCGGTATAGATGTAATCATTTGTGCTTAGAACTTTGATTTTTTCGGACTCATTGCTATCTGAATACAAGTGAACTTCTTCGGTTGTAATAATCTTGATAGTAACACTATTTTTGTACTGTTCAGTGATTTCAATTTTTTCGTTATCTTTGATTCTAAAGATTTTGTCAATTACAAATCCTGTACCTTTGGAAACATTAAAACTCTTTTGAGCAATGTTTGTTTTGAGTATTGTAAATTTGTAAGTTGTTGTTACTTGTTGGTCGGCGATAAGAGTTGAGTCATCTGAAAGTTTGGTTGTTGCGGTCATAACAACTGTATATGAGCCAGGTTCGGTTAGGGTAAATTCAGTTTGACTTCCACGGTCAGAAGATTGACCATTGTGGGTAACTGTAATACCAATTTCTCTAGTATCATAAAGTGTAAGGCCTGCAAGTTCGGTATTAATCTTAATATTAACATTATCGTTGAATATTTGATTGTTAATAGGTGAGTTACCATTTACAGTAAATAGAATTTGATTAATCAAATAAATTTGGAGTGATTGACTTGGATTTGTAGCATTTCCAAATGTTTGGGTTCTGCCTGCCAAATCTCTTACTGCAAATCTATATAGACCGACTTGATTTAGTGTAAATGTCGCTTGATAAGAAACATCTAAATCATTAAAGACTAGTGTTTCAACAAGTTGATTATTGAAATATCTATCCACATAAATTGTGTTTCCACTAATTGGTGCAGGGGAAATTTCGTCATTGTTTTTGAACTCAAATGTTACAATAAGTGCTGTATCTGGACGTTTGATAATTGCACTAGATTTTGTGTAAATATTAGTATTTTCGTCTTTGTTTGAAACAACCTTTGTAAATGCTATAGTGCTTGTATTTTCGACAAAGTAAACTTTGATAAATCTATAAGTATAGACTTGGTCTTCATTTTTTGTAAATACTCTAAATTCAGCATAAGGTGTTTGACTTTCGTCTATTCCTAGACTATATAGTTGTACAAATATATTCAAATCGCTTTTAACTTGTACTTCTAAGTATTTGTCTTGAGTTTTGTCAATATCAATGTCTGTGATATTTAGTTCGGAATCATTAATATCTTCTATTGTAATTGGAAGATTTGTATTTGTATTAACAAAACTAAAGTAGTCACGCAAAGTAAAGTAATTAAACTCTATAATCTGTCTGTCCACACCTTCTTCGTTGTCTTTGTAATCAATAGTTGAAACTTTGGCTGATGGACTAAGTTTGGTTTGAACTTTGTTATTGATTGCAAATACAGAATAGATTCCAATATCGCCCTCACTTCGTGTAAACGAAATGGTCTGACTCTTGGTATTAAGTGAATTTATAACATATGCCTCATAGTTGCCGGCATCGGTTATAATATGGTTTGTACTAATGTTGACAACTTTGTTTGTATCTGTATTTTTCAATACTACTTTGGAGTCAAAGTCGAGTTGTCTTTCTGGTTTGTACCCATTTGTCCAAGACATTGTTACTTCATAGTCTTCGCTTAAGTTAAGGTGACTATTTGTATCCAAAGTATTACCGTTAGAATTTCGAACAATAACATCTTGGACGCCTGTATAGATTGCAAGTTTTGTATCATATACTAACAAGTCTTTGTTTGTGTTTTCCATTCCCCAAGTGTAGTTATAAGTTGCAGATAGGGTGGCAGGAATGGTCTTGATGTGATATTTTGTTAAATCAGTAACACCCATAAGAGTGATTGTAGTAATATTGTCGATTGTTGCAACGGACAATCCATATACGCTAAGTTCGGAATCACTATATGACTTATTGCTACTATAGATAATTTTTGGATTAATATCGTCGTCAGAATAACTCACACCTTCCTCACGAGTATCGCCAATGTATTTGATGTATATATCATAGACATGATTGTCATATACAAAGTTGGCTGATTTTCCTGTATATGTGTAATTGTCGGTGTGTTTTACATAATTATCACTATATTTTACATATCCGCCAGCTTGGCTTGAAGTTGAACCAAATTCATAGAAGTAATTATTAATTCTTTCAAAATTATCAATTATTTCAAATTTATAAACGCCTTTGCCAAGGGTATAAGTTGTTCCCTTAATAAGTTCACTTTCGGTCTTGTAGAATGAATTATTAAGTTCATCTGGGTCTTTTGGAGACCAGCCACCAGCAAACACATATGCTCTTACTTGTTTAATGTGTGTCGTACCGGTTTTGGCAGGTATTGTCATGGTAAATGTGTTTTGATTATTCTTAAATGTAGGGGACAAGATGCTTCCGGCAACATTATATGTAATTTCGTAATCAAATAATCTTTCGTTAGATATTTGAGACTTGATACCAATTCTGTCGACAACATCAATCTGAATTAAGTGTCCATATTGAGTGTAATAATTACTGCCCTTAGTTGATACCATATTATTGTAATTTTCAATAAGACTATTGACTGTAGATATAAACTTAATAGTACTATCGTCAAGTGAAACATTGTCAATTTTGTCACGAATCAAACCATTTGTGGTTCTTACATAAATGCGTCTTTCGTTTGGTTCGTAAGTTATAAGAAGTGTTTCGTTAAGTTTGTCAGATGTGATAGTTAAGTTAGCTCTCAAATAATAATCGAATGTCTTGATTTGTGTTAGTCCAAAGTTCATACCAGACAAGTTAATAACGGTGTTGGTGTCGCTATTAATTGTGCCTTGTGAAACTCCAGAGTTATTGTTAATCTTGTATTCATATTTAATTTGAGTTGCTTCATAGTCAGGAAGGTATACCGCATAAACTCTATAGTTTCCTGCTTCGTCTACTTCCAAAATCTCGTAGTAGTTGTTAACTTCTAAGAAATTCTTTGTTACCAAGTCAGATACTTTGATAGATGACAAACCAATTCCGAAAGTATCAAATGAAATATAATAATATTTGTCAACATCAATTGTGTCTGTACTATAAGCGGTTAAAGGAGTGGCTCTATTAGGTGAGAATTGTGGATGACCTGGCAAGTATGTTGCTTCGTAGTATGCTTTGTAATCATCTGGAGTAATTGAGAACTTGTAATTGCTAGGGTAGTTATATGTTCCGGCAGTATTGTTTGTCAACTTTCTTATGTAAATTCCACCCTTGCTATCAAGGTTGTCAATGTGTTCAAATTCAAAACTACTATCTGGGCGGTAATCTAGTGCAAAGAAGTAGTTTTCCAAATAACTTCTTTCAAAGTCATAATCTTCGTCAAAAGTAAAATTATAACTGTTTTTGTAAGACTCAAATACTTGTTTATAATTTGTTAGATTTGTGGTCTTTGAGTTATTTTGAACGTATTTATCCAAACTCATAAGTTTAGTTAAGTTATAAATTGGCTTGTTTCTATCAACAGTTACTTCAAAAGTTGTTGAGAAGTATGAATTTTTGTTTCCCAAATTGTCTTGTTTGATGTAATTATCCTTGTCGCCAATATAATTTAGAACAATAAAGTATGTTTCGCTATCATTGTTTTGTGCGCTATCAAGCAATCTATATTTGGAGTATTCTTCTTCACCCTTGTTCAAAATTTCATCTAAGTTGTTATCAAATATAACAATCGCATGATAAGTTATTCCATCTATTACATTCGCAAAGTACGAAGACTGCATCCTGTCTGCCTTGACAAGTGCTGTGCCATTGTTGTCATTACAAGTCCCTTTGACTCTATTAAATATCAAATTAGACTCGCTGATTGAACCTTTGTAAATTTGGATATTTTCTGGGTCAATTTGGGCTTGAGTATCGTCTTTGGTTATTTGGAAAGTAAATATCAAGGATTCGTTATTTGTACTACTTAGTTTGACCACTTGACCATTTGGAGTAGAGATTGATGACAAAATATTTTCGGAAGAAGATAGTTTGTCAAGTTGTCCTTCGCTTAGATATTTTCCAAGCAAGTTGTATCTTATCTCGGTGTTTCCATTTTCGTCAGTGTATTCGGCAAGTGGAATACTATGATTTGTGGACTTATCTTCGTCATAATCATGTCTGCCATAATATTTGCCATACATATCGCCTTCTGGGGCAGTGTGTTTGATTGAGAATGACAAGTCTAATTCATTTGACTGATAATTGCTTATTACATTTTTGCCGTCTTTCTTATTATAACCGCTACTGTCTTTGAGATAAATCTTGTAAGGACTTGAATAGTTGTCTTCAAAGTAGAAGTTGTAACTATTAAGTCTTGAATTATCCGAAGCTTTGTACATGCCTTTGACATATGTGCTTAAAGCTTTTGTATTGTAATAAACATCAATTTGTTTGTTTTCGTCTAAGATATCAGTTTCGCCATTTGCAATTCCAATTGCAATAGTAAGATTTACTTTGTAAATTTTATTGGCAAAATGATTTTTGTTGAACAAGAAAGTATTAAGTTTGGCTTGAGTAATACTATCTGTTTGGTCTGAATTAAGTGTATTGAAGGTTTTGACAAATGCATCAAAGTTGTATTTGTCTGCAAACAAGTTATATTGTACTTGAATTTTGTTCGTTGAGAACAAGTTTGAACTAGAGTAGTGTGAATTGCTACCAATCGAACTACTATTTGCTAGTGTTTGAGAATTCTGGATTGAACTAGCATCAATATGTTTTTTGAGTTTTTCATAATCACTCTTGTAATCGCTACCAAGAATAAATCCAAAATCTTGACTAGTTGTATTATCAAAAGAGTTAAGAGTTGCGACATTTATGATTCCAGTTCTATCAACGTAATACGCAATATAAAGAATTTGTCTATCTTCACCCAGCACGGCACTATCAAGTTGTTTATTGTATTTACGTTTAAATACATACAAACCTTCTTGAGTAACAGAACTATTGCTTCTGCCCGTTTCGTCGGCATTTGGATTTAGAATTGAAGAGTAGATTCTATCGGCTTCTTCTGGATTGACATAAGAACTAACGTTGTCTGAATAAATGTGTTTTGGACTACCATTTGAATCTACAAGTGGATAAGTACCTTCTAATTCATATGGATAACTATGTTGTGGTATACTTACACCCATTTCATCATTTATTTCAATATAATATGATTTGTTTTCTTTGGTTACTTTGTGTACAAAGTTAAGAACTATGTATTTTTGTTCGCCAGTAATCTTCAAATCACTAGGAATATTTTCGCTGTTTTTATCAAGAGTTTTTGCACTTACAAAATTATAATCTTGATTAAGTGATACATATGAACTTGGACTGAATTGATAATATTTATATGTCAAAGTATAGTCAGGGATACTTGAACCATTGCTTTGTTTTGAACTAATATAAAGTTTGGAAGCAGAGAATGATCCAGAGTCGCCAAGACCTACAACATTACTCAAATTGTCCTCAGCGGTCTTGACATCAAATATACCATAACCTTGAGTTTGAGTCTTGTCTGGATTAATCCAAATAATACCAGTAGTCTTATTTCCGAGTTTATCAAATATTTCGTACTCATAACTGCCACCATTTTCAAACGAACCAATAGCACCATTGTATGTTCTATTTGAACTAGTAGCAAGCATAAATTTGTTGATTTCTTCATTGTTAGAGTTCATAATTTTGGTGTAATTTACACTATTTATGTCAACTAAGGTATGCCCGTCTGGAGATGTCGTTCCATTTGAATTGTTTTTGATTTTTGGTAGTTTAAGTTTGTTATCTTTTACTGGATTGCTTGGGAAGAAGTAATATTCACTAGGGATTGAATTTTCAAAACTTTGACTAACGCCGAAAGTTTTGTCCTGAATAGTTACTTTGTTTAATGGAAGCAACAAATAATATGTGCCGTCAATGTTTTGAACAGATGTATTATTAAAGTTGTTTTCATCTTTGAATGAATTGATATAACACAAAGTTTCTTTGAGTTTATCAAGATTTTGAGCTTTGGTGTAGTTATCAAGTTTTGTACTTAAGTCAATTTGATAATTTTGAGTATTATCATTAACTTCTTTGTCAGGAGTTGAAATTTTGATAGCCTTGTAATCACCGAAAGTAACAATAGCACTATCAGCAATAATATTAGATGATGTCAAAGGTGTAGGGGAAATTACATAACCCGGTGTAGTTGTATCGTAGAATACGACATATCTACATTCGTTTCCGGCTTCGTCAACAAGTTTGAATAAGTAAATTGAACTCGAACTTGAAGAGAAGTAGTTGGAAGCAAGTACATCGTCGCTTGTGTCATAATTATAAAGATATTGATTAGCCGAAGATATACTTTCTATATTATAGCCATTAACCTTGTAATCGGTTGTAATTCCGCTTTGAGTACTACTTAAATCAACTTTTTCGTTGTATGTATCGGTCTTAATCAAATCAATACGATACCAGTAAGTATAGATTTTGGCTTTACTCAATTTTGGGTCATACCTAAATGTAAAGTTGTAATTAACAATTTGGTTGTTAGATGTCTCTAACAAATTATTAACCGCATAACCAGTGCTATTATTTAGTACTTGTATAACAGGTAGGGTTTTTAGACCACTAATGTTTTGTTTGTCGATTGTGAACTTTTGAGTTACAGTAGATGCACCACGTGAACTATAATGCAAAGTAACTCTATAGTCACCATTGCTATCAAAAAATTGCTTTGATGTGATGTATACGTAGTATTTGCCTTTTTCTTCGTCACGTACAAATTGAGTTATCTCTCTTGCATAATTTTGATTTCCGGTGGCGGTCATGTTGTTTTGTTTGTAAGTTGCAACAAAGTTATTGGCAGTGATTCCGTCAAATGTAAGTCTCTCAATATCCAAATAAACATCATTTTTGAAGTAAGTTGGAATATTCCAAGACAATTCAACATTTTTGTTTGTGAATTTTTTAAGTCCCAAGTCTGTGTTGTAATTTCCTTCGTCGTCGGAAACTTTGACACTAAGAGAAGGAGAACTGTTGTCGATAATAAATGTTATATATTGACAGAATAGAGTATTGTCATAAGATTTGTCAGTCAATGATTTGTAGCCATCGTATTTATAAAATACCACAATTTCGTACAATCCATCAAATTGACAATAGGTGTCTTTGGTGTAAATATCAGTAACTGCTGTACCATAATCAATTGTTCCGTCACTTTTAATTTTGTAATCAGGGTATCTATAGATATAACTCTTGGATACTTTGTTTTCATAAATAAGTGAAGACAAGTTTTTGAAAAATACAGGTGTTATGTCTGTGACAATGATATTTTTTGCATTAAGACCTTGTTCAATTGCGGTATTTACAAATTCCTTTGGTGGAGTTATTCCATTGGCAAATAGGGTTTGGTTTGTATTAATTTCTTTGCCATTTAGGTTGAATCTTGGGTCGTTTGCTTTAAGGACATACTTTGTAATGTCTGATTCAAAGAAATTGCTTGTCTTTGAGTCAACGAGTTTTAGTTTGCTATAACCAGTGTCTGAGTAATTTGAAACTTTGTTAAAGTAAGTCTCCGAACCAAATACATGCAAGATATCTCCATTTAGATTTGGTTTTGATTGAGAATAACTTGCGGTAGTTGTAGTTTTTCCTGTTAGATTTGTTATAAGTGATGGAATTTTTCCCAAATTGCCACTACCTGAATCATGAGGACTATCAATGGCTAAGTTAAAAGTATTTTCTGTTTTGGTAGTTGTATTTAAAATATAACCGTTGTCACTTGAAATATTATTTGAAATTTGGTAAGTGGTATTTGTTGTATATATCGTTTTGTACAATGAACCAATTTCATATCTAATATTTAAAATTTGACGACCTTGTGCATCAGTAGAAACTGTGAAAGTTGTTGTCTTGACGGTCTTGTCGCCAAGTTGGAAGTTTGTTGAATTTTCGTAAGGAGTGTTCAAAGTTATTTTTTGGCTATCGCCTACAATAGAAAGTTGTTCGCTAGTTGCCTTTGAATCATATACATAAGTTACTCCATTAAGGGTCACTTGATTTGCCATGCTTTGGGCATTTGAATCGTTTATGTATCCCCAAACATTTAGATATAGTGGAGAATTATTGTCGTTTGGAGTAGTAGTTGGGGGAGTGCTTGTTAGTTTGTTGAGATTAACTTCTTTGATGTTCAAAATATTAGTGCTACTTTCTGTGTTATTAACAACTGAGTCATAACCTTGAGTGTCGTTATTGTTAATCAAGCACATATATTTGTAGTCGAACGTATATACTCCCAAAGTATCAAATTCAAGTCTGTAATCAACATTTATTTCGATTTTGTCAAGGCTTTCAATTAGATTTAATGCATGTGAGTTTTCTTTTACATTTTCTGTTTTGTAGATGTGGCTAATTATTTCTACTTTGGATACTTTGTTTTTCGATTCGGTTGTGTCATGAGATACTGTGTATCTAATAGTTAGTTCAGAGTCGATTGGGTCAGAAATATCAAAAGTTCCAACAGTATTCAAAATTCCATTTTCGCCAAGTGAAATATCTTGAGAAACTAATTTAGTGTCATTTAGAGAATAATATGTTTTTGTAATTTTGGTCGAATTTGTTTCGCTGTCAACTACTAATTTGTAATTTGACCAAGTTGTTTCAGTGGAAGTAGTAATGTCGGTGCTTACAACTTCCAAAGTTGTTTTGTTTAGGGTCACACCATTTTCACTTGATAGTTTTGTTAAATCAACATTGGTTTGTGCATTTGAAATTTCTGCAACTGGTTTGAAAGAATTACCGTTATCATAAGATATTTCATATTTTAGTTTATTTGCATCTTTTGTTACTTTGATTACCCTTGTGCTATCAGGTGTTGTGTTTGTAACATTTGGCTCGGTTGTACTTTGAGAAAGTTCACGATTTTTGTAATCATAAGACAAATAAGTTTTTGTAGTGTAGGTGGTTACGTTTCCATTTTCTGAAACACTCAAAACTTGGGTCTTTTTGTATTCAAACTTAAGGGTGTCATCGTTTACTAAACTCAATATATTTTCATAAGTAGAAGTATTTAAGTTTTGTTGAATTCCTGAATTGTCTGCTAAATACAAATATTCAACCAAATTTTTGTCGGTATTGTAATAAGTTAAAATATAAACTTGTTTTTTGATTGAACCATTGTTATAGAAAGATATAATTCCAAGTGGGTAGTTGCGTCCGTTGTAACTATAACTCTTTAAAGCATAGGTAGAAGTAATATTTTCGGTTACTTCTCTGTTTTCTTTTGTATAAGAAACATTGAAACTTTCTGGGTCATATGTAATGTAAGGATAGTCGGTGTTGTAATTGTAAAAGTATTCCTTGAGTGAATTGTTAAGTTGCATTTTGCCAAGTTCGGCATTTGTAATGCTAGGCAACATGTCATAGTTTGTTGAGTCTAATAGATAGAAAGTATAAGTAAATGTTTGTCTTTCGGTATTTGGTTCTAACTCGCCTTTGGCATTTTGAATGTATTTGATGAACTCAAAGGTTATTACATATTTTCCTTGTTGGTCTTGAATATCATAAGTGTCGCTTGCTGGGTCGCTAGTAACATGTGCTGTCAAACTTTTAAGGTCAAAGTATTGATACCAGTAACTCGCTCTTTGTCCAGATTCTAGAGTGCTTTGTTGTGGTTCGTTAAGAGACAAATAGTGCATTTTGTCTTTGGCATAGAGAACGCCTTGAACAGAAAGTTCGTGAATTGGAGTGGTGGAGTTTTCGCCATTTATGTATGGGGTTCCAAAAGACATATAAAAGTTTTCAACATCAAACTTATTTGTTGGTTCGGAATGTGGCTCATAGTTGTTAATCAAAACAAAGTCCCCATCGTCAATTTCATCATAGAAAATATCTTCAATACTAGATGAGTTTTCATTTAAAAATGAAGTCGCCCTAGTGGAGATGAAGGTATTGTCTGTGTATGTAATATCATTTGAAGATGTATCTTTCAAAGTTTCATACAACTGAACAGTGCCGTCATTTGTATTTAAATAAACATTTCCTTTATCATTTGAGTAACTACTCAAAATGTTTGAATTAGGGGTCTTTGAATACAAATTAACTGCGGCACTATCGTAATTGTAGTTGTATGAATAAAAGTAGTTTTTGTCATTACTCTGAGTAAAACCCTGTAATCTAACTTTGTCATAACTAGATGCTTTTCGAATCTTGGTTTTGGCAGATTTAAAGTAAATATTGGCACTTTCGATGTCCGATTTTTTCAAACTAGCCTTAACACTAGTTGTAGTAGGGACAATAAAACATAGTCCAATAAAAACACTTGCAAGTATAATAGCAATACCAGCAATAAGTCCGTTTAATAATTTGTTCCAATTGAATTTTTTACTTTCCATTATTTTCTCCATTCTTCCTATTTAAGTAGTCAAAATTCTCATCTATTTCTTATAGAAATAGAAAATTTGCACAAGCCACTTTTTGACACAATACAAATTTTTACAAATTAATTTTAGCACATTCGACAAAATCTAACAAACAATTTTACATATATTTATTATTATCTCTAAGATATTATATATATTTTATATATAAACATAAAAACTATACAAAAAGCATGCCAAATTTAAAAAAGAAAATTTTGTTTGACACCTGTCCATATTATATAGTAGCGAAATAAACAAAAAAAGCCCTAATGGCTTTTCTTTTTGTTTACCTGGTAGTCCCAAGGGGAAACGTCTATATGACGGAAGTCATATATCTCGGGTGGCAGTAATACTGCCGGGTTCCCGAGTACCTTCCCTGTGGAACAGGGGTTTTGATACGTAAGTATCTGTTGCTGTAAGCAACACGAGTTCCCTTGGGAAAATAAAAAGCCCTTAATGGGCTTATTATTATGGTAGTCCCAAGGGGACTCGAACCCCTGTTACCGCCGTGAAAGGGCGATGTCTTAACCTCTTGACCATGGGACCAAACTTCAAAATTGACAATGGTAGTATAATAAAAAATTAAGTCATTGTCAACAGTTTTGTAAAAATATTTTTAAAATTATTTTTTTCAATTTGAGAATAATATTTGACAATTAATTGTATATTTGTTTAAATAATGACATGAAATAAGGAGATGATTATGGCAGTTTCAGAAAAACAAAAAGAATTAGATTCAATTAAGTGGGAAAAAAGCATAAGATTAGGTTTTGATGCTTGTGGAAGTTTTGATTATTGTATGATGTGTGACAAAAATTTGGAAAATCCTTGTGAAAAAGCATTTAATAAATATTACAATGTAGATATTATGGAAAATCATGAATTGGTTATTGGTGCAGAGTCTTCCAAATTTGAAATTGTTGAACCTAAAAAGGCAACCAAAAAAGCCACAAAAAGTTCTACAAAAAAGACTACTAAGTCAAAAGAAACAAAAACAAAAAAGACTACAAAAAGTCGACAGGAACCAAAAAATCCACAAAGAAAACAACTTCTAAATCAGAAACTAAATCGACCAAATAAATTTAACAAAAAATCGTCTATATAGGCGATTTTTTTGGTGCTTGCACTTGTGAAGAGCGACAACTACCAAGGTTCGAAAGACACCAAAGGGTGTCAAGGATGCTATAAGCATCCAAGGCACAACGACGATAACGAAAAAAGCACCAAGAAAGGTGCTTAATTTTTGGTAGCGGCGGTGGGACTCGAACCTACGACCTTTCGGGTATGAACCGAATGCTATAGCCAACTAAGCTACGCCGCCAAATTTTTTGTACTAAAACATCTTACTACAATTTTTATCCCATGTCAAGTGTTTTTTTAAAACTAAAAAAATTTTTAAAAGGGTATTGAAATTGCTTAATTTTTTTGATATAATCAGCTTGTAATTAAAAAAAATTTAAGGTGGTTAAATTATGTCAAAAAAGAAATTAGTAAAAGATAAAAATAATAAACCAAAAGTTGTGAAGGTTATTAGACCTAGTGTGCTGGGTGGTCTCGGTGCCATTGCTTTATCTGGAGTATTGGTTGCTGGTTGTATTTGTGGATACAAAAATGCAAACAAAAACATTAAAAGCATCAAAAGCGACTTTGTTAACAATAATATTGAGTATAGAGAATATATTGCAAGAAAGAATGCTGAAGTTGATTATGAATATAACAATGGTTCTGGCGATATGACTTTCGAAGAATGGGAGAAGAAAAAGTCGAAAGTTAATAGCATGGATAATGTTGACCAAGCAATGACTCTTTTTGCAGATGATGATGTTAAAGAAGAATACGATGATTGTATAGAAACTAGGAATAGTTATACTATTGTTGCTACAATGAGTGCTGCTGGATTAGCTGTTTCAAGTATTATAACTGCATGTGATATAGGTTGTGATGGTTTTACAGAAACAATAATTAAAACCAAAAAAGAAAAAGACGAAGAAGAAATGGCAATATAGTTTGATTTTTGGGGGTTATTATGAAAGATAATATTAATGATTACATAGTAAAACATAAACTAATCAAAGGCACAGTCAAAGCTATAGGTGGTCTTTTGGTTAGTGGGTGCTTGTTTGCTGGTGGTGCATTGGGGGTTAAAAATTCGGCCAAAAAAATTCAAAATATCGAAGCGGACTTTGCTAATTCAAGTGAAGAGTTTATAAACTATATTCAATCTGAAAAAACAAAGGCAAAACAACTATATGAAGCAAAAGAATTAACATATATTGAATACATGCAAAGACTTGAAAAAATCAATTCAAAAGAGTCAATTAGCGATGCCTTTGAAAAATATGCTGGGGAGTCTGAAAAAAATAAGGTTAAGGAATTGTCTTATTTGAATTATGCTTCGGCATTTGGACTACTTGGTGGAACACTTGCCTGCTTGGGAACAGGAATTGATGCAATGGTTAATCTTGTGTCAAATGGCTTAATTGAAACTACTTATGAAATCAAAAAAGACGAAGACGAAAAAGAACTTTAATTTGAAAATGGGAAAATATTTTGGTTTTTAATTTGTAATAAATTTGGTGGAGAAAATTATGAAAATTAAAAATAAAAAGGTCGTAAGAAAGCCAGTTTTGGCAAAAATGCTAATAACACTAGGACTGCTTGGAAGCACAATGTTTGGGGCTGTGCAAACTGTCAAAAATGCACAAAACGCATTAGATATTAAACAAAATTTTGCAGATACCAACGTTCATTATAACGAATATGTTGCAAGCGAATACCAAAGAGCAAAAAAATGTTTGGATATGGGCTTGTATACTGCAAATGAATATTGGGATATAATAAATGACTTGGAAAGCAAAGAAACACTTAACAAAGCCTTTGATTTGTATGCATCAAAAAGCGAGGCCAAAGATTATACTTTAAGTGCTGCTGCTTCAAGTGTGGGTGCTGTGTCTTCAGTTGTAAGTGCTTTGGCTTGTGGCGCTGTAGCGGGCTTTATGGTAGATGATATTTCTCAAAAAGGCTTTTACAAAAAAGACGACGAAATGGAAATGTAAATTTTTTTAGTTATTAATTGCTTTAAAGTATAAAATGAGGATAACACCTCATTTTTTTATCATAAAAAAAATAAAAGAGAGAACGAAAGGAAATACAATACAAAGGGAACTCGGACTACAAACACGACCGAAGGAGTGTGGTTAAGATAGCGATGCTATCTAGCGAGTGGAAACTCGCACAAATCCCACAAAAGCGAAAAAAAGAACACGAAGAAATTCGTGTTCGAAGTGGTAGCGGGGGTGGGATTTGAACCACACGACCTTCGGGTTATGAGCCCGACGAGCGACCGAACTGCTCCTCCCCGCGATATATAACATAAGTAATTATATCACGTTAAAGTTAATTATGTCAATGGTTTTTGAAAAATTGTTCAAACAATTTTTTTGGCTTTTGAATTTATCTTGTATTTAATGGTTCAAATATTAACTTTGAGTATTTCAAAATTCTTTTGTTATAGGCATTTTTAAGTGATTGCATAGTACTTATGCAATCACTTAAAAATTATATGCAATTATTTTGTTAAATATGTCTAAAAAATTACTTTTTAGTGTACCAAGTTTCCCCATTTTCTCCCCAGTTGAGAGACTCTCTCGCATAATTTTCCAAAAATTCTTGTCTATTATTTCCATAATATGAATTGGTTGAATTATAATTATAGATTTCCTCAAATAGTGCTTCTTTGTAGGTTGACAGGTCTTTGTTTTTCTCTTTTAGCGTACCAATTTTAATTAATTGACACGTTAAAATTATAATGCAAGCAAACATTATTACAACTGAAATTATTGTGATAATTTTGATAGATTTGACTTTTTTATCCATTATTTAAATATGTCCATTATTTAAATATTATATTTCCTAGTTTGCTTTTTTTAAAGCGTTTTGAACCTAAGATTATTAGATTATACACTTTTTTGTAACCTTTGGCAAATAATTTTCCTAAAGTTGTTCTCTCAATCCCAAAGCCAAGTAAATATCCTATAAATAGATATGCTCTAATGCTTCCAAGATTAATTAGTTCAACTAGATATATAAACGAAAGTGTAAAAAAACTTACAAAAATTATATCACAAATAATTCTAATTATAACATATTCCTTGATAAAATTTGGGATATTTAGTATTCCATAAATTAATCCTAAAACTATCCCAATTCCAAACATTATGCTAAAATCTTTAAGTTGCAAAACATAACTTATTTTCATTTAAATAACCTTTTGAAGAAGTTTCCGGATTTTCCAAATTTAATTAATGAGAATTTTCCTTCTGCTTCAAGAATTCCTGAGTTTATGTCTAATTTGACAATGTTGATTTTTTCGCCAGTGATACATAATGATGTATCTTTGAGTCTTAGATATATTGTAGTATCGCTTGTGGAAATTACTTCAACTATGCCCTCGAGTTTCAAATATTTTCGGTTATTAAGTAGTATGCTTTCAATAGTGTTTTTGTTTTGATTGTCTTCTTTGATTATTTTTTCCATATTATTCTCCTAATTTTTTTATATTCTATGAATTAAAAAATTTATTTATGAAAAAATGCTTATATTTAAAAATTTATGTAACCATTTTGAAATTTTGTGATAAAATATTATAGTTAGAAAACAAACAAACATAATTATTCAAGGTAAAAATTTAAAAATCAACAATCAAAATCAATTAATCATTAAACAAAATTTTATGTGGGGTCAAAAGTGGCAAAAGAGACAAGAACCAAGTTGGACATTTCAAAGAAAGAAAATAGTCAGGATAGAGAGATTGTAAGACTAAATAAAAGTTATGATAGAATTAATAATTCATCGAGTAAACTATTTTATTCAAGCATAATCTGTCTTAATATCCTGACACTCTTTGTTTGTGTTTTTTATCTAAACTCAAAACAAAAAATAGAAGACATAAATATGGTGCTTAGTGGATTTGATTACAATTTATTAATCTTGCTTTCAGTAATGTTTGTAGCAGTGATAATATTAAAAGCGCTTCCACTATATTTAAGGATATACAGCAAAGTAAAAAATAGGCGATTTGGATATGTTTTAGGAGCGACTGTTGCGGGTGAATTTTTTGGCAAAGTCACAATTTATGGACTTGGGGAAAATTCTGTTGTAACAAAGAATTTACAAAATAAGTCTGTGAGTCCAAATCTTTCAATTGATGTAAAATACGGTGCAAATGTATTTAGGAATTTGTCTCAATTGATATTTTGGTTTGTGACAATTGTTCTTGGCTTGATATTTTGTATCAATAGTATAAAGAGTTGGCTTGTTGTAATTGGTCTTATATCTTTTATTGTAATATTTTCAAGTACAATATTTGTATTTGTTTTTAAGGCAAACAAAAAATTTGGCATTGATGTTGTTTCCAAATTTGTTAAGGTATTGTATAATTTGGGGCTAACAAAAAATTATGAAGAAACATACAACAAAATGTTGGATAAAGTAATTGTATCGGCCAATGGTATAAAACAAGATGGTTGGCTAACATTTGTAGAAATTTTCTCTGGACTGCTTTGTGAGTTTTTGAAAGGTGCTATGATTTATTTTTTGGTAGTAACGCTTAATTTGGCAGAGAGTACCATAATATTTGAGATATTGTTTAAGTTTTCTATAATGCAATTAATATTTAAACTTTGGCCATTGCAAAGCGGAACATTAATATTTGAATTATTGTTTGTGGCTTTGTTTAAAAATATCTTCTTTTCGGGATATGTTTTCTGGGGGCTAATAATTTATAGATTTTTTGATTTGTTTGCTTATGCGATTGTATACTTAATTCAAGTTGTTATTAAAAGTATTTTAAACACCAAATCTAAAAAATCAACAAAAACAAATTAAATTCAATTTGTAAATTTGAATAAAACATTATTGTTTATTATGTAAAATTGACAACAACTAAAAAGATATTGACAAAAATAAGTGTGTTATTGTCAATATCTTTTTCAATTTTAATTAATACTTTTGAATGGAACTGTGCGATAATGATAATCGTAGACTTTTTCACAAGTGAATAACTTGTCTAAAATTTGTGTGTTTTCTCTTAGTGCTTTTCCATTTATTTTATAATAATAAAAGTGGTAAGTGTCCGATACTTTTTGAATGGGATTTGGGTCTCCGCACTCAAAAAATATTTTAAAACCGCTTGTTATAAGCAACTCTTGTTTGCTTGAATTTTCATCGTTCTCGCCATAAGGGTAGGCATACAAGTTTGTCGTTCCAATAAGTGGGCTTACTTCAGCATTCCAAAGCGACAAATCTTTTGCAAACTCCATATCGCTTAGACTGCTATCTAACTTATATGAATAGTTGTTGCATCCAAATTGCCAACCTAAACTTTTTAGTTTTTTGATTACTTCGCTTACTCTTTTTGATTCATATTTACTACTTGCGTTTTTGTGATTTGTGTTATACCCAAGTATTCCATTTTCTCCAGTTAAAAAAATTATTCCTTTTGCTCCATTAAAACTAAAGTCAGGAAATTGTTTGATAAAGTTTTCGAGAATTAAGATAAATTCATTGTCGTATGCAACTCTATCTTGAATGCTCTTTTTAGTGGTGTATGTTGCAAGGTTGTTATTTCGGTCAATAATTATTTTGTCAATTTCTCCAAGGTTTTGATAATTGCTCTTGTATGAGACGTTATCAAATACAAGCAAAATTGGTTTTTTGTTTTTTGGTAATTTTAGCGGTATTTGCTCTAGTGTTTTTGAATCAATAATTTGGTTAATACTAATTAAAACATAGTTGTTTTTGTAGAGTTCATATAATATATTTTTAAACTCAGATATAGTAATTTTGCTTTCGTCAAAACTAGCACTGAGATTGTTGTTGTCGCCCAAGGCTTTTTCGGGAAATGCCATTAATGTGTTGAATGACAAACTGAATATTTCTCCATCGTAATTATATAATTCGTGTGATGGAAAATTAAGATTATTTGTAGTATGAAAACATGTTTCTTTTCTAAATGTATTAGCCTTAAAATTATTTAAATTTAATATTGTTTGTATTATTGAACAGCCAAACACAACTAATGAAGATATAACAAAAAATATGACAAATATCGTCAAAAGTTTTTTGGTTAATTTAAATTTTGATGTTTTGTAATTTTGCATTGTACCACCTAAATAATGTCATCAATATGTATATTATTGACAATAACCCTAATATTACTGACAAATATCGTATTATTCCAAATATATTTATTTTTGTATCTTATTTGGTCTACTTGTCAATAATTACTTAAATGTAATTATTTTTAGCATGTGTAAAATTACATAAAATATAAACAGGGAGTATTATTTTGTTATGAAAAGAATGGTATCTTTAATTATAGTTTTTGTTATTGTTTTGCTTTTGTATTTTTTTAATTTTACCAACCTAAATTTAATGTTAAAAGTACAGGGTTTTGAAGTTGAAAACTTTGAATATAATGACAACTATCAAACGCTAGAACTTGATGCGAGTAGTTTAAATAAGTTAACTAGTTTTTTAAACTTGGAAGTAGTAAATAAAAATGAAATTTCGGATAGGGTTATCATCGAAGGTTATTCAAATAAACTAAAAGATTATGTGGTTATTAACGGCAGAAAAGTTAATATTCAGTTGTCTATTTTTGATAACAAAATAATCATGGGTTATCCTTTAATTAATGGTTCGTTCTGATTTTGAAAAATAAATTAATTTTCAAGTATAAGACTTAAAATTGAAGTCAATACTTAAAAATCAAATGGAGGTTTTTGATATGGAAAATTCAACTTTAAAGCAAAAGATGACGAACGTTTTTAGACGTTATGGGTATTACTTACTACTTGGTGTTTTGGTGCTAGGTGCTATTCTTACAATGGTTTTGATAGGTTCTAATAGTAGCAAACAAAATGTAACTGAGCCTACAAGCACAAAGGTATCTCCTTATATGCCAGTACTTAATGCTACGTTGTACAAAGGTTATTATGCAGATGAACTTTGTTATAATTCCACTCTTAAGCAATGGGAAACACATAACGGTATTGACTTGGCTGTAGAAACCGGCAGTTCGGTTTATTCTATTTTGGATGGAGTTGTCAAAGATGTTTATTCAAACGTACTTGACGGAACTTGTATTGTAATTGAACACGACGGTGGACTTACTAGTAAATATGGTTCTCTTTCAACCGATGTAAAAGTGAAGGTAGGCGATAATGTGAGTAGGGGCGATATTATCGGCGCTGTATCTGAATCTGCAAATTCCGAATGTGATGCTGGTGCGCACTTGCATTTTTCGATGTTTGACAATGACAAAAAGATTGATCCTGCTGCATATCTAAATATTTCTACTAACAAATAATTTTTAATTCTTTTAAATTTTGCTTTACACTTTTGACTAAAGTTGTTACAATTAAACTGTATAATTCGTAAAAATTTAAGGAGAAGACTATGACTTTTGATAAAGTAAAAAAATTACTTGCTGACCAATTAAATATTGATGCTGGCAAGATTACTGAAAATAGCAAAGTAATAGATGATTTGGGAGCAGATTCTCTTGATGTTGTAGAAATGCTTATGACTTTGGAAGATGAATTTAATGTTACTGTAACAGACGAAGAAAGTGTTAATCTTAAGACTGTTGGTGATATAGTTAAATTAATTGATTCCAAAACAAAAAAGTAATTAGTTGACTTTTTTAGGGCTTTTTAAAAAATATCTCTTAAACTTTTAAGGGGTATTTTTTTGTTTTTTGGCATATTGTGTCAAATTTTGTCATATTTTTTAACAATACTAATTTGTTTTGGGGGAAGTATGAAAAAACGTGAAGAACAATTTGCCATTTATATTATTGATAATAACTGCACAATTAGAATGTGTGCAAATCACTTTAACATAAGCAAAAGCACAGTGCATAATGATTTATCAAAAAAACTAAAGATAACAAATAAGTTTTTATATGCCCAGGTGTATAGGGTACTTGATAAAAATTTAAATGAACGGAGTATGCGTGGCGGAATGGCAACCAAGTTAAAATATCTCAAACTTAAAAAATAATTTTGACTATATATTTTTCAAACTATGCTAAATAATTTGACAATTTTATACAAAATAAATAAACTATATTAGAACTTATATATATTTATATATATATTTTGAAAATTTGCTCACAATAATTTAAAGCAGTTTGGAGAATGGAAGATGAAAAAGAGACTTGTTTTGTTTGGAATATTATTATGTTCAATATTTGGATTGTTTGTCGGTTGTACAAATGACCCATACAAGGATTTACAACTTATTAATCTAAATAACGAAAGTGATGTTCAACTATTTGTTGAACAAACTTATGTTAACAACAAAATGGAATACACATATCCTACATATGATTTGGAAGTTGAAATCAAAAACGCACCAAAGGATATGTCCAAATATGTTTTGGTTAGTGGCGGTAGAGAACTTGTAAATTATTCTATCAACTACATAGGACTCAATAAATCCAGAATTTCAATAACACCAATTTCTTATGATAAAACTGGTAAATTTACGCTTGTGGTTAAGACCGAAGAAGGAAACAAATCTTTGAATATTAACTTTAGAGTTGATTTAAAGATTACAAGTTTTAATTACAAGGAAGAAAATCTAGGCGTTATGGTCAAGGGCGAACAATTAGATTTGACAGACCTAGACAAATATATTACTTTTAGTCCTGCAGAGACTTCCCAAAGAGACATTGAATTTGAAGTTGTTTATCCAATTAGTGGTGCTATTAACGGAAGAAACAATGTTTCATATAAGGAAGAAGATTCTTATGGAAAATTTGCCGAAATCAAAAATGGAATTTTGTATACATATTCAAAGGATAGTGACGGAAAGGCTATTAACTATCCAAAGTTAAAAACATCAGCAACAATTGAAGGCGAAACCGGACAAGATGTTTTTGTTCAATGTATTCCTTTGAAGGCTTCTTACAAAGGTCAAAAACCCGAAGGCTCTACACTAGAAGATAAGTACATTGATATTGTTGTAATTGAGAATTGCGAAAACGTTTCACTTAGAATGGAATGTCAAAAAGACGGCGATGAAAGTTATGTGGGACAAAAGGGTTCGTTTGAACTTAGCAAAAACGAAAGCGGAGAATATGATGTTAGTCTAATATGTCCACATCCCGAAGCCGGCATTTGGTACGACGATTATTATACAAATAGAACTTTGAGTTTTGATTTTGTTACTGGTGGAGATGATAGCACATATTATAATCCAAATGATTATATGGTTTTGTTAAACTCCGATAAATCCGGTTCTAATATAATTCAAAATGAGTATGTAACTCTTTCTTCTTTTGGAAATATTGACAATACTTTTAGTGTGAGTGCGACAGGTGCAGGGGTTTATAAACACAAATTTAAAATTGACAACAAAAATTATCCGGGTATTATTAATACCGAAGTTGTTGTTAATTTCCATGTTATAAATCTTCCTTATCAAGTCAAGATAAATAATGCTGTTGATATCAAACAAAATGACAAAAGCGATTTGAATGTATTTACTGTGTTCAAAAATTATGGTGGCTCAAGGGGAACTAAATTTGAAGTCAAATTCAATAATTCTTCTGATTATAAGTATTTTGTGTATGCAAAAGATGATGAAGTAATAGATAATTTAACCATGTACAAAGTCGATGGCTCAACTCAAATCTTTGGAAAATATGAGTTTGATGATAGTACTGGAACCGCCATAATAAAATCTAGTTCAAAAAATAATTTTGATTACTCAACCTTTAGAAATGGCGAATCTTTTTATTTGAGACATTCATATGCAATTCTTCCCGAAGAACAAAAACAACTTTTCATAGGAATTATGTATAATGTTGCTTCGGATAGTTATTCTGATGATGTAAAACAAAGATATTTTGTAAACAACTTTATTGAATTTCCAATTAATTTGGATTTTGAGGTGGGTGTTGAAAATATTACTTTTACTGAGAACAAATATTTGTTAGATGTTACAAATCCAAACTATAATAATGATATTGAAGATGATGGTGGTGTTCTATTATTTGAACTTAGTCAGGGTCAATCATTGGATAGCGTTCTTGATATAAACGACTTAAGTTATGATAGAGAGTTAATTAAGGTTTATCCTTACTTTAATGACAACGAAAACAAAACATATATCTATATGAAAGCCAATAGTACTTACAAAACAGGCACGACCACTTTGTTTGTAAGAACAAAAAATGGAGTTCAAAACTCTGTTAATATTACAACATTTATTCCGACTATTTATGCCGAAAACGAAACGATAACTGACGAAGCAGAAAAAATGCCATTGTCTGTTAGTTTTGACTCCGATGATGTGCTTTATTACTTTACTGGAAAATCAATCCGCTTTGATGAAGTTCTCAATAGAGATGTTGTTGATGATCCACATGCCAAATACAATTTGTACAAAAATGGTATGCAAATTGGGTGGAATTACACATCACTAAACAAATTGTTTATGATTAATGGGACATCTCTTGATCTTAAGTTTTATGATTATTTGGTAGTGGAAAATAACGGAGTAATGAGTGTTACTCCAATTGATATTACTAATAATGTTGATGTCAAATTTAATTTTGACGGATTTGCAAGTTTCTCTAACGGACGCTTGAGTGTATCTAAAGTTACCGAAGACAAGTCCAATCCTCTAACTATGACAATCAGTTATAGTGGTGGATATGTTAAAGATGTTGATGGAAAACAAACTTATGTGTCCTATCCAGTAACTTTAAAAGTAGATGTGTATATTTATCTACCTTTGCAGGGTGTAAAAGTTACATCTCCAAAAAATGTAGATATTTATATTGATGATTCACTTGGCATAATGGACAAGACCAAAAAATTGTCGACTCATACTATTGAGTCTGACTATGTTCCAAATGAAATTAAACTTGGTGCTGATTGGAATAATGATGCAACATATTTTGATTCAAAAAACCCACCAGTTAACTTGTATTACGATATTCAAGATGTTTTGAATTCGCCTGTAATTATAGATGGCAAAGAACTCGTTTTGTACTCCAAAGAAGGTCTTCCTATGGTTATCCATGATACAAATGGAGATAGGGGGCTGGTTTATGGCGATTTATTTGAAATAATTTCAACAAATAACAAATACAACTGTATGCTTAAAGCAGTTATTAGCGAAAAATTCAAAAATTGGATTGTTAGTCCAACTGGCGGAAATTACAACAACGACGAATACTATTGGTTCTTGAAAAATAGAGTATTTAATAATAATATTTCGATGTCGGTTAACGTTTATATTTCGCAATTTATGAAGTTGCAAAATATCAATAATATTAGATTTAACGTTAAATATACAAGCAAAGTAAGTTCATTAGATTTGGATATTGCAGATGATGGTGTTTACTTTGAAAAACGCGAAAGTCAAGAAACAAAATCTATTACAATTGGCTATTCAATTGGCAATCCTTTGGCTATTAACAAAGATATCATGTTGCTAAATAGTATCAATGGTGTCTTTGAAGCAAGAGTTAACGCAGGTGCATCTAGTGTAAATGGCACTATTACTATCACTCCTAAAAATTCAGGAATTGAATACTTAACAGTCGTTCCAATGGATAATATCAAATCATATGACGAAACAACTGGAACTTATGTATATTATGACCAAAGTTTAGTTCAAAAGTTCCGTGTCAAAGTTGCTGACGGAAGCATAATAATGCCTTTTGAAATTAGAACAGTTGACGACTTTGTTGTTATGCAAGACGATTTGCGTGGCGGAAAGTATTTTAACTATGTGTTGGCAAGAAATATTAATTTGTCTAAAATAGATTTGTCCAAAGATAATACTATAGTCAATATTAATGGCAAAGGTTTTAGTCTTGACGGTAAATATAGTTATTCACGAAACGGAATTGAATATGAAAATGTTTATTCTCTTACTCATTTAAATATCAAGAAAAGTATAGAAAATCCAAGTAGTGACACAAATATTGGTCTATTTGGAAGCATTAATAATTCTATCATTCTTAGAAACTTAAATATCATTAATTCAAATATTGAAATTACTATCAAGTCTTTGAACGGACATGCTTTGAATGTAGGTATTTTATCCGGGAAAGTAGGCGGATTAAATCTATATAATTCGTTTGTGGAAGGTCAAATAACTATCAAAAACTTGGATACAACACAAAATTCAAGCAATGTAAATATCGGTGGTGTAGTAGGTTTTGTTGAGAGTTATTCAAATGTTGTTGGACTTCCAGCTAGTTATATAGCGGGTTATTCAAATAGTCCTTACAATTCAAACGTTAGAATTGACTATACTCAATCGAATTCAAACTATACAAATCATAACTTCTCGGTTGGTGGTTTTGTAGGAAATGCTCAGGGCAAATTTGACTTGACAAGTTTAAATATTGTTTCAAGCATTTATGGACTTAATTATAAGAGTAGTGTAGGTTCGGTTGCGGGAACTTTGCTTGATGGAAAATTAGACAATGTAGTTGTATATCCTAGCATTATTATAAATGATATTTTGAGTGACAAAGATTCTGAACTTAACATTTCAACTATGATAGGTAGCGGAAATGGTTTGGTTGTAAATTCAAAAGTTTACTTTACAAAAGATAATATTATTTCTTGGCAAAATGCATTGAAAGTTAAAGTTATCACCCAAAATCCAGTTAACTTTGGTGCTGTAATTGGGAAAACCTTAGACGGCGAATCTAAAGTAAGTTACACCTATGTAAGGAGTTTCTATAACGAAAATACTCCTAATTTCCAAGCGGATATTTATATAAATTCAACAAAATCTAGTAAAATTGGCGGACTTGTTGGAAGTGTCGGCGGACAAAAAATCTTGCTTGAAAATTCATACTTTAATGCAAATATTTTGACTAACGGTACCAAAGAAACTGAGACAAATACAAATCATTTGATTGGACTACTTTTGGCAGATACAAATGTGGCTAGTGGTTCTAGTGTTTCAAATAGTTATGCTATTGGTGAATTGAAAGTCATTTGTGAAGATACAAATATTTACAAACTATCCAACATAAAAGATAACTTCGGTTTAATCGTTACAAGTTATCCAAATAGTGTAAGCAAAATTTTGGATACAATTGATATTGATGTCAATGCTACAAATTCTAAGCAGTCAAACGAAATTTCCAACTTGACTATTCAAAATGTGTATGGAATAATTAATTCTAATACTTACTACTTTGGAAACAATAGTAAGATAACCGCAATTTATGACGAGTCAAAGCCATTTATTTCGGCTACAAGCGGAAACGGAATTGTTTCGGGTCCTTATGAAAGTGTATTCGAAATCTTCAATACTTTGGGTTATAATATTATCAAAGATAGCGATTCCGAAGATGCAAACAATCCAAATCTATGTTGGATTTTGAATAAAAATGTAAACAAATCAAACAATATTGGCTTCCCAGTTTTGTTATCGGAAGAAACTCCAAAAGTTGCAATGTACGACTTGGTTCCTACTAAGATTTATTTGGATAATATCAATGTGGTTTCTGGACTTTATAATGTTAGTACATCTGACAAAACTCAACTTATAATGATTCTCAACAAGTTGGATAAAAATTCCAAATCGAAAGATTATTTTGATATTGAAGTTGATAGTGTTAGTTCGGCAATAAGCATTAAGTTTAATGGCGAAACAATACTTACTAAATTTTTTAGAATAAATAGTGACTTGGAGTTTAGCGAAAATTCCAACGAACAAATTATATCAATTCAAGGCAACAAAGTTTATCCAGTTAACGAAGGTCTTGCGGTGCTTACTATAAACTCCGTTCTTGACAAAACAGTCAAACTTGAAATTACTATCAAAGTGGTTTGTGGTGTGACAGAATTGCAATTTAAAAATGTTGTAACTGGTGAACAATTTGAAGATAAAAATGACTCGCCAAAACCTATAGTTTATATAGATGAAGTAAGTTATTTTGAAATTTTGAATAAAAATGTCTTTGACAAAAACTCTTCGAAAGAAACAGAATATTTGTCTTCAAAAGAATATGGTTACAAAATAACAGTATTAGAAAGCGAATTGCCAATTGGTAGTTTGACTATTGGTGGAAAAATCCTCAAAAATGTAGGCGATGAAATCATCGTAAGTTCAAGTAGTCTTGTTGTCAAAGGTGTAAGCATCGGAACTATTAAGTTAAAAATTACTCCAATTATATTCATTAATGAATTAGATTATGTGGGTAACAATTATTTTGATAATTTTGGTGTTGAAAAACAAATTACTATAAATGTAAATGCAAGAGCAAAATCTATTGACTTAAGCAAAGATTCATTAAAAATTGCACCAAAAAATACTACTGATTTCAAAGTATTTGTTCAAACAAGTAATGTAATAGTAGATGAAATTTCAAACAAAATTAAATTCCTAAGTGCTTTGAATGTTAGTATTAATTCAAGAGAATTTGTAATTGATTTGACTGACAGAGAATATTCATACATTATCGAAAATGATACTTATGTTATTCAAGGAATTGATTTTGAAATTAACTATGAATTAATTAAATTTAGATTTAATTCACTTGTAGTTTCCAAAACAGATGGCTTGGAATTGGGTGAATATACTTATGATGTAGTATTTGGAGTTATTGTTAGATTTGATTCTAACTACTATAGGACACATGCAGATGACTTTGATTTAAATACTATTGAATATAACTTTGTATTTAGTCCAAAAAGCAATGAAAGTTTGACTAGTGTAATAAGTATTGGGGTAAGTCCAAACGAATTAAATTCGATATTTACAAACTATTATGCTAGGGGCGAACTACTAGCGGACGAAAGTGAAAAGTACGCAAACGAAAACGAAAGTAGATTTGTTTTGCCGGGAACGTCGGGGCTTCTCAAAATTACTCTTGACGAAGAATTTAATGATAGTAGTTATATTACAGTCACACTTGATAACAAATATATTGATTATGTTGAACTTGGTCAGATGGCGGGAAGTATTGATAATGTAACAATTGATGCAACCAAAGATTTGACTGATTATATTACTAAATATACAAACATTTCATACAAACAATATATTTCTACTTCCGAAGAATTTGGAATTAGACTTAGCAAAATGACACTTAACTATAATGATGAAAATTACTTTAACAAAACATATTTTGTAAAACTCACACTTAACAGAAACTACGGCGATTTGGAAAATATTGTTCTTAATATTACATCTTACAAGGTTGGCAAAGGTTCGGTTGAAAAGACTAAATCAATTAGTGCGACATATGGAATAACCGAACTTCCATACATTGATGTCAAGGTAGACGGCTCGCAATCTGCGGTTTTGGGTCGTGGAATTAAAAAAGAATTGGAAATTAAGTCTAGGGGTATTAGTAATGAAATTATAGTAGGTGCACTTCCAAATAATGTGTTTATTTGTGATGACCAAGACAATGATATCCAAAAAACCTTAAGTGTAGATTATCTAAATCAAAACAGAAAATATTATTTGTGTGCAAAACTTGATGCAGAAATTACCAATGCAATAATCAAGTTTGATGCTGCAGAAATTATTTTGGGTGTTAGAGAACACACTAATACATCAATTGCTATTCAAACAGTTATATTTGAAATTGAAAATGTACAATTGGAAGGCTCTATTGATGGAGTTGTTACAATTAAACATGGTCAAACCTTTGCACTTAATACAAAAGTTTCTTACAAAGTTCCTACAGTTGGCACAGAGAAGGAGATTAAAGAATTTGTAAACAACTTGACGCTAAATAATGTCGGTGACTTAAGTTTAGTTGAATACTCTATAGCGGGTGCAAGTGTAAATAAACAAAGTTTCAAAGATGGCAAAGTAATCTCAGAAAATGAAATTTCAAAAGGCACATTGAGACTTTATAATCCAGTTTATGTTGATGGAGATAGAGTATTTAAACCAATCACCAAAGAAAGTACAGAGAATTTGAAGGTTTATGACTACATAGAACTTGACGAAAATACATATGGCATCAAAGTAAATAAATCTACTCAAAATAATGAATACGATGAGTATACTATCAAATATTATTCATTAAAAGGCATCAGTATTACGGGAGATTATGAAGTAAATCTTAGAATAAATATTCCTTATTACTATGATACAAATGGAAAACTTGTGATAGATACTAAATCTTCAAACAATAGTGCTAATGCAGACAAGACAACATACTATGAATTTGACCCAATTGACTTTAAACTTGTTGTCGAAGATAGTTCAACTTATGACCACCCAAATCCAATTGAAACACAAGATGACTTATTCAAAGCGTGTTCGACTGGAACGGGAGATTATATCCTTCTTAATAATTTAGTTCTCAAAGATTGGGTTCCACAAGAAGTCAACTTTAGGTCGCTTGACGGAAACGGATATACTATCAAAGTTAAATCATATAATTTGTCTAGTATAAGGGGTGTTGACGAAGCAAATGTCGGTATATTTGCTTCAACTAGTGAAAATACACTTCTCAAAAATATTACAGTCGATGTATCTAATATGTTAGTAACAGAGACTCAAATGCTAAAAGATGTTGAAACACTAAGAAATGCATCGTCTAGTTCTTATGGTTACGATGGAAACATAAATATAGCATTTACAAATACTGTAAACTTTGGTGTTTTGGTTGGAACAAACAATGGTGCTATTACAAACGCAAAGATTGTTAGTACTTTCAAAAACACAGAAATGAATGATAAAACACCATTATATTTGCATATACTTACAACTTTAGGTTATATTGATTCGACTTTTGTAAATACAAACATAGGTGGAATTGTAGGTGTTAATAGTTCAACTGGTGCGATAACTAATTCCTTTGTAGGGCTTAGTCTAGCAAACATGACTGGAAGTTCTGCTAAAATTCAGTTGATAAAAAATGCTAGTGACTCGGTTTATAATAATGTTAGAGATTCACTTGAAGATGTAGAAATCTATCCATTTATATTGGCTGGTGGAAACAAACTTGGCGGAATTGTATCCGAAAATAGCGGTATTGTAAGTAATACATATGCCAAAGGTTTGGGACTTTATAATACATATCCAGCAGTTAAAGATAGTCAAACTGCAGGACTTGTTGCTACAAATAATGGAACTATTACAAGTAGTTTTGTTGAAAGTGCAAAAATTGGTGCTGATTTAAGAGCAATCAAAGATGAATTTATTATTGAAAGTACTGGTAACGTCGGTGGACTTGTGTTTAATAATAATGGACTAGTTGAAAACTCATATAGCAATGCATACTTGGAAACTCAAAGTGCATTTACTGGTGGATTTGTATTTAGCAATAATGAAAATGGTCAAATTAACAACGCATATTCGACTGCTGTTAACAAATATAGTTTGGCACATGGTCAATTTACTGGTGTCGACAATGACGGAAGAAGCATTCTTAATGCGGGTACTTATAACAATTGTTATTATTTAGTTTTGAATGATGAAAAAGCCAACGAACTTGAAGATGCTACAGCAATTGAATTAAACCTAAAAGATGAAAATGTCTCTGACAAAGACAAAATTAGTGATAAAAATACTTGGCGTGGCTTCTCATTTGCATCCAAGAATAATGCTGAAGCAATTTGGACATTTGAGAAAACTGGTGAAACTCCAAAAATAGGTGCTAGCCTAATTGATACTACATCATTTAGACAACTCACCGAAGTGGAAGAAAAAGTTGAAAATGGCAATACAATCACTGTCTACAACTATGAGTACAAAACAAATACTCTAGGCTCACTCAACAATCCATTGATTATTGACAAAGCCGAAAACTTTGATAAATACATTATTGATAATTCATTCAAACTAAGTGGCGACGATAGATTTGTGTTTGGTGCAACAGTATCTAGTGGAAATGCACTAAGCAATCTAAATGTTGTAAGACATGTAAGAGTTGTAAATAACCTTGACTTTGAACAAATTACAACAGCCCAAATGTACAAAGGAACTTATCTATACAAAACAGTATTTGCCGGAGTCCTAGACGGAAATGGCATGACATTCAAAAACTTGAATATCAACACCGATGACGTTCAACTTGAAAACTTTGGTTTGTTTGCACAAGTAGGCATATCATCCAAAACTTCAACACTCCAAACTGTTGTCAAAAATTTGAATTTATCACTCAGAACTTATAAGTCTAGTGATAGTTCAAGAGCAGGGGTTTTGGCTGGAACTATTGTCAATTCTAATATAATTAATGTTAAGATTGACGGTGGAAATACTGGTGATTCGCAAGTTATAATTGGTGCAAGAAACATGGCGGGCGCACTTGCTGGACTAATATATTCTGACAGTAACGGGGAAAACAAGGTATCTCTATTTGATATTGATGTATCTAACGTTGCAGTTGAATCTAGTTATGGTAGTCTTGGCGGTGAAATTACTAATGATAGCAAAGATGTAAGTCGTGGTTTCTACAACAAATTCTCAATCAAAAATGTTGAGACAAACGAAACTGTCGAAAAAGCATTTAATAGTTTGTATAATAACAAATCAAACAAAACAATCTTAACAGAATCGGTTAATGGAAAATCTGTGATTAAATCTAATGTATCTTATGCTGGAACAGTTGCTGGCGTAATTATTGCTAACAACTATTCAAAACAAGTACAAAAAGATAATGTATATAATTATTACAAGACAAATCCAGATGATAGCACAATAGACAATGTTGTTGCAAGTGGAATTATTACAATTAGAACTGCTGATAATGCTGGTGGATTATTTGGATATGTTGGCGAAAATTCACTTATCAAAAATTCACACTTTGTGCTATCTGACAATCAAATTATTAGAGCATTTAATTATGCTGGTGGATTAGTTGCAGAAAACCATGGTGTAATTGAACAATGTTCGGTTGCATTTGGTGACAATTTGCAACAAGTTAATGACAGAAACATACTATCTACAAATAGAAACAATACATCTCAACTATTTGACTCAATGTCTAGTACTGATTACACAGTTGCAATTGGTGGACTAGTTGGTTATAGTAGCAATGGTGTAATAATTGATAGTGTAAGCAAAGTTAATGCAATCAAACCTTATGCTTATATAGCAGGCGGACTAGTTGGTTACTCAGAGAATTATAACTATATTGGTTACTCATTCTCAACCGGTGCTGTATATTCAAAATTCATAACAGGTGGACTAGTAGGACTACAAGTAAACAAGAATACTGATGCTGATTTAAATAATGCTTTGAGTCAAAATCTAACACTCAAACATGTATATGCTTTGACTGATTGGAATTTGACGAGAGACACTCTTAACATTAGACAAAATATAACAAATAAATTATATGAAAATCAAAAAGTTTTGTATAAGATGTCTGACGGAAGTTATTATAATTTCTATGTTAAAATGCCAGAAGTTGGAAACTTAGATATTAATGTACCAGTTGAAATGAAAGTATCCAAGTCCGATTATGAAAATTCTCATAACGAATATTATGTCGGCTCGGCAATTGGTTATGCAATTATCAACAATTCTGAAACTGGTTATAACAAAGCAGGAACAAACAAGTTAATTTCAAACTTGGAAGACTACAATTATGGCGTTTCTAGTAGTGTTGTAACTAACACACTTGGACTTTATTCAAGTACTGGTAGTTTGGCTAATGGCAACAAGGTTGACGATTACTTCAAATCAACATTTAGTTATGTTGCAGGTACAGACTTAAATATTAATATGTATAGTTACAAAGTAGCATACAGTAATTCAAATCTAAACAAGTACACATTAAGTAGTTATCTATATGATGAACAGTACATCGAAGACAGTGAAGGCAATACATATGTGGTATCAAACAATTCTGTCAAAGTCGGTGCTACTACATATCCAGTTGAAGACGGCAAAGTTACAATTGGCGAAACTGAGTATCCAGTTAAAACAAGAACAGTTGGCAAGTCTCAAAGCGGATATTATGATGTGTTTGATTATTCAAAAGTATTTGTTCAAGAATACTTAGAACAAATCCTTGGTGATTATTCAAAAATTTTGGATGATGGAACTAATAAGACTACTGCTAATGTGTTTAAATATCCTCACAAAGATGATATGGAAAATTCAAGATTTTTAACAAATCATAGCGGAGATAGTTTTGTACATCGAGATAATGGGTATATTTGGGCAATGGATACATACTTGCCAAAATTCAGCAAAGGTCTATATGTGTCAGTTCAATCAATCGCAAATACTGCAGATTTAAATAACGCATTTACAACCTTGTCTACTGGTAGAATATACAATGTTGTGCCAGAGGCGGGTGGAAAAATCGAAGTTGATATTACTTCACAAAATAAATATATTAATTATACTCAAACAATCAAAGATACATTTATTGGTATCAAAGTTGACGGAACAAATCCAAAAATCATATTTAATTTACCTGACCAAACGAGTGGAAACTCTACAACAGTTAATTCTATATTCAACATTTTGTCGGGTGTAACATTTAGCGGTATTGATTTTGAATTTAATTTTGAAAGTTTCAAATTCTCATCTCAAAAAGACTATACGAACTTTGGACTAATTGCAAATACAATTCAAAATTCAGACTTTACAGATTGTTCATTTACTTTGAATCTTTCTCAAAGTTTAACTTTTGAAGGCTCGGCATTCGATTATAATAGTTCAACAGTTGGACTAATGTTTGGTTCGATTATTAATACTTCGTTTAATAATTGTGCATTTGAAATAAATGTAAATAACAATAGTGTAACTCTAAATAATACGCTAATAGAAAATTTTGGACTTATTGCTGGAACGGTGTATAGTTCAAATATTCAAAATAGTAGATTGACAATTAATGGTGTTGATACAATTACAATTTCAAGAAGTGCAAGTAGTCTAAATGTTGGCGGAATTGCGGGAGTATTTAATAGTTCAAGATTGACTCCAAGCGAATTGATTGTATGTAATATTAAAATTGTTAATAATTCGGATTTTGCTACTCTTAATATTTCTCAAATGATGGCTTATGCAAGCAATTCAATTTTGAGTAATATTAATATTGCTACAGAACTAACATTTGAAAATTCAAATTCAGTTCAAAAAATTGACGAGTTGAGTATTTCAAAAGTTGTCGGCATGTCTTATGCTAACAAAATTAACGGAACTCTATCAGGAGAAGTTGCAATTTCTTCGACCGATGTAAGCAAAATTTCAAAACTAAGTGTCGGCGGATTTGTAGGATTTGACCAAAGAAATACAACTTTGGGACTAGATAAGGCGATAGTTACTACAAATATTAGTGTTTCGGCATTTAGTAATAACTTATCTGTTGGTGGATTGGTTGGTAAATCTGCTGGTTCATCTAACTTAATTTCCACGGGTGAGTTTGGTGGAAAAATCAGTGTAACAAATAATTGCTTGGGAAGTAGTATTGCAGAAACTTATGCTTATACAAATGTTGGTGGTCTTGTAGGTCAAACAACTAGTAGTGTTAAACTAAGTAATGTTATGAATGTCGGAAAGGCGGAAGTAACAACCAAGGATAATGCACAAAGCATAGTATCTATTGGTGGAATTGCTGGCAGAACTGAAAGTAGATTTGAGATAAATAATTTTGCTAGTTTTGCTGAGATGACAACACAAAATTATAGTAATGCAGTTGTATATGTTTCGGGTGTTGTTGGATATAACGGTGGTGTATTTGCGGGAGTTAATGGCTTTACGCTAGTTGAACTTCCTGAAAGTGTCGGCATTGTAACTTCGGCAATTACAAATAACTCCGTTTCTGATGTTACAAAAGATGTATTCTACGCATCCGAACTTATGGGAAATAGTTATGAATCTGATGCAAAATATAATAGTTATGCTTTGGCTGACATATATTTTGACGATACAAAAAACATCGAAATAAGTGAGTATTCATATATCTATAAAAGGCTATATAGAAGACTAGTTGATTGTAATATGAAAATAGTTAGTGTCAGCAAGTTAAAAGTGCTTATTCCAAGTGACATGACACTAAGTATCAATACTTTAAATACGGACGGAAACACTAAAAACTTATTTGAACCAAATGTAGTAGGAAATGCTAATGATTTGGCTAAAAATGGATATATGATGCTTTTATCAGATATTCAAATAAGTGGTAAGACATTATCCAAAAATCAAGTTTTGTCGGGAAGAACGACTAAAGATGGCAAAGTTAAAATAACCAAGACAAATAATACTTCTGCAGTTAGTACTGAATTTGCATTTACATCAAATGAGGGGATAATCTCCAATGTTTACTTTGAAACTTCGATACATGAAGGTTCACTAGCAGTTGCACAAAATGTTGCTTTTGTGGGTACTAATGAAGGTATAATCAAAGGTGTTTATGCTTATGGATTAAGTTCAAGCAAGTATTCAATTGCAAAAACCAACTCTGGAAGTATTCTACAATCCGGTTCGTATGTTGTATATTATCCAACAGACAATACGTCTACAAGTTATGGTTTGGTCAATGACAATAGTGGACTTATTAGTGACTGCTACTCTATGAATTCTATTTATACAAAGTCTAATGATCCTAAAAACAAAAATCAAGTTTATGGACTAGCGGAAAAAAATAGTGGAACAATTCAGTATAGTTATTATGATATTCCTGAACTTATGACATATAATAATAATTATGCGGGAATTGTTGAAGAAAATATAAAAAATAGTAGTGCTACTATTTACAGATGTGAATCGAATTCTAATCCAAGTTTTGCAAGACAAAGAAAAACAATTTGGACGGAAGAAAATAATCACTCTCAACTAATTGGGGTTAAGGATATCAAAGGCGCAATTACTATCGAAATATCTGTAATTTATGGTGCGACTTCGACAAGTTATAAGACCGTAACTGACCTAAAAGAAGCCATAAAGTTGCATGCGAATGCAGAAATGCCAAGTGCTATCCAATTTGATTATGAACTCAAATTCTTTGAACCAAATCCAGCAAAGTACAATGCTATAAGGTTCAATGAGGGCTATGCCTTTACAAATTATATAAATTCGCTTACAACATCTTTTATTCCAGAAAATACAATATTATTAATTGATGGAAATATATTTGTAAATAGCGAACTCAAAGCCTTCTCAATTCCAAGTTCATCAATGATTTTGGGACTTGGAGCAATTGATGGAGTTAGAAAAATTGCAAATATTATATACAATAATACTACATCATTAGGACATGAGATTATTAATACTAATAATGGCATAATTGCGGGTGTTAATTTTGAAAACTTTAATTTGCAAAATCAAAGTGGCATGAGAGTGTTTGCTCCAATTATATATAACTATGGCATAATCTACCAAGTGTCATTCCAAAACAAATATGCTCCAAAAAATAGGGGTATATATGTTGATGGCAAATCGGCAAAATATGTATCTGCAATCTGTGTTTACAATAGACCAGATGCAATAATAAGCAATTGCCATGCTGAAAACATTTCACTATACTCTGGTGACAAAGTTAATTTCATATGTAACTTTAACTCTGGCGTGTGCAAGCACAACTCAAGCCAAAAGGGTAATGGTGTTATTTCCGGAAATCCAAATTCAAACGGAATTGACTAAACTTAAGTACTATGCAAAGCATATAGCAAAGTTCAAAAAAGAGACTAAACATAGTCTCTTTTTTGTTGTTGCATAGTAGTTAAAATTCTGTTAAAATTTAAAAAACCGAGATGTTTTTTTCGTCTTATATTTAGACATTTTTCCAAAAAAAATTTCTAAATATTATATATTTAGACTAATTCGTTTGACTAGTTTTGACTTATTCTATATAATTAGTTAGATATATTAGATATATTATTATATATATAATAATATTTTCAATTTTTCAAAATATAAACTATAGGGAATTGATTTATGAAAACGTGGAAAAAAGTTATTACATTAATAGTTTTAATCTTATCTAGTGCTTTGACTTGTTTTGCTTGTGGCAAAAATAGCAAGTACGATAACATGAAAATTGAATTTGTTTCGTGCAAGGACTATGCTGATAACGATATTCAAAATAATACCGTTGTTTTTTCGTCTGATGCTAGCAAAAACCATTTTACTTTGATGCTCAAAGTGACGGGTGTTGATAGCAAAGTTGATAGACGTATTGAGTTCTCGGTTGACAATCCTACAGTTATTATGCCAAATGGCGGAAAATATTATGAATCGCTTGGAGTAACCGAAGCATATTTTGATATAGTTGGCGATGGTGAAACTATTATAAGAGCAAAAACTATAGAAGGAAACAAGACTTTTGACTATGCTATCAAAGTCAGTGTTCCAATTCAAAGTTTTGAAGTTAAAAATAATTTGATTCCTATAATTAGAAATTCTTCGATTGATTTGTCTGATACCGACAAATACATTTCTTTCTTCCCATCAAACACAACTCAAAGAGAGATTTCCTACAAGGCAATTGAAATCAATGAGATTGATAGGGGTGAGGTTGACAAAATTAATGCCAAACTATCAATTAATCCACGTGTAATTGATACAACGGACCTAAAAGACATAACTTCGTTTATTTTGGAAATAACTTCGGTATATGATTCAAGTCTAACTCAACAAACAATTGTTAATATTTTGGACAAAATGGATACTTCCGAATTTATCTTTGAAGAAATTATCCCTTCTGATGAAGACCCAGAAACACATTACAATCAATTAACTGTTCGCACCAATGAATTAACAAATGAACGTACATATTCTTTGATGCTTGGTCTTAACAATGATACTGAACATGCTAAGTTTAGTTCTTCTATTATAGAACTTAAAGGATTGAATTCATCTTCTGGTGAAACATATGAATTAAATTCCATTGTAAATAATTTCAAAAAGTTTGAAAGTTTAGATGGGGCTATTAGTGCCGAAGATTATAGATTCTCAAAATATTCGGTTAGAATCAAAGGACTCAAGGAAGACGGCTTTGTTGAGGGGCTTGGCAATGAACTTATGATTACCAAACTTCCTAATAATCAATTCTTGTTTGCAAGATCAAGTAGTCCCGCTGTTGACAAAGTATATACTATTACATTTGTTGTAGACTACAACACTTTTGAGGGAATGTTTGAAACTATAGAAATACCAGTTCAAGTTACTATGAAAATGTTCCCAAAAGATATATTCCTATTTGCAAGCGAAAGCGACATGAAGTCGGGCAGGGATAATCATAATCCTAATGTTAAGTCGCTTGGCGACAACCAAATTATTGCTTACAAAAAAGGACGTATGCCTGTTTGGGTCGATGTTTGGAGTGATTCAAATTCGCTAGAAAGACAACAAGTTAAAATTACTTGTGATAACGAAAATATTGTAATTGAAGATAATAATGGACGTAGAATTGACACCATTACTGGTGGTGAAATTTTCTATATTCGTCAACAAGAAAATTCGCCGGAAATTACCGGAGAAGTAAATTTGACATTTACAAGTACTGTTTATTCAGAAATTTCCAAAACAGTCAAAATTTCTTGTGTTAAAGACGATACTCAAGTTATATTTGACAATACAACTATTTATCTCAATCCAGCCAACTACAGCGATCAGACAAGTTCTGTAAATATTGAAAGTATAGACTTAATTGCCGAAGGATATCTTAGATTTACTGGACTTCCTACCAAAGAAGGCACTGAAGACCAAGATTATTCGACAGTTAATGTTCATGTTGAAAATACAACATTCTTTGATTTTGAAAAAGATATAAATAATAATACTTTGTGCTTTAGGAATATCAAAAACAAATTAGGCTCTGTTAATGTAACAGTTACTTTGCCTAATGGTGAATCTGCAACAAGAGTGTTCAAAGTGGCTTATAATTTTGAAGACCCATCGTTTTTGAGTATTCAATTTGAAGATTTTGAAAACTACGATACTGACAGCCTATCTAGTACTCTCAAGGAACGTGTAGACGATTACGGCTTCAAAATGAGTGACTATAGTTATAAGTTTGTTGGTGTCAAATCCGATGAGGTTGCAAGCAAAACTAGAAAGACTAAGTTGTTGATTGGCAAGACTTACAGTTATTATTTCTTGCTTGGCAATGCTGGAATGACTCAAACTTATTACGACTTGTCTGGAATTCTCAAGACAGTTAGTATAACTAGTTCAAATAGTTCTTGTGTTTCCATCGAAGGAAATTTGATTAAAGTCAAAGATTATTCGGACACACCAGTTACGCTTAACTTTGTTTATAGACCGATGGAAGGAAATAATTTGCAAGAAAATATTTGTATTTCTATCAAAGTCTATTTTGAAAAACCTATAACTTCAATATATACCGAACAAAATAACTATGATATTTATGACTTTAGTACTGTTAATCAAAACGTAACTATTGGAAATACTAGTGAAACTTATGTTAGCAAATATGCAATCAAAACAATCCAACTTCACTTTAATCCAACCAATGCAATCAGTCCTAGTAATGTTGACTGGAGAGTGGGTGGTGCGGTAGGTGCTAATGGCTACTATAGTATGAGTGCTGATACAAAAGATGCTAATGGCAAAATAATTAGAACATTCATAATTGATGGCACTGACGGAAAGGGAACTGTATCTTTGGAATTCATGGACGAAAATTGTTTATCGGCCAAATTAACAGTTACTAACATTCCAGGCAATACATTAAGATTTAATATTTATATATTTGCGACTCAACATTATTTGGGCGAAAACGGAATAGAAATTGCTAGTAGTATTTCGACTATCGCAAGCATTAATGTATCAAAAGCAACTCGTGTGGGCGGAATTAGTGCAAAATTATTTAATAATAGAATTTCTTTTGATATAAGAAACATGTCTTATGACCAAGACAGCAAAATGTTTACCCAAAATAATACTGCTAAATTTGAGTATACATTAAACCCTGTAAACGTTGATGGACGAGTAAGTGGTACTGGAATCCTTATTAAAGACGTTAGTTATCAACTTGATAGTAGCGATATTAGTTTGGACGAAGTTGCTTTGCAGAAGGGCATAGTAAAACTTACTGTTAATAGAATTAGTGGAACTTATGAGAATAATCCAAAATACACCTTGTTGCTTACTGCAAAAGATGGAGGAACTCCTACTAAAATTATTATTTCAATTGCTGATGGCAAAAATATTCCTTTTGAAATTGGAAGTGTTCAAGATTTAAGAGATATTGCTGATTTAACAAAATATTCCAAAGCGCTTGAATCAAACTATGTTTTGACCAAAAATATTGACCTTCGTGGTGAAAATTGGAGACCTATAGGAACACTAGATAATCCATTCAAAGGTACGTTGAGTGGTAGATATTATATTGACGAAGAACAAACAAATTATAGAGATTATAGTATAGTTGGTCTTAATATAAAGGTTGACAATTCTGGCACTCAATGTGAGACAAAACTTGAAAATACCAATAGTTATATTAGCATGTACGGGCTATTTGGTTGTATTTCTGAAAAAGCTATTATCAAAAATCTAAGAGTTTATAGTTATTCAATCAACATTACTACTTATCTTACAATTGACAATACTTCAAATAGTGCATATTTAAATGAATATGTTGGTGTACTTGTTGCATATAACAAAGGCAAAATTATTGATTGTGAAATTGATGATGGAAATCTACATACTCTTAGCGGTGCACAAATTGCCAAAAATTCAAATTCAACTTTGGGAATATTTTATAGTCAAAAATGTAGTGTCAATAGTTTCCCATTGTATTCAAGTGTAGGTGGTGTAACCGGTCGAAATAGCGGAACTATTCAAGGTACAAAATTTAAGGGTTTTGTATCATTTGACTCGTCTAATGGAAACAAATATGTAAGAAGTGGCGGACTTGCTGGTGTTAACGATGGCGAAATTATTGGCAAGAGTGAAAACTTTGTTGTTTCAAATGGCTTGGAAGAATTTGATGTTGTATCTGTAATCAATGCTCACAAAGATAGTTCACTACTCAGTGCCAAAAATTCAATTGGTGGCGCTGTAGGTTATAATACAAACAAGGTCTCAAACTTGAGTGTTAGAACGTTTGTATTCGGAGATACAACTTCACAAGAAATTAAAATTGATTGTGGTGTTGGTGGACTTATTGGTTACAATAGGGGAAATGTTATCGGAAATACTGTAGTCCCAGTTGTAATTGGAAACGTCAATGTTGGTGGCTTGATTGGTAGTTCAACAAACGATAGTTCTTCGGCTAATTATGAATTTAAAGTTTTGGATGAAATGAATATTTCGTCTAACAAAGTCCAAATTCTTGATTTCAAAGATATTTATTCTTATATGAATACGGCAGTTAAGGGTGGCTTTAATGTTGGTGGACTTATTGGTTTTTATAACAACTCTCAAGACAACACTTTGAATAGCAATATAGACCGTTCACAAGATTCCGAAAAATACGCAAGATATACAGTAATTAAATATACAAATGCCTTGTCTTACAACTCAGTAACGAGTTATTTTGGAAGAACTACAAATAATTTTGATAGCAATTATAGTTATGATATTTCAAATAATCCAAACGGATTATACTTTGGAGATATTGTTGTAACTGACACAAATTCAGACACAACGACCTATGTTGGCGGATTTATAGGTAGTGCAAATAATGCCTTGATTTCTAGCGGTTATTCTAATTTGTCAATTGTATTCAGTACTAGAGAAGCAAGGTATAGTTTTGGCAATACAAATAATGACTTCATAATAGGTGGTACATTTGTTGGCGGATTTGTAGGTTCTATTAGAGGTGTTTCATCTGTATTTAATATCCAAGTGTTTGGAAATATCTACAACAAAAATGCAAGCTTGTCTGTTAATTCGGACAAAAACTATGCAGGAAGCTTCTTTGGAGACGTTTCAAGACTTAATGATTATCTCTTTAAAGATGGAGAAAAAACATTTACTCTCAACATATTGGAAATATGGACAAGCAATGTAACATTCACTAATAACAATGACAAAAAAATAAGCATGGTTATTCCAAATAGCATTGATGAAACTGCTACCAAAATTAAAAATACATATAATGACCTACTAGACGTTAAGAGTTTGTTGAGTAATCAATATTTGTATGGCTTGACAATGGTTGATATAACTAATAATTTGACTTTAAACTTTGCAAACTTGATTTCAAGTTACTCTAGTGTTACAATAACCGAAAATCATTCAGGTACTATGCAAACCAAAGAATTGTCTAGAATTTACGGACAAGATAGACTAATTTATAATACCGGTTCTTTCGGAGTTGCATTTATGTATAACGGAGATGTTTACTTGTCAACAAAGACTTACATCGAAGTTCCAAGTGTAGTGGGTTACAACTCATATGCTTTGGGAAGTACTATTAATTTGTATTTGTCTATTAATGTCAAAGACAATAATAATTTGAATTCAACTTCTTATACAAAAGAACTTGGTACAAAAATTATTACTTTGGATGACTTAAAAGTTGCTTTGGACTTGAGTAATTATGAAATTACAGATACCGAAGAAATTTCAAAGTTGGGCACAAGTGTAAGTTACTACAGCGATTTGTATGAACGAAAATATCAATATAGTGATGAAACTAAGACTATTACTACAAAAGTTTACTCAAATCTAGTAAGTAAATTTATGCCAACTTCGGCATTTAGCAAATCTAATAGTTCTTGGGAAGGCACAATAACCGATGAGAGTCTACTTGTTCCACAAGCCTTTGGCAATTTTGATATTATAAGAAATGCTGACAAAAATCCTGTGGCTTTGAGTGGTTTGTATGTTTCTACAAACAAAAACGAGACAGGAATTGACGAAAGACCTTTGGGTGACGGAACTAACTATCTTGACAAACTAAACAATAGTCTAAGATATTACAATCCAAAAATTCATTCTGGTTATCCAGTTGCTATTGCAAAAAATCCAACATTCACTCAAAACAATGATAATTACATTAATCTAATTATTATCTTCAAACCTGAAATTATTGAAATCAATGTGGGTAATGTACTTAGTGATGTTAATTATGTAAATACATGGATTAGTGCAGTAGAAACTGCAAACAAATTAAATCCAGAAAACAAGACAATCTTCTATTATGAACTTAAATTTGCAGACAAAAATTCTAATCTTTTCGAATATAACAAAATGCCTTGGGAATACAAAAATGGTCAAAAAGTTATTGATTTTGACAAGAATGGAATTTATACATCTATTGACCAAATGTACACAGACTATGTAATGGAAGAAATTAATAACAAAAACATTCACAGTTTAAGCGATGTTTTGAAAATTTCAATCCAACCTCCGTTCTTGCAAAACGGCATGATTAAGTTTACTTCAAGCAATCCAAATGTTGCTGTTATTAGAATTATTGATGACAAAGCATATATTGAGACAAAAAGCACGGGAGTTGTAGAATTTACAATTTCGTCACTTTATAATAGTGACATTAAGACATCATTTAAAGTTAACATTATTAATGCGGTTAATACTTTTGAAATGTACGAAAATCAAGCAAATTCCAAAGAAATTAACCTTAATGACAAAATAACAGTTATCAAAAATGAAGATTTAGCAACAACAATTTATAGCAAACTTAACGGGTCTTTTGATATTCAAAACGAATATTTGAAGACTTATGCTTCAAGTGATTTGAAATTAACACTTAATAATGCTGTTAATAGCGAAAGCACTTATGGAATAAGATATATTTATTTAAATAGTGGTGCTGACATATTATTTGATAATGATAATGGCGCAATTAATACAATCAAGATTAATGGCAAAAAATTTGCACCAGCATCATTTGCCGATATTTATGGCAAAACGGGATATTATTACTATGTAGATGATGATAGTATGATGACCAAAATCACTGGGGTGGAGACAACAACTGAGAGTATTAGACTTCTTGCTGTGCCTTATGTAAACCATGGTCATGAAAGGACTTATCTATTTGATTTTGCTAACATGTCATATAATAACATTCAAAATTTAGTAGTTTCGAGTGGAAATAGTCTATGCAAACTTTTGACTATTGATGTAGTCGAAGGTGTTTATGATATTTCTTCTACACCAGAAGTCACATTTAAGCCAGTTAATAGTCAAATAATAGATATTGAAGTTAAGACAGACAACGAAAATAGTCAATTATTTGTAAATATTTCTGCTAATTCAAAAGAACTTGAATTGTATAGCGATTTGGAAAAATCTACTTCTTTGACTAAACCAAATCTTGAAAACATCTTCAAACTAAATCTTGATGCTTATGAATTAAAACAAGATTTTGATGTAATTTACTTTGACAAAATGTATATCAAAAATTTGGGGGCACTCCAAGTTAGAGATAATTCTGGCAAACTTACTTCAATCAAATATTCAGTTAAGATTGGTGTTGCCAACAAATATCTATTTGATAGTGGACTAAATAATGAGTATAACATTAAGTTTACAGTTGTTAATTATGAAAAACAAGTTTTGACAAGTGAGACCAAAGTTACAATCGAAAGACAAAACATTGATAACACAATGATTAAACACTTTGCCGGAGTTGATGAATTTACTGAGAATGTAACGGAATATAACTTAAATGACTATTATGAGTCTAATTCATTGGTTACGGGGTATCCGGGACTACTTCAAATTGATGTTTTCCCAAAATATGCAAACATAGATTATATTGAAATTATTTCGAGCGAAAGCGGTGGAAGATATGTATCTCTTGAACAATTAGTTGCAAAATATGATAGAACAAATACATACTTTGACGGATACTATCATACATACACTCAAGATAGACAAATAATTCTAAGTGGCAGGGGAATTAGAATGGGTAAGTATAGCAATACTTACAATGACGGAAGTGATAATTATTACTTTGACGGAACATTCTATGCAAGAACTGTTGTTCCAAACTTGCCACTTGGAAGTGTGGACTTTACATTAACTATTAATTGTTATTTGGACGGAAAAATTATTGCTACTAATCAAATAGTAATTAATGTAACCAAACGTCCAACTGTTGATTTGAATATCAAAGGTGAAAATTTTGGCGTAATTGCACTTGGACGAGAATTAGAAGTGACTGCCGATACTAATACTCAAATAGTTTGGAGTACAGACGAATCGGAAGTCAATTATGAACAAGTGATGACTGCCAAAGAACCAGTTTATAATGCAGAAACGAAAGCATACGACATCAAAGTTAAATCAATTCACGATTTGGGTGGCTTTGACGAAGCATTAAAGTTGGTTGGCAAAAATATTGTTCTCAAAGCAACTGTATCAATTATTATCAAGGGTAGAGTTTATTCAACAAGTGATTCAATTCCAATTAAACTTGCATTGTTCACAATTGACGAAGTTGCGGTTAAGTATGTTGAAAATGACAATTTCCAAGGTGTATTTAATCAACCATATGATTTGATGGGATATATTTCAAAAGCAACATATGACCTAGATTATGACAAAGATGCAGATGTTTCAAAGAAAATTTCAACAATTATCTCAAATTATTCAAATCTACTATCTCGTGCGGACAAAAATTCATTCAAGATTTTGTCTAATGGTTATTGGTCAGTTCTTACTGATGAGCCAAACCAAAAGAGCGATTTCTGGATTGAAAGACGTGGGGATTATTATGTAATCAAAAATAATATGAGATATACTTCTAGTAGTTTGAAATTAGATATTAATGTTCAATATACTACTATGAGTAACGATGCTGAATTTGGTATTATTATCAACCCTAGGTCTTACACAAATAATGACTTTATTATTAACAGAAACAAACAGTTTGGCTTTAACTTTATAAGACTTAGCAACGAAGAATATCCAGAGCCAATTTATACACAAGCAGAACTTAGCAATATGGAAGAGGGCGGTTATTATATTTTGTTGAGTGATATAACTCTAAATAACTGGACTCCAATTAATACTGCTATTGCTTCCCTAGACGGAAATGGATATGTTATTTCAATCAACAAAGATAGTTTTTATGACACTACAATCCAAGCGCCAGCCGAAGGCGAGACTAGTAGTGAAAAATTATCTCTTGGAATATTCTCCGAAATTTCCGAGAATACAATAATCAAAAATCTAACAATTGAAATGTTGCCAAGTAATGGTGTAATTTCAGATGTCATTACATCTTCAAGTTCGGATATAGACATTCCAGTTCAGTATTATTCCGAAGTTAAATTTGGTGTACTTGCTGGGGAAAACAAGGGTATTGTTACAAATGTAAACATTACAAACAATGCCAATGCTTTGAGAAATGAGCGTAATTCACTCCTAATTAGTAGGGGACTTGCCGAAGATGGCGTAGTATCCAACTTGCCAACAACAAATACCGTTGAGTATGAAGGTGCTGACAAAGTAGTTAAGACTATTAATCGTAGACTTACAACTATTAATCTAAATTATGGCAACTTGACATCAGTTTCTACAACAAATAGAATTGGTGGACTTGTAGGTGTAAACTCAGGTTATGTTTCAAACTCAAGTGTTGAAAATATCAACATCAAAGGTCTTGATTGTGTGGCTGGATTTATTGCCGAAAACACCGGAATTATTAGTAGTTCATATTATATGGGCGGAAATATTAATGCACAAGTATCGGCAGTTTCTACCGAAAACTTGGGTGCGTCAGCATTCGTATTTACAAATAGCGGACGTATTAAGTATAGTTATAGTGCTGGTGCTAGAATAGTTGAAACAGAAAGTGGTTTGAGTAAGTTGATTTCGCTTTCGGGAGTTGAAGATTTAACAAAATATATCGGACACGAATATGACAACCCTGCTAGTAACAATAATAAGCATCAACCAATAAGAATGCGTAGCACGGGTGTTACATCTGAGAGTGGCAATACTGCCGGATTTGTTTATTCAAATACAGGTAGTATTGATGATTGTTATTCAAATATTTTGGTTTATGGCAGATATTCTGCTGGCTTTGTATTCCAAAATAGCGGAAGTATAAATAATGTTTATACTCTAAGTAGTGTACTAAGTTCTGATGCTAATAATAATCCATTTATTAGTTTGATAGATAACAACTCATCTGCTAACAATTCGGGTACAATTACAAACTCTTATTATGTCAAAGCAATAGAATCCGACTTTGGAAACACCGGAGGCTCTGCTCCAGTTGATTCATATATCAATGAGTCCAAACAAGTTGCAAATGCTATATCTATTACAAAACTAAATCAATATAATACATTTGAATCGTTTGCGTTTAATTCAAATTACGATTCACTTGCAAATATTAATTACAGAAGCTATGGCAAAGATTATTCAATTAGTGCCATTGATGAAATTGCAAGAAGTGTTTGGTTCTATCCAACCATTACAATAACTCAAGATAATACTTTCCGTAGTTACTTTAGAAAATCCGATTATACACACGGTGCACCACAACTAGTTAGTGCAAACCTAAAAACATTCAGTTTAAAATATTATGTTTCGGATAATTCTACTAAGATTATAAATAATGTCTATACTCAACTTATAGATAAATATCCAACAATAAATGTCAACTTTAGCAAGAATAGTATCAAAGTTTCAACTATGGAAGTAACTAGTGATGCATTGCTTGCCAGAGTAAAAGCAAATTCACAAAATCCTAATGATGTAACAATAAATACGATAGTAAATACACTCAATAGTTACACTGGTAGTTCACTTTATGGAAGTCTAACGGCAAATTCGCTTGACAACGAAACGTTGCAGTATATCAAAACTTCAATTTATGTTGAAAACGAATTCTATAAGACCCTTAATGAAGTAGATAAACTTAATAAATTCAAAAACGATGTAATTAATTATGTAATTACAAGCAATGCATTTAAGACAATTTGTTATATTGATGTTGATGTTTATAACTTGGCTGACACAACCATTCCTGCTACAGCAGTCACTTATGATTATTATGCAATACTTGAAAATACTTATGGCGATAGTATTGAATATGGAAATAGTATTCTAAATCCTTATATAATCAAATCTGCAAGAGATTACAACGTATATATTATGCAGACTGACGACAATGGGGTTAGTTCAACCGAGAAAAACTTTAAGTCAAACAAACATCTAAGACTTGTTAGAGATATTACATTTAGTAGTCAAGAACTAACAGTCAAAACATTCAACGTTGATTACTCTGGTGTATTTGACGGAAATGGTATGACCATAAGCGATATTCGTATCAATGCGGACACAACAAAATCTTCAAATGCTATTAACAAACAACTAACTTCCAACTACGAAGAAGAAGATACTTATGATGATGATAACAATGAGTTGACTCCAAATAGAAAAGCAACATCTGTAGGAATGTTTGCAAAATTATCTCGTGGAGCAGTTGTTAAGAACTTGGATATTACAATTGCCGAACTATATGGCACTGGTGTCAACTTTGTAGGAACAATTGCTGGTCAAGTAATTGATAGCAAAATATATAATATCAGTGTATCTGGAAGTGCAGTTGTATTTGGACACAATATTGTAGGTGGTATTGCTGGACGTGTTGAAGGAAATAGTTCGGTGGTTAATGCAAAGTCTAATGTTGCAGTAACTTCAACTTATTACAAGATATATAACACTTTTGACAAAAACAATATAGAAATTAGCAAAGACTCCACATATAATGTGTATGTTCCAAAGATTTTTGACGAAAAGAAAGATTTGAAAACCACATCTAAATTCTATAATGTTTCGTATGCAGGCGGAATAATTGGAATAGTTGATTTGGCAAAAGATACTTTGAATTCGTCTATTGATACAAGTTATATAGGAAAGATTAGATTTAATTCGTATAGCGCAGAATCATTTATTCGTGGTGAAATTGTTGGTGGTTTGTATGGATATGTTGGCGAAAATTCGGTAGTATCAGCAAGCAAACTTTATGCAACTGACTCAGGAAGACTAGATGCTTCGAGAATTGCGGGTGGCTTGGTTGGTGAAAACCATGGTATTATTGAGAGAAGTTTTGTAAGTTATACAGCAAACGAACAAAACACAATTGACCAAAAGATAAATGAATTATCCAAAGTTTTAAATTACACTCAAACATTTGGCGACACATTATTTGCAAATGATAAATCAATATTTGTAGGAAATGCACACTTTATTGGTGGTGTAGTTGGACTTAATGTTTGCGGAAGAATTAATAACACTTATAACAAAATAAATGTTTCTCAAATTAATTCACTTTATGCCGGCGGTATTATTGGTGCAACAATTGGTGGCGAACTATTTGGTGTTTATACTACTGCAGACGTATACGCATTCAAAGGAATTGGCGGTGTGGTTGGACTTAATGCGGGATATGTGGGCGAAGATGCAACTTCAAATAATTTGTATATTTCAAATTACGATGCATTCAAGAATGTCTCTTTGGCAACACTCAATATGAAAGGCGTTGTCGCAATTAATATGTGGAAATTAGAACACTTGAATGTTAGACGTTCCTACATTAATCCAGTTGCTCAAGAAAATGCAAGTGTCGGTACACTTATTGGCGAAGTTTATACAAGCGAGAGTTCAAGTGTAGGCGATCTTGTCAAAATTGATGAAATATATAGTAGATTGGTTAATGAAAATATTTATACACTTTCGACTTATTCATTTAGTTCAATAACCAAATATAACGAAGCATCAAACAAAAACAATATCAAACTAGAGTTGCTTGGTGAAATTGGAAATGCAAAAGATGTTGACTATATACAAGATGTCAATTCTTCAGGAACACTTATTGACGATGGAAAAACTCTCAAAGTTGTTCATGTCGATGATGATAGCAATAAATATGTTGTTAGAGATATTGCAATTGTTGACCGAATTATTCATAGCGGAAACATTATGCAATTAATGTATGACAAAACTAATGGATATAGTCTAGTGACAACTTCTCATTATTCTAGACTCAGAAAGTATTCATCACTAAGAACACTCAAAGAAATCGTGGATAGAGCATTTGATGCTAGTCAATCTACTTTGATGTTATCCAAACTCACATTAAGCGAAGGAATTTCTATTTCCGAATCTGAAAATAGAAATTTCCCAAAAGTTTTGATTGTCGATTCAGAAGATAAAGTAGTCAACTCAATTCAAGCACTTCAAACAAGTATCCAAAAGATTTATCCGGTTGATGTTTGGAATGCAACAGTTTGGAGCGGAGTGGGTTATAACGAAATCTCGATGGAAAAGACCGATGAAAATATTTTCCCAGTTCACGAAAATAGAACAAGTGATTTGACCATTGATGTAAGGTGTTACGAAGACTTGTTGCAGGCAAACAAAAATCCAAACGGAAAATTTGTACTAAGAAAAGATATTTCAGTTCCAGCAAATGCATCTCCAATTTGTAGTTTGGGAAGTCCGTTCACTGGTTCACTTTATAGTTATGGTACAGAACATTTCAAAATAACTATTGACAAATTGGAGTCGATGGGAACCGTAGGATTGTTCTCCGCTGTCAAAGGTGCTACATTTAGTAATTTTGATATTGAAGTTTCAAACGAGATTAAAGTTACAAATAGTGGAAACAATAGTTCCGCTGCAGGTGTGCTATTTGGCTACGGATACTCTCGTGGATATAATCCTAATGTTATTTCTAATGTTACAATTACATTCACAACACACGGAAAAATAAAAACCAGCAATAGTAGTAATGATATAAATGATTTCTCTGCTGCTTATGTTGGTGCTGTAGGCGGTTTTGCCGATAGCTTGTACATTGACAACTTAATAGTAAACAACCCAGATATAAGTATTTCAGGTTCAACTAACAATGTTACAAATCCTAATATGTATGTTGGTGGATTATTTGGTTATGCTTCTATTCTTGAATCTTATACTTCAAAGAATATTGTACTAAACAACCCAATTATCAATTTAGATGTTACTTTCGAACAAGGTTCTTATGATACTTTGGCAGTAGGGAGTGCTTTTGGAAAATTGGTTAATACGGACTCGAGTGTGCTTAATTCTCAAGTTACACTAGGTTTAAATTCCGTTAAGATTACAAACCCAAAACTTGACATTAGGTTTAGTGCAAAAGATAGAACACCAGATGTAAATAATTCTAACTCAAAAGAATTTGCCAACTTTAATAGCATTGGAATTGGCGGGGTATTTGGTTTGCTTGAAGGAATTAAACGAAGCGAAAGTAATATATTTACAATTAATGATATCAAAGTTGAAAGTACAACACCTGATGAGCCAAATTCAACAAAATTCGTAGTTACAAACAATGGTGTTTATTCATCTTCTAAGTATGCTAACAAAGGAAATCTAAATGTCGGCGGACTAATTGGTCAACTTGGTGGAAACAATAATGGATTTGTTAATGTAAATAATGTTGAAAATGCTTTGACAGTTATTACTTACAATCACTCAAATACAAGCGATTATTTGAGTAACCAAGATGTCAATAGTTTTGTAAATATCGGTGCAATAATCGGTGGTGTAGTATCTTCTAGCGGAAAGATGCAAGAATTGCTATCCAATACTAGACTTGAATACACTATGCAAGAACTAGATAATGTTGTTGTAAATATTGGCGGAATTATTGGTAAACTTTCTAGCGGAACTGCTTCTAATTTAATAGCGACTAACAATCTCGAAACAGTCAAAGTTGACGGAAAATCCACTCAAGTGACAACTGGCGAAGATACAATACTTAACATCGGTGGTGTAATCGGTCTTATGACTGGTGGAACACTTACACGTTCCGGCTTTAATGCAAATGCAACAATGTATTTGAGTCAAAATTCTAGTTCTAATATTAGCATGGGTGGACTAGTTGGCAGAGTTCAGATGACAAAATCCAACGAAATTTCTAATTCGTTTGCATCTGGTAAACTTAATCTCTATACATCAAAAAATACTCAAAACAATATTATAATTGGTGGATTTATTGGACTAATTAATTCTTATGGAAATATCCAAAATTCATTCAGTTCAAATTCTATTACTTGTTATGATTATGATTCAACTGATTATTCAATCAAAAATTCAAGTACATACAATGCGTTGGGTGCGTTTGTTGGAAAATATACTATGATAGACAATCAAGTATCCGAACTCAAAATTGTATCTTCATATACAATTTCCAATATAATTGCAAATGTAACCGAAGAAGCAAATTCGTATGTGGGCGGAATAATTGGTAGAGCGGAATCGACTTCGGGATATGATATTTCTACATCAATTAGATTGCCAAAAGCATATTATTTGGCTGAATTTATGCTTGATACAAACTCAATTGGCATGGCAATGAGTGTAGACGAACTCTTGTATGGCGATAAGAAAAATCCTAAAGATAATAGTTCGTTATTTGACGAGGGATATTGGACTGTTTCCGAAAATAAATATCCAGTACTAAATTGGATGAGTGCTGACCTAATTGACCCTAAACTTGTTCCAGAAATTATAGAAGATTTGGATAATTCTACAATCTTACAGAACAAAGCATATATCATTACAGATAGCGAATTTGACAAAAACAATTTGCAACTAAACAATAATGATGTTTACTTCAAAAACAAGATTAATTCTAATCATAAGATTTTTGAAAGTATTGACAATTATTCAAGAGTATATGGAATGAATTTTGGCACACTTGAAATAAATAGTGCAGTAATCAATACTAATTTAGGAAAAGTATCAACAACAACTATAAGTAGTCTAAAATCCGATAGTGGATATATTGCAAACAATGCAGGCATAGATATTCATCCAGTTGTAACGATGAGTAGTGGAAAACTATATAATAAATTTAGCGGACTTACAATTTATCCAAAAATTAAAATTAATGCTAGTATTTCTAACATAATTACAAATAATACGGGTTATATTAAATATGCAGTTATTACTGCTACTAATCAAAACGACTTTGATACTTTGAATATCAAAAATTCTTATGTGACTTTGAGTTCAAATAATTACAAGTACTATGGAAGTGACGGGGACTATAATTCACAAATTTTAACTAGTAATCAGTCAAAAGAATTGGGCAACTTCACAGACGGATATGATTTTTATAACACTTGGCTTATTCTTTCGGAAGAAGGAGAAGGTGACGGAAGACACGAAGGTCGAGTATTCTTGCGTTGGGAACTCAAAGAATCTGTTGGAAAACAATGGTACTTTGAAGACATCGATTTGAATAGTACTACGCAAACTGAATACAAAGACTATGTTTGGTCGAATTTTGTTAATGCAAACAAAGATAATATTCAAAGCGATGATTTCAATGTGACCGTTAATACAATCACAATAGGTAGTGCCAAAGGCCTAGCAAAACTATCTCAACTTATTAACAATGATGGTAGAAAAGATGAAAACAATGCTGTTGTCAATAATTATACTGACAAGAAAATTGTTCTTTCAAATGATATAGACTTGACAGGTAGATTATTTACACCAATTGGTGGAGCAATGCTACTTGAAAATTATGGAAACAACTACTTTGGTGGTTCGTTTAACGGAAATAATCATAATATCAAAGGCTTGTTTGTGATTACTGAAAAAGATGCGGGGTTATTCGGTACTTCCAAAGCAACAAGTTACTCAAATGTTAATATCAAAAATTCAACACTTATTTCTAATAATGGAAATATCGGTACACTTGTATCTACACAAATTAGCAATGCTGAAATTAGCAACATCAATATTGATGTCAAAGCAAATAGCGAAGACCAACAAACCAGCCTTAAGATTTTGTTTGGTGCAACTGCTATAGACCGAAATGCAGGCGGTATAGTAGGACAAGTAAAATCTGCAATTCTAATGATTAATAATGTTACTATAGATAATAATATTAATTCTAATATATATAATGGTAATTCGGTAGGTGGACTAATTGGTAATGCTAGCAACTCAAAGGGCATTAATATTGACCTTTCCAAAAATTATCTAAACTTAAAAGGTTCGTACTATGTAGGTGGACTAATTGGTAGTGTTTATTCTAGTAGTGTTACTTTGACACGTTCCTTTAATGAAGGTAGTGTTCAAAATACTAGTGCAGACTCCGATTTGTATTCGGCAGGCGGATTAATCGGTCTTAGTGATAGTCAAAGTTACTTGAGTATTTCGGAGTGTTATGCGTCAGCATATATCAAAGGTTTGAATGTTGGCGGACTTGTTGGACTTTATCAAAATAACATAAGTCCGCTTAACATCTCAGATAGTTATTATAGTCGTGGCGATGTTGGCAAAGTGGTTGGCGGAGAGACAAACTATAGAAACGAAGATTATTCAAATACAAATATGAATAATGCCGAACAAGTTTTGGTTAGACTAGACGAAACCAAAGGCAAATATTCGTCAATAGTTAACGTTTCGGACGAAAACACAAGGGTAAATCTAAGTCAAGTTTACTCATCAGTTAATACAGTTTCAAATAGTCTAAAACTTACAAATTCAACAAATACAAAAAATGAGTTTTACAAAGTATTTGAGTTTAACTATGGTATTGAAAATGAACTTATTGATTACTCCAATACAAAACAAATAACTCAGATTTCACACAAAGACTTGAGCGAACCAAATAACGATATGTATGACGGTTGGATGTTTACTTGGAGTAGAATTTCTCAAAAGAACAACAACTATCCAATTCTATTGTTTACTGGTAGAACTTGGGGTGGTGAAGAACCTGAAAAGATTGATGATTATTATGCAATCAAGAAAGTCGAAAACTTAGTATGGATTGCAGAAAATGTAAATGTCAAAGGAAAAAATTTTGCGGGCGAAAACTTCAAAGTAGTTCCAACCGCAGATAATTCGTCTGATGGCATAAATGTTGTGTTTGATTTGCAACACAAATTATGGACTCCAATTGGATTTAGTGAGACTAATAGTTTCCAAGGAAGTTTTGATTTTGGAAATCTAACAATCAAAAATCTAACGACCAATGGATATTACAAAAATAATCTTTATAACGAAGCAAATTTAGTCAAAAGTTATGTTGGTTTGTTTGGCTATACAAAAAATGCTGAGTTCAATGGAAACATAAACTTTGTAAAAGATGAAAATACTCCTTTGGAAGGTGCGCATATTCGTTCACTCGAAAGTTATGCAGGTGCATTTATTGGCTATGCAAAAAACACTATGTTTGACGAAAACTTTGCAGTTTCTAGCAACCTTAATGTTCAAGGAACCTTGGGATATATTGGTGGCATTATTGGTTGTTATGAAATTGAAGATGAAATTGCATTAATGACAAACGATATTGAGCCTACAAAATATTATTTAGGTTCAATGACAAACAAAGGTAGTACCAATTTGATTGTCGAAGCAAATAACGATGGCGGTGTTGCTGGAGTTATTGGTTCTATTAAGGTTAATGTAAATAATCAATCGTTGGACGATGACACAATCAAAACACAAATTATCGCCAAAGAACTCAAGAACTATGGGCTTGTTTCTAATGCAACTGGAAATAGTGCAGGTGTTGTTGCTGAAATTCTTGGCATAAACACTCAGTTTGTTGCAGATAATTTGTTGAGTGCTAGCAATATTACAAACTCTGCAAGTAGACTAGGTGGTATCATTGGATATAGCCAAGGTTATCTTGTTATCAAAAATGCAGTTTTGAGTAATGACGTCGATGGCATCGTAAACGAAAATAAAATAATTTTGACTAACAAAAATTATAAGTCAAATATCGGTGCTATAGTAGGCGAAGGAAACAATGTAACAATACACAATATCGAACTCGACCCACATGGTATATTAATAGTAAGCAATAACTTAATAAACTATGTTCAAAACGAGTATGCTAGCGGTGCGGTTGGTGGACTAGTTGGTCTTGTAAATACACTAACTTTCCAAAAAGAAACCGATGCCGAAAATACTCCAATTCAGATTAGCAATATTGAGTTCCAATTCGAAAATAGCATTAACTTTGTTGGTGGTGTAGTTGGTAAAGTTCAAAAAGTTCTTAACTTCGATTACGGAGATAGAGAATTTCCAAATATGCTCAAAGTATCTAATATCAAAGGTATAAGTGGTATTGGTTATTTGGGTGGTATTGCCGGATATGTTTACGAACTCAACAATTATGTCGAAGAAGACGTAAAAGATGCTATGGGGGTTTCACAAAATCGTCCAAATGGTTCATATTTTATTGAAGTAAACAATATTGAAATCAATGAAACTACTAATACTGGTGTAGATAGTGAATATGCAAGATTCCTAAAGGAAAATGAAACAATAATTGATGAATACTTTGGACATATTGGCGGTGTTTATGGATATATCGCTAAGAACAATTCAGAAAATCAACTTGTTTTGGAAAGTTACAAACTAAGTGAAATCAAAATTAATTCCAAAACAAATTATGCAGGCGGACTAATAAGTATTACTTCTAATGCAAAAATTAAAAATATTACTTTGGATAGTCTAAATATTTGTGGAGACTTTTCAAGCGGTAACATTAAATCTCAGTTCATTGGCGGACTTGCAGGTCAAGTAGGACATTCAATGGAAGCAAGTGGTGTTAATGTTAAAAATATTATCATTTCAGAAAATCCAAACTATTCATTAGTTACAGGTAGTGATTATGTAGGCGGACTATTCGGTTCGGCTTATGGAACTAGTATAACTAATGTCAAAGCATTACATTTGAATGTTGGTTCTTATGAGTCAAAAGATTTACATTCTAATTCATACATCGGCGGTCTTGTTGGATTTGCAAATGGTGTTCAAATTGAAGAAGCCATGATAGGAACAACTTCAGCACGAGATATAATTAATGGCAAAAAGGCAAATATTACAGGTGCTTTGTATGTCGGCGGAATTATAGGTGGCGGTTCTAATAGTTCAGTTAAAAACTGTTTGGTTGGAATAGACGAGTTTGTCACTTATGAAGAAGTGAAAAATGATAATCTCAAAACTCTTAGGGGAAAAGGTAATGGCGGTGTAGTAGGTGCATTGGTAGTTGCCGAAGGCGGAAGTCTAAACACTATAGAGAATGTCGACGTTGTAATTGGCTTGGTTGAATCAGAAGCTAATTTCGGTGGTGTTGCTGGATACATGCAAGGCACAATTTGCGAAGCGTCAACTCTAATTGCAACATCAAAAACCATTGGTGGCGAAGAAAAACTAAGCAAAGGAAACATCGTAGGTATAGTTTATTCTTTGAATGGCGACGGACTAAGTTCTAACTGGTTTAGCGAAAACTATAAGTTGTACGAGAGTTTAAGTGGTGCAACAGTTACTTTGGCTTATGCCAAGAACTTAGAGAATGTTCCATCATCATATAACGAACCTACAGTCGTTTATTCAACAAAAGACGAAAGCGAAGTAGTTAAGATTACTAGTGGTGGATGGGAAGATTACAACAAAGCAAAACAAATATTTGTTGAAGCCGGGCTTTGGAGTGTAAATGTAATAGATGGCAAAGCTGACTTATTCCAAATTGCATTTAGTTTTGATATGTATCAAAGAAGCATTAAGTCAATGAGAGAAAGAACTGCCAATCCAGATAGTGTAGAAACTTATATCATGGCAGAAGACGATAGAGCAATTAACAAAAACAAAGATTGCTGGGTTACTGAACTGGTAGCTACACAAGATATATCAGGTGCAGATAAATTTTCTGACCAAGCAAGAGACAAAGAATACTTGTATATGTACACAGCAGTTAACAAACGTTATGACCCATCGCTTACTCCAATTAATGTAGACATTCGAATTGATGGCGATATATACAATGTTCAAACAAATAATAATGGAATGTATCCATCAACTCAAAGAGCCGAAAGTGGCTACGGAATTGGAAACGACGAATATGTTTCAGTTTACAAAAAATATCTAGCGCCACTTGGAACAAAATACTTCCCAATCAATGACTTGAAAATCCAAGGCAAGGAAGGTGGTGCAAAGACACTATATCTTGGCACTGATGTGTTTATCGCTGGTTCTTCGGCTGAAAACAATTACAATTTATATGGACTTATTGGTTATGTTGAAGGCAAAGTAGATATTTATGCCATCAAGATTATGACTTTAAGACAAAATGCCGGAAGTGTTGATATTGATGTTACAGACGATGAATTTTCAGATGACGACCTTAAGGGTTATATTGAAATAACTGACACAGAAGTAACTGGTTTGCTTCCTACATCGGGTCTAGATGATAACTATTCAACTATCAAACTAGATAATGTAATGCACAAAAAGAATGAGAAATTTGTCGAAGAATACAAACACGACTCATATTTTGGAACACTTATGGCAATGACAACACCAGTGTCATACTCACCAAACACTAAGGTTAAAGTAGACAAGAAAAATGCGGTTAGTCATAGTTTGGTTACTATAATCAATTACGCAAGCCTAGGTTATGTAGATGATTCTGTTCCTTTGAGAGTTGCAGGTGGTATAGTCGGACTAAGTAAACCAGCTTATACAGTAGAAAAATCTGGTAGTATTCGTGAAAATTCGATTTCAGTCGAAGATGAAGACGGTACATTCAAAACTGTTTATATGGGCAATATTCCATATGAATTTATGTACAAAGCACTTTGGAACAAAGGTTTTATTCTCTATGATAATGCAAAAAATGCAAACGGCGAAGAACAAGACTTTAAGAATGCTCCAACTTATGCTGGTGGAATTTTGGGCTATATTGATGGTTATACTCTTACAAATACAGACAAAAATAACGACAATACAAGCACAGAATACAAAAAGTACAATTTCTCCGAAGGCAATACTTATACTATTAAGGTAGTTGATTCGGTTGGACACTATGGTCTAAGAAATGCAAATAGTGTTCTTGCAAAGGAAGTTGCTGGGGGAATATTTGGCTATGTAGGTCAAAATGTCAAAATTAATTCTAGTAGCACTAATCAATTAAAGCAAAAACTTATCTTGAATACTGGAAATGTTGAAGCACAAATTCAGAATGGTGACTTTGTATCAAAACAAACATATTCATATGCTGGTGGTGTAATTGGATATTTGACAATTGGCTCAAACGGAAATACTAGCGAAGAAAATACCAAAGTTATGATGTTAAATGGCGAAGAATACCAAGAAACAACCGACAACAACTGGGCAACATATACTCTTGACAATTTATACTCAGGACACTTTGCTACTAAAGACTATGTCGAAAAAGGTTCGTCAGTTACTGTCAAAGCGGATTATGTAGGCGGAATTGTTGGTTTTGCAAAGGCAATAGATGTAAACTCTGCTTCAAGTAATAAATATTCTGCTAGGGATAACGATTACTTAAATACATATACTCCAACTCAACCTAGCAAACATAAAACCCTAAGAACTGTGATTAAATTAATCATGACCAATTGTTTCAACGCAAGCGATGTTGCTCACGAAGAAATTGATGGAAAAATTACTACACAAGTTTCGGTAGCATCTGGTATGCTTGGTTCGTATGCGGGTTTGTATGGACTTGAATTTGATTCTTGTATAAATGTTGGAGATATTTATAGCAATAGTGCAAGTGTTGGCGGAATCATAAGCCACCTTTCAAATGTAGATAACCAAAAGATTACTACTCAAAATGGCAAAAAAGGTCTTGTAACATTCCCAACTTATTATAGACAACAACTTCTAATCGAAGGGGACTCCAATGCAGTCAAGTATAACAAAGACAATGCTAGTTCAATTGAAACTACTGGGTTTGGTTACAGAAATAGACTTGGTCAAGTTTCGTTTGTTAAAACTCTAAGTGCTTCTAAGCAAATTGGCGGTGTAGGAGCTCCTGGCGAAGATTATTCAATCACTGTTAATGGAAAACATTATGCTATGCAATCTAGTAGATATGTTGGTGGCTTGTATGGATATGCACAAGACGTTGAAATACTAATAGATAGTTGTATGCAACAAGGTAGTTTGCAAACGGTTAAATATGAAGACGACAAATTTACTTTTGCGGGTGGTTATGGTGCAGTTACTGAGTCCACTCAAAAAGGTGATTATGCTCCAAAACTTACAACTTCTTCCAAATCTGGATATAGGATTGATACATATGATTTAACAGATGAAAGATATGACCAAAATGCTATAAAGAAAGATGAACAGAAAGAAGACGAAGATGGTGTAATCATTAAGACAAAATCAGATATATATGCAGACTATGCAGGCGGTTTGTTTGGATATATCAAATCTGCACATTCTCTATATGGACATATTGCCGAAGATGGTTATTTTACAAATCATGGTAATACTGCTTACAATGAAAAGTTGGAAGACTTGAAGACTGATAAAAATGACCCTTATAGACGCTTTGAAAGATATGGAAAAGTCCTTGTGACGCCATATGTCAATGGTTATTTGTATAGTGGTTCTGTTAACGTCAAAGGTGTAATTGCAACAAGTGGAATTATTGCCAAACTTGTTAGTGAATCTGACGAAGTGGGTGAACTTAAGAATAGCTTGCTTCCAATCAAATCAACAACATTAATTCTAACAAAAATCAAAAACAGAGCATATGTTGGTGCAGGCGAATATCAATCTGGCGAACACGGATTTGTGCCAAACAATTCGGGCGCTAGTGGAATCATTAGCGAAGTTAAACTGGTTGCTAGTTTGATGTTTGATAATTGTGGCAATGAAGGCATCGTAGATGGTAGAAAAGTTAAGTCAGATAACAAAGATGGCATTACACAAACCGGTTCGCATGCAGGCGGGCTAATTGCACATGTTTCTAAGTATAGCAAAGATACCACAGACGATAAGTATAGAAATGTTATTTCTAACCAGAACTATCAAGACCAAGAAAAAGATGGCACAATTTATGCAAAATACTTCAATAACTTTAGATTTGTAGAAATTCTAAAATGTACTAATTCTATTAATTCTATGGTAATTTCAGGTTGTGAAGACCCAACTAAAAATGTATCCGTTGGCGGATTTATTGGCTACATCGAAGACCAAAAAGACGATGGAGACAAAACTGGAGATGAAGACTACGGACAACCATATGATGCTACAGCAGATACCGAACTTTATATACTTGAAAGCGGTTCAGCTGGAGACATTAAGTTAAACATTGCACTAAAAACCGATGTAAACAATGATAATGATACAAATAATTATCTAAATGGTGCTGGTGGATTTGCTGGTTATGCTAATGTTGAAAGACTTACAATTCAAGATATTAGGAATAATCATCCAAATATTAATAGTGGAGTAAACGCAGGTGGTTATATTGGATATTTAGTTAATAGTTTGACAGAAATCGAAAATAGTTCTAACGGAGCTGGAGTATATAGTACTGGTAACTCAAATACTGGTGCTGGTGGATATATTGGACAAGTTAGCGAAAAAGGTGGCTGGCAAGGTGCTATATCAAATGAGACAAATATATTCTTTGTTTATGCTACAAAGTCAGTTAATGTTGCTGGAACCGTATGGGGCTATAATGCTGGCGGACTAGTTGGTAAGTACGAAATTGGTAATACAAAACTTGTAATTGGTGATAAACTTGACGGCAATGCTGAATACAAAGTTATTAGTATAAATCCAGCGGTGGTCAATGGCACAGTTGCTGGCGGTGTAATCGGTCTAATTGACGGATATTACAATGGGACAATGGAAGAGTCATCATTTATTTGTAATGTCAAAGTATTATGTGGTATTGTTGGAACTACTGCGGGCGGAATTATAGGCAAGGTCGCAGGAAACAATCAATACTTGAATTTAACAATAGGCGACGTAAATGAATTACCAGAAATCCAAACATCTGTAGAAGGTGTAATTGGTGACGAACGCACCGAAACTGCTGGTGGTGTAATTGGTTATCTAAAAAATATTGGGGGCTACAAGTATGGAAACATTAAGATTGGAAATGATTTGGGTTCGACAACCATATCTGCATCCAAAAATCTTGGTGGTGTTATAGGATTTGTCGAAGACGGGGAACATACTCCATCTTTGGCAGATAATGTAGTTCTAAATTATGTAGGATTTATTGTGAACAATTACAAGCCATTTAATATTTGGGCAACGGATGAAAATGGTGAACTTTTAACCGAAAAAGTTTATAATTATAGTAGTTACTATGTTAAAATTGGTGAAAATCAATATGAACCTTATTCTGCACTTACTAGTATGAATATTGCCGAAAAACTAGGCGCATATAGTGGAGCGACTTTGGATGCTATTAACTTTGGACTAAATGTAGGTATGTTTGACAAACATGACAAAATGGTATTTAAAGGCACATATAACAGCAGAACCTTATTGAGTACTGAAGATAAGATTCTTCAAGATATAAATGTGTCAATAGTTGTAGACAAAGGCAACGTTACAAATGTGATAGATCTTCCATCTGGCATTAGTATTAGTCAAACAACTCCAACAAGTGGAAGAGATTATCTCGAGCCATTTGAACATGCTCCTAAGATTGATCCAGAAAACAAACCACAATCTTTGGGTAAAGATGCAGTAGAAGAGATTTATAATGCAGACTCTGTCAACATAGCAAATGATATGGCTAGCTTGACAGACAAAGCAAAAAACATTCAATACTATGTAGTGGAAGTTACAAAAATTGAATTTAATAATGCTGATGGAACATGGAAACTTATAGAAGATAGTGATTTAATATTTAAGGCATATTATTTTGATTAATCTAATAGCAACTAAAAAAAAGACATGCAATAGGGGAAACTCTATGGCATGCCTTTTTTTTGTCTCAAATTATAAAAATTTTGTTTCAAAACATAAAGATTTTGTCTAAAAATATATTTGTATTTTGTCTAAGAATATATTTGTATTTGAAATCATAATTGCAAAAATGTGATTTTTGATAGTGAAGTGACCCCTATGGTGTTCACTTCAATAGTTTGATTTTGGGTTTTTTGAAAAGTATAAAAAATTAAATTTGCGTGAAAAAAAACACTCTGTAAGAGTGAATTTTGTATAATATGATTTGATTGAGATATAACAATATCTTTACTTAATACTACTTATTTTACAAAAAGTCAAACAAAAAACAATAATTCTTTCAAAAAGTTTCAAAAAAGAATTGACAGTAGCGAATTATTATGCTAAAATTTTAGATGCAAAGTATTGTTTATAAGTGTGTAAACAATCCTAAATGTTAAACATCTTATGTCATTAATATATCCAAAAATTATATTTTTGGCAAACGATTTTTGCATTATTTTACAACTTAATAAAATTTTTAAAAATTGTTTCGAGGAGAATAATCTTAATGTTAAATACTGATAATATCAAAAAGATTAAGTATGGCAATAATATCCGTTATACTTTTGGCAAAACTAAAGAAGCAGATATGCCTTACTTGTTAGAAATCCAAAAAGATTCCTATCAAAAGTTTATCAAAGAAGGAATAGGCGAAGCCTTGAAAGAATTTTCACCTATCACAGACTATGCTGGAAAAGCAGAAGTCTATTTTTTGGACTATGTCATTGATGAACATCCAAAACTATCTAAGGCAGAAACCAAAAGAAAGGGCGGGCATTATAGTGTTCCTTTGAGAGTTAAGGTTAGACTTGTTATCAAAGAAACTGGCGAAGCTATTGAACAAGAAGTTTATTTGGGTGATATTCCTTATATGACCGAAGCAGGTACTTTTATATTCAACGGAATTGAAAGAGTAATTGTTTCTCAAATCGTTAGAAGCCCAAGTGTATACTTTTCAAAAAAACTAGACAAAACCGGTAGAGAAATCTTTGCTAGTACTCTTAATCCAAAACGTGGTAGTTGGTTGGAAATTGAACAAAAAGAAAAAGAACCTAACCAACTAAAAGTTTGTCTTGATAAGGGTGGCAAAATATCTCTTGGTATCTTCCTTAAGTGTTTTGGACTAACTAGAGAGAACATTCTTGATACTTTTGGCGACAATGAGATAATGAAAGCAACTCTTGACAAAGACGCTTATGAAACTCAACACGATGCACTTATTGAACTTTCAAGAAAAACTAGACCTAGTGAAATTCCTAGTGCCGAAGCTACAAAACAATTTATCTTCTCGCAATTTTTCAGTACACAATTTTATAATATTGGCGATGTTGGTAGATTCAAAGTCGACAAAAAACTTGCACTATACAACCGTTTGATTGGTTTGACTGCGGGCGAAGATATCAAAGACAAAAAGACTGTAATTGTTCCAGCGGGCGAAGTTATTACTAGAGAAAAAGCATACGAAATCCAAAACTTGGGAATTAATAGTGTGTGGGTGCTTGTTGATGGCAAAAAACACAAAATGTATGGCAACAATAGAGTAAAACTTAGCGAAGTTATCAAATGTAACGAAAAAGAATTGGGTATCAACCAAATGGTTTATTATCCAGTACTTGCTGATATTTTGAAAGAATACAAGACTAAGGAAGAAAGAATTGAAGCTATTAGAGCCAATGCTGAAAATCTAGTTGGAAGCACTCTAACTATTGATGATATTTTGGCAACAGTAAGTTACTTCTTAGATTTGAACGTTGGAATTGGCGAAGTTGATAACATTGACCATCTATGCAACCGTAGAATCAAGGGTGCAGGCGAACTTTTGCAAGACGCATTCAGAAGTGGTATGAACAAACTTTCCAATGCTGTCAAAGAAACTTTGCAATCTCATGACTTAAATGATATAAGCCCATCTCAAGTAGTTAATGCTAGACCTATTAATCGTGCATTCAAAGATTTTCTAGCTTCTCACCAATTGAGCCAACTTATGGACGAAATGAACCCACTTAGTTCACTTGCTCAAAAACGTAGACTTTCGGCAGTTGGACCAGGTGGTATCAAAAAAGACAGAGCAACAGACGAAGTCAGAGATATTCACCATAGTCACTACGGAAGACTTTGTGTTATTGAAACACCAGAAGGTGGAAATATCGGTCTTATTAACTCGCTTGCTAGTTTTGCAAGAGTTAATGAATATGGTTTTATTGAAACAGCTTATAGAGTTGTTAACAAAGATAAGGGCGTTGTAACAAACGAAGTCGTTTATTTAATGGCTGACGAAGACGAAAATTGTTACATTGCTCAAGCAACTGAACCTTTGAATGTTGATGGTTCTTTTGTAAACAAGAGAATTATTTGTAGATACAAAGATACAATATTGGAAGTTGACAAGGAAATGGTTGACTATATGGACGTATCTCCAAGACAACTTATATCCGTTCCAACTTCACTTATTCCGTTCCTTCAAAACGATGATACTGCTAGAGCATTGATGGGTGCAAACATGCAACGTCAAGCAGTTCCACTAATTACTACCGAAGCGCCAATTGTTGCAACCGGTATGGAACACAAAATTGCTCTTGATAACTGTGCAATTACAGTTGCTAAAAATAGCGGTACTGTAACATATGTTGATTCAAATCAAGTAATTGTTACTCTTGATGACGGAACTGAAGAAAAATACGAATTAACAAAATTCACAAAAACAAACCAAGAAAGTTGTATTAACCAAAAACCTATCGTCAAAAAGGGTCAAAAAGTTAAGAAAGGTGACACTTTGATTGACGGATATAGTGCTAATGGTGGAGAACTTGCACTTGGTAAAAATATGCTTATTGCCTTCATGAACTGGGAAGGTTACAACTACGAAGACGCTATTTTGCTTAGCGAAAGACTTGTCAAAGAAGACGTTTATACTTCTATTACTCTTAAGGAAGAAGAAGTTAAATGTAGAACAACAAAACTTGGCGACGAAGAATTTACAAGAGATATTCCAAATCTTGGTGACGATGTTCTCAAAAACTTGGATGAAAACGGTATTATTAGAATCGGTGCCGAAGTTAAACCAGGAGACATTCTAGTAGGTAAGGTTACTCCTAAGGGTGAAACCGAACCAACTCCAGAAGAAAGATTGCTTAGGGCTATCTTTGGTGAAAAGGCTAGAGATGTCAAAGATACTTCACTTAGAGTGCCACATGGAATTAGCGGTGTAGTCGTTGATATTCAAGTATTCTCTCGTAAGAACAAAGACGAACTTGAAACTGGTGTTAACCAAATGGTTAGAGTAACTATCGCGCAAAAACGTAAGATTAGTGTTGGTGACAAAATGGCTGGACGTCATGGTAACAAAGGTATTGTTTCACGTATTCTTCCAGTTGAAGATATGCCATTTATGGCTAATGGTCAACCAATTGATATCGTACTTAACCCTCTAGGTATTCCATCTCGTATGAACGTAGGACAGGTTTTGGAAGTTCACTTGGGACTTGTTGCTAAGGCACTTGGAATTAAGATTGCAACTCCAGTATTTGATGGAGTTAACGAAGCAGATATTAGAGAACTTCTCAAAGAAAACAACTTCCCAGAGAACGGAAAAATTCAACTTTATGACGGACGTACTGGAGAGCCATTTGAAAACCCAGTTACAGTTGGATATATGTACTATATCAAACTTGAACACATGGTTAACGACAAGATGCACGCAAGGTCAACTGGTCCTTATGCTTATGTTACACAACAACCACTTGGTGGTAAGGCTATGTTTGGTGGTCAGAGATTTGGTGAAATGGAAGTTTGGGCTTTGGAAGCATATGGTGCAACCAAGTTATTACAAGAAATGTTGACCGTTAAATCTGATGATACCGAAGGAAGACTTGCAACATACAAGGCAATTGTTGAAGGTTTGCCACTTCCAGAACCAGGCATGCCAGAATCGTTCAAGGTTCTTATTAGGGAATTGCAAGGTTTGGGTCTTGATGTTCAATTACGTAATGACCAAGGCAAAGAATTCGCACTTGGAGATTTGAATTCGGATACAGTTGAGACATTTGCTGAAGCTACTAAGCCTAGAGAAGAAGTCAAAGATATTGAACTTGACTTTGATGCTCCAACGCCAGAAACTGCTTTGGAAGAAAATTTGGAAAGCGACGAAGATTTTGATAATATATTTGATGAGTCAGATTTATTTGATGACTTTGATGAAGAAGAATAAAGGAGAATATAATGTTTGAATTAAATAACCTAGCATCTATTAAAATAGGTATTGCATCTCCAGAAAAAATTAGAGAATGGAGTTATGGTGAAGTTACTAAGAGTGAAACTATCAATTATCGTACACACAAGCCTGAAACTTCTGGTCTTCTTTGTGAAAGAATCTTTGGACCTAAGAAAAACTGGGAATGTCATTGTGGAAAATACAAAAGAATTCGTCACAAAGGCGTAATTTGTGACAAATGTGGTGTCGAAGTAACAAAGAGTAGCGTTAGACGTGAGAGAATGGGGCATATTGAACTTGCTACTCCAGTTGCTCATATTTGGTTCTTGCAAAGCATTCCTTCGAGAATTGGTTTGCTTTTGAACCTAAATTCAAGACAACTTGACAAAGTTATCTATTATGTAAGTTATATTGTGCTTGACCCGGGCAAAACAGGTTTTTCAAAAATGCAAGTTATCTCTGATGCTGAATACAGAGAAGCTGTTGAAAAATATGGCTATGATAGTTTTAGAGCGGGCATGGGTGGCGAAGCAATTAGAGAATTGCTAAGCGAAATAGATTTGGAAAAAGAATCTGCCGAACTCAAAGCTCAAATCGCTAAGGCTACCAAGGGTCAAAAGAAAATTAAGTCAAAAAGACTTGAAGTTATTGAATCATTTAGAAGAAGTGGAAATAGACCAGAATGGATGGTTTTGGATGTAATTCCAGTTATTCCACCAGATATTAGACCTATGATTCAACTAGATGGCGGTAGATTTGCCACATCTGATATTAACGACCTTTATCGTAGAATTATAAATCGTAATAATAGACTTAAAAAGTTTATCTCTATCGGCGCTCCAGAAGTTATCGTTCGTAACGAAAAGAGAATGCTTCAGGAAGCTGTTGATGCTTTGATTGAAAATGGTAAGAAAGGCAAGGCAGTTCAAGGACCAAAACAAAGAGAACTTAAGTCTTTGACCGCAAGTCTAAAGGGTAAACCTGGTAGATTTAGACAAAACTTGCTTGGAAAACGTGTTGACTATTCTGGTCGTTCAGTTATTGTCGTTGGACCTGAACTCAAAATGTATCAATGCGGTCTTCCAAAAGAAATGGCTTTGGAACTATTCAAACCATTCATTATGAGAAAACTAGTTGAGAGAAACTTGTCTCTTAACTTCAAAACTGCCAAAAGAGTAATCGAAAAACAAAAACCAGTAGTTTGGGATTTGCTTGAAGAAGTAATCAAAGACCACCCAGTACTACTAAACCGTGCTCCTTCGCTTCATAGACTTTCTATCCAAGCGTTTGAGCCAGTGCTAATTGAAGGTAGAGCAATTAGACTTCATCCACTTGTTTGTGGTGGATTTAACGCCGACTTCGACGGAGACCAAATGTCTGTTCACGTTCCACTTAGTCCCGAAGCTGTTGCCGAAGCTAGAATATTGATGCTATCTTCAAATAATATTCTAAAACCAGCTGATAGTCGTCCAATCTGTACTCCTACACAAGATATGGTCTTGGGTTCATACTATTTGACAATCGTCAAAAAAGATGCCAAGGGTGCAGGCAAGTACTTCATTTCAGAAGATGAAGCATTGATGGCTTATCAAAACAAAATTATCGAAATTCAATCTCCTATTCAAGTTAGAAAAACTGTTATGTTCGAAGGAAAACCAGTTACTCGTAGAATAGAGACTACTGTCGGTAAAATTATATTTAACAAAAATATCCCACAAAACATCGGTTTTGTAGATAGAACTAATCCTGATAACATCGGCAAGTACGAAATAGATTTCTTGGTTACTGCTAAGGCTCTTAAGAATATCATTCGTAAATGTTTTGATGCTTTGGGTACAACCGAAACAGTTAAAATGCTTGACCACATCAAAGAGATTGGTTACAAGTACTCAACAATCGGTGCAATAACAATCAATGTATTCGATATGGAAATTCCAAGTGAAAAACAAGAATATATCGATGAAGTTGAAAAACAAGTTGCTGAAAACGAAAAATTCTTTAAACGTGGATTTATTACTGAAAACGAAAAACTAGATAGAAATATCAAACTTTGGAAAGATGCAACCAAAAAACTTGAAGGTGTTGTTATCAACAAAATGGACGTACTAAATCCAGTTAGAATGATGGCAGAGTCTGGTGCGCGTGGTAGTGCAGGACAGGTATTACAACTTTGTGGTATGCGTGGAATCATGGCTAATACATCTGGAAGAAAAGTTGATATTCCAGTTAAATCTAACTTCCGTTTGGGACTAACCCCACTTGAATACTTCTTGTCATCTCGTGGTGGTAGAAAAGGTCTTGCAGATAAGGTTTTGAAAACTGCCGACTCTGGTTACTTGACTAGACGTCTTGAAGCAGTTGCTCAAGAAGTAATCATTGCTCAAGAAGATTGTTTCAAAGAGAATGGTGAAAAAGTTAAAGGTATGGTTGTTTCAGCTATTGTCAAAGACGGAACTCCAGTAAGTTCATTGCAACAAAGAATCACTGGTAGATATTCGGTAGACAATGTTATTAATCCAAAAACCAAACAAATTATTATTCCAGCAGATACAATGATAACCAAAGAAATGGCTGACAAAGTTGTTGAAGCAGGAATCACAAGTGTATGTATTAGAACGGCTCTTACTTGTAGGTCAAAACATGGTATTTGTGCAAAATGTTATGGACAAAACATGTCAAATAACAAAGTCGTTCCACTTGGCGAGCCAGTTGGTATTATCGCTGCTCAGTCAATTGGTGAACCAGGTACACAGCTTACTATGAGAACATTCCACACAGGTGGTGTTGCCAATGCAGCCGATATTACTCAAGGTCTTCCAAGAGTTGCCGAAATCTTTGAAGCTAGAAAGCCAAAGGGTGTTGCAACAGTTAGTGAAGTTGCCGGAAAAGTAATTCTCAAAGAAATGGCATCACAAAACAAAGATGGTGGAAAATACTACGAAATCGTTGTAAAAAATCCAGACGGTGATGGAAAATATATCATTCCTTATGGTGTTGTACTTAAGGTTAAAAATGGAGATACAGTTGAAGCGGGAACAGTTCTTACTGAAGGTTCAATTTATCCAAATGATTTCTTAAGAACTCGTGGTGTAAATGATGTTCAAAACTATCTTCTTAACGAAGTTTTGGCAACATACTCATCTCAAGGTGTTGAACTTAATACAAAACACGTAGAAATTATTATTCGTCAAATGCTACGTAATGTCAAGGTAGAAGACGGTGGTGATACAGATATGCTTATTGGTGATATTGTTGACCACTTCAAGTTTGAAGAAGAAAACGACAAAATTATTCAAGAAGGTGGTACACCAGCAACTGCTAAACGTCTTGTTCAAGGTATTACAAAAGCAGCACTTAGCAATCCTTCATTCCTTGCTGCTGCATCATTCCAAGAAACTTCAAGAGTTCTTACTGATGCGTCTGTTAAGGGTAAAGTAGATAATCTCGTATCACTCAAAGAAAACTTGATGATAGGTAAACAAATTCCAGCTGGAACTGGCTACGTATCTATCAAAAATCTTGAATACAGAGATACAAACGAAGAAGTTAAGGAAATCGCCCAAATGGACGAACAAACTAACAAATTGTTTGAAGAAGAAGATTTTGCTTAAAAAACTTAAAATTATTCCTAGTATAGCGATTTTTCATAGCATACTAGGAATTTTGTTTTTTGGGAAAATATATAGTTATATTTTTATATTTTTCAAAGAAATTTTCGTTTTAGTATTTACAAATTTAAATTATTAGTGTATAATTAGGTTGTAATCAAAATGATGCTGGTGGGCATTGGTGTTGGTGGACACAATTAAATTATTGATTACATAGGGATAAGTTAATATTTAATTGGGGGAAAATAAAATTTCAAGGAGAAATGTTATGGACCAAACAATTAATGAAATGGAAAAGTATGTAGACAAATTAAACGAAGTTTATTCTTCACTAAATAAGGAAGTTAAACCAGTTAGTACTCCAGTTGTGCCTGAAAGCATGAAACTTGCAGGTAGCGGAAATTTGTATGTTGACGAAAACGGTATACTCAAATTTCAACCAACTAGGTATGCTAAGTCTATTAAAAAATATTTAAAAGCAAACGGACTTGTCAAAACTCCAGAAAATGCTAGTGAAAATGTAATTAGCAATCTTATTAACAATAGTTTTGTTCAAGAAGCATAACATTTAAATCTAACACATTTACATTCAAAGTAAGTGTGTTTTTTGTTTTGATTAATTAGAATTTTGTGTTAAATTAACAATGTAAGGCTATAATTTAAATACTATGCAAAATCAATAAAATCTAATATTTAAGGGGATAATTATGTCAAAAGCATGGAAAATTACAATATCTATAATTAGTTCTATATTGGGGCTAATACTAATTTTTTTGGGTGTATATTATCTATGGCCATGGAACAAAAAGTTTTTTGAAAACGCAAGTGTTGAGTTTGAAATTCCCGGTCTTGACACCAAATTTACTCCGCAAGGCTTAACAACTATTGACGGAACTGACAAGTTTTTGGTCGGGGGATATATGTCAGACGGTTCTCCTTCAAGATTTTATGTAATTAACGAAGGAAAGGCGGAAAAATACTTTACTCTTACTCAAGACGACCAAGATTACACTGGTCATGCGGGTGGAATTGTATCTTATGGCAGTACTATTTGGGTAGTTGGCGACAAAAACTGTTTTAGATTTTTCTTGTCAGCAGTAAATTCGTGCGAAAATGAAGCAAAGGTTGAAATTATTGATAGTTTCAAAGTAAATAATGGTGCTGATTTTGTTTTTACAAATGACGGATATCTGTATATAGGCGAATTCTATAGAGCGGGAAAATACGAAACAAGTTCGACACATTTTTTGAAAACCCGTAGCGGGGAAACAAATCCAGCACTTGTTTTTGGATATAAGATTAACGAAGGAAAATCTTTGGGGCTAGACGAAAAGACTCCGTCAAGAGCATTGTCTATTAGGGGACTTGTTCAAGGAATGGCTGTGTCTAACGGAAAAATTCTTATGTCTTGTTCGTATGGACTTGCTGATTCGGCATTATATGTATACAAAGATGTATTCAGTGAAGCACCACACAATCCAAACTTTGCAATCGGAAATCACACAATCAAACTATGGTACTTGGATGATGAGTCGCTAACTAATACAATAAATGTTCCTTCTATGTCCGAAGAGATTGCTATTAAGAATAATAGGGTGTATATATTGTTTGAATCTGCCGGCAAAAAGTACAAAATTTTTAATAGAAAACAACTAAAAAATGTTTATAGTCTATCTCTTGATAACCTTTAATACTGTGGTTTTAAATAAAAAGCTAGATTTTATCATGTAAATTAGCCTAAAAGTACAAAAAACACGGGCAAAAAATTTTACAACAAAGATTTTTTATGCTAAAATTAAATAAAGTTATACTAAAAAGAGTGTGTGTATGAAAAAATTTACTTATCCAGCGGTACTATTTTATGACGATGAAGAAAAGTGTTATATCATCGCCATGTTTGATATTGGGCTTGTAACCAGTGGTGAAACTGTTGAGCAAGCGCATAATAATGCAAGGGAAATGCTTGATGCGTATTTGGAATGTGCATATGCTTTTGAAACAGATATTCCAGAACCAAGTAGTTTTGATATTGTTTGCAAAACTCATCCAAAGGAAATGTGCGTTTTGGTTGAGAGTACTCTTAATGACAAAAACAAAGCAGTCTAAACTAAATATTTGATGAAATAATACTTATTTGATTGGTTTTTTCAAATTACAAAATAATTTGAAATTATCAGCCGAATAAGTATTTTTTGTGGTACTATGCAATCTTGACTTTTTGGCTAAAATATGGTATAATCAAAAAAGTTTAGTGGGAGTACTATATGAATAGAGAAATTTATTCAAAAATTGAAAATAAATGTTGACAAAAAGTTTAATGTAAACAACCAAATTTTGAAATCATTGCAAAATTAACGCCACAAAAATCCAAAAATTAGATGCGGAAGTATCAAGGCTTTTGAGTAAAATTAAAAACATACAAAATATATAATTACAAATTAAAAATTTATTTGTGATTGTTCAAAAAAAATCGCAAAAAAACTAGAAGAAATCCCAATTCAACAAAAATGAAAAATATTCCAAAAAATGTTGACATTGGGTTTTTTATTTGATAAACTAAATAGCGTATTATAGTATACTAAACGGATTATGTTCGTTTGGTAATTTTTGAGTGACCGACTCTGGTGTGATTTTGGTAACTTGAAAATATCTCCACGCTACAATACATTGTGCTACTGTGGAGAATAACTTTAGGTAAATTGGATATGGTTGAATCTAAATTTGCCAAAACTATTTAGGAGGATAAAATGCCAACAATTTCGCAATTAGTTAAACAAGGCAGAAAGCAAGTTGCTGTTAAATCCAAAACTCCAATAATGGACGAAAACCCACAAAAAAGAGGGGTTTGTTTGAGTGTTACTACTACATCTCCAAAGAAACCAAACTCAGCACTTAGAAAAATTTGTAGGGTTAAACTATCTAACGGTCAAGAAGGTACTGTTTATATTCCTGGTGAAGGCCACAACCTACAAGAACACAGCATTGTTCTTATCCGTGGTGGAAGAGTAAGAGATTTGCCAGGTGTACGTTATCACGTAATCAGAGGTACTCTTGATACTGCCGGAGTTGCAAAGAGAAAACAAGCACGTAGTAAATATGGTGCAAAAAAAGGTAAATAATTAACTAGTGTTATGCTAGAAAACTTAAAAAATTAAACAAGGAGAAAAATTATGCCAAGAAGAAGTGGTGTACGCAAAAGAGACGTATTGCCTGATTTTGTCTATAATAATAAGGTTGTAACAAAACTTATCAACCAAGTTATGCTTGATGGCAAAAAGGCTATCGCCGAAGGAATTGTGTACGGTGCATTTGATATAATCAAAGATAAACTAAGCGTTGAACCAGATAAGTACTTTATGCAAGCACTAGAAAATGTTAAACCATTACTAGAAACAAAGGCTAGACGTGTTGGTGGTAGCAACTACCAAGTACCTATCGAAATCAGCCCTGCTAGACAACAAACTCTAGCTATTAGATGGTTGGTTACATACGCAAGAAAAAGAAACGAAAAGAGCATGGAAGAAAAACTTGCAAGCGAAATCATGGATGCTTACAACAGTACTGGTGGTGCATTCAAAAAGAAAGACGATACTCACAAAATGGCAGAAAGCAACAAGGCTTTTGCACATTATCGTTGGTAATTTAAGGAGAATTAATTTATGCCTAGAAAGACTCCCTTAAGCGAATTAAGAAACGTAGGTATTATGGCGCACATTGATGCGGGTAAAACTACTACTACAGAAAGAATTTTGTTCTTTACTGGAAAAACTCATAAGATTGGTGAAGTTCACGAAGGTGAAGCTACTATGGACTGGATGGCTCAAGAACAAGAAAGAGGTATCACAATCACTAGTGCTGCTACAACTTGTATGTGGAAAAATCACCAAATCAATATCATAGACACTCCGGGACACGTTGACTTTACAGTTGAAGTTAACAGAAGTTTGAAAGTTTTGGACGGTGCTGTTGCTGTATTTAGTGCAAGAGCAGGTGTTGAAGCCCAAAGTGAAACAAACTGGCGTCTTGCTGACAAATATAACGTTCCTAGAATGGCTTATGTTAACAAAATGGATATTAACGATGCTAACTTTGAAAAAGTTATTGATAGTATGAGAAACAGACTCAAAGCCAATGCTGTTGCTATCCAATTGCCAATTGGCGAAGCAGATGAATTCAGAGGAATTATTGACTTAGTTGAAATGAATGCTACTTTCTATGAAGATGAAACTGGCACAAAGACTAGAGTAGAAGAAATTCCTGCCGAATACAGAGACAAAGCTAACAAATTTAGAGCAGAACTTGTAGAAATTGCTGCTGAACAAGATGATTCCCTTATGGAAAAATATTTTGAAACTGGCGATTTGTCGGTTGAAGATATCAAAAAAGGAATCAGAAAAGGTACTATATCTGGTAAATTAAATCCAGTTGTATGTGGTACATCTTTCAAAAACAAAGGTATTCAAAAATTGCTAGATGCAATCGTAGATTACATGCCAGCGCCAACAGATATCGAAGCTATTAGGGGTACAAAACCTGGCACAGATATCGAAGAAGACAGACATAGTTCGGATACAGAACCATTTGCTGGTCTTGCATTCAAGATTATGACTGACCCATATGTTGGACGTCTTACATTTTTCCGAATTTATTCTGGTGTCTTGACTGCAGGTAGTTATGTATATAATAGTTGCAAAGACAAGAAAGAAAGAATCGGTAGAATCATAAGAATGCACGCAAATCACCGTGAAGAAATTGAAGAAGCTTATGCTGGTGAAATTGTAGCCATAGTTGGACTCAAAGACACCACAACAGGTGATACTCTTTGTGCAGAAAACAAACCAATTGTACTTGAAAGCATGGACTTCCCAGAACCAGTTATTAGAGTTGCTATTGAGCCAAAAACCAAGGCTGACCAAGAAAAAATGGTTATAGCACTTGTTAAACTAGCCGAAGAAGACCCAACATTTAAGACATATACAGACCAAGAAACTGGTCAAACAATTATTGCCGGAATGGGTGAACTTCACCTTGAAATTATTGTAGATAGACTAAAGAGAGAATTTAAGGTAGATGCTAATGTTGGCGCACCTCAAGTTGCTTATAGAGAAACTATCCGCAAAGAAGTTGAAGTTGAAGGTAAGTATATCAAACAATCTGGTGGTCGTGGTCAATACGGTCACTGTTGGGTTAAACTTACTCCACTTCCAGCCGGAGAAGGTTACAAATTTGAAAATAAGATTGTTGGTGGTGCTATTCCTAAGGAATATATCCCAGCTATCGACGCAGGTATTCAAGAAGCAAAACAAAATGGTGTTCTTGCTGGATTTGAAACCGTTGACTTTATGGTTACGCTTTTTGATGGTTCTTATCACGATGTAGACTCATCAGAAATGGCATATAAAATTGCTGGTTCTCTTGCTTTCAAAGAAGGCGCGAGAAAGGCAGACCCTGTTTTACTTGAACCAATTATGAAGGTTGAAGTTGAAACACCTGATGACTACTTGGGCGACGTTATGGGTAATATTACTCGTAGACGTGGTGTGCTAAGTGGCACTGATTTGCGTAACGGTACTCAAGTTATTCACGCCGAGATTCCACTTGGAGAAATGTTTGGTTATGCTACAGATCTTCGTGGACTTACTCAAGGTCGTGGAACTTTCAGTATGGAATTTTCTCATTATTTAGAAGTTCCAAAAAATATCGCCGAAAAAGTTATTGGCGAAAACAAAAAAGCTAATTTTTAATTAAATAAATTTAGGAGGATATTAAAAAATGGCAAAAGCAAAATATGAAAGAACTAAGCCACACGTTAACGTTGGTACAATTGGTCACGTTGACCACGGCAAAACAACATTGACTGCTGCTATTACTATGACACTTGCTGCTCAAGGTAAAGCATTAGCAATGGACTATGGCGCTATTGATAAAGCACCAGAAGAAAGACAAAGAGGTATTACAATCAATACTGCTCACGTTGAATACGAAACAGACAAACGTCACTATGCACACGTAGACTGTCCAGGACACGCTGACTATGTTAAAAACATGATCACTGGTGCTGCTCAAATGGACGGTGCTATCCTAGTTGTTGCTGCAACTGATGGTCCAATGCCTCAAACAAGAGAACACATTCTTCTTGCTAGACAAGTTGGTGTTCCATACATTGTAGTATTCATGAACAAAACTGACCAAGTTAATGACCCAGAACTACTTGAACTAGTAGAAATGGAAATCAGAGACCTACTTACTGAGTATGGTTTCCCAGGAGACAAAACTCCAATTATCAAAGGTTCCGCTCTAAAAGCTTTGGAAGCTGCTAAAGAAGGAAAAGTTGACGATCCTGCTTGTCAATGTATCAACGAACTTATGAACGCTCTTGATACTTATATTCCTGACCCAGTTAGAGAAACTGACAAACCATTCTTGATGCCAGTAGAAGACGTATTCACAATCACAGGTCGTGGTACAGTTGCTACAGGTAGAGTAGAAAGAGGAACAGTTAAAGTTGGTGACACTGTAGAAATCGTTGGTATGGGTTCTAAACTTCAAACAGTTATTACTGGTGTTGAAATGTTCAGAAAGATGCTTGACCAAGCTGAAGCAGGTGACAACGTAGGTCTTCTACTTCGTGGTGTTCAAAGAAACGAAATCGAAAGAGGACAAGTTCTTGCTAAACCAGGTTCAATTCATCCACATACTCACTTCACAGCTGAAGTATACGTATTGAAGAAAGAAGAAGGTGGACGTCATACTCCATTCTTCAATGGTTACAGACCACAATTCTACTTCCGTACAACAGACGTTACTGGAACTATCGAACTTCCTGAAGGCGTTGAAATGGTAATGCCAGGTGATAACGTTAGAATGACTATCAAACTTATCACTCCAATTGCTATCGAACAAGGTTTGCGTTTCGCTATCCGTGAAGGTGGCAGAACAGTTGGTTCAGGTGTTGTTAGCTCAATTATCGAGTAATTTCACTTTTAGTCAATTTATCATGAGTAATGGTTTTCCATTACTCATGTTTTTTTTATTTTTTAATTTTGAATTGTTTCCTTTTTTTGTATAGATGTGTTAAAATACTAAGGATAGATATATTTATTTTTTGAATTTAGTTTTTAAATTAGCACAATTTAACACTATAAGGAAAAGTTTATGGAAAAAGATTTTGTAAGAAAAGATACTCAAGATAATTTTGTAACCGAAAAAATGGACATTATCAAAAATAACTTGCTAGGGGAATATGACGATAATGGCAATTATTATATCGCTCCACAAATTGTAAGCGAACTAATTGAGTTAAAAAAGGTTAGAAAAAGTTCATACAATAACTCTATGTTTTGTTGTGGTAGTTTATTAGGTTATGGTGAAATCATGTTTGAAATAACCTTTGATAATTCTCGTGATGACGACGATATGGCTACATCTTCACTTTTTGTGCTTGAAGAAGTCGAAAAAGTTAATGGTTATCTTCAAAACATAATCAAAACCAAAATTGCAGAGTTCAAAAGTACTGTCGATAACTTTTTGGATGAGTCGTATTCAAAATTCCACGTAACTGACGAAGACGAAGAAGGTGACGACGAAGGCAAAGAAAAAAAATCGTTGGAAGATTTAAATATTGAAGATAGTTATATCCTAGCCAAAAAAGCATATATGTTGCTTCTTTCCAAGCTTTCCGAAGAAAAAATGCTTGATGCTTATGGTAAATATTTTACCTTTAGACTATCTAAACTTACCAAACTCGACAATGAATTTAGCAATGCCGTTCTTAACTCATTTAATGAAAGATATGCTCTTATTGAAGAAGTATTCCTAAAAGAAAAGAATTACAAGGCTCTCAACGAACTACTTGATGCTTGTATCGAAGAAATTTCAGGAACAAAGGAAATTTTTATTCAACAAGAAGCCGAATTTAATGTTGAATGCAAAGATGCTTTGGATACATTTACCGAAAGTGTAACAAGATTTAGCGACAAAGCGAATGCAAAAGCGTTTAATATGCTTGATGCAGGCGATAGGGAAAAACTAGACCAAATGAACAAGTCGATAGAAAATGCTCCAGCCAATGCCGATAATGACGATAACTCATCAGACGATGTAGAAAAAGAATACAAAGAATTGCTTCAGGAAGAAATGCGTGTAAGTGGTGCATCTACAACTTTTGAAAATCCAGTTTTGTTTGATGAAATGGAAGAAGAAAGTGAAGGCGAAGGCAACGAAGAAGAGTCTGAAGACGAAAACGAAAGTACGCAATCACAAGAACAAGACAATCAGACAAACCCTATAACTGAAGATATTAAACCAGTTAATACTCAAGAATTAAATGCCGAAAATGAACAAGAAAATCCAAATATTGAAGATACTATGCAAAGTGAAGAAAATGCTGAAAACAAGCCAAGTATTGTAGATACTATTGCAAGACTTCAAGAAGAGAAAAACAGAGAAAATAATACTGAATTAAATACGGATTTGAAATCTAAAACCCCAGATGAAGAACACGATGAAATAAACAATGAATATGTTAATGAAACTGCAGATAAACGTGCAAGCGATGTGGGAGAAAAACTAAAGAATGCTTATGTAAGGTCTCAAGCGATATTCGAACAATATGATAATCCAAAAAGTCCACAATCTGATTTGGGGGGGTATGAAGATACAACTCCTAAAGGCGAGACACAATCCAAATTCGTTTCCAGGTCTGATGGTGGCTTAAGTTCGGATAGTAAATTTGGTTCTATGTTTGATAATCTTGCAAATAACCAAAATTCTAGCACTAAATTTGATGATACAAACAATTCAAAAATGGCAGGACAACCACAAACTGGTGATGCAACAACAAGCAGTACATCTTATAGTACAACAGACGAAACATTAATAACTTCTGATACTTCTAATAATTTTGACAGTTCGACTGGTACGGGCAATGAAACAAGTGACGCAAATAACTTTGAAAATGATAATTATAAGGTTGACCCCGCTAGAGATAGTTTTAACACAATCCATGATATTTTAGGTGGATTAAAAGGCTTTGATGCTGGAGTATCGCAAGACGGAAATAATGCCAAAGATTATTCGAAAGGCAATGTTGGCAAGAGTGAAAGCGGTTTAGTTAGTGACTCATCAGATGAGAGCAAGGGTGAGCAGCCAAAAAGTGATACTCGTGAAGAAAATGCAGACACACAATCAATCGAAAGTCAGTATACCGAAGGTACGGATTTTGTTAGTGGTGGTGGTGAAGAAAATGGTATTTTTGATAACGCTAAGAGACAAGATGTTTTTTTGTCACATATTCGTGATACAGATGGACGAGATATGTAAAACAAATTTTTAAAATTTAGAATGGGTAAGCCCATTCTTTTTTAAAGTTATTTCAAAAAATGGGGTATTGACTTTTAATAAATCAGGTGTTAAAATGTAATTATTAAAATATTTGTGGTGGGAAATATGAAATTAAAAGAATCTATTGAAAGTAGCAATATGCTTAATTGCAAAGGGGATAATGTATATTTACTATGTTATGACTATGAAATATCGCCATTTGAAATGTGGCTTGTTTCAAACATTGACGATGAATTAGATAGAAAGATTAATTATGTTAACTTTTCCTTGAAAGGAGACAGTATTTATTTAAATCCGAGTGATGAGAGTGTAATGTACTCAACTTCGGACAATTCTTTCTCGGATAAAAAATCTCAAGAATTTTCTTTGTTTTTCGACCCACAAAATATAGAAATGTATGACGAAGAAACTGTTGATAAATATGGTATTCAAAAAATCGTTGATGAGTCCGGCAGAAAAGATGTTTTAATATTAAAAGTGCCAAAGGCAATGATTGGAGCTAAAGAATGTGGAAATGAATTATTTCCATTGTTTATAAGAGCAAGAACAGATACTGTAAAATATTGTATACCAGAGCTTTATAAATTACCTAACATAAAGTTTAATGAATACGATAAATTAGAACAAGATTATATAAAAAAATATGGAAAGCTAGTTACTACCATTAATTCAAGATTTGTGTATGGTGTTCAAAGAGAAATAATAGGCAAAGTTGTTATAAATCCTTTTTACAATCTTAATACCGGTGCATATGAAATAAAATTCTCAGTTGAGCAGCAAAAATATCTTAAGGAACACGGAAACGAAGATTTAATTAATAAAACAAATGATAATGTTTCGGATATATGTAAAGCGGGTTATTCGTTAAATCATAAAAATGCTCCTTATAATTTAGACGATAAAAAATTATTAGAAATTAAGAAATTTTACCATGATTTATATAGAAGAACTTTGGAAAAATATATGCCCAAAAGCAAAATAACAAGCCATGAAATATATGTTAAAACATATTCAGAATTAGGTAAGTATGTCAATAAAATCGTTGACGAAAATAAAGCAAAGAATGGCTCTGATGGTCAAGAAATGATTTAGGGGCTTTGGAAATTTAAATTACTTTAAACAAAAATTCAAAGAATAAAACTATTTGAAGGTGAACCTTGGCAATATGTGCAAAGGTTCACTCTTTTGTAAAATAATATTTTTTGGCAAATTTGCTAAAAAGACTTGATTTTTGGTCAAATATATATTATATTATATATAGCATAAATAATAATAGAGTATGAAACTTGTTTGACGACTCTATTTTTTATTGTAAAGATATTGACAAATTATCTGTCCTTATGCTAAAATTGACTGGCAAAGTTAAATACCTATCAGAAGGAGAATTGTAATGAGAGATAATATTATTATTGCTTGTACAGAATGTAAACAAAGAAATTACGATAGTCAAAAGAATAAGAAAAACGACCCAGACAGAATCGAAGTTAAAAAGTATTGTAAGTTCTGCAAAAAACATACTGTTCACAAAGAAACAAAATAAAAATATATTTTTAAGGGAAGTTTGAATATGGCTAAAAAAAATGTACAGCCTGTAGAGTCTGATGTAGAAATCATTACTCCAGATGCTAAAAATAAACAACTTAAGAAAAACGACAAAGTAGACAACAAACAAAAGAAAAATGCAAAAAAGAATAAATCTGACAAAAAGTCTTTGAAGCGTAAAGCAAGTGAAGTTTGGAGCGAACTTAAAAAAGTATCGAGACCTTCGTTTGGCACTGTTTGTAAGAATACTTGTGTAGTTATTGCGGTAGTTGCAATCTGTACACTTTTGCTTTTTGGTGTTGATAGATTATTTAGTTTGGTAAATAATGTGTTATTACCATAAAAAATACAATCAAGGAGTATTCTAATGGAAAACGAAGAATTAAAAGATAATTTTGAAACATTGGAAACCGAGACTAACGACGAAAAAGAAATTGTTGAAAGTGCAGTTAGTGACCAAGCCATTGAAGCAGTTGTATCAACAGTTGGCAGTGGAAATCTAATAGATGATACTACCGAAAAAACTGTTGATAGCGAAATGGAAGAAGCAAAATGGTATGTTTTGCATACATTCTCGGGTTATGAAAATGTAGCCAAAGAAAATTTGGAAATAGTTAAAGATAAGTATAATTTGCAACATCGTATATTTGATATTGTTATCCCGATGGAAGATGTTGTCGAAGAAAAGAATGGAAAACAAAAAATTGTTTCCAGAAAAGTTATGCCGGGTTATATTATTGTCAAAATGATTTATGGCGATGATATTTGGCATGCAGTTACTCGTACTAGGGGTATTACTGGATTTGTTGGACCAAAAGGTCGTCCACTTCCACTCACTGACGAAGAAATTCGCAAGATGAGACTCGAAAAGAACACTGTTGTTGATATTACAATTAGTGAAAATGACAAGGTTGAAGTTTTGGACGGTGCTTTGAACGGTTTTGTTGGAACAGTTATTGCTGTTGATAGAGAAAATGCAAAACTCAAAGTTATGGTTGAAATGTTTGGTAGAGATACTCCAGTTGATTTAAACTTAGACCAAGTACGAAAGATTTAATTTGATTTTATATGATTTTATCATTTAAAATATAGTGGGAGAAATGTAAATTTTATTCATGCATTTCACTTATACCACATATGCCAATATATAATGGCAGGAGGAAAAAAATGGCAGAGAAAAAAGTTACAGCAGTTGTAAAATTGCAATTACAAGCAGGAAAGGCTACAGCAGCACCTCCAGTAGGTAGCGTTCTTGGACCTTACGGAATTCAACTTCCTTCTTTCGTTAAAGACTTTAACGACAAGACTAAGGACAAAGTTGGATTTGTTATTCCAGTTGTTGTTACAATTTACGCTGATAGATCATTTACATTTGTGCTAAAAACTCCACCAGCAGCGGTATTGATTAAGAAAGCTTGCGGAATTGAAAGTGGTTCGGCAAATTCTATCAAAACCAAAGTTGCTAAGATTACAAAAGCACAAGTAAAAGCAATCGCAGAAGAAAAAATGCCTGACCTTAATGCAGCAAATCTTGAGACCGCTATGAGCATGATCGAAGGAACTTGCAGAAGCATGGGTGTTACGGTAGTTGATTAAGTGGGAGAATAAAAATTTTAGTTGTAATTTATTCACTAAAACCACAAGGAGAAGAAAAATATGAAGAAAGGTAAAAGATACATAGAGTCTGCTAAATTAGTAGACAAAGCTACTTTGTATACAGTAGCTGATGCGCTAGACCTAGCTGTTAAGACCGCAAGTGCAAAGTTTGATGAAACTGTTGAACTTCACGTTAAGCTTGGTGTAGACGGAAGAAACGCTGACCAACAAGTAAGAGGCGTTGTTGTATTGCCACACGGAACTGGTAAATCTAAGAAAATCTTGGTTTTTGCCAAAGGTGACAATGCTGATATTGCAACCAAAGCAGGAGCCGACTTCGTTGGCGCTGAAGACATGGTTCAAAAGATTCAAACTCAAAACTGGTTCGGTTTTGATGTCTGCGTTACTACACCAGACATGATGCCAGTTATTGGTAGAATTGCTAAGGTATTAGGACCAAAAGGTCTTATGCCAAACCCAAAGAGTGGTACTGTTACAACTGACCTTGCTAAGGCTATTGCCGAAATCAAGGCTGGTAAAGTTGAATATAGACTTGACAAAAACAATATCGTTCACGTAATGATTGGTAAAGTTTCATTTGGTGCAGACAAACTTGCTGAAAACCTAAAAGTTGTTATGGATGCTATAATCAAAGCAAAACCAGCAGCTGCTAAGGGTACTTATATCAAATCAGTTTCAGTGTCTTCAACAATGGGACCTGGTATCAAAGTTCAATACTAATAAAAAAATCCAAGTTATCTTGGATTTTTTTGTACTATGCAAAGTTAAAATCATAGCCTTATTTGGTGTTATATTCAAGGTTTTGATTGTTTAAAATGTGATTTAAATTTCTTTGACACAAAAAAGCATTTTTGTGATATATGATATTTCTCAAAATACTACATTTTTTAGTAGTATTCTCTTTGAGAAACATCTTTGACAAATTTGTCACCATGTTTGTCAAAACCAAATTTTGTATAGAGTGAATTTAGATTAAATTCGTTGCCGTCAAGGTCAATTGCTTCCAAAGTGATTTTTTGAATATTGTTTTCTTGCAAATAATTTTGGAAATTATCAAAACCTAGTCGCATAAGTCCGCAACGTCTATATTCTTCGTTTGTGAAGTTCTTTTCAATTTCTGCATATTTAATTCCGTTTTTTGTCTTTTTTATCTGAGCTTCCAAATTATATATGCTGTTTTGTGTATCGTCAGATTTGTAGATATTTAGTGTAATATGGTCACCAGATTTCAAACCTTCGTGTGGTGCATTTTGTGGTTTGTTTGCGGAATACTCGGAATTAATTCTATCTATAATCTCTGTTTTGGATAAATTTTCACAATCTTCCAAAACATGTCCAATTATTGTGGTCATCTTATCGTTTTTCATGTTTTGCATATACAAAGCAAACAAAAATTCTCTATTAGATTTGCTTTGATATTCTTTGGAAATATCGTCGGATAGTGTTAGACTATCTACTTTTTCATGAGCATCAATAGTTAGAAGTAGTTCGCCCAATTTTTCATTTTTAGTTTTAATTTCAATATTTTTTGCCATATTCAAACTCCACACATTACTTATTATATATATTTTAGCATAAATTTTCCAAAAATGCAAATTTAAAATATATCCAATAATTTTACGCCATATATTTTTGTGTGGTTTGTCCGTTTATATCTTCGTAGTATGAGGAATAGATTGACATAATGGTTTTTTTTAGGTAAACTAATTAAGTTAAAAAATATATTATTAGGAAAGATTATGATACAAGTAAATAATGTTTGTGTGCAATTTGGTAGTCACAAATTGTTTGATGAAGTTAATTTAAAATTTACAAAAGGCAATTGTTATGGAATAATTGGGGCTAATGGGGCAGGAAAATCCACATTCCTTAAGGTTCTTTCGGGGGAATTGCAACCACAAAAGGGCGAAGTAGTTGTTTCTCCGGGCGAGAGAATGTCTGTGCTTAACCAGAACCAAGAGGCCTTTAATGATTTCACAGTTATGGATACAGTTTTGCAAGGTCATCATAGACTTGTTGAGATTATGAAAGAAAAAGATGTGCTTTACGCAAAGCCAGATTTCAACGAAGAAGATGGCATGAAAGCAGCCGAACTCGAAGCAGAATTTGCCGAACTTGGTGGTTGGGAAGCAGAAAGCGATGCTGGGATATTGCTTAATGGCTTGGGAGTGGACACATCACTTCACTATAGTATGATGGGTTCACTTGATGCACCTATTAAAGTCAAAGTTTTGCTTGCACAAGCACTTTTTGGAAATCCAGATATCTTGATACTTGACGAGCCTACAAACAACTTGGATATAAAATCTGTTAGATGGCTCGAAGAATTCCTTATTAATTTTGAAAATATATTGATTATTGTTTCACATAACAGACATTTTCTCAATAATGTTTGTACACATATTTGTGATGTGGATTATGGAAAAATCAATATTTATCTTGGAAACTATGATTTTTGGTACGAAACTAGCCAACTTATGCTAAGACAACAAAAAGAAGCCAACAAAAAAGCAGAAGCAAGAGCCAAAGAACTTCAAGAATTTATTGCAAGATTTTCGGCTAATGCAAGCAAAAGTCGTCAAGCAACTAGTCGAAAGAAAGAACTAGAAAAACTTACTATTAACGATATTAAACCTAGTACAAGAAAATATCCATACATAAATTTTGAGATGGATAGGGAAGCGGGTAATGATATTTTGATGGTTGAAAATCTCACAAAACCGGGCGTGTTTGAAAATGTTAGTTTTGTTGTAAACAAAAATGACAAAATTGGCATTGTGAGTGACAAGTCTACAACAATAAGTGCTTTGTTTAATATAATTGCAGGACTTGACAAGGATTATACTGGCACTGTCAAATGGGGGAAAACTATAACTTATTCATATCTTCCACAAAACTTCAATTCTTATTTTGATAATTGCGATTTGACACTTGTAGATTGGCTTGGTCAGTTCTCCAAAGAAAAAGAACAAACTTATTTGCGTTCGTGGCTTGGCAGAATGTTATTCTCTGGTGAAGAGGGATTAAAGAAAGCCAAAGTTATTTCGGGTGGCGAAAAAGTTAGATGTATGCTTGCAAAGATGATGCTTACATCTGGCAATCTACTAATATTTGACGAACCTACAAATCACCTTGATTTGGAAAGTATCACTGCACTTAACAAAGGACTTATTAATTACAAAGGAAACTTGTTACTTACATCTCACGACCAAGAACTTATGCAAACTGTATGTAATAGAATTATTAAAATCACTGACAAGAAAGTATTTGACAAAGCAATCACCTATGATGAGTTTATTGATAGCGAACTTTAAAAATTATTAAAAATTTTCGCTTTTTTCAAAAAAAACGGAATAAACTATTGACAATGATTACTTTATTAGTTATAATATTTAACGAAAATAGAATATTAATTATGCCTAAGACAGCAAGTGGTTTCGACCATAAGTAATTAATTTACGCTTGCCGAGGAAGATCGAGTTTGAAATTTTCATCTCATGTCTTTGGCATGAGATGTTTTGTTTTTAAAAAACTTGATGGAGGATAATATTTTGAGCGCTAATTTAGAATTAAAGAAAGAATTAGTAGAAGACATCAAATCTAAACTAAGTGAAGCAAAATCTATCATATTTGTAGATTATCGTGGAATTACAGTTTCTGAAGACACAGCTCTAAGAAAGGAATTTAGAGAAAATAATGTTACTTACAAAGTTTTCAAAAATAGACTTTTGACTCGTGCTTTAGAAGATCTTGGAATTACTGGCTATGATGCAAATATGTTTGAAGGCACAACTGCTGTTGCTTTTAGTACAGACGAAGTTGCTCCTGCTAAAATTTTCTGCAAACATTCAAAAGACTTAAACAAAATGGCTGTTAAATTTGGTATTGTTAACGGTCAAATCATGAACAAAGACCAAGTAGAAGAATTGTCTAAAATACCTTCAAAAGATGTTCTTATTGCTATGCTTCTTGGTACTCTTAATGCTCCAGTATCTGCTTTGGCAAGAGCATTAAATGCAATAGCTGAAAAACAAAATTAATTAAAATAAAAAAATTTAAGGAGAAATTAAAATGGCTGATTTAAAATCATTTGTTGAAGAAATCAAAAAACTTTCTGTAATGGAAGTAAGCGAATTAGTAAAAATGTTAGAAGAAGAATTTGGAGTTAGTGCTGCTGCCCCTGTAGCTGTTATGGGAGCTGGTGCTGGTGCTGCTGCTCCAGTTGCTGAAGAAAAGAGCGAATTCACAGTAGTTCTTAAAGAAGCAGGCGCAAACAAAATTGCTGTTATCAAGATTGTTAAAGAACTTACAGGTCTTGGTCTAGGCGAAGCAAAAGCATTGGTTGACGGAGCTCCTAAGGAATTGAAACAAAACGTTCCTGCTGAAGAAGCTAAAGAAATCGAAGCTAAACTTAAAGAAGCTGGCGCTACTGTAGAACTTAAATAATTATCCATACAACAAAAAAAAGTTACCTAATTTAGGTAACTTTTTTTGTTTAACTTTCGATGTTTACTTTGAGTTTAACTACCACAGTAGGGTGAAGTTTGACTTTGATATCATATAGTCCAATTGACTTAATAGTATCAGTTTCAATTTTCTTCTTGTCAACAGAAATATTTAGTTTTGCTAGTTCTTCTGAAATTTCTTTGTTTGTGACCGAACCAAATACTTTTCCGTTAGCACCACATTTAACTTTGAGATTAAGTGTGGTTTTTTCAATTATTTTGCCAAGTTCAACCGCTTTTAGTCGTTCTTGTTCATCGTGATATGCCTTGGCTTCACGTGCTTGATTCGCTTCATTTAAATTTGACGAAGTACCAGCCTTTGCAATTCCTTGTGGAATCAAAAAGTTAAGAGCATAACCGTCGGAAATGTTAATAACATCGCCTTTTTTGCCTTTGCCTTTGAGGTCTTTTAATAAAACTACTTTCATATGGATACTCCTTGAATAAATTATTTTGTATCTTAAACTTTGTGCGATACTACATGTATTTTAAATATGATACGAAATATTTGAATTTATGTCAATCATATAAATACTTGTGCTTATTTATTTTTTGGATAAACAACTAATTTTTTGGAAATAATAACATCAAAAAGGAGATAAAATATGGATTTAAAATGCAAGAAACTTAATTGTAAATATAATAATGCTTGTGCTTGTATGAGTAAGGGGATAATTATCAAAAGGTCTTGTGAGTGTGGAACTTTTGAACAAGACTGTGTGCGAGACGAAAAACAACATCAAGACATAAGCAAAAACATGTTTGAAGTCGCTCCCGAAATTCATCCTTTTAGACACAACAAAAATGTAAGCATTGAGTGTAAAGCAGAGTGCCTTTTTAATAATGATGGAGTCTGCAAAGCTAATGGCATAAGCGTTATGAATGGCAAAAATTCGGGTGTCTGTATTACAAATATTGAACCATGAAAAAATCCCTTTGAAATAAGGGATTTTTTAGTCTCTTTTGTTTCGAGATAAAACCAGAACTAATCTTAGTAAGTTTAAAATTGATACAATCAATCCTGCAACATAAGTTAGTCCAGCCGCTCTTAAAACTTGTTTTGCATATCCAGTTTCTTCTTCTGTCAAAATTGTGCTATCTTTCAAAAGTTTAAGTGCTCTATTGCTAGCATTGTATTCTACTGGTAGGGTAATAAGGTTTACAAGAACAGACAATGCAAATGCACCAACACCAACATACCAAAACCAAATACCTATGTTTGTATAAAAGAATATAGCACCCAAAATAACAAATACCCATAGCATATTGTTAACTATATTACAAATAGGGATTATAAAATTTCTTATTTTGATAGGTAGATAATTTGATTTGTATTGTAATGCATGTCCCACTTCGTGACAAGCAACTCCCAAAGCGGAAATTGAAGAACTATCATATACACTTTCGCTTAGAGCGAGAATTTTTTTGCTGTGATGATAATAATCTGTCAGTTCGCCTTTAACTTTGATAATCTGAATGTCTTTTAGACCAGCAAAATCCAAGAACATTCTAGCAACTTCGCTTGCAGTCTTTCCACAACTACTAAGACATGTGCTGTATTTATGAAAAGTGTAAGACACCTTGCTTTGGGCATAAATGGCTAAAATTATTCCCGGAAGCAATATAATTCCTAAGATATAATATTCTAAATACATAATTATTTTTTCCTTTTTTTATTGAGTATAAACAAATCATCAAATAGTGCTACTATATAGGTTTGAGCGGCTATTCCAAGCAGTTTTTTGGCTTTTCGATATTCGTTAGGCGACACAAATTCGTTTTCTTTGAGATATTTAAGCGCACGTCTACTTGCGTCGTATTCAAGTGGAATTAAAATAATAAGTCTCAAAACGTGAAGACCAAACAAACTACCTGAAATTATCATTAAAATCTGTCCCAAAGAATCATTTGGATATTTGAGTAAAAATAATAGTGTTCCGATTACAAGTAGTGGGATAATGAATTTGTTTGTAAATTTTGTAATAGCGGTTATAATTTGGCTTAGTACATAAATAGGTGTTCGTTTTTTGTGCTGAACAGCATGACCTAATTCGTGAGAAACAATAGTTAGCGAACTTAGGGAAGCAGTGTTGCAAACTTCATTGCTTAGAATTAATGTTTTGTATTTCGGACTGTAAGCATCACCAAGTTTAATATCCGTCAAAGCAAATTCCAAGTCGTCAAGTCCTAACTTCTGTTTGGATATAAATGCTAATTGTTTACCGGATAAATTGGCTTTGTTGCTAATTCTTAGATACTTTTCATAAGTCTTGACAATTCGTTTTCGACTCGTAAAAACTATCAGCATTAAAAGCAAAATTATCCCAGCAATTATCGCTATTATTTGGTACTTGTCCAATTTTACAAATCCTTTTAATTGGACGTCTTTGTCCAATAATTGTATGTTTATTTTTAACTATTATTACATTAATAGTATACTACAAAAATATATGTTAGTGCAAATATTAGACAAGTTTCTAATGATTTTTTTAAAATATTTCTTCAATTTCTTTAATTTTAAAGTTGTCAACAACAAAATTGTAATTTTTTATTACATCAGTGAGAACTGAGTAGTTTATTTTTTGTGAGTTGATTTCGTGCCTATTGATAAAAACTTCTTTAATGTTTCCAAAATAACTTTGAAATTTGGCAATAGGGGTGTTAAGTAAATTACTACAAAGCATTGACTTGATTTTGTTTTCGTCGCCTACTTTTAAACATTCCAAAAAATCTTTTGGCATTAGATAAATACTGCTAGGATTTCCACAAATATTATTTTCGTAAACATGATAATTTTCGCTATTGTGCGTGCCAAAATCTACTTTGCATACTACCGAGTGATGTGAAATATCTTTTAGATTTCTAAGTGATGTTATGTTCTCGCTAGTCATTTCAATAGATTCGACAATTTCACTAAACAGTACACATATATCCTGAGTATTTAAGATTAATAAGTAGTATTTTCCGTCAGCAATGTAGCCAGTAATTATGATTAAATCTTTTTTAAGTTCGCACTTGGCAGAAGATACAAGTGGAATACATTTATTAAAAACTATACTAGCACCACTGTAAATTGTTACTTGACTTGTACTTCCACTAGTAACAGAGACATAATAATTTCCCAAATTTTTGTTGAGTATGGATTTTGAGTTGTTGTTTTGACAAATTAAAAAAGGAGACATAATTACATCGTAATGCGAGTTCGGAAAGGGAACTATTTGAACATTATCATTGTGGCAAAAAACACTTTTGTTTGTTTCTAATTCAAATGTATATGGCAAAGAATTAGAGTTTATAGGCTGAAACCCTACATAAACTTTGTTTGTCCTGCTCACAAAGTCTATTTCAAAATTATTTATATTGTCTATAATTCCAACATTTTTTCCATTAATTGAAACCGATGCTTCGCATGTGCTAATTAAGTGAATAAAATTTTCTTGCATAATTTTTCCTTTATATATTTTTTTAAAATTATATGTAAAAGGGGTTAATTATATGATTAGTTGGAAATAATTAGACTATGGATAATATAACATTTACAAAGAAATTTGGATACGTTTTTTATACTAACAAACGTGTACTTAAGTTTAAATCAAAAAGTCCAATTGTATCTGACGAAGATATAATTAACTTGTTTTTGGGTTTGGTTAGACTAATCAAGAAAAATACAGAAATTAGTTTAGAAGAAAAATACTTGGACAAAATAAGCAAACTTCAATTAGAAATAAAAAAATTATCAAGGTGAGATTTCTTGAAATTTGTGTCTATTTTTGCTACACTATAATTGATTAATTTAAAAATTAAATAATCTATTTGATTTAATTAAAAAACCAAACAATTAATTAAGTTTAATTTGTTGTAACCATGTTTTTTATTAATCAAGATTAAAATTTGGTGTAGGAGAAAACAAGTGGATATACATATTTTGGCGGGCAAGTGTAGTGAGATTTGCAACGAAAAAATCTTTGAAATTATCAAAAACAGAGACAAAAGCAAAAATCATATCATAATTGCTCCAGATAGAACACTTTTTAGTTTGGAACAGCGTCTCTTTGATGCGACGAAAGAGACTTGTTTTTTTGATGTCAATATTATGTCCATGTCAAGATTTTCAAAAAAATTTTTGATAAACACCAACAAAAATATTCTCACCAAACAATCGGGAGTCGCTCTAACAAAAAAATTGCTAATTGAAAACAAGGATAAATTGCATACATTCAAAAAAGCCACCAATTTTATTGGTTTTGCAAGTGAACTCTTTGAAACTATTTGTTTGTTAAAAAGTTGCAATATATCTTGTGAAGATATGTATGTGACAGATTCAAATGATTATGCCAACCTAAAACAAAAAGATATTAAACTCATATATTCTGAATATGAAAAATTTTTAAAAACGGAGTATACGGATAGTTTTAATATGCTTAGGCTTTTTGCAGATACACTAAACAAAGATAATCTCAAAAACACTTGCTTTTACTTTGTTGAATTTGATGATTTTACTTCAATTTATCTTCAAATAATCTCAAAAATAGCTAGATTTAGCGACCAAACATATATTACTTGCACTTATGGAAAAGACAGCAATAATTCAAACATCTATACAAACAAAGTTTACTTTGATTTGATTGATATATTTAAAATCGAAGGTCTTAATTTCAAAATTGATAAATTAACAAAGACAAATGATTTGCTCGAAAATCTTTTGGCATATACTCCCCAAAAAGCCAAAGACAAAGATGAAAAAATAAACATTTTTGAATTTGATAATATTAGTGATGAAATCTCTTTTGTTGTAGCGGATATATATAGTAAGGTTAGAAATAGTGGCATCACTTTTGATAACTTTGCTTGTGTTTTGCCTAGTATGCTTACATACAAAGACGAGTTTGAAAGAGAACTAAAAAAGTATCAGATTCCCAGTTATTTTGACAAAAGTGAACTTATTATCAATCACGAACTAATAAGACTAATTCTTGATATTTGTAATCTATTTGATAATCAATTTGTAAGTAGCGATTATGTTCATATTATCAAAAATTCAATTTTGGGTTTTGATAGTCAAAGTGTTCTCAAAATTGATTCTAAACTCAGATCACTGGGTCTTAAAGGTCAGGGGTGTTTGTTTATAGATGAAATTGATGATGAAGAAATTTCTGACTTTTCTAACAAGTTGACAACATGGACGGAATTTTCAAAAACAAATAATTCAACCGAGTTTTATTTTGATAACATTATATGTGATATTCTTGATTATCTAAATCCAAAGTGTGAATTGTACAAAGAAAAACTTGATGCTCTCAGTCAAAGAATATTGGTTCAAGTTCAAAACAAATTAATTAATATTATTAATGATTACAAAATGGTTTTTGGCAGAGACATTCAGAGTTTTGATGAATTTTTGGAAACTTTCAAGTCGTATTTGGAAAGCACAAATATTAGCCTTCCGCCAATTACAAGCAACACTTTGTTTGTTGCCGACTTTGAATCAAGTTATCTAAGTACATATGACTATATTTATATCTTAGGTTGTAACGAAGGCAAACTTCCGTCTTTCAAAGTGGATAATGGACTTATGACTGATGATGAAATTGCTTTGCTTCCAAATGCATCAAAAATCAATCCTACAATAGCACTTATTAACTCACGAAAATTATTCAAACTCTTTGATACTACGCAAAAGGCAAAAAAAGGCTTGTTTCTTAGTTTTTTAGATGCAAGTAGTGAAGGTGTGATGTATCCAAATATGCTTATTAAGAGTTTGCAAAATATTTTTGACATAGACGTGGTTAACAAGTCAAATGACCTTCGTTTTGTTGATAAGTCGTATTACAATTTAGACTTAGATTCGGTTATATTTAATAATCAATCAAGAGAAGTCGTTTTGGATAATATTTTAGAAATGACCAAAAATTATAATATTTATTTTTCAAACGATAATTTTAGAAAAATATATAATTTGCTCATTCATTCCATAAATGATGACAAAATCTATAGTCTCATAGATAATAATTCCTTCAAAGGTTGTAATGTAAATATCAAAAACTCCAACATGTTTTTGAATAATTCAACAAGCGTAAGTCAGATTGAAACATATTATAGTTGTCCGTACAAGCACTTTGCTAGATATGGATTAAGACTTAAAAATTCTCAATCAAGCGAACTAAAACCACAAGACATAGGTACAATAATACACGCTGTTTTGAAAAGTGTTGTAAGTAAGATTGTGGATAGTGATATTGAAGATTTGGACAAATTTGCACTGGATTGCTTGGAAAAGATTTTGCTTACAGATGATTACAAAAGATTCGCTTCCAACAAAAACAATACTTATGTAATCAAATCTCTCAAAAAAGAATTAATAAGAATTGTTCATGGTATTCAAAACGAAATAAATTCAAGTAATTTCTTGCCAAACAAAAAATATTTGGAGTATAGCTTTTTAAGTAAACTTAAGTATAACAATATAAGAATCAAAGGTGTAATAGATAGAGTAGATATTTGTGGAGACAACTTTATAATAATCGACTACAAAACCGGAGACTCAAGTTTTGACGACTATACAGATGTTTATAGTGGCAAAAAACTTCAACTACTTGTATATGCCAAGGCTTTTGCCGAAGAAAAACACTTGTCGCCAAGTGGAGTATTTTATTTGCCAATCAAAAACAATCTAACTTATGATGGCGGAAATTATAAGTTTATAGGTGTAATGGATAGAAACGACTCAATAATATATAGCCTAGACAAAAATTTGACAACACCTTCTTACAAAAGCACAACCATCAATTTGTCCACATCGTCTAGCGGGGAATTTTACAAAAACAGTGCATTCTTAAATAGAATGTGTATTTCAAAAGAAGACCTAGATTATCTACTTAATTATGCAATAACTCAAGTAAACAAAGCGGTGGATAATATTTTGAAGGGTGACATAACTCCATATCCACTCAAAACCAAATCCACGTGTGCTTGTGATTATTGTGAATATATTGGACTTTGTAATTATCAAAAAGACAAAGATAGAGTAGTAGACAATGTTGCCACAATAGAAGAATTAAAACAAAAGGGGGATAAATAATGGCATACACACCAAATGATGAACAAAAAGAGTTTATAAAATCTGAAAACTCAAACGTTTTGGTGTCTGCGTCTGCAGGCTCTGGCAAGACATCGACAATGATTCAAAAACTAATGAACATTATCCTTGTCCAAAAAGTTTCGGTTAAAAATCTAATGGTTCTAACATTTACAGATGCGGCAGCGACCGAAATCAAACAAAAGTTGTATAATGCCATTGTTGCCTCACTTTCAACCGCTCAGCCGGATAACAAAAAGTTTTTGAAAAATCAACTTGATATTATTGATTCGGCAGAAATTGGAACTTTGCATTCGGTTTGTAAAAAACTCATAATCAAATATTTTTATGAAATTAATGAAAGTCCAGACTTCAAAATGCTTTCCGAAAAAGAATCTAAATATTTGATAGAAAGTGCAACAAAAAATGTTTTTGAAAAACATATTTCAAGTTCTGACGATGAATTTTTTGAGTTGTATGAAAGTTATAATACAAAAAGGAATGACTTGGGTCTAAAAAAGATTATTTATGCGATAATTAATTATCTTAGAAACAAAGCCGACCCGACAAATTGGATTGAAGAAAATATCCAAAAGTGTTTTCTTGAAGATTTGGACAATAACAAAGTACTTATGTATTTGTTGGATTATTGCAAAAAGCTACTCAAAAATGTTTTGTTCGGTCTAAACAAAACGATTGATACTTGCAAGACACTTGAACTAATTAAGTATATGGATTTTTTGTTAAATCGAAAAAATGCTTGTGAAATGTTGATTGAATCAATTAATTTTTCACAATTTTTGAAAGTAATTAATAATCTTGATTCTTTAACTAAACCAAGAAAATCCAAGAATGCAGATGTAGTTGAATTGGATTTTGATGAACAGGTGAGTATAGTTAATCAAAACTACTTGGACACACTCAAGGATATCAAAAAGCACCTTATTAGTTTGGATAAAGATGAGATTCTAAGTAATATTGTGTCTAGTAGAAAAAACCTAGACAAATTGCTTGAACTCTCACAAGAAATTTTGGATAAATTCGCAAGAGATAAGAAAAAGAAAAACGTTCTTGACTTTAATGACCTTGAAGACAAGATGCTTAAACTTCTTGAAAATCAAAATATTCAAGAAATTTTGAAATCTAATTATAAATTTATATTTTTTGATGAATATCAAGACATAAATGAAAAGCAAGAAAAGATTGTAAGTAAATTAGTCTCTAGTAATAATTACTATATGATAGGTGATGTTAAGCAAAGCATATATGCCTTTAGACAATCCAATCCAAAAATATTTGTAAACAAATTTTATAAGTTCCAAAACGACACCAAAGAAAACAAAGTTATTAATTTTAACCAGAACTATCGAAGCGATAAAAATATTTTGGAATTTAACAACATAGTATTTGATAAACTCATAACCGAAAATACAATTGGAATTAATTATAGCAAGAACTCTCGATTTGTATCAAGTGGGAATGTTAGTGGCTGTAATGTGTCACTGAGTATTCTCGATTCAAAGATAAACGATGACGAGATGGCGGAAAGTAGCGAACTCGAAAAGAAAGAAGCCATACTTGTAGCAAACAAAATTGCAATGCTCAAAACATGCAAAAAAACAGACGGGACATACTTTGATTACAAAGATATTGCAATAATTATTAGGTCTAGGGGAAGTTTTGTCAAAACTCTCTATGACACTTTGTCTCAAATGCAAATACCTACTAGTACTGTAGTTTCGGTGGATTTTTATGGAAGTTATGAAATCAACTTATTAACTAGTATAATTAAAGTTGCAAGCAATTTTCATGACGATTTGGCTCTTTCGATAGTTCTTAAGAATTTGTTTGATTTAAATGATGATGAACTCAATAAAATAAGACAAAATTATTCAAAAGACAACTTTTTTGATGCTGTTTTAAATTATAATTGTGAAGATGAAATTTTTGAAAAACTAAGTAAATTCTACGAATTTAGTAAGTTTAGTGGTCTATATTTGACATCGCACACAATTTGTGAATATTTACAAAAAGTACTAGATGATTTTGATATTATCATTAAACTCAAAAGTATGCCAAATGGAATTGAAAAAGTAAATAATGTCAAAGAATTTTTGAGTCTATCAAATAGTGAAAGTTACAAATATAATGTCGACAAATTTTTGGACTTTTTGGACTTTGTCTCCAAGGACAACGAACTTCAAAAGGTGGGGACAAATGGCAATGCAGTACAAATAATGACTATTCATTATAGCAAGGGACTAGAATTCCCAGCAGTTATTATGTGTGGACTTGGCAAAAGATTTAATATTAACAAAGACACAAACGACATAATTATAGGCGAAAACTTTGGCTTTGGACTTAAATCTATTAATCCAGAAACAAGAGTTTTGCAAGATACGTTAATTAGAAATGCGTGCAAATTAGATAACAAAAAATCCGAGATTGACGAAGAAATTAGACTTTTGTATGTTGCCATGACTAGAGCCAAGGAACATCTTGATTTGATAGGAACTTACAATCTAGATAACTTTGAGAAAAATATTCAAAAAGATATATATTTTTCAAAAAACTATTTTGATTTTGTGTTCAAAGCTGTTCCAAGTGTATATTATTCAAATTTTGAAAACCGAAAAGATTTTGTCCTTAACGAGAATTTGGATAGCATGGCGAGTATTCAATTTTTAAAAATGGAAGATATTTTGGATGATTTGTCTAGTAGTAATAATCAAATTGCAATAGGGGACGTAGACAACAATCTACTTGAAACATTTGTAAAGTCAACCGAAAACAAGCCAAACACTCAGGTGTTTACAATCAAAAACACCGTTACAAATATTTTAAATGAAGAAAAAGACTACGAAAATCTTAACTATTGTCCAAAAAGTTTATCTCCAGAAGACAAACTCGAAAGCATTGATGCACTTGAACTGGGAACGGCTTATCATAGTATTATGCAAAATCTAAATTTTGACGAAACAAAGGAAAAAATTTTGGATATCGCAAATACATTGGTGAAACAAAATATTATATCAAAAAACATTTTTGAAAAGATTAATTTTGATGAGATTTGGGAAGCAAAAGAAAATTTATCAGATTTAATCTTGAGTGCTGACAAAATTTATAAAGAAAAGCAATTTTTAATGCAACAAAACTATAATAAAATTGTTAAAAATAGTGATAATAATACTAAGGTTATAGTGCAAGGTGTTATTGATTTGGTTGTAGTCAAAAATGATGTGGGATACTTGATTGATTACAAAACAAACAAGACAAACAACGAAGAGTTCTTAAAGTCAAATTATGCTTTGCAATTAGATATTTACAAACAGGCATTTGAAAAAGCAACAAATATAGCCATCAAATCAAAATTTTTGTATTCTTTTCACATGGGAAAACTCTTGGAAGTTATCTAAAAGTTTTTGAAAATTATATCGAAAATTGTTAGTTAAATACATTTTTGTATGATATAATACTAGATGTATATAGAAAAATGAAATTAGGAGAAATTTATGTTGAATGCAGGTAAATTTTTGGCAGATAACTTAGTAGGCAACATTATGAAAGTCTTTGAAACCATTGGCGGTTTCGGTGGAGACACTGACCCACAATCTGGTCTTCAATATGTGCTTTTCATATCACTTGCTGTATTTTTGCTAGGTATTATTATCTGTTGTGTATTAATTGCTCGTACATACGAATCAAGACTTCTTCGCAGTGTTACGGGATTTAATAGATACTTTAAGAAAAACCCATTTATAAACGAAGACAATCTAGTTGAAGTTAACAATAAATTTAAACAAGTTCCAAAGACCTTGAGATATTCTTGGCAAGAATATATGCTTAATAGAGACAGACAACCATCTGAATATATCAATTCAACTACTTGTATTGACCAACCAACCAGAAGCAGTGCTTACAAGAATATTTCAAATACAGTTATGTTTATAACAATTATGGTATCGGTATTGACACTACTATTTGGACTTGTGTTTGTGTATGGTGCACCTCTTAACAAATATGGTGCAGGCGAAGGTGCTTCGGCAGGTGAAACAATAGGATATTTCGAAGGCTTGCTTGAAGTTTTGATGATGCCTTTGTTTTATACATTTATTGGACTATTTGTAACAACTGTTCTTAAACTTTTGGAATCTAGCAGATATGCTGATTTGTACTATGAATTTCATGAATTCGAAAGATATTTAAACAAAGCGTGTTCAACAATGCCTTCATTTGTTGACTACGAAGTTTTGTTTACTCCAAGAGAAATTAGAGAAGCTATTCCAGTTTTGCAAGAATATCTTGAAAAGAGAGCTTTGCAAGAACAAAAAGAAGCCGAAGAAGCCGAAATGAATACCAACCACTTTGAAGACTTTAACTTTGAACCAGTTGGAGTAGAGAGTGCTTTGCTTCTTGATAGAGCAATGCTTGAAGGTGAAAAATACTTTAACTTCAAACGTGGAATAACCGAAAGAATTAACTCCAAAGAACAAGAAATGTTTAACTTCCAAAAAGCATTTGACGAAGTTACCAAAGATTATGAGAGAAAATCTCAAGCGGTTAGAGAAAACATGGCGTCACTTACTGAGCAATTAAATGCAACATCAGTTAAGATTGAAGCAAACTACCTAAAGAAGAAATATAACGAAGAACAACAAAAACAACAACAATTGGAAAAAGACTACGAATATTCCAAAGTCAACTTTGAAAAACAACAAGCCGAAATGGAGCAAGATGTTGCAAGTTTAACTGCAGAAATCAAGGAGAAAAAAGCACAAGTTGAAGAAAACATGATGAGTGAATGTCGTACTTATGCTAACAAGGTTTGGGGACAAATTAACAAGGAAATTCAAGCACAACAAGAACCAATTTTGAAAGAAAAAGAAGAAAAATCCAAGATTTTGCAAGAAGAAATAGACAAGATGACTTTGCTTGTTGCTGACCAAGATGCTGACATCAAGGCAAAACAAGAGTATATTCTCAAACTTGAACAAGATATCAAAGTTAGACTTGCTGAAATCGAAGCAATTAACAATGTTAGAGATTACTTCAATACTCCAGAATTTAGACAAAGAGTTTCCGACAAGAAAAAGAGAAGAAAATTCGAAGATTTCGATGACGAAGAAGAAGTTGTTGAAGAAAAACCAGCTAAGAAAAATGCAATTGCTGAAATTGTTTCAACAGACAATCGTGACGAACAATTAAAGACCGAAGAAAACGAATTACTCTCAAAACTTAGAGAAGTTAACAAACAAAACTCTGAATATAGTGACGAGATTGAAAAAATCAAAGAGAGAGAAAAGAAGGAGTCTGAACAATATTCAAATCCTTTTGCAAATCTAGCAAATATCCAAAAAGATATTGAAAAAACCAACAAAGAATTAGTTGAAAATCAAAACGATTTGGCAAATTCTATTGATAACACAATCAAGACTGTCGAGGGCGAGGCAGAAGAAAACAAACCAAATGAAGAAGTTTCGGAAACCAAACCTGAAGAAAGTAAGGAAGAGAAAGTAGAAGAACCAAAGGCTGAACCAAAAAAGAAAACTAGTTTGCAAGGCCTACTAGATAGCGCAAAAAAACTTAAAAAGTAAATAAAAATAAAGTGATGTCAATTAACATCACTTTGTTTTTTTATGCTTTGCTGTATCTAGCAATTTCTACAAGTTTTCCATAAGAACTTGCCTTGTTTACAATATCCTTTGTGACTATTGAATCTTTTCTTGCAATCATTTCGCCATTAAGTGCTATAACATCTTGGCTTAAAATCCTTCCAATCAAAAACCTAAAATCTGTTATAATTTTGTTTTGTGTATTTGTTTCGGAATTAATAAAATCAGACAAAATCATAACTTTTTTTGGAGAATTTTGAATTTTGATACTTTTGACTACTGGTTTGAATTTTTGGATAGACACATCGCTTCCAACAATAATTGTTGATTTTCCAATATTCAAAATATCATTTCTTTCGATGATTTTTCCGTTATTTAACACAATTTGAGAAATTCTAAAGTTGTCGTCCACAATAATATCGTGGCTTGTCCCAAGAAATTCGCACGACAAATTATAAACTTTTAGATTGATAGGATTGGTGTTTTCTTCCATTTCCTTTTCGCAATTTGTTTCCAAATCCAAACAAGTCAAGTTTTTTATAAAAATACAATCGTTTCCGATTTTGAAAATATCTTTGAACTTAATTAGTCTTGGAATGTTGTCATTTTCGTTTAAAATACACGCAAAATTGCATTTTTTTTGTCTATAATCAAACATAATATTGTAGATGATTCCTATATGTTCACCTTCGTATAGACTTATAACAGGTGTGGATATTATATCAGATATTTTATACATTTTACATCTCCATTTTGTTGTTACTAAAATTATATTAAACTTTTGAAGATATTATGACTTTTTTGAATCTCAGATTTTACAATTTTGACTGAATGCCAAATTTCGTTATTGTCCAAAATACAAGACATTGTTATAATTATTATTTTGATTTATAAAAATTTGTTTTTATTTTGCAAAGTAATTTACATTTGTTTGTTTTAATTATTAATTGTGCTATTATATTTACATAAATAAAGAATTAAACTTGTCAAATTATTGATTATATACAATTAAGGGAAACGGCATTTTTATGGGAATTTTTGCAAAAATTAAGGAGTTGTTTAACAAAAATATTGAATGTGACGGGGATATGAACTCTCACATTGTGTATTTTTTAAAAAAGAAGAAATTTTTGTATTTAAACAAAAATATCATAGTGAGAGATGGAACTACATGTGTTGTTGTTTACAAAGCCAAAGTTGCAGATGTATTACTTGCGGGCAAATACAAAATTAACGAGCAATCCATTCCCGAAACTTACAAACGTGCAAAAGTAGAAAAACTAAACAAAAAAGGTTCAAAAATTAAAAGAATTCGTGTTGATTTGTATTTTGTAAGTAATAACGAATTCAAGGATTTTGATTTTGATTCAGATGAACCTTTCTTTCTTAAATCAAAGGAATTGGGCAGAATTAAAGGCTTTATTAAGGGTTCGTGCAATGTCAAAGTAATTGACCCAGGGCTACTTGTTAGGTGTTTAATAAATGAAACTGGCAAAGAAAAAACCGAAGATGTCCACGAAGATATTGGGCTTTGGATAGGGAATAAGATTAACAAAAAGATTGAAAAAGACAAAATTTCAATAGATAATATTTTGAATAATAATGATTATATTTGCAAAGTTTTGAATACAGATTTGGAAGATGCTTATGATTTTATAGGTATTTTTGTTAAGAATATTAGACTAAAAGCAATAGATTTTCCAAAACGTTATCAAAAAAGAATAAATGCATATAACAAACAACACGTCATGGCTATTAAGCCAAGTGTTGTTTATAATGGAAACTTAAATCCAAGTGCAGTAACTATAACAAAACAAAGTGGAACTCTATCTCAGAATGGTACTATGCAAACTAATAGAATTGACCCAAATCAAGCCAATTTTAAGATATGTAAACATTGTGGATTTAAGAACTTTAAGACAAACAGAATTTGTAATAATTGCGGAAATAGATTTGAATGAATTGACTAACAAACTGTATTCGTGGTATAATAAAACAGTTAGGCAATGACGGAATTTGTTTTCAATGACATTAAAATTCGGAATTAAAAGTCATTGCTTAAAACCAAATAAAATAATTACTTGATGTTAAATTTAAGGAGATTTATATGGCAAAAATAACTAAAGATACTACAATTGGCGAAGTTTTGGAACTTTGTCCTAATGCTGAAACTATTTTGCAAGGTTTTGGCATGCACTGTGTTCATTGTCCTATGAGCCAAATGGAAAGTTTGGCAGAAGCAGGGGCTGTACATGATGCAGATATTGACCTTATGGTTAAAAAACTAACTGAAGATATGAAAAAGTAAATTTTTAATTAATTTGATGCAATTTATGTGTCAAATTAATTTTTTTAGTTAATAAGTTAATTTGTTTGCACTAATATAATAGTCTGTGATACCATATATTTATAAAGAAGGAATGAGATATTATGTTAATAGGAATAATTGTAGGTTCAATAGTTTTAGTTTTGTTGATAGCGATAATTTGTGTTTATAACGCCTTGGTTGGACGAAGAAACACTGTTGAAGAAGCTTTTTCAACTATGGATGTTTATCTAAAAAAGAGATGGGATTTGATTCCTAATTTGGTTGAAACTGTCAAAGGCTATGCAAAACACGAAAAAGATACTCTTGCAAAAATAATTGAATTGCGTAATGGCAATGCTGGTTATGATAATTTGAGTGTTAATGACAAAGTCGATGTTAACTCCAAACTTACTAGTGGAATATCCAAAATAATGGCTTTGGCGGAAGCATATCCCGAATTAAAAGCAAATGAGAACTTTCAAAACTTGAGCAATCAACTAACAAAAATTGAAGAAGACATCGCTAATGCTAGAAAGTATTATAATGGTGCTGTTAGAAAAATGAATAATATGGTTCAGATGTTTCCTTCAAATATTTTGGCTTCGTGTTTTAAATTTTCCACATACAAAATGTTTGAAGTAACTGATGAAAGTCAAAGAGAAAATGTTCAAGTTAAGTTTTAAGGGAATTTATGAAAAAAACTATTAAATTTTTGTTGTTTTTATGCTTGCCACTACTTTTAGTGGCTTGTTTTGTTTGTGGCAATAATCCTGTTGTGGCACATGCTTTGACAGAAGAATCTTCTCAAGAAGAGTATGTAAGTCCTAGCAAAAATCCGAATTATAATAATTTGGAATATGTTATTGATTCGTACGACGTAGAAATTGTTGTGGGTGAAGATAATGTCTTTTTTGTAACCGAAACTATTACGGCATACTTTAATGTTTCAAAACATGGAATCAAAAGGTTTATTCCGTACAAAAATGAAGTAAGACGTACAGATGGAAGCAGGAATACTTATATTGCTAAGATAAAAAATATTAGTGTTGATGAAAAGTTTAGTAAGAGTACTGAGCAAGGTAATATAGTTTTAACAATTGGTGACAAAAATAAAACACTTGTAAAAGAGAGTAAAACATATGTAATTTCTTATTCGTTTGATGTGGGCAAAGACATGCTCAAAGATAAGGATGAATTTTACTTTAATATAATTGGTACAAATTGGGATACCGTTATTGGCAATGTAACTTTTAATATATCTATGCCAAAAGAGTTTGATGCGTCAAAACTTGGATTTTCAAGTGGTAGTTTTGGGGATACATCTTCAGATAGAGTTTCTTATACTTTGAATGGGAATAATATTTTTGGTAGTTTAAATGGTGATTTGAATGCACGAAGTGGGCTAACTGTTAGACTTGAATTGCCGGAAGGATATTTTGCTACTAAAGCAACAATATTTCAATATCTATACTTTATTGTTCCAGCAATAGTTTTGTTATGTATAATTTTATTTTGGCTAGGGGACAAAAAGGGAGTTGTCAAAACTATAGAGTTTTATCCGCCATATGATTTTAATAGCCTAGAAATGGCTTTTAATTATAGGGGAAGAGTAAACAACAAAGACATTTCTTCGCTTATAGTTTATTTGGCGAGCAAAGGATATATTGAAATTATTGACGATTCTAGTAAGTTGAAAGGGATTGATAGAATTAATATGGATAGGTATATCAAACTCAGAAAACTAAAAGAATACTATGGAAGCAACAAATTCGAAAGAAAATTTATGCGGGGACTATTTAAAGACGAAGATGAAATTACTCTAAATAAAGTTCCTAGTGATTTTTACAAGACTGTTGAGTGGATAAAATCCAATATTGCTTTGGAATCCAAAAAAATATTCAAAGAATCTAAGCTCCAAAAATTTATTATTAGTTTGTTATTTGCAATTTCAATGCTAGGAATGTTTATAATTCCTATGATTGATTACGGATTACTTAGTGTGATGTCGGTGGTTTCATCTATTTTCATAACGATTGTTTACACTGTTGTAATGAATAATTTTATTAAACTAAAGCGGTATTTCCCGGTAATTGCCATAATGATAATAGAACTTTTGCCAATAGTTTTCTTGTTGTTAATCGTTAATTCGGGAATAATTTTTAGATATAGTACTATTTATTTAGTAGGACTTATTTTTAACTTGTTATTAATAATGTTATACCAAGTAGTGTATTCACTTATAGAAAATAGAAATGAAAAAGGTAAGGAAGTACTTGGTAAAATCCTTGGATTTAAGGAATTTCTGAAAACTGCCGAAAAAAGCAGGCTAGAAGCCTTGGTTAATGAAAATCCAAAGTATTTTTATGACATTTTGCCATATGCTCATGTTTTGGGTGTGTCGCATAAATGGATAGATAAATTCAAAGTTATTGATATGCCAGAAGTTGAGTGGTATGTATCAAGTGGCTCAAATCTTGGCGATTTGACAATTTATAGAATAAATTCTTGTATTTCAAATACTGTTAATTCGGTTTCGAAAACTTCAACCAATCAATATATTAATTCTTCTAGCGGAAGTTCTGGTGGCTATAGTGGTGGAAGTTCGGGCGGTGGATTCTCCGGCGGTGGTGGCGGCGGCGGGGGCGGTAGTTCGTGGTAAGCCGACACAAAAACTATATAGTTATTTATAAACACTAACATTTGTTAGTGTTTTTTCTGTTTTTTAATCGTTGTTTTATAAGTTATAAAGTCAAGTTAACTAAACTTATATGTTATCAAAAAAATTAAAAAATATGAAAACGTAAGTAATTATTTTAGAAATTAAAATTTTATGCCTAAGCTATTGCTTTTTGTCTATATATATGATATAATATATTATATTAATAAAAAAACATTAATATACGGGGAAATCAAATCAGTTAATTTTGATTGATTGGTGGAGAACTTTTAAAATTTTATAAAAAAATTATCTTTTAAAAATTTTGTTAAATTTTGCAAAAAATTTTTAAAAAAGTGTTGACTTTTGGGTATTTTTTAGATAAAATATGTATGCTGTAATGTTTTGCTTGATGTAAAGTTACTCTAAAAAATGCCGAATTTTAGGGATAATTTACATTTTTGAAGTGTTTACGCATTAGATTGTAAACGACTAAAAACTTCGCATATTTTTTTTGATTACAGCGAGTGAACACACGGTAAAGTGTAAGAATATATCATTTTGACCCATTGAAAATAAGCACAAATTTGTTTTCAAAAGGGGTTTTTGTGGTTTAGTTATGGTTTACTTTGAATTCACTTTGGTGCGAAATACAAGTTTTTAGGCAAATTAATTAAAGGAGAAAAATTAATGGCAACACAAAAAATTAGAATTAAATTAAACGCATTTGACCATAACCTAATTGATGTAGCTAGCAAGAGAATAGTTGATACTGCTCTTAAATTTGGTGCAAAGATTAGTGGTCCAATTCCACTTCCTACAAACAAAGAAGTGGTTACAATCATCAGAGCTACTCACAATTACAAAGATAGTCGTGAGCAGTTCGAACTAAGAACTCATAAAAGACTAATTGATATTTACAGTCCTTCAGCAAAAGCAGTTGATGCTCTTATGAAGCTTGAACTTCCTGCAGGTGTAGACATCAATATCAAACTTTAAGGACAGGGAGGATAAAAGATAATGAAAAAAGCAATATTAGGCAAAAAACTTGGCATGACTCAAATCTTTGATAACAATGGTTTAGTTGTCCCTGTTACTGCTATTGAAGCTGGTCCATGTTTTGTATCTCAAGTTAAAACTATGCAAAACGATGGTTATCAAGCGGTTCAATTGGCATTTGATAATGTTAGAGAACAATTAATAAACAAACCAATGCTTGGTCAATTCAAAAAGGCTGAACTTTCTTCAATGAGATATTTGAGAGAATTCAAACTTGACGATGCCGAAAATTATAAACTTGGCGACAAAATCACTTGTGATGTATTTGCAGAGGGTGATATTGTTGACGTTACTGGTACTTCTAAGGGTCACGGATTCAGCGGTACTATCGCAAAATGGAATTTCCACAGACACAGAATGACTCACGGTAATGGTCCGGTACATAGACACGTTGGTTCTATCGGTGCTAATACTTTCCCTGCAAAAGTTTTCAAGGGTAAGAAAATGGCTGGTAGATGGGGTAACGAAAAAGTTACTGTTCAAAATTTAAAAGTTGTTAAAGTTGACGCAGAAAGAAATTTAATACTTGTCAGAGGTGCTATTCCTGGTGCTAAAGGAAGCCTAGTTAGTATTAAATCTGCTGTTAAAGTAAACGCATAAGGAGTTAAACTATGGCAAGCACAAAATTACTTAATATATTAGGTGAAGAATGTGGTTCAATTAGACTAAATGACAGCGTATTCAAACAAGAATATAACGAAGCGCTTATTCATCAAGTTGTAGTTGCACATCTAGCCAATTTAAGACAAGGTACAAAAAGCACTCTTACTCGTTCTGAAGTTAGGGGTCATGCTAAGAAACCTTGGAGACAAAAAGGTACTGGTAGAGCAAGACAAGGCTCAACCAAAGCTCCACAATGGAGAGGCGGTGGTATTGCATTTGCACCAAAGCCAAGAGATTTCTCTAAAAAAGTAAACAAAGAAGCTAAGAGAGTTGCATTCCGTAGTGCAATTTCGACTAAACTTGCAAACAAAGAACTTATCGTTCTTGAAAACCTTGACATCAAAGATGCTAAGACTAAAACTATGGTTGAAGTTCTTAACAAAATTGGTGCTGACAGAACTGCTGTCATTGTTACAAAAGGTCAAAACGAAAACGTTCTAAGAGCAAGTGCTAATCTTCAAAATGTTGAAGTTACAAATAGCGACCTTCTTAATGTTTATGATATTATTAAATGCGACAAGTTAGTTTTAACTGCTGACGCTATCAAATCAATTGAAGAGGGGTATAAAGCATAATGAAAACATTTGATATTATTAAAAAACCACTTCTAAGTGAAAAGACCTATGCAGACATTCACAACAAAAAATATGCTTTTGTTGTTGACAAAAATGCAAACAAGGTTGAAATCAAAAAAGCCGTTGAAGAAATTTTTGGTGTTAAGGTTAAATCAGTTAACACTCTAAATGTTGACGGCAAATTAAAAAGACAAGGCAAGACTCAAGGTTATACTAACGACTTTAAAAAAGCTTATGTTACTTTAACTGCTGATAGCAAAGCTATTGAGTTCTTTGAAAGTCTATCGTAGGAGGATAAATTATAATGGCTATTAAAACATATAAACCAACATCTCCTGCTAGAAGATTTTATACTACCGCTTCTTTTGAAGAAGTAACAAAAAAGACTCCTGAAAAGTCTTTGCTTACTGAAAAGAAAAAATTTGCTGGTAGAAATAATCAAGGCAGAATCACTGTTAGACACAGAGGTGGTGGAAACAGAGTTAAATACAGAATTATTGATTTTAAAAGAAACAAAGATGGTGTTCCAGCAAAAGTTGTTGGTATTGAATACGACCCAAACAGAAGTGCTTACATTGCTTTGCTTAACTATGCTGATGGCGAAAAGAGATATATCTTAGCTCCAGTTGGTCTAAATGTGGGCGATACTGTTATGAGTGGCGCTAATGCTGAAATCAAAGTTGGTAACGCACTTGAAATGAAAGATATGCCAGTTGGTGCTGTTATTCACAACATCGAACTTACTCCTGGCAATGGTGGTCAAATTGTTAGATCTGCTGGTATGGAAGCTAGACTTATGGCTAAAGAAGGCAGATATGTTACAATTAAACTTCCATCAGGAGAAATGAGATTGGTTCTTGCTAATTGCAAAGCGACAATTGGTCAAGTTGGCAATCTTGAACACGAAATAGTATCTATCGGAAAAGCAGGTAGAACTAGACATCAAGGAATTAGACCTACTGTTCGTGGTAGCGTTATGAACCCTTGTGATCACCCACATGGTGGTGGTGAAGGTAAATGCCCAGTTGGTAGAAAATCTCCACTTACTCCTTGGGGTAAACCTGCTATTGGTAAGAAGACTAGAAATACCAAAAAACAAAGTAGCAAGCTAATACTTAAGCGTGTGAATTAGGAGTTTAAAGTATGAGTAGATCATTAAAGAAAAAACCTTATGTTGAAGAAAGGTTATTAAAGAGAATTGAAAAATTAAATTCAGAAGGTAAAAAACAAGTTTTGAAGACTTGGAGTAGAAGTTCTACAATTTATCCTGAATTTGTAGGTCACACTATTGCTGTTCATAATGGAATGAAACATATCCCAGTTTACTGTACAATTGACATGATTGGTCACAAACTTGGTGAATTCGCTCCTACTAGAACCTTTAGAGGTCATGGCAGTGATAAGGTTGCAGGAAAGAAGTAAGGAGAGATAAATTATGGCTAAGAGAATGAAAGAAAAATCTGCAAAAAGATTAGAAACTAGAGACACTCGTCCTACTGCTACTGCTAGATATGTTAGAATGGGTGCTCCAAAGGCAAAAAGAGTTTTGGATATAATCAAAAACAAACCTGCAGTTGAAGCTTGTGCAATACTTGATATTACTCCTAGTACAGCATCATTAGCAGTTAAAAAAGTTTTGTGTTCGGCTATGGCTAATGCAGAAAACAATATGGGTCTTAACAAAGACGAACTTGTTGTTGCTGAAGCTTATGCTAACCAAGCACCATCTTTTAAAAGAGTATCTTTTAGAGGTAGGGGTGGTGTTGATACAATTATAAAAAGAAATTGTCATATCACTATCGTGTTAGACAGCGTAAAAAAGTAAAGGAGCAAGAAAAGAATTATGGGACAAAAAGTTAATCCACACGGTTTTAGAGTTGGTGTTAATAAAGAATGGAGTTCTTCTTGGATTGCTAACAAAAAAGAATTCTCTAATTATCTAATTGAAGATAACAAAATTAGAAAATACATTAACAAAAAACATGCAGGTAACAGTATTTCAAAGATTATTATTGAAAGAACTGTTAATCGTCTAACCGTTGATATTTATACTTCTAAACCTGGTATCGTTATTGGTCAAAAGGGTGCAGGAGTTGAAGAATTAAAAAATGACATTGCTAAAATTAGCAATATCAAAAACATTAGCATTAATATCAAAGAAGTAAAGAGACCTGATCTCGATGCTGAATTAGTTGCTGAAAGCATTGCTATGCAACTTGAAAAGAGAGTTAGCTTTAGACGTGCTATGAAACAAGCTATGCAAAGAGTTATGAGAGCAGGCGCAGTTGGTTGCAAAATTATGGTTAGTGGTAGACTTGATGGTGCTGAAATCGCTAGATCTGAGCATTATCATGAAGGTAGACTTCCACTTCATACAATCAGAGCAGACATCGATTATGCTACTTATGAAGCACACACTACTTTTGGTGTTATCGGTGTTAAAGTTTGGATTTGCAAAGGCGAAATCTTAAACAAAAAATCTGTAACTTGCGATAATACTTCTGATAATGGAGGTGAAGCATTATGTTAATGATGCCAAGAAGAGTTACAAGAAGAAAACAATTTAGAGGAAGAATGAAGGGTAAAGCCACACGTGGTAACAAGCTTGCTTATGGTTCTTTCGGTTTGGTTGCTACTGAGCCATGTTGGCTTACTGCAAATCAAATTGAAGCTGCCAGAGTTGCTATTAACCGTTTTACAAAACGTGGTGGTAAAGTTTGGATAAATGTATTCCCACAAAAACCAGTTTCCAAAAAACCTATCGGTACTCGTATGGGTAAAGGTAAAGGAGCTCCTGAATTTTGGGTAGCAGTTGTTAAACCTGGTAGAGTATTATTTGAACTTGAAGGTGTTGCTGAAGACCAAGCTAGAGAAGCTATGCGTCTTGCTGGACACAAATTACCTTGCAAAACTAAATTCGTTATGAAAGAAAATGAAGAAATTATTGAAGGTGGTAACGAATAATGAAAGCAAAGAATTTTAAAGAAATGACCAGCGAAGAACTTAATGCAAAGTTGAAGTCATTGAAACAAGAATTATTTAATCTTCGTTTTTCAAATGCTACTGGACAACTTGCAAATCCTATGCAACTAAATGTTGTTAAAAAGGACATCGCTAGAGTTAAAACCATTCTTACAGAAAGAGAATTAAATAAAAAGGCTAATGCCTAAGTGCTAGTATAGGAGGATAAAGAAAATGACAGTTGAAAGAAATAACAGAAGAACTAGAATTGGTGTTGTTGTTAGTGATAAAATGGACAAAACAATTACTGTTGCTGTAGAACTTGACAAAAGACATCCACTATACGGCAAAGTTTACAGAACAACCAAAAAATTCAAAGCCCATGATGAAAATAATGTTGCACACATCGGCGACACTGTTGAAATTATGGAAACACGTCCACTAAGTAAAGATAAATACTTTAGATTAGTGAGAATAGTCGAAAGGGCTAAATAAGGAGATAAAATATGGTACAACCTCAAACAATATTAAAAGTTGCCGACAATAGTGGCGCTAAGAGAATTATGTGTATTAGAATCTTGGGTGGCTCATTTCGTAGAAGTGGTAACATCGGGGATATCATTGTAGCATCAGTAAAAACTGCTACTCCTGGTGGTACAGTTAAAAAAGGTGATGTTGTAAAAGCAGTTATCGTTAGAACTTCAAAAGGTGTTTCAAGACCTGATGGTTCTTATATCAAATTTGATGACAATGCTGCTGTTATAATAGATAACCAAAAATTACCAAAAGGTACTCGTATCTTTGGACCAATTGCAAGAGAACTTAGAGACAAAGGTTTCATGAAAATTATTTCGCTTGCACCTGAAGTATTATAAGGAGATTAAATATGGCATTAAATGTTAAAAAAGGTGATACAGTTGTAGTTATCGCTGGAAAAGATAAAGGCAAAACTGGCAAAGTGTTAGTTGCAATGCCTGCAGACAACTCCGTTGTAGTAGCAGGTGTAAACATTATTTCTAAACACAAAAAACCAAGAAGTGCTCAAGATAAAGGTGGCATTATCAAAAGAGAAAACAAAATTGATGCTAGTAACGTTCAAATCATTTGTGGATCTTGTGGCAAAGCTACTAGAGTTGGTCATTCTATTGATGGTGACAAAAAGACTCGTATCTGCAAAAAATGTGGTGCTAGCCTAGATGTTGCTGGTAAGAAAGCTACCAAAGAAACCAAAACTTCTACTAAGAAAGTAGAAACAAAGTCTACTACTAAAAAAGTAGAAACAAAAGAACCAGTTGCTAAAAAAGAAACTGCTAAAAAAGCTCCAGTTGCTGAAAAGAAAGTAACTAGCACTCCAAAAAAGACTGCTACTACAAAGGCTACTGAAGAAAAGAAAACAACAACAAAAAAATCTACTACCAAAAAAGTAGAGAGTAAGTAAGGAGGAATTATGGCAAAAGAATTGAATAGATTACATAAATTTTATAACGAAGTCGTAGTTCCTGCTATGATGAAAGAACAAGGCTACAAAAACGTTAATCAAGTTCCTAAGATTGAAAAAATCATTGTTAGCCGTGGTCTTGGTGATGTAAAAGATAATTCTCAAGCTTTCAACAAGGCTGTTGACGAATTGGCTACTATCACTGGACAAAAACCAATTACAACTTTGGCAAAAAAATCTATTGCTAACTTCAAAGTTAGACAAGGAATGAAAGTTGGTGCTAAGGTTACTCTTAGAGGAGAGCATATGTATGAGTTCCTAGACAAACTTATTTCAATTGCACTTCCAAGACTTAGAGACTTCCAAGGTGTTTCCAAAAAATCTTTTGATGGAAAGGGAAACTATGCTATGGGGCTTACTGAACAATTAGTATTCCCAGAAATTAGTTATGAAAAAATTGACAAAGTTCGTGGTTTAGACATTGTTATTGTTACTTCTGCTAAATCTGATGAGGACGCAAAACTAGTTTTGACTAAACTAGGTATGCCATTCAAAAAGTAGGAGGTAAAGGAAGAAAAATATGGCAAGAAAAGCATTATTAAATAAACAACAAAAAGTTCAAAAATTTTCTACACGTGAATATACTCGTTGCAAAATTTGTGGTCGTCCACACTCTGTACTAAGAAAGTATGGTATTTGCAGAATATGTTTTAGGGAACTTGCTTACAAAGGCGAAATCCCTGGTGTAAAGAAGTCAAGTTGGTAAAAGGAGGAAACAATTATGACTATAGATCCAATCGCAGATATGCTTACAAGAATGAGAAATGCGTTGAATGCAAAACATACAAATGTTTCCATTCCTGTATCAAAAACTAAATTAGCCATTGCCGAACTTCTACAAAATGAAGGCTACATTGCTTCTTACAAAGTTGAAGGCGAAGGCATCAAAGCAAACATTGTTATTGAATTCAAAGACAACAAGGTTATCCAAGGTTTGAGAAGAATCTCCAAACCAGGTCTTAGAATTTATGCTAGCGTAGAAGATTTACCTAAGGTTATCAATGGCTTGGGTATCGCAATCGTTTCTACCAACAAAGGAATTATTACTGATAGGGAAGCACGTAAACTAGGTGTTGGTGGTGAAGTGCTTGCTTATGTATGGTAGGAGGTAAAAGTTATGAGTAGAATTGGTAAAAAGACAATCGTATTGCCACAAGGCGTAAATGTTACTGTTGCTGGCAAACTTGTTACTGTTACTGGCCCTAAAGGTACTCTTTCCAGAGAAATTAATCCAAAAATTGAAGTAAAAGTTGAAGACGGTCATGTAAACGTTATCAACAATAATGTTGAAACTCAGTACAATGCTTATCATGGTCTTTATAGACAATTGATTGCAAACATGGTTGAAGGGGTTTCAAAAGGCTTCCAAAAATCACTAAATGTTAATGGTGTTGGTTTCAAAATCAATCAACAAGGACAAGATTTAGTATTAAACATTGGATTTTCACATCCAGTTGTTGTCAAAGCTATTCCAGGAATTGAACTTTCTTGTGATAAGACAACAATAACTGTCAAAGGTATTGACAAAGAATTAGTTGGTCAATTTGCTGCAAAAGTTAGACAGATTAAACCAGTAGAACCATACCATGCTTATGGAATTAGTTACACAGATGAAACTGTTGTTCGTAAAGAAGTTAAGAGTGGTAAGAAGTAGAGGTTAGGTTATGATTAAGAAGATTAATAAAAATGAAGATAGAAAAATGCGTGCTGAACGTGTTAGAGCAAAAATTTCAGGCACTACTGAAAGACCAAGACTTAATGTATTTAGAAGTTTGAATAATATCTACGCTCAAGTAATTGACGATACAAAAGGTATTACTCTTGCTCAATCATCTACAATGGACAAAACCATTGTTAAATCAATTGAAGGAAAAACTAAACAGGAAGCAGCATTCATTGTAGGACAAGCTGTTGCTAAAAATGCTATGAAAAAAGGTATCAAAACTGTTGTATTTGACAGAGCAGGTTACCAATATACTGGCAGAGTAAAAGCTTTGGCTGACGGTGCTAGAGATGCTGGTCTTGAGTTTTAAGAGGTGTTTATATGCAAAATACTGAAAAAAAGCCATTTGAGAAAAAAGGTGGCAATAGAAATCACAACGATAAAAAATCTTTTAACAAAGAAATCGACCCAATTGCTAGCAAACTTGTAGACGTTAATCGTATTACTAAGGTTGTTAAGGGCGGTAGAAATATGAGATTTTCTGCTCTTGTTGTTGCTGGTGACAAGGCTGGCAAGGTTGGAGTTGGTACAGGTAAGGCTGCCGAAGTTCCAAACGCTATCGACAAAGCAACAATGAGTGCCAAAAAACATATGATTAGTATTCCTTTGGAAGGAACTACTATCCCACACGAAGTTATTGGCAAATTTGGAACTTCAAAAGTAAAACTTTTGCCTTCTAAAGAAGGTACTGGAGTTATTGCTGGTGGTTCTGTTAGACCAGTTGTGGAACTTTGTGGAATCAAAGATATCACAGCAAAAAGTTATGGCTCAAGAAATAAAATCAACTGCGTTAAGGCAACTTTGGATGCTCTTATGCAATTGAGAAGCAAGGAAGAAGTTGCTGCTCTTCGTGGAAAAACTGTAGAGGAAATTTTGTAAGAGGTGTATTATGGCAGAAACAAAAAAGACAAGTGCAACTCCTACAAAAGTTGCAAAAAAAGAAAAAATGCTTAGAGTAACATTGGTTAAAAGTCCAATTGGATACTGCAAAGACCAAAGACAAACTGCAGTTGCTCTAGGACTTAATAAATTAAATTCATCTAACGAACTTCCAGACAATAGTGCTGTTAGGGGTATGATTTTCAAAATCAAACACCTTGTTCGTGTAGAGGAAATCTAAGGGGGAGACTATGAAATTACATCAATTAGCACCTGCTCCTAATTCCACTCCAAAAGCAAAAAGATTAGGTAGAGGTTTAGGCTCTGGACTAGGCAAAACTAGTGGAAAGGGCACAAAAGGTCAAAACTCTCGTAGTGGCGGTGGCGTACGTCCAGGATTTGAAGGCGGTCAAATGCCACTTATTAGAAAATTACCAAGAAGAGGCTTTAACAACAAGAATTTCGACAAGGTTTATAACGTTATAAATGTTGAAGATTTGAATAACTTTGATGAAAATACTGTTGTAACAGTTGAGTTACTAAAAGAAAAGAATATTATTAGTAAAGTTGCCCCTTATGGATTAAAAGTATTAGGTAATGGAAAGTTGGAAAAGAAACTTACTGTTAAGGCTGCCAAATTTTCAGAAACAGCTATACAAAAGATCAATGAGGTTGGTGGAAAAGCCGAGGTATTATAATGTTTAAAAATTTTATCAATGCTTTTAAGGTAAAAGAAATTAGAAATAAAATATTGTTAACCATTCTTTTGGTTCTTATTTACAGGCTAGGTTGCTGGATTCCTGTTCCTGGTGTAGATGCTTCGGCATTTGCAAACCAAGTGTCGGGTGACGAAGGCTTCTTGGGTCTGCTTAGTTCAGTGAGTGGTGGAGCGCTTGCCAACGGTTCGCTTTTGGCTTTGGGTATTGCTCCTTACATTAGTGCATCTATTATTATTCAATTGCTTACTATCGCTGTTCCTAGTTTGGAAAGACTATCCAAAATGGGTGACGAAGGTAGAAAGAAAATCGCCGGTTATACCAAAATTGCTGCATTAGTTTTGGCTATTGCTCAAGCGGTTGCAATTGTTATAAGCTTTGAAGGTGTACTCAAAGAATCAACTCTTGGCGATGGGTTTATACTTCCTACTTGGTTTGTAGGTATTGTTGTAACTCTAGTTTTGATTGCTGGTTCTATGTTTACTTATTGGCTTGGTGAAAAAATTACAGAACTAGGTATTTCAAATGGCCAATCAATTTTGATTTTTGTAGGTATCCTTTCTACTGCTGGCACATCACTTCTTACAAACTTTACAAATATCTTCAATGGCGATATGGGAAGTTTGACAGAACTTTTACTATTCGTTCTTGCTTTGATTTTAATATTTGGATTTATTGTTTGGATTGATGGCTCTGAGAGAAAAGTTCCTGTTCAATATGCAAAACAAATTAAGGGTAGAAAGATGTATGGTGGTCAAAGTACATTTATTCCTATTAGAGTAAATGCAACTGGTGTTATGCCAATTATCTTTGCTATGTCACTACTTTCATTCCCACAACTTATTCTTAGCATATTCGTAGATACAACAACAAACAAGTTCTATCTATGGTATAGCAAATGGTTGGGTGCTGGTAGTTGGGTTTATATTATTCTTGTTGGCTTGCTTATTACATTCTTTGCTTATTTTTGGACACAAGTTACTTTCAATCCTGATGATGTTTCCAAAAATATCCAACAAAATGGTGGATTTATTCCAGGTATTAGACCGGGAAAACCTACATCAGACTATCTAAAGAAAATTTCTAATAGAGTAACATTGTTCGGCGCTTTGTTCCTATCAGTTATTGCAATTATCCCAAGTTTGATTTTTAAATCAATTGGTGGTTCTTTGGTTAGTGCATTTAGTGCAACCGGTTTGTTAATCGTAGTATCGGTAGCTATCGAATTTGACAAATCTTTGGAGGCTCAAATGCTTATGAAGAGTTACAAAGGCTTTTTGAAATAATGAATGAAAAAGGAAGATTAATGAAATTAGTATTATTAGGACCTGTAGGAAGTGGCAAAGGTACCCAAGCGGGAATTATTAGCAAGGAATATGGCTTACCACATATCTCTACTGGTGAAATTTTTAGAAATAATATAAAAAATGAAACAGAACTAGGCAAAATCGCTAAGTCATATATTGACAAAGGTGAACTAGTTCCAGAAGAACTAACAAACAAGTTAGTTGAAGATAGATTAAAATCAGATGATTGTAAGAACGGTTTTATTCTTGATGGTTATCCAAGAAACATCGCACAAGCAAAATTTTTGGAAGGCATTACAGATATAGATTTGGCTCTTATGATTGATTTGAGTGAAGACAAAATAATCGAAAGATTATCTAGTCGTAGAATGTGTAGCAGTTGTAATCAACCAACATCATTAGAATGGATGAAAGATGACAAGTGCGAAAAGTGTGGCGGAGATGTTTATATTAGAGATGATGATAAACCTGAAGTTATCAAAGTCAGACTAAGCAAACAAGCTGTGTCACAAGATGTTATAAATTTTTATAAAGAAAAAGGTGTGTTTAGCAAAATCGATGCAACAGATACCGTTGAGGGTACTTATGCATTGGTTAAAGCAATACTAAACCAGGTAAACAATGATTAAGATTAAGTCTCAAGAAGAAATCGACCTTATGCGTGAAGCGGGAAGAATCACTAGAGATACACTTAAAGTTGTAGAAAATAGTATAAGGGTTGGCATTAGTACAAAAGAACTTGATAAAATCGCTTATGATTATATCAAGTCCCAAGGTGCTACGCCATCCTTTAAGAACTATGGTGGATTTCCGGGAAGCATATGTGCGTCAGTTAATGATACAATTGTTCATGGAATTCCAAGTAACAATATTATCCTTAAGGAAGGCGATATTATTAGCATTGATTGTGGTGCAAAATACAAAGGCTATCATGGTGATGCTGCTAGAACCTTTCCTGTTGGAAAAATTGATGCAAAAGTTAAAAAATTAATTAAAGTTACAGAACAAAGCTTCTTTGAAGGTATAAAAGATTTGAAAAGTGGTGCATTCGTTGGTGATATATCTCATAGAATACAGACTTTTGTTGAAAAAAATGGTTATTCAATAGTAAGGGAACTTGTTGGACATGGTGTTGGTAGTCACCTTCACGAAGACCCTATGGTTCCAAATTATGGAAAAGCCGGTAGTGGACCTAGACTAAATGCAAATGCAGTTATTGCGATTGAACCTATGGTTAACATGGGTGACAAAAATGTTGTGTTTATGTCTGATGGTTGGACATGCAAAACTAGAGATGGCTTGCCTTCTGCTCACTACGAAAACACAGTATTAATTACCGAAAGTGGTGTTGAAATACTAACATTATAAGGAGTAATTATGTCGAATTTTTGTGTCGGAGCAGTGGTTCTCGCTATATCAGGTAGAGAAAAAAATCAAGTATTTGTGATTAGTAAGATAGAAGATAATTATGCTTATCTTATCAATGGCAAAACTAGAAAAATAGAATGTCCAAAGAAAAAGAATTTTAAACATTTGCAAATGCTAAATAGTCATAGCAATCTAGATATGAATCATTTGGTTAATTGCGATGTTATAAAATATTTGAAAGATTACATTAAATCTCGAGATTGCAAATAGGAGGCTTGTTGTTTGTGTCAAAAGCAGATGTTGTAGAAACAGAAGGTGTTGTAGTCGAAGTATTGAGAAATGCGAATTTCAAAGTTCAACTTTCTAACGGATTTATAATTACAGCATATTTATCCGGAAAACTTCATCTTAACAACATTAGAATTTTAGTGGGTGACCAAGTAAAAGTTGAAATGTCACTCTACGACTTAACAAAAGGTCGCATAATTTGGCGACTAAAAAACAAAAATTAGGAGAGTAAAGTTATGAAAGTAAGACCATCAGTAAAGAAAATGTGTGACAGTTGCAAAGTTATCAAAAGAAATGGCACAGTTATGGTTATTTGTTCAAAATATCCTAAACACAAACAAAGACAAGGTTAAACTGCCTAAAAAAAGTCTAATGTAATCTATTTACACTCAGATTTTTGAGTTATGACTTTGAAAATAATTGCAAGTAAGTCGCGGCAAATCCTTACTTTGCGTTTATATATATTTCACAAGTTATACTTGTGGGAGACCAAATATTTTGATATTTGGATTTGGTGTACATGTTTTGTACACATAGTCTCATTAGTTTTGAGACTTATGCAATTTTGATTGCATACATAAAGACTAATTTATATTAGTTACTGCAAAAATTATCTAAACAAATAAATTAAATAAATTTATGGAGGAAAAAAATGGCTCGTATTGCTGGAATTGATTTACCAAACGACAAAAGAGTAGAGATAGGCTTGACTTATATCTATGGTATTGGTAGACAAACTGCTAATGAAATTTTGAAGGGAACAAAAATAAATCCAGATACTCGTGTTAAGGATTTGACCGAAGAAGAAGTAGGTAAAATCAGAGCTTACATCGAGAAAAACTGTGTTGTTGAAGGTGACCTTCAAAGAGAAGTTTCATTAAACATCAAAAGACTACAAGAAATTGGTTGCTATCGTGGTATCCGTCACAGAAAAGGTTTGCCAGTTCGTGGTCAAAACACAAAACAAAATGCTAGAACTAGAAAAGGTCCTAAGAAAACTGTTTCTAAGTCAAAAAAAGATAAAGCTAAGTAAAATTTTTTAAGGAGAAAATAAATGGCTGTTACAAAAAGTAAAGTTACAAAAAAGAAAAAAGTAACTAAAAATTTAGATAAAGGTGCTGCATATATTCACGCTTCTTTTAATAACACTATTATCACTATCACAGATAATGCAGGAAATACAGTTTCTTGGAGTAGTGCAGGTAGTTTGGGACTTAGTGGCGCTAGAAAAAGCACTCCTTATGCTGCACAACAAGCAGCTGAAATTGCTGCTAAAAGCGCTAAAGAACAAGGTATCAAATCAGTTGAAGTATATGTTAAAGGACCAGGTAATGGTAGAGAAACTGCTATTAGAGCATTGCAAACAGTTGGTCTTGATATCACTATGATCAAAGACGTATCACCTATTCCACATAATGGTTGTCGTCCACCAAAACGCAGAAGAATATAATTAAAGGAGAATATTTTAAATGGCAAAATATACAGGTGCAGATTGTAGAATTTGTCGTCGTGAAGGATGCAAACTATTCCTTAAAGGCGAAAGATGTACTTCTAAAAAATGTGCTATGGAAAGAAAACCTAACGTTCCAGGTGTTCATGGTGCTACTAGAAAGAAAGCTACTGAATATAGTCTACAATTAAGAGAAAAACAAAAAGTTAAAAAAGCATATGGTTTGCTTGAAAAACAATTTAGAACATATTATGACATGGCTAATAGTCAAAGAACTGGTCTTGTCGGTGAAAATATGTTGTCATTACTAGAAAGACGTCTTGATAACGTTGTTTATAGAATGGGTATTGGCGCTTCCAGAAAGGAAAGCAGACAAATCGTTAATCATGGACATATCACTGTTAATGGAAAAACTGTTGATATTCCTAGTTATCTTGTAAAAGTTGATGACATTATTGCTATCAAAGAAAACAAGAAAGAACTTCCTATGTTTAAAGATTTGAAAGATGTTAAAGTTGTTATGCCTAAATGGTTGGAATTTAACACTGAAAAACTTACTGGAAAAATTAACGCAATGCCACAAAGAGACGATATTGATCTTAACATCCGTGAACATTTGATTGTAGAGTTGTACTCTAAATAATAAATAATAAATAAGTGAGGAAAATCACATGATGGAAATTGAAAAACCAAGAATTACTTGTGAAGAAACTGACAATGGCTGTTTTGCAAGATTTGTTGTAGAACCATTGGATAGAGGTTTTGGTATAACACTTGGAAACTGTTTGAGAAGAGTTCTTTTGTCTGCTCTTCCTGGTGCAGCTCCAATTGGAATAAAGATTAATGGTGTTCAACACGAGTTTTCTACAATTAAAGGTGTTACTGAGGATGTTGTTGACATTGTCCTTAATATCAAAAATTTGGCGGTTAAAAGTTTTGATACTGCCAAAGATTTCACAACTATTTTGAGAATTAACAAATATGGTGCAGGCGAAGTTACTGCTTCTGATTTTGAACCAAACGATTTGGTAGAAATCCTAAATCCTGACCTTCATATTTGTACACTTGATGACGGTGCAAAATTCGAACTTGAAGTTTATATTGGACGTGGCAGAGGATATGTTCCTGCTGATGCAAACAAGAGAGAAGATATGCCAATTGGCTATATTGCTGTTGACTCAATCTTTACTCCTGTTAAAAAAGTAAACTACTTTGTTGGAAACACTCGTGTTGGTCAAAATATTGACTATGACAAACTAACTATTGAAGTTGAAACAAACGGAACATTGTCCGCTAGAGAAGTAATTTCTCTTTCGGGAAAACTTGTTCAAGACCATATTGGATTGTTTGTTGATTTGGTTGAAAGTATGTCACAAATGGATATTCTTGTTAGTCGTGAAGAAGATAAACAAACCAAAGTATTAGAAATGACAATCGAAGATATAGATTTGTCTGTAAGAAGCTATAATTGTCTAAAGAGAGCAGGTATCAATACTGTTGCTGATTTGACAAAGAAATCTGAAAGCGATTTGGCAAAAGTTAAGAACTTGGGCAAACGTTCTTTGGAAGAAGTTTCATCAAAACTACAAAGTTTTGGTTTGTCACTAAGAAATGACGAAGAATAATTTAAGGGAGAATTTGTATAATGAGAAAATTAAATAGACCTACAGACCAAAGAATGGCTGTAATGCGTAGTCTTGCTACAAATCTTCTTTGGTACGGAAAAATCGAGACAACTCTTGAAAAAGCAAAAGAAGTTAGATCTTATGCTGAAAAAATTTTGACAAAAGCAATTAATACATATGAAGATGTAGTAAAAACTACAAAAACTACTGTTGATGCAAAAGGTGTTAAAACTCAAAGAGAAGTTATCAACGATGGTACTAAAAAACTAGCTGCTAGACGTGATATAATGAGCAAATTGTATGATATGCAAGAAGTTAGAGCCGACAAAGAATCAAAAACAGACTTTGTTAAGCGTACTGAAGATATTAAGCATCCACTAATCGAAAAAATATTTAACGTATATGCTCCTAAATATGCTAAGAGAAAAGAATCTCTTGGTACTGGCGGTGGATATACTAGAATTTTGAAGCTTGGAACTAGAAATGGTGACAATGCTGAAATGGCAATTATTGAATTAGTTTAATTATTTGTTTTAAAAAAAGTTGAATTTTTATGTTCAACTTTTTTTGCTTATATTAATAAAATCTGTTATAATTTAAAATATAAAATACATCTAAATTAAAGCAATCTGTTACTACTATGCATAAGTACTATGCAAAATACAAAAAATCTTATAAAATAGGCAATTAAGGAGAAATTAAATATGTTATATGATATTGTAATTATTGGCAGTGGTGTTGCTGGACTTTCTGCAGGCATTTATGCTGGAAGAGCCAACAAATCTGTTTTGATTATTGAAGATAATAATATTGGCGGAACTACTGTGACATTACCAAATATTAATAATTATCCGGGGTTTACAAATATATCTGGTGTCGAACTGGTTTCAAATATGTATAAACAATGTTTAAATTTTGACGTAAAGTTTGATTTTTTACGCATAGATAGCATAGATTTTGACAGAAACATTATACGAACCGACAATAATATCATTGAATATAAAACATTAATAATTGCATCTGGTTCGACATATAAACGCTTAAATATCGATACTGAAGAAAAATTTAAGCTACATGGGCTTAGTTATTGTGCTGTATGTGATGGAAATTTATATAAAAACAAGAAGATAATAGTATTTACAAAAAATAATTCTGCAATAAATTCGGTTAAATATCTTAAAAATTTAACAAATGATATTATTGTGATGGATATTTCAAATGGTTTTGCTTTTGATGGTATTGAGTGTTATCATAATGTGTTGCCTATTGAAATAATTGGTGATACCAATGTTAAAGGCATTAAAGCAATGATTGGTATTAGCGAAAAAGTATTAAATTGCGATGGAATCTTTGTTGATTTGGGCAAAGTAACAGATATTGACTTATACAAAGATAACTTACAAAACGAATCTGGATTTTTGATTACAGATGAAAATTTGCACACAAACATACCAAATGTGTTTGTCGCTGGAGATATTCGAAAAAAATCTTTGCGTCAAATTGTAACCGCATGTAGTGACGGTGCTATTGCTTCGACTGAAGCAATTAAATACTTGTCAAAAAATATATTTTAACTTAATAATAACATAAATCATATTATACTATAGGGGTTTAATATGATTTTTGGAACAGATGGGATAAGGGGAATTGTTGACGTATCAATTGATTCAAAACTTGCATATAAGGTTGGCAAAGCATATGCAAAATACATAGAAAAACATGACTTGCCTAAAAAAGTAATTGTTGGAAAAGATACAAGAATTAGCGGTGACACATATTTTTCAGCACTTGCTTCGGGGCTTAGTGACTATGGAATAGATGTAATTTTTGTAGGAATAGTATCCACTCCTACAATTTCTTTTTTACTTACAAAAATGAATATTGGCGGTGGAGTAATGATTACTGCGTCGCATAATGATTTTACATACAATGGACTTAAATTATTTGATAAAATCGGAAGAAAACTAAGTATTGAAGACGAAAAAGAAGTCGAAGAATACTACAAAAAGAAAATTCGACCAAGTGCATGTAAGGGGAAAATTACTTTCAATTTTCAAATACCTAATATTTACAAAGATTATTTGTTAAGTGAGTGTTATTGCAATTTGCATAATATAAGTATTGCTCTTGATTGTGCTAATGGTTCAAACTTTTCAATTGCTCCAAAGATTTATCATACCTTTGGTGCAAATATCATCAAAGTCGCTTGTAATAATGACGGAAAAAATATAAATAATTATTGTGGTGCAAATCATATTGACAGATTGCAAAAAGAAGTTCTCTGTCATTCGACTGATTTTGGAATTGCATTTGATGGAGATGGGGATAGATTAAGAGTAGTGCTTAGTGATGGCAAAATATTGGACGGAGATGATATTCTGTTTATTTTGGCTAATTACTTAAAACAAAAAAACAAACTAAATGGGCTAACTATTGTTGGAACTATTATGACAAACAAGGGCTTGGAAGAAAGTTTGAAAAAGTTGGATATTAGTCTTGTTAGATGTGATGTTGGAGACAAAAACGTAATAAATTGCCTTAGCCAAAATCATTATTCAATAGGCGGTGAGCCATCTGGACACATCTGTATATATGAACATAATACCACATGTGATGCATTGTTTAATAGTCTATATTTTTTGAAAGTTATAACCGAAAACAAAATTGATATACATCAAATTTTGTCTAAATTAGTTAAGTATCCTAGTCTACTTTGCAATTTGGAAGTGTCCAAAGATTTACGCAAGAATTGGGACGATAATTTAATTATAAAACAAGAAATAAAAAATATATCAGATATGTATCCAAATTGTAGAATAGTTGTTAGACCAAGTGGTACTGAACCTATGATAAGATTATATGTCGAAAGTCATAGTGATATTGAAAACGAAATTATAATAAGTAGACTAAAAGATATTATTAAAAAGTATAATAAAATATAAAAATAATAGGTTTTTTAAAAATATAAAAGCACAAGTTAATCTTGTGCTTTTTGACATATATATTAGTTTTTCTGGCAATAACCTACTACTTTTTGTTTACTTCGCTTAGTATTTTGTCTTTTAAATATGCAACTGTAGTGTTATTCATTTTTTTCAAAACTTCAACTTTTAATTCTTCAACGTTGTATTCACTTTCAATTTGTTTGTGCATAACTGGTATTTTAACTTCGTTTAATACTGCGAGTACATTATCGTCAAATTTTTTGAGTTGTTGTGCAATTGGACTTGGTTCATATAAGTCTATGACCAAAATTGGTTTCATTCCTTTTCTCAAAAACACACAGACATCAACATATTTGTCAAGTACTGACTTATAGTCGATTAGGTTTCCTTTTGGCTCGATTAGTTTGGATACTCCAACATTTGGAAAAGCAATACAATCCCTTGGCAATGCCTTGTGCAAGGCATTTAAAAATATCATCTCTTTTTCGGTGCAATAGTTTTCCTTTAGTTTGACTTGTGGTGTTGAGTTTCTTTGGAGTGTGGTGTTTATAGGCTTACTAAATTTTTTTTGTAAGTGTTTGTACAAAACAAAAGATAATACTATTCCTATTGATAGTATTATAAGTGGCAAAAATATTTCGGTGAATGTATTTAATAATCTACTCATAACTCTTCGTCCTAAATTATCTTATACATATATTTTACTACAAAAATTTGCCAAAGTAAATACACATCAAAAAAAATGTACTAAGTTTGTAAAAACATTTTAACTTAGTACGCATTTTATATTTTAAATATTTTCAATTTGCCAATCAATTGGTGTTTTGTTAAGTTTTCTGAGAATTTCGTTTGTCTTGCTAAAATGATGACATCCAAACCAACCGCCTTGATTCGCACTCATAGGACTAGGGTGTACCGCTTCCAATACATAATGTTTATTTCTATCAATATTCTTGCCAATTGCTTTTGCATTTGAACCCCAAAGCAAAAATATAACGGGGTCAACTCTTTGATTTAATAGTTCAACTACTTTGCCAGTTATTTGCTCCCAACCTTTGTTTTTGTGACTATTAGGTTTATTTTTTTCAACAGTCAAAACGCTATTTAGTAGTAATACTCCTTGTTTTGCCCATTTAGTTAAATTTCCGTTGTTTGGAATATAACATCCCATATCATCGTGTAATTCTTTGTAAATATTCTTAAGTGAAGGGGGAATGGCTACATCATTTTCAACCGAAAATGAAAGCCCATGGGCTTGATTTGGATTGTGATAAGGGTCTTGTCCAATAATGACCACCTTGACATCGTTATATTTAACAAGGTTAAGTGCGTTAAAAACATTTTCTGGTTTTGGGTATATAATTTTGTTTTGATACTCATGATTCAGCCAAGATTCGAGTTCTTTGTATCGAGTGGTTTCAAATTCACTTTTTAGCAAATCAAACCAATTTTTCTTGATTAAAAACATCAATTTTCTCCTTCAAGAATATTTTTAAATTAAAATTTGGAACTTAAATTTTCAGTTTTTTGAAAAAAACTACAAAATATTCATACTTAGATTGTATAATATTTTGTTCTTTTTTTCAATCATTTTGTAAATACTTAAACAAATATCTAATAACATTAGTGTTTAAAATTGTTTGTACTCAAACTTAATTTGGAGTATACTCATATATAAGAATTATTTTTGTAAATAGAGTTATAGGAGATTTTATGGAAATACTTGTTGCTCCAAAACTAAAAAAATATCGTAAAATTGGTCTCGCACTTGGTGGTGGTGGCGCTAGGGGATTTGCTTTGATTGGGGCTGTTAGAGCTTTTGAAGAAGCAAATATTAAGTTTGACTATATTAGTGGAACCTCAATTGGCTCAGTGATAGGTGCGATGCTTGCATTTGGCGTAACTAGTCAAGAAATGCAAGATATTGCCACAAAAATTAGAGTCAAAGACATAAGAAAAAATGTAATTCCTTTTATGCCTAGTTCAACCGAGAATATTGAAAAAATTATTACTCAAACAGTTGGAGATATTAACATTGAAGATTTAAAAACGCCATTTTGTGCGGTTGCTGTTGATATGATTAGTGGAAACGAAGTCGATATTACAAAAGGTCGTTTGTGCAAGGCTTTGGCTGGAAGTTGTGCTGTTCCTACTGTGTTTAATGCGGTTGAGTTTGAAGATAAACTCTTGTTTGATGGTGGACTTCAAAACACCATTCCTGCCGATGTCTTGAGAAAACTTGGCTGTGATGCGGTAGTTTCGATAGATATTAATTCTACACGAGGCAACGGAACTGACTCAAAAAAATATTTTGATTTACTTATGGCAAGTGTCAGGGTTATGATGAAAAGCAATGCCATTAAGGGCTATTTGAACTCGGATATTATTGTTAAACCCGATTTAAAGAGATTTAGCGCTTCAAAAACTACTGGCATGCTTGAAATGATTGAAGAAGGATATAATGCGACCAAAAAGATGATTCCAGAGATTAAAAATTTGTTTAGAAAGAAAAAATTGAAAAAACATTGGTGGAGTTTAAAAAGATATACTGATGATTAAATCCAAAAGTGGAATGATTAAAAATATAGTCTTACTAGTTTTGTTAGTGCTAGTTATAGTTTCTAATTTTTTCTCAAGCCAAATGGAAATATTGTTGAAATTAAAGCCAAATATAACAAATTCCTTTGAAACTCAAGTACATTTTATTGATGTTGGTCAAGGTGATGCGATTGCAATTAGGTTTTCTAATGGAAAGACTATGCTTATAGACAGTGGCACAAAGGAATATAAACACAAATTACAATATTATTTGGATAATGTGGTGTTAGACAACACAAAAACCTTGGATTATGTTTTGCTTACTCATCCAGATGTTGACCATAGCGGGAACATGGAGTTTATTCTAAATAACTATAATGTAAAAGAGTTTTTTAGACCAGAAATCTACGAAGTCTTTGAAAATAAAACACCATATTGTGAAAATCTAACTTATAGACAAATTATTCAAACTTTAAATAAACTAGAAATTCCTACAAAGTTTTCAAGTGAACAAAGTTTGAGTTCTGATGGAATAAACATAAATATTTTGTCAGTACTGGGAACTTATCATGATTTGGGGCGAATTGAAACAAACGAGTTTTCGCCAACTATTATAATTGAGGATAATAATACAAAAATCTTGCTTGCGGGCGATACTTCAAGCGAAACAGAAGACAAACTACTTAGAAAATATCCGAGTGAAATGCTTGATGTGGATATTCTCAAACTATCCCATCATGGAAGCAAATACTCAAATTCATACGAATTTTTGGAAGTTACTTCGCCAAAAATTGCCGTTGCTTGTTGCGGTGTGAATACATATGGTCATCCCGCTAATGACACAGTTCAAAGACTTTTGGAATACGACAAAAACAATGAAAAAGATTTGTTTTCAAATTATTATACAACACTAGATGACGGAAATATAGTTATTACTTTTGATAACAATACAACAGTTGATATAATAAAAAATATAGACGCATACAATTTTGCTGACTATTATATTTATACAATAATTGTATCAGTGTTTATAATTTACATAATTATTCTTCCACAAATTAAAGTGTGGAAGAAAGATATTCGTTTTGTGCTACAAAACAAAAGATTTGAAAAATACAAACTAAAAGAATCAAAAAATATAGAAACAAATTCAAATAAATTTTAAATTCTTGATTAAATACTATTGTAAAACTTGTAAAATTATTGTAAAATTAAAATATAATATCAAAGATATTAAATAAATAAAATGTTAGATTTAAAATTCGTTTTTGAAGGTGTCAGAAATATTTATGTTTTAAAATTAAAATCTAACTGGGAGAGGTGTAATATGCCAAAAGCGAACATTTGCCTTATTGGCTTATCAAACCAATTTGTAGACCAGTTTGGCTTAGGGCTATCTAAAAAATTAGACATGTTTTATGCAAATGTTCAAAAGATTATAGAGTTTGAACTTTTGGATATGCACAAAATGGAAGAAGTGTGTGGGAAAGATTATTTGGAGAAAAAAGAAACTTCGATAATCAAACGAATTTGCACATATGAAAATACCATTTTGAATGTAGAATATCAATTGCTAAATAGTGATATTAACTTTGAAATTTTGAAAAATGCATGTATAATTGTTTATCTTAAAATTGACAAAAATAGATATGGGTCTTTGGAAAGTCATGAAAACTTGTCAAATAGCGTAAAATTAATAAATTCAGATTTGTTTGAAGACAGAAACTTTATTTGCGAAAAGAAAGCAGATATTGTGGTTGATTGTTTGGAACTATCCGGAAAGGAATTACAAGATAAATTTCTAGAAGAAATAGTAAAATATTATGCATAAAAGGGTAATAATCAAAATGGAAATGGACAACAAAAATATTAATAATTTAAGAATTTTAGCCGTAGACATGATAGAAAATGCAGGTAGTGGGCATCCAGGGATTGCTTTAGGTTCAGCACCAATTCTTTATGGGCTATATTCAAAGGTTTTGAATGTAACTCCTGATGACGACAAAAATATCTTTAGGGATAGATTTGTTATGTCTGCTGGTCATGGAAGTAGTATATTATATGCTACACTTCATGCCTTTGGCTATAATATTTCAATGGATGATTTAAAGAGATTTAGAAAAAACGGAAGCATAACTCCCGGTCATCCTGAATATGGCGTTGTTCCCGGTGTAGATGCAACTACTGGACCTTTGGGGCAAGGTGTATCAACTGCAGTTGGACTTGCAATTGCACAAAGGATTATGGCAAGTAGATTTAACAAAGCAGATATTACTCTATTTGATAACTATACATTTACTCTTGTGGGCGAAGGTTGTCTTATGGAAGGCGTTTCTTATGAAGCATTGAGTTTGGCAGGTTCGCTTGGACTTAATAAATTAATTGTTTTGTATGATTGCAACAAGGTCACCTTGGATAGTGATATAAATGGTGTTATGAATCAAAATACTTTGTCTTATATGCAAAGCCTTGGGTTTAATACTATTGATGTTGCTGATGGAAATGATGTCAAACAAATTGTCGAATCAATAAATTTAGCCAAAAAAAGCAAGGACAAACCTAGTTTTATTCAAATTCGTACACATATTGGTTTTGGAAGTGTTTTGCAAGATAGCAACAAATCTCATGGAAGTTTGTTGGGTGCAGAAAACGTTAAATTATTAAGAGAAAAATTGGGCGTAAATACAAATCCATTTGAGTTAGACAAAGATGTTCAAAGAGACTTTGTATTCTTAAGAAAAAGATTTGAGACATTCAAAAAGACCTTGAAAGACCGTATAAAATCTTATTCAAGAGCATATCCTGGTGACTACAAACTTTTGCAACAATTTATATCCAAAAAGTTTGAAAATACAGAAACGTTTTTAAACGATGTAACCGTACTCAAGGATACTTCGGGTAGAGACTTGGGAAATCTTGTTTTGCAAGAACTTTGCAAGGCATATCCAAATATTATTTGTGGTTCGGCAGATTTGAGTTCGAGTACAAAAGTTAAATATAACGATAGTGGCTTTGTAAACGATAATTTCGCAAATAGAAATATTAAATTTGGCATCAGAGAATTTGCTATGGGATGCATTTCAAATGGAATTGCATTGTATGGCGGGTTAGTGCCTGTGGATAGTACTTTTATGTCCTTTAGTGATTATATGAAAGCATCGCTTAGACTAAGAGCGATTATGGGGCTTAAGTGTATTTCTGTATTTACTCACGATAGTATTGCAGTGGGTGAAGATGGTGCGACACACGAACCTTGCGAACAACTAAATGCACTTAGAAATATTCCAAATATGTATACATTCCGTCCAGCAAATTTGACTGAAACTAAGGCAAGTTTTGAGATTGCACTTAACTCAAATCTTCCAAGTAATATAGTGCTTTCTAGACAACCTTTGAGAGAATTTGAATGTGATTTAAAAGATGTTAGGTTTGGCGGATATATCTTATCTAAGGAAGACAGAGGCGAACTTAATGCGGTAATTATTGCAACTGGTAGCGAAGTAACACTTGCTTTGGAGTGCAAAGAAATGCTTAAGTGCAAAGGATATAATGTAAGAGTAGTATCAATGCCTTGTACAAATTTATTTGATAAACAATCTGAGAAATATAAAAATTCTATAATTCCACCAAACATGAAATCTATTTTTTCAATTGAAGCGGGCGCAACTTCTAATTGGTATAAATATGTTGGAAAGTTTGGAAAATGCTTTGGTGTAGACGATTTTGGCGGAAGTGCAAAACCTAGCGAACTCTACGAAAGATTTGGTTTGACAGCGGACGAAATGACTAAGGAAATGATTGCTGTTATCAAAAAAAATAGAGATAAAATATTATCTATTGTATAATTTATCAAAATTGACAAATATTAAATATAAGGAAAGTGATTAATCTTGAGTATGGTTGTTAATCACTCCTTTTTTGTTTAGAATATTTAATCACTTCGTTTTAGAATACTGAATTTGAAATTTTTTTGGAAATTTAGTATAATTTTGAAGTCGCATTTGTATGGTTTAACAAAAAATTTTTGAAATATTGAATAAAAAATTAATTTTTAGATATTCTACTAATGTAATGAACATATAACTTTATATGTCAACATTATACTTTTGGGCAGTGACTGACAAATTGTACTTTTGCAGTAACTTTTGACCCAGTAAAACACCAATTATTTTAGTTTATCTCTATATTATTTAGTGTGCTTTAATAATCGGTGTTTTTTCATAAATGTAAAATCGCATACAATATTTAGTACTATGCAAACAACAAAAAATACAGATATTTAGTTAATATCTGTATTTTTTTGTGTACTATTCAAAATTACAAATTGTGTTGTTGTAATTCAAATTAAATTTGTTTTAGTTTAAATTTAATTTTTTCAAAATACAATTTTTAGTAGTTAAAATTAGCTTAAGAATTAATTAATAATCGCATTTTTCGGCGAGCATTTTGTAGTGATTGTAAGTATCTATTGCATTTTGTTTTGCTTCTTCAAATAGTTCGTTTGCTAGTTCTTCGTCCTTAGCAAGTAGGGATTTATATCTAGTTTCGCCTTTTAGGAAGTCTTCGTAATCAAGAGTAGGTTCTTTGCTATCTAGGATAAATGGATTTTTGCCTTGTTCTTTGAGCATTGGATTGTATCTATATAAATGCCAGTATCCGCTTTCAACCGCTTTCTTTTCTTCGAGTTGGCTATTTTCCATTTTGATTCCATGGTTGATACATGGAGCATATGCGATAATAATTGAAACCCCGTTGTAACTTTCGGCTTCGTTAATTGCCTTTAGGAATTGATTCATATCAGCACCCATTGCAACTTTGGCAACATATACATTTTTGTATTGTGCGGCAATCATTCCAAGGTCTTTTTTGTTAGTACGTTTTCCGTTGCTTGCAAACTTAGCAATTGCGCCCATTGGGGTAGATTTGCTAGCTTGGCCGCCTGTATTTGAGTAAACTTCGGTATCCAAAACCAAAATATTAACATTTTCGCCACTGGCCAATACATGGTCAAGACCGCCGTAACCAATATCATAAGCCCAGCCATCACCACCAACAATCCAAATTGATTCATTTGCAAAGTTGTTTTTGTTTGAAAGAATTGATTCTTTTATACATTTTAGTTCGTCTGGAACTTGGAGTGATGATAGTTTGTTTGTAATAAGTTCGGCTAGTTCTCTTTGACGATTTGTTTCGTCTGAGCCTGAATATTCTTCGATTAAGTCGTTAAGTTCGCTATCTAGTTCGGCATCATAGATTTTATTTAGATTAGCACGTAAATTGTCTTGTTGAATTTGGTGACCGATTTTTATACCATATCCGAATTCGGCATTGTCTTCAAACAAACTATTTGCCCATGCAATTCCATGACCATTTTTATCTTTTACAAACGGACAAGTAGGTGATGAACCGCCATAAATACTAGAACAGCCAGTTGCATTAGCAATAACCATTCTGTCTCCAAACATTTGGCTAATAACCTTAAGATATGGGGTTTCGCCACATCCAGCACAAGCGCCTGAGAACTCAAAGTATGGCATGTTGTATTGGCTACCTTTGACAGTGTTTGGCTTGAATACTCCGCTTTTTTCGTTTGGAATAGAATTTACAAACTCATAATTTTTGTTTTGTTCTTCCATGATATTGGTTGCATCTTGCATCAAAATTGCTTTTTCCTTAGCAGGGCAAACACTAGCACAAACTCCACAACCAGTACAATCTTTGGAACTAACTTGCATTACAAATTTCAAATCTTTTTCTGCCATAGCATTTGCTGACTTGAAGGAATCTGGTGCATTGTTTAAATTTTCAGGCTTAACAAGATGTGGTCTAATTGCAGCATGAGGGCAAACAAACGCACACATATTACATTGAATACATTTGTCGCTTTGCCAACAAGGAAGTTGAGTCGCAACTCCACGTTTTTCAAATCTAGCAGTATTTGTTGGAACTATTCCACGTGGGTCAAAAGCACTAACTGGCAAGTCATTGCCTTCAAGGCGAGAAATAGGTTTGATAATCTTTTCGTAATATTCTTGTTCGGAATTGTTGTCTATAACTGCTTCAATTTCATTCAAATCAGCCCAAGATGCAGGGTAGTCAATTTTGGAAATATTATTAACACCGCTATCTATTGCTTTGAAGTTCATATCCAAAACGGCTTGACCTTTGCTTCCATAACTCTTTTCGGCGTATTTTTTCATCTCAGATACAGCGGTTTCGATTGGGATAATATTAATTAACTTGAAGAATGCTGATTGCATAACAAGATTTATTTTGTTTCCAAGTCCGATTTCTCCAGCAATCTTATCTGCATCTATTGTATAGAAATTAATGTGTTTTGAAGCAATTTCTTTTTTCATTCTATTTGGAAGAACTTTGTCTAATTCGTCCAAAGTCCAACCGGTGTTAAGAAGTAATGTTCCGTTATTTTTGACATTATTTAGTAGATTGTACTTGGTTACATATGCTTCCTTGTGTACAGCAACAAAGTCAATATTGTCTAGCAAATAACTTTCGTTAATCTTGTTTTTGCCAAATCTTAGGTGGCTTATAGTTGCGCTACCACTCTTTTTGCTATCGTATTCAAAATATGCTTGACCATTTAAGTCTGTATTGTTGCCGATTATTTTGATACTACTCTTGTTAGCACTAACAGTTCCGTCTCCGCCAAATCCATAGAATTTGCAAGCGGTTACGCTTTCGTCACTAGGGAATATTTTGTTAATGAGTGGAAGGCTTGTATGTGTCAAATCGTCGTTTATGCCAACTGTAAAGTGGTTCTTTGGAGTTGAACTTTCCAAATTTTCAAATATAGCATTAACCATTGTAGGAGTAAACTCTTTGCTTCCTAGTCCATATCTTCCGCCATAAACATTAGCCTTAAAGTTGTGTTCAGCAAGTGCACAAACAACATCTTTGTACAAAGGTTCGCCATTGCTACCAGGTTCTTTGGTTCTGTCCAAAACTGCTATGTTCTTTGCAGACTTTGGAAGTGCATTTACAAATGCTTTCGTATCAAAAGGTCTATATAGTCTAACTACAACAACGCCAACTTTCTTTCCTTGTTTTGAATTAAGATACTTAACAGTTTCCTCGGTTGTATTAGCACCACTTCCCATAATAACAATAATATTCTCGGCATTAGCATCGCCATAGTAATCAAATAGATGATAATGTCTGCCAGTAATCTTGCCAACTTTGTCCATATATTCTTGAACAATTGTAGGGGTTTTGTCGTAGTATGCATTTGCAGTTTCTCTATTTTGGAAGTAAATATCTGGATTTTGAGCGGTTCCTTGTTGATGTGGGTTATTAGCATTAAGACTTCTAGCCTTAAACTCTTTGATTTTGTCAAAAGGAACTAATTGTTTGATGCTGTCTATGTCTATATCTTCAATTGTGTTTATCTCATGGCTTGTTCTGAATCCGTCAAAGAAATGAACAAATGGTACACTGCTTTGGAGAGTAGACAAATGTGCAACAAGTGCCATATCCATAGCTTCTTGAACTCCAGACGCACATAGCATTGCCCAGCCAGTTTGTCTAACACTCATAACGTCTGAATGGTCGCCAAATATAGATAATGCGTGGGTTGCAAGTGCTCTAGCACTAACATGCATAACACAAGGTGTAAGTTCTCCGGCTATCTTGTACATATTTGGTATCATAAGTAGTAGACCTTGACTTGCTGTAAAAGTAGTAGTCAAAGCACCTGAGCATAGACTTCCGTGCAAAGCACCTGATGCGCCACCTTCTGATTGCATTTCGACAACTTTGACTTTGTGTCCGAAAATATTTGTTCTTCCTTCGGTCGACCATTGGTCACAAAGTTCTGCCATAGTTGAACTAGGTGTAATAGGGTATATTGTAGCAACTTCGCTTAGTGCATAGGCAATAGTTGCTGCGGCGGTATTTCCGTCAATGGTAATCTTTTTCACTTTATTTCTCCTTAAAATTGAATAATCAACTAAAACTATTATATTTCCTAGATAAAATTTAGTCAAATAATTATTAAACTTTGTGTAAATTTGTGGGTATTCAATTGAAAAATTAGATAAATTGTTATAAAATTAAATAGACACAATAATAACTTTTATTCAAAAGATTTTATATTTTTTTGGGAACATGGTGTAATATGCAAAGATATATTTTAAAATTAAGTTACCTAGGAGACAAATACTCGGGATTTCAAGTACAAAATAACAAAGACACGATTGAACTAAGACTCGAAACTGCATTAAGTCAGGTTACTAAGGAAAATATCAAGGTAGTAGCTTCGGGAAGAACAGATGCGGGTGTTTCGGCTTTTTGTCAAGTATGTCACTTTGATGTTGAAAACGAGATTGTTGAGCATAAAGTTTTGTCATATGTAAATGCAATACTTCCAAAGGATATAAGAATTTTGGAGATTGTTAAAGTTAGTAACGACTTTCATGCAAGATATTCTTCTAAGAGAAAGACATATGAATACTATTTTTATGTTGGAATGGAAAATGCTATATATGAGACTTTTGCTTCGCATATAGCACTGGACTTAAATATTGCTGAAATGGAAAAGGCATGCACTTATTTTGTGGGTGAGCATGACTTTTCTAGTTTTTGTGCTAGCAATACAGAAGTCAAGACAAAAGTGCGAACTATATATGATTGTAAGATAATCGAATTGGGTGGCGGACTATTCAAACTAAGTATCTGTGGCAATGGATTTCTATATAACATGGTTAGAATTATTATGGGAACTATAGTAAATGTTGGGCTTGATAAAATTAAATCTAACGATATAGTTGATATAATTAATTCAAAAAATAGACAAAATGCTGGCAAAACCATGCCATCAAAGGGGTTAATCCTCAAAAATGTTGAATACTAAAATATATTAATTGACGATTTTTTAAATATTTGATACTATATTTATAAATAAAATGCAAAAGTATTGTTGAAATACTGAGTAGGAGACTTTATGAAATTTTGGGTAAAAATTGTAGTTGCTCTTAGTGTAGTAGTTGTCATAGCATTTGGTGTTTGGGCATTTGTGTTCAAAGAAAAAGACGAAGTGCAAGCATACAATAGGACTTGTGAGATTATTGAGTACAAAGAATCACTTGGTGTAACCGAAAGACTTGTTGAACTTAAAGGTATTAACTATATAGGTTCGGATAAGGCTAACGTAATTACGGATAGCACCGATATTCAAAAGGATATTCTTAGAGTTAGGAATATAATCTTTTCGGATAATGTAATTAATACTTATGATGATGGCGGAAATATAACATGTACTTTTGATAGTTATTTGACAATTGAGAGAGTAACTCAAGATATTATACTCAAACTTCTTCCTTTTATCAAAAACGTAAATAATGCAGACACTCAAACCAAAACTCTCAAAAAGATTGCAAGCACTTATGCAAAAGACTACAAATTGCTTAAAGATAACTTGGATATTTTGATTGATTGTCAAACTTCGATTGAAGGCAATAATACCGAAATGGAAGTTTTACAAAATAATTATGCATATGTAAGACTAGTTTATAGAAACTGTCTAAAAGACAGTGCCGAACTCATAAACACAATGTTTGAAATCATTAAATGCAAATTTGGTCAGATTAATTATGATACGGAATTTGCACTTATGGATAGTTTTTCGAGAAGTTTGTATATTTCAACAAGTGTTATCAAAGACGAATTAGAATCGTATCGTGCGCATGACTTGCATTTGGTTGTCGACAAAATTGACAAATATCGCAAAGATATCAATATTTTCAGCACGGAATATTCCGAATATAATTTCTTGACTAATTACAATTATATTTGTAATAACTACTCATCTGAGTTTGACAAAGTTTTGCAAAAACAGAATATCGAAAAGAAAGAAATTGCAAATGGCAAAGAGCCAAGTGATATAAATATGAATGTCTACAAAAATTCAAGACTTAAATGCATTTTGAAAATTTTGGGATATTAAAGGGGGAATTTATGAAAAAAATATTTGCTGTATTTATTCTTCCTATTGTTGCGTTGCTTTGTCTTTGTGGTTGTGGTGAAGAAAGAAAGTCCGAAGATGTAAAAACTCTTTATGAAAACACAAAACAAGTTTGTATAGTAGATAATGACAACAAATTCTTTTCGGACGAAACAAAACCCGATTCAATAGTTATCAAATATTCAGACGATGTGAGTGCACTTATTTATAATGTGTCACCAAGTTCAAAACTTTCAAAAAAATATGCAGTAATTGGCTATCAACAAAAGATTTTAAATAATATCTTTAACTATTACGAAAAGAACAAAGAAAATTTTTATTTAAAAATGTCTAGTGCTAATTTTGATAAGAATGAAATGAATGATTTGTATAGTAGTTTGGAAAGTCTAAAATCTCAACTTGAGACTTTCAAAAATTCATACAACACATTTACCGATGCGACCAAAGGCGGAGTAAATGATGTAATGGAATTTAATTTGACTAATTATTCATTTGACTTAAATCAGTTAATCCAAAAATCTTTTGACTTTATTTATAAATTTATAGATTTGAATGAAAAATATTGTTTGGAAAATTTGGATATTGTGAGTATTGATTCGCTTGAATCAAAGATTCAAAAAACATATGTAGATATTGCCTATATTGTCTATTTAAATAACTTCAAAGCGTTTGATTACTCAGTAGGCTCAAAGGGAATTAGTGATGACCTTGATTCAATTATTGGAAACACTAGTGAGTTTTTGATTACAAAAGACTTGGAAGATTACAAATCTCTTTCGGTAAAAATCAGAACGGGGTTGGACGCGGAAAATTCAGATTATGCCAACACAATGAATTTAGTAAACAACTATCTATATGCAATTGATGTGTTTAATCAAAGACTTTCTACTTACAAAAGCACATATTTTGAAGAAGATATTTACAAAATTACTCAATACAAGTTTGGCTTGGTTATAGGTGTGGATTATGAGTCATACTGTACTTCGCTAACCAAATCAAGACAAGCATCGCTTAGATTTATGGATGACTTTGTTTTGAATGTTTATGGCAGACTTGTTGATACCTTGGGAACGATTATAAATGATTAAGGAGAATTATGGACTTTAATAAATTAGCAGATTTACTTTATCCAGATGTGGACAAAGACATTAATTATTACTTTTCTAAATATCCAAGCAGACCACTTCTAAAAGATGGCGTGGTTACTAGATTTGCACCAAGTCCGACTGGATATTTGCATATTGGTGGGCTTTTTCAGTGTGTATTGCATGAAATGCTTGTCAAAGAGCCTTCGAGTGTATTCTTTCTAAGGCTTGAAGACACTGACCAAAAGCGTGAAATAGAAAATGCTGGCGAATTACTCTATGTAGCACTAGGCGAGTTTGGTATAGTTCCTACCGAAGGATATAGGGGGAACAGTCCAGAAAGGGGAATATACGGGCCTTATGTTCAAAGTAAGAGACTAGATATTTACAAGGCTTTTGCTAAGTATTTGGTAAGCAGGGGTGGCGCATATCCATGTTTTTGTTCAAAACTTGAAGACAAGGAAGAAATTGTTGCAAAAAGAGAACAAGAAATCGAAGAGAATAACGATACAATCGACCATGATGTTTGCAGAAACCTAAGTCTTGAAGACGTTGAGGAAAACTTGAATGCAGGCAAACCATTTGCCTTAAGACTATTGTCTACCGGCAATCCGGACAAGACATTTGAAATAGTTGACTTAATCAAAGGCAAGCGTGAAATAAGAGAAAATGGCAAAGATGTAGTATTAATCAAAAGCAATGGTATTCCAGTTTATTCATTTGCCCATGCTGTTGATGATACACTTATGGGAACAACTATGATAGTTCGTGGCGAAGACTGGTATCAATCGGTTGCTAGTCATATGGAGATATTTGATAAATTCGGTTTTAACAAAATTCCTTATGTTCATACTCCAAATATTTGCAAACTCGACGATGGCAAAAAGAGAAAACTTAGCAAAAGAAAAGACCCTGAAGCAAACTGCATGTTCTTTATTAAAGATGGTTATCCCGTAACTGCAGTCAAAGAATATTTGTTAAATCTACTTAATAGCGATTTTGAGACATGGCGAAAAGAAAATCCTTATTTGGATTATCACGAATTTCCATTTAAACTTGAAAAGATTGGCAGTGGAAACCCAATGTTTGATATGCAAAAACTAAATGACGTTTCCAAAGAATATATTGCTAGATTGTCCGCTAGTCAAGTTTATTCACAACTGCTTAACTGGGCAGAAAAATACGACGAAGACTTCGCACAAAAACTAAAAAGTGACGAAAAATATTCGCTTGATGTACTTAACATTGAACGTGAAACACCTAAGCCACGTAAAGATATTTTCAAGTGGTCGATGGTTAGAGATTATTACAATTATATGTTTGAAAATTTTGAAAATATCAATCTAAATTTTTCGGATATAACAAATATAGATAATGAATTATTATACAAAATATTGCAAACTTATGTTGTACTATTTGAAAGCAATTTGGACAAGACTGACTGGTTTGAAAGAGTTAAAAAATTAGGTGGAAACAATAATTTCTGTTTGGATAACAAGTTGTACAAACAAGACCCAACAAAATATAATGGAAATTTGGCGGGTTTATGTAATATAATTAGATATGCTTTCACTGGAAAAACAAATACGCCGGATTTATTTGCAATTTGTTGTGTGCTTGGCAAAGATGAATTATATCGTAGATTAGATATAATCAAATCAAAAATTAATGTATAAATATACAAAAAACCATGAGATTTTATTCTCATGGTTTTTGTTTAATATTAGATTAATCTAATGTATGTTGATTTTCGTTTAAAGATTTTTCTATTGACCTGACATCAGATAGATTAATGTCAATTTGTGAGTTTTTGAGTAGTTTTAGATTTGTAACACTGGTGTAGACACCTTCTTCCAATTTTGAAAGAAGTAGTTTGTCGCTAACATCGGGTATTTTTTCTTTTGTATCTACAATTTCATAAAAACTAATTGTTGGGTTAAAGAACAAATATTCAGGTTTGCTTACGCCGTATTTTTCTTTGATAAACCTTTCTTTTTCGGCTACACTTAGTAGTCTTGCAACGTACAATCTATTGTTTTCTCTACTAGTTGGAGTAGTTTTATTTATATCTTTTCTAAGTCTTGGACTAAACCACTTTGTAATTTTGAAGTCACATATATTGCATACATATAGACTATCTAAATCCAGTTTGTCTTCTTCTTTTTCTTTTTTATTAAGTTTATTTTGTATGTATTCTTTTATTTTTGTAAACATATTGTTCCTTGTTAAACTAAATTGTCTATTTAAAATAGCAGATAGAGTTTAACACAAAATTAATTAAATTTCAATAGGTTGTAGAAATTTGTAGATAGTGCATGGTGTCACCCTAAAAGTAGGTGTTGATGTTAGATTTTTAAGCACCTTTATATCGTGCTTCTGCACGATATAAAGGTTAGGGGACATAATAAACTGTAGTTCTCGTCACTCACTCTACACATTCGCAAGTTTGCAAGCAAACTATTTTTCTTTCCCTAGGTTCGTTTATGAAAGTAAACTAACACTTCCTAGTTAAAAGAAAAAGTGTTTGACAGACGTCAAACACTTGCTCATGGTAGAGATGAGTGGACTCGCAATAAGCGGAGTGTTATTTTTCGGGTGGCAGTGGAAACACTGACGGGGTCCCGAATACACATCGACCCCCACTTATGCCAAACAAGTTTGGCAATACTCATGTATACAGGGTGCAACCTGATGTATTGCTAAAAAGCAATACGCACTGCCTTGAATATCCCTAAAATAAAGGCTTTTTGTCATATAAAAAAGTCTTTTGATGTCAAACAAAAATGCACACTTGACATCAGTTGACATCAAATGTGCACTTTTTATTAAACTTTTTCTATCTAAAACGGTCTAAAACTATATAAATCTATTTGATACTTTCTACGAAATTTCCGTAAAAATTTTGTAAAATTAGAAAGCAGTTCGGTTGATTATTGTTGCTATTTAACAATTTTCCTAAAATAAAACCATTTTGAAGAAAAACTAACATCAAAGCATATAAAATGGGAAAATGTGCAAAATGCTCACCAAAACTGCTGGAAAAATGTGTGATATATGCTTGATTTTTAATGGAATTTTGTGTAAAAGTGCTATTTTTTAATTGAATAAAAAGCGATTATACTATGTATCCATTTTGCATTAGCCAAATTGCGAATTTAGACATTGACGCAAAGCCTGTTTTTTCTAAAATTAGTGTTATTTTGTTTTTAATTGTGGACTCAGAAAAGGACAACTTTTGTGCAATCTCTTTTCGATTGTTGCCTTGACAATATAGTCTTACAATATTGAGTTCGTTGTCAGTTAAATTTTTCAAAAAAGAAATTTCTTCTCTTTTGCTTATTGGAAAAGTGCCATATCCATTCATAACACTATGAATAATTGTGATTAGTTCTTTGGTTGGTATAGTTTTATATACGAAACTGTCTGCACCAGATTGCTTGGCTCTATCAATAAAACTTATTTCCATAACAGATGTCATTAGAATAATTTTAATGTTTGGGTTGTCTTGCTTAATTTCTTTTATATAGTCTATGCTATTGTGATTATTCGAGCAGCAAACATCGGTTAAAATTACATCAATGTTTTTTCTATCTTCAATATAAAAATAGTCTGCAATATCCTTAAATTTTCCAACAATTTCAATTTCGCCACTCGCTTCAAGCGACAAAGACATTCCGTCTAATAATAAATCTTGGTCTTCCACAAGCAATACTTTAATTTTATCCATTTTCGCTCCCAAAAGTATTTATTTTTTATATTATATCATAAAAGCCCCACAAGATAATAGGACTTTTGTCCTTTTTTTTGAACAAAAGTTTAGACTTGAGTCCTAAGGTATTTTAATACCTATGTGATATAATAATATATATATTTATAAAGGAGTAAAAAATGACAAAGAAAAAATCAATATGGGCTTTTGTTTTAGCCCTTTGCCTAATCATTCCGGCGATGTTTATGATGACCGCTTGTGGAAACAAATCAATCAGCGAAAAAGGAGTAACTTACACTGTTTTAAACAAACAAAGCGATATAACTATCAATTGGGGTGATGACAAAGACACTATAATGGAAGAAATTGGAAGTGAAGAAAATGCAAAAGCAATGTCTTCTACATTTATTCTTACTTTTGATGAAAATGGTGGCGTTAATATTTCCATTGGTGGTGAAATCGATAGTGGAAGGTTCTATATTATAAATGAATATAACTGTATAGAGTTTTACGATACCAAAGAAGATGCTGAAAACAAACTTAATCGAGTTACTGATGACTACTTAGGCGCTGAGTATAAATTTAGTGCAGATAAAAGAGTTATAACCATAAAACAACAAATTAGTGCTAAAACCAGTGTTGTCATAAAACTATCTGCAAATGTGTAAAATATACCGCACTGGATATGGAATAAAACAATAATACAAAAAAAGGACTTTTGTCCTTTTTTTTGAACAAAAGTTTAGACTTGAGTCCTAATCATTTTTGAGGGTATTATGTTATAATAAAAATGTGAAAAAGAAGATTGATAGATTTTCTTCTTGTATTTCACAAAATAAATAAAAGGAGAATAAAATATGACAAAGAAAAAATCTATTTGGGTTTTTGTTTTATCCCTTTGCTTAATTGTTCCAGCAATGTTTATGATGACCGCTTGTGGACATAAACACACAGCAGTAACAGAATGGTCAAGTGATGCCACATATCACTGGCATGTTTGCGAAGATGAAAAATGCCAAGAACAACTTGACAAAGCAGAGCACACTTGGGACGCAGGCGTTATTACAAAAGAGGCAACCTTTCTAGAAGATGGTGAAAAAACCTACACCTGCTCCGTTTGCAAAAGAACAAAAACAGAAGCAGTCGCTTATAACTATGTCGACTTAAACTATGTGGAAAAAGAAGACACACAAACTTACACTAAGTTTACAGTAACCGAGGCGGGCACCTATTACTTCCGCTATGAAGTGAAGAATTGTGGTTTCGGAAACGGCTACTACTGGATAAATATGAATAAAGTCGGCGGCGGTTTGCAACAAAAAGATACAACCCACGCACAAGCCAAGATTTATGATGCAAACAAAAAACTTATTAAAACTGGTATGGACACTCGAGCAGCTGGTCAATTTGGGGCGGTGGAAACCAAGAGAGACACTCCAGAAATCGTCAGAGAATTGATGGAAAATGGCGTTAAATATCTTGAAATGCCTTTTGTCACTCCAGGAGAATATGAGATGGTAGTCACACACTATCCTTCAAACTCATACCAAACTCTTGAATACAGTGAAGGGACTTTCTCAAAAACAAATGTAGCATTATGGGACAACTGCTACAACTATTTCAAGCTTACGTTGACGGATGAAATGCTGAAGGGAGGTTCCTACGTCACAGATTTGCAACTTGATGCATCTCCTAAAACCGGTCTGGCCTGGCAATTCCTTGATGCAAACGGTAACCCTGTTGAAAAACAAGAAGGCGACAGCGACACCTATTACAGCTCACCTGCAGCAGGAACATATTATATCGTCATCTATACCACAACAAAGCAAACGGATGTGACGGTAAGCGCAAGTCTTGTCTAATAGAATGAAACGATTTGAAAACAAATTTGATAAAAATGTCAAAATGTAAAGTTTACGCAAACGCCGATTTTCGGCGTTTGCGTAAACCCGTTTGCGAGAGAAATTAAAAGTCTCAAAGGAGGTTCGTGATATGAAACCTACTGCGGACGGCACTTATTTTATATGCGTTACGGCAACATCCGAAACTACTATCGGCATGACGGTAACTTCACTAAAAGCATAAACTAAACGAATTAAAACAAAAAGAAACCAAAAAAAGGTTTCTTTTTTTATTGTTTTAAAAATATATTCTTCAAAAACCTTCAAATTATAAATAAATATGCTATAATAAACTTATGAAAAAAATATTTTGTAAAAGGAATTTAATTGTTGGTGGGATTATGCTTGGCGTTTTGCTAGCTATTGTTTTTGCACTCGTTTTTGGGAAAACTGATGCAAGCGAAACTAACCAAAAAGCCGATGTTTTAATTTATTGTTTGGTGGCGATACTCTTGGCTGTTGTGATGTTTAACAGCATTATTAAAATCATAGACAAAAAAACAAAAATATATTTTATTATTTCGTTTTGCTTGTTTGCGTTCTGGCTGGGGATAAAAATTTTTGATAAAGTTTCAGACTTCAATGACGGGAACGATTATACTTGGTATTTATTATATATTCCTTTGCTATTTATTCCAACAATGTGGTTTATCACAAATAATCAGATTTACATAAAAAACAAAACATATAAAAAGGTTATGGCAATTATTTCTATTTCAATTTCCTTGTTACTATTCTTACTTGTTTTGACAAACAATTTTCATCAGCTTGTGTTTATTTTTCCCGATTATGTGACAGGAAATCATGTGGGAGATTATAAATATAATATTGGTTATTTTGTCATTTATGCCTTTATTTTTATTGAAATTTTGACAACAATTGTGCTGTTTTATGTTTTTTCGCTCAAAAAAACAACAATAAAACAAAAAATATTACCAAGCATTGTCATTCTTCTTGTTATTGTTTATAGCATCTTGTATATGGCGACAGATATTTTCATTCCGTATCTTTTTGATATGACACTTGTTTACACAATTTTAGGAACAATTCTTGTTTATGTTTCACTAAAATGTGGACTTGTTAAAAACAGCGGAGCATATTTTGAATTTTTTGAAACATGCAATGTGCCACTTGCAATAGTAAATGAAAAGCAAGATATTGAATATCAAAACGCACAATATCGCAAACAAAAAGCAAATAGCAACATGCTACTAGAAAAGCAAAAATTAAATTCTGGCACACTTTTGGTGCTTAATGATGTTGAAAAACTTAAATCTTTGCAAAAAGAACTTAAAACCGAAAATGAAAAACTTGAATATATAAACAAAATTTTGGAAAACAAAAAAGAAGTTTTGCAAAAAGAAAAACAAATTAAACATCACGCTTTGCTTTTAGATAAGGTGGAAAAGCAAATAAAAAACAAGAAAAATGTGTTTGAAGAATTGTTAAACAATTTGCCAGAAACGATAACCACTGAAAACAAAAAGCAAACAAAAGAAACTTTAGATGAAATAAAATGCATTGTTGGATACTTAAAGCGAAAAACAAGCCTTATTCTTCTTTCAGAACAAAAACAAAAAATTACAAAAGATGAATTAAAACTTTTGTTTAACGAGAGCTTTAACGACCTAAAATGGCTTAATATAAACGCAGGTATTGGACTTGATGAATGTTTTATTCCAGTTAGCATTGCTGGCAAGTTTTATGATATTTATAACGAATTACTTACAAAAATTAAAAAAGAAAACCTTGATATGTGGCTGACAATCAAAAAGCGAGATGTTTGGGAATTTGAAATTACTTTTGATGATATAAGGCTTGAAAAACCAGAACTAAATTTACCTAATAAATATAATATGGAATATATTTTCACTTTGGAAGATGACAGCACAATCGTTTGTTTTAAGGAGGCAATCTAATGAGTTATTTATCCATTTTAAACAACGAAATGCAGTCTCTTATGGTCGTTTTGCTGTTTGCTTCTATCATATTTTTAACAATTACATTACTTTGTGAAATGTTTTCTAATAGAAAACTTAAAATTGATCTTTTTGTTGTTTGCAGGGTTTTAAATATTGCTCTTTGCGTTATTTGGGCGTTTATAATCTTTAACTTTAAAAACACGCCAGTTTGCGAGATTTTAGCGTATTACAGTGCTTTGGTTTTAGTGTTTGAGTTAGGGCTAATGCTTGCAAAAAAAGACTTTAAATTAGCAATAGATTTCCAATTTTTGATTATGCTTTTACCATTTTGGAAATGTGCAAATGAAACACTTTCAGTTGTGTTTATAGTCATTAGCATTGTATATTTATTTTCAAAATCACTGACAAGTTTATTAAACTCTTTAATCAAACTAAAAAGCAATATAAATTATTATTCTCTTAAAGAAGCACTAGATGAGCTTAAAACCGCTGTGATGTTTGAAAGTGAGTTTTATGTGGTTTATGAAAACCTTGCAATGAAAACATTGCTTGAAAAACTAAATATCAAACAAAATCAAAGTTCTTTTGAAATTTGGAAAAGTCTTAAATCAAGAGAAAATTCCAAAATTATAGATGAGCAAAATCTTTTGGTGTTTTTAGATAAAAAAGTATATTCATTTTCAATAATTAAGCAATCTAAAACTCAAATTTATGCTTTTGATATTACAAAAGAATATTTAACAACTACCGAGATTGAAAACAAACAAAACGAACTTAAAACAAAACAAACAGAAATTTTGCAAATGATTGAAAATCTTGATGAAATTGAAAGACAAAGAGAAGTTTTGTCGCTTAAAAGCAAGTTGCACGACATAATCGGACAAAGATTGTTTATTTTACACCATATTTTAGATGTGATAGACGAAAAAACTTTTGACCTAAACAGCGTTAAAAGTTTGCTAAAAACAATGCTTGACGAAATTGATAATGAGGATATATCCGAGACTCAAAATTTGCAAAATTCCATTGTAACAGCTTTTGAAATGATTGGCTTTAATATTGAAATTTCAGGTGAAATACCAAAAGAAACACCAAAAGCAAAAGCACTTATTAAAATTATAAGAGAATGTGCAACAAACGCGATTCGTCATGCCAATGCAACAAAACTGTTTGTAAATATTTCAGATAACAAAATCGAAATTTCCGACAACGGTAAATTCACAAATCAAACATTTATTGAAAACACAGGAATAAAAGGTATGCGATTAAATGCCGAAACTCTTGGCGGAGAATTGATTATATCCAAAGATATTGGATTTAAAGTTGTTATTAAAATGCAAAGATAAAAATAGTAAATAAGTCTTTCTTAAAGGCTTTACAACTCTCTTTATTTTCATCATAACCCCATGGCAAACTTTTAGGTCTATGACCAGTTAAGCAAGCAGTTTTTTCTTTTGATAACATAAATACTCCTTTCTATATATTATATGTCATCAAACTAGGAAGTAGCAAGTGTTTTGTCATCAAACTAGGCAATAATATCTTTGAACAATTATAAATCCGGAGATATTAAAATGGTTGATTTTATAAAACTGGTAGAAAATATACTTGAAGAACAAGGCAAAACAAAGCAAGATTTGTTTGAAAATAATGTTGTTTCAGAAAACACTTTTTATAAATATAGACAGCGTTATCCTAGCATAAAAACTGTTGTTAAAATTGCAAATTATCTAAATGTTTCGCTAGATTATTTGTTCGAGTTTAGTAGTGAAAATCACTTTATTGAATATAATGTAAATAACCTTAATTTCTACAATAATTTAACATCTATGATAGATAGTAATAAAATTTCATACCGTAAGTTTTGTAAAGATTTGGGTTATGCAAAAGACAACATTCTTCGCTGGAAAAGTGGCATACAACCAACTATTTTGAGAGTATTAGAAATTGCTAATTATTTTGGTTGTTCTATTGATGACTTATTGAGATGAGAAAATTCTTTGATGTCCAAATTTTTATAAAATAGATGGTTGAATTTGATACAAATCACTCTACTTTATGATATAATTAGTTCATAGGAGAAAATATGTCTAACATAAAAGTTTTTGAAGATAAGAAAATTAGAACTCAGTGGAACGAACAAGAAGAAGATTGGTATTTTTCTGTTGTAGATATTGTTGGTATTTTAACAGATAAAGAATATGATGATGCTAGAAAATATTGGAAAGTTTTGAAAGGTAGACTTAAAAACGAAGGAAGTGAACTGGTATCATTTTGTTACCAGTTGAAATTACCTGCACAAGATGGCAAGTTAAGAGAAACCGATGTTTTGAATACAAAAGGTATTTTGCGTCTTGTTCAATCTATTCCAAGCAAAAAGGCAGAACCTTTTAAGATGTGGCTTGCTTCGTGTGGAAGTGAAAGACTAGATGAAATTGCCGACCCACAAAAAGCCATTGATAGAGCTGTTGAAACTTATAGACAAAAAGGCTATCCAGAAGAATGGATAACCCAAAGAATGATGACCATTAAAATGCGAAAAGAACTCACTGATGAATGGCAAAATCGTGGAATTACGCAAGAAAAAGATTATGCAATTCTCACAAATGAAATGACAAAGGCTTGGTCTGGAATGAGTGTCCAAGAATACAAACAACTTAAAGGGCTCAAAAAAGAAAACTTGCGTGATAACATGACAAATATTGAACTTGTTCTTAATATGCTTGCCGAAGTTACAACAACTGAATTGTCTAAAAAAGAGAATCCAAAAACATTTAATGAAAGTAAACAAATTGCAAAGCGTGGTGGTAAATTTGCTGGCGAAACAAGAGTTAGATATGAAAATGAACTTGGAAGAAAAATAACCTCTCCAGCAAATGCAACAAACAAAAAATTGTTAGATGATAAAAAATAAAATTTAATGATAGGACTTATATATTAAATAAATAGAGTAAGTTATAAAAAAATTGATATTAAGCATTCTGACTATCTGTCTGATGTATATTTCAAGGAAACGAAATCTATGTGGTATTATGATGATGGTTTGGATTATCGCAACCCTGCTGATAGAGAGAGTATAGAAAAACGAAAGCGGTTGGAACGGGAAGAACGAATAAAATATATAAAAGCTCAAAGACGCTCGTATCTTAAAGGCAAGCGTGGCGTTAGACTATATTATGATAGAGATTATTTTGAAGATGAAGAAGCACAAGTTAAGTGCGTTTTCACAAGAGATTTGCGTAGAGAAAAATTATTTGCGTATCTCAAATACTTGAATGGTAAAAAGGTTTTTGTTAGAGATTTGGCGTGGAAATTTGCAGTAACCGAAAGAACAATACAAAGTGATTTGAAATTTTTGATAGATAATGGCTACATTGAAAGACAAATAAACAAAACTTTCAAAGGCAGACAAACAAAAAACTCATACATAGTCCATCCTGAAAAACAAAAAGAACTTGCCTATGGTGGCAATAAATCAATTATGCCAATTTTTGTTGCAAAAAAAGATGATAATTATTATGTTTGCGTTGAAATGGGTTTTATTCCCAATGATGATATTAAAATTGATGATTATGAATTTTTTCTGCATGAAAGCCTTTTAACTGACAAACAAAATCCAGAGAAAATTACAAAAAAGTTATCCAAGGAATATTTCAAGCAAAAAGTAACTGGTAAGTATATGGGTGTTATTTGTGATTATCTAACTCGTGGCGAATACTATGATGAAGATGAAAAAAGAAATCGCAAATATAGAAATAAATATTTCTTCACGCTAACAATTTTAGATGAAATGTATCCAACTAGAACATTCTCAAAATGGATTAGCTTGAAAGTTGCTCCAAGACGAATTAAGAAGTATTACATTAACAAAGGTTTGCATCAAGCGATGAGAGTTCTAGGGGTGAAATAACCCTTAAAAATGTATGCTTTTTTATAAAAAATTAAAAATTTTTTGAAAAAATTTTGAAAAGTCCAAAATATGCGATAAATAAAGGAGTTTAGGCATATTGTTTGGACTTTTTTTATTGAAAAAATCATTAAATCCAACAAGAAAATCAAAAAAACGAGTGCAAAAACAGCCGAAAAATCTATATAGGTGTAGGGAAAATACAATGTTTCGTTCCCGCATTGTATTTTTTGTACTTTAAAACCCCCAGATAGTCTGGGGGTTTTAAAGTACAAAAAATGAGAGCAAATTTTGCTCTCAAATCTGGTAGAGATGAGTGGACTCGCAATAAGCGGAGTGTTATTTTTCGGGTGGCAGTGGAAACACTGACGGGGTCCCGAATACACATCGACCCCCACTTATGCCAAACAAGTTTGGCAATACTCATGTATACAGGGTGCACCCTGATGTATTGCTAAAAAGCAATACGCACTGCATTGCAGTGCAAGGTGGGGCGGTGGTTTTCCACTCATAAGAAAAAAATTTAATTCCATTGTCCTACCTTATATCGTGCAGAATCACGATATAAAGGTTAGGGGACATAATAAACTGTAGTTCTCGTCACTCACTCTACATATTCGCAAGTTTGCAAGCAAACTATTTTTCTTTCCCTAGGTTCGTTTATGAAAGTAAACTTTCAACACTTCCTAGTTAAAAGAAAAAGTGTTTGACAGACGTCAAACACTTGCTCATGGTAGAGATGAGTGGACTCGAACCACCGACCCCCACCTTATCAGGGTGGTGCTCTAACCTGCTGAGCTACATCTCTATATATGGTGGAGATAAAGAGACTCGAACTCTTGACCCCCTGCTTGCAAGGCAGGTGCTCTAGCCAACTGAGCTATACCCCCATACAAATCAATTAAGAACTCTACTATAATATCAAATATTTATTTTGTTGTCAATAATTTTGACAAAAAAATTTTATTTTTTTCGTGCTAAACCTAAGAAAAATGATAAAAACAAAAATATCCCTATAATATAGTTTAAAACTATCAAAAAAATGTATTTTAGCAAAATAAAAATATGTTTTGTCAAAACATTTTGAATAACAAAAAAAATAGAGAATCATTAAAATTCTCTATTTACATTTTAATATAGGTCCGTGAAATCTACAGTAAATGCCTTAAATTCAGTAGCATCTTGTTCGGTTACTTCTATTCTCCAAATCTTGAAATCCGGATGTCTAGGAGTATCGCCATCAGATAGTGCCAAAATAAAGTTTTTAGTTTCGCTTTTTGCTGTAGTTGAGTTTTTGATAAATGTTCCGTCTATTTCTTCTTGGCTATAGGGAGTATTCATAGTTTCACTATTTCTCCAACCAATAATTGCTTTGCCACCAACACCCATCTTAACACTAATTACTATGAATTTTGAGTTTGCTACAGTTCCCCAAGTTGTTGCTTGTTCTTCGGTCATACGACTGGCCGAACCTACTGCTTTGTAGTTGTTATCGCCTAGGTATTCAAGTTTGAAATCGTCTGCATTTTTGTATACCACATCACTTCCACTAAATGAAGAACCGCTAGTGTTGGCTGAAATGTAATCATTTTGTGGTGGAGTTTCTCCACAGGCTGGAATTGCCACAAAACAAGCAACGAGTAGTAACATTATAGCAAAAACCTTAAAAACTTTTTTCATATTTTACCTCCTATTTTATTTAGAATAATAATTCTATCTAAAAATAATTTGTGTAAAAATTTGTCGAAATATGTATTTTTAGGTTTTCTTTCAAAATGTAAATTATGGAAAAGAAATGATTTAAGTACTTAAAATTTATTTTCTAAAATTAATAAACTACACAAAATGCAACAATTTTATTGATACTAGTTGAAAATATTTTTGAATTATTGTAGACTACTACTAGTATTTTATTTAAAAATGAATTAATTTAAGGAAAAACAAATTGGAAAAATATCAAGAAATTGAAAGGTCAATAATTACGACATATAGGTCGAGACTTTGGTCAAAATTCACAAAGGCAATCAAAGATTACAAACTTGTAAACGAAAATGACAAAATTTGTGTGTGTATTTCTGGCGGAAAAGATAGTATGTTACTTGCAAAATTATTTGAAGAACTCCATAAGCATTCAAACATAAACTTTGAAGTCATTTATTTGGTCATGAATCCGGGATATAACAAAGTGAATTTGGATTTAATTAAACATAATCTAAAATATTTGAATATTAATGCTGAAATTGTAAATACTGATATATTCTCAGTTACAGATAATGCAGGTGGAAGTCCATGTTATTTGTGCGCTAGAATGCGTAGGGGTGCATTGTATCGATTAGCACAGGAACGCGGGTGCAACAAAATTGCACTTGGTCATCATTTTGATGATGTAATCGAAACAACACTTTTGAATATATTAAATGCGGGGTCTTTTCAAACTATGTTGCCAAAACTCCATAGTGATAACTTTGAAAACATGGAATTAATAAGACCAATGTATTTGATTAGGGAAAAAGATATTATTGCTTGGAAGGAAGCATGTGAACTTGAATTTATAAGATGTGCATGTAGAATGACTGAAAGCGTTGAAAATGAACTAGAACATGATTTAAATTCCAAAAGACATGAGACAAAACAGCTTATCAAAAGTTTGATAAAATATAATGATAATGTTGAAAAAAATATATTTAAAAGTGCAAGCAATGTTAATCTTGATAAAGTTCTTGGATACAAAAAAGGAAAGAATACATATAGCTTCTTAGATAATTATGACAATTAATTAAAAAATTGATTTTAAATTGTGTAAAATGTTATAAAAATAGACTTTTGATAACCAAGAAAATATTATCAAACAAATCAGTCAAAAGTATAATTAAAAAAAGCATTATTTTTGGAAATTTATCCAATTATAATGCTTTTTTGTTTATTTATTTATTAGATGAATATTTGCGTTGTTCGTTTGAAAGGAAAGTAATCGCTACAGCATTTGGCCCAACGTGTGCGCCAATAATTGGACCCATTATCCTTATTTCTGGCATAATTCCAAATACTTCATAAAACATATCTGACATTAGCTTGGCACCATTTGGATTGTTTGTATGAACGATTATTGCGTTTCCAAACTCTTTGTGGAATGTATAGTCTCTCTTAATTTCTTCAATTACAGACTTGTATGCTTTTTTGATTCCATTTTCTTTTCGAATAACTTCGAGTTTGCCTTCTTTTGTAAACTCAATAATTGGTTTGAGTTGAAGTAATGTTCCAACTGTTGCAGAAAAGGCACTAATCCTGCCACCACGTTTTAAATACATCAAGTCGTCAACAACAATAAAGTGTTGAGTTTGCATTTTGAATTTTTCTAATAAGTCAACGGTTTCTTGCATGGATTTTCCATTGTCTCTTAGTTTCATTGCAATTCTTACTAAATTTCCTTCTTGAACTGTGGTTGTATTGCTGTCTATTGCTACATAATTTATGTCTGGAAATTCAAGTTTAACTTCTTCTATCGCTTTTCTTGCATTAATAACAGTAGGGCTAAGTCCCATGCCTTGAGAAATATGTATAGCATTTTTAATTCCGTCTTTAGCCATTTTTCTAAATAAATCAATATGTGCTTGGAGATTAAGAATTGATGTTTTTGCAACGATTCCGTTAGATAGGTCATTATAAAAATCTATATATTCTTGAGTATTTTTGAAATCATCTTTTCTCTCGGTTATTTTTCCGTTTTTGTCTGTCATTATAAAGTCAAGTTTGCCTACATACAAATTGTATTGCTTAATTTCACTATCATAAAAATCGCTAGTGGAATCGGTTGATATTTCAAATTTATGCATAAATTCTCCTTGTTTTAATTTGTTCAAAACTCTATTAAATATTTAGTTTAATATTATCAAATATGTCGAGTTTTGTCGAGTAATATAAACTTAAATTTTACAAATTTGAAATAGTGTCAAAAAATTTTAATATTGCAAAATTCAACATTGAAGCATATACTGAAATATGATAGATTATTTTTGGATAGCCCAAGCATTTGGTTTGCTTGCTTTTGTGGTTTCAATATTGAGTGTGCTTTCAAAAAATAGGTCAAAATACATATATTTTAACCTAACACAAAATGTTTTTTCGGGCGTGCAGTATTATTTTTTAAACAAAATAATTGCACTATATTTATGTGCTATAACCATTGTTAGGCTTGTTGTTTACAAATTCAAAGATAAATATAACAAGGTTTTTTATGTGATACTTCTTGTATTCTTTGTTGCACTTAATATATTTGTTTCGCTTTTTAATTTTGATGTTTGGTATGACATTTTTCCAATAATTGCCTCAACTCTTGTTTGTTTTTCTGTCTGGCAAAATAGTGTAGTGCTTATTAAAATTGTTTTGATATTTACAAAGTTTTTGTGGGGAATTTATGCATTTATTACAAAAGCTTATTTTAGTATTGCTATGGATTTGTTTATGATTATTTGGACTATAATATATTTAATAAAAACAACAAAAAAATAACGTTTTTCAATTTGATTTTATTTTGTAATAGTTTAAATTTGTGTTAGAATATCTTTAATGATAAAATATGAAGGTAATTATGAATAAACTAAGTGAAAAGATAAAAACATATATGGAAAAAAATAATTTTTCTTCCTTGAAATGTGCAAAAAATCTTGGGATTTCTGATGCTACGCTTGAAAAGATTTTGAATAATTCTCAAGATTTGGAATTAACTCCGGAAGAAATTGATAGAATAAATATCGCTATTGACCAAAAAAAAGACTCTAAAAACAAGAGAATTATCAAGTTTTTGGATTTAATATTTAGATTTGTTGCAATGGTTATGGCACTTGTCACTTTGATGCTTTGCATAAATGAAAACATTGATGTCAAGGCATTGGTTGTTCTTTTGTCAATAGGGCTTGTCTGTTCTTCAATGACTTTGCTTCCAAAAATAGACAAGTAAAAAAACATGCGATTTTAAGAACCTTACATATTGATTGTAACGGTTCTTTTTTTGTGCATGTTTTTAAAACTTTTATTAAATGTATATTTACAACATGATGTAAGTATCAATGTTTGATTTTTATTAATTAGCACAATCGTTTTTGATGTTGCATTATTGGCAATTGCTATTTGTCTTTGATTTGAACTTGTGTAATAAGTAGTCTTTGATAATATTAATATCAAGTATTCCAAAGACAAACAAGAGTCCTAAGTAACTAAGAACACTTATAACAGAAGTAAATGCTATTGCAAAGAATGTACTAACGCAACTAACAAAAATATTAAAACAAAATTTGTTTAGAATTACAACTGGTATACAAATGATTGAGTGATAGATTATGGTCTTAATTAAGTGCGTTTTTATTCCAATTTGGCGATTTAATTTGTAAAGATTAAGCATAACCAACACAATTGAACTTATTCCTGATGCTACAAGCATAGACTTAATTCCAAAGTAATTTGGAAGTATAAACGAAAGCACAATCATAATAGCACAACTAATTACATAATAAATAAACGTTTTGTTTTCTTGATTAAGTGCGTTAAGAATTGATGTGGTTAGTTGAGATAATCCAAGTGCAACGACAATCCATGAACATTGCGCCATATAAAGTCCAGCATCAATATTGTTGTAAACATATATACATAAGTGTGTGCTTAGAGTGAGAAAAATTGGCATAAATACAAAGATGCAAGTGAGAGTAAACTTGAGATAGTTGTTAATTTGGCGTTTGAGTTCATCATTGGAACTAACGGTGTTTATACGTGGAATTAGTATCATACATAAAGCGCCAATTATTGTAGAAGGTATCGAAAGCAAAGGCAAAGTCATTCCCATAACTATTCCAAGTTCGCTTAGTGCCAATTCCTTTGACATTCCTAGTCTTGTTAGGCGATAAGGAATAATTATGGCGACTAGTGGTTGAAGTAGACTTCCAAATAATCTTACACCCGTCAAAGGGATAGTGGATTTGATAATAGATTTGAAATATCCATTTTTGTACCTAAATCTGCCACCATTTTTTGTATAAAGAATAATTCCATAGGTTGTACTTAATGTACAGGCAATGCTTAGAGACATTCCGACTGCAATTACTGGTGACGAAAACCAACCTGTTAGTACAAATACAATACAAAATGCAATTCGCAAAATCTGTTCTACAAATTCGACAATACTCACTGCAAAGTAGTTTTCAATTCCCCATAAATATCCACGAATTTGGGAGTATATTGCTGTAAACACAATGGACGGAATCAAAGATATTATTATGTAGTAACCAATCGGGTCACCAATGATTATGGTGAGGAGTGGTTTGCTAATTAAAAGTAGTGCAGATATTAGTAGAGAAAATCCGCTGGTCATAATAAGTGATGATGTCACACTATATTGTGTTTTGTGTTCGCAGTGAAGGGTTTTGTTGCTTGCTGTTATTTTGGAGATGGTTAGCGGAATACTTGCTCCTACTAGTGTTATCAAAACCATATATACAGAAACACTCAAATTATATACACCAAGTTCAGTTGTGGTCATAATTTTGGCTAAATAAATTTTGAAGATAAAGCCTAGACATCTAGTCAATACACTAAAAATTGAAAGCAGTAGCATTGCTTTGATAACTTTTTTGATAACCCACCTCTTCAAGTTTTTTGTAATATATATTAATATATTATTTAAAATTTGCTAATATTCTTAAAAAAATAAGCACTTATATTTTGCTTATTAAAAATAGTTTAGTAGTAAATAAAAATTACAAATGTAATATTGCTATTGATAATTTCTAAATTGTTTTTTCATATAATATAATTTTTTTTCATATATTTAGATAATCTTAAAGGAGATAATATGAAGGAAATTTATTTGTTAAATCGAGGAGATAGTTTAGACAAAATAAAATATGAATTTAAGGAAGCAAGCAATATTGAAGTTGCTGAAGATAAGATATTTGGATATAAATACGCAACAATTGACAAAGGCCTTGACGATGTAATAATTGTTTATAACTACTTGCCAGTATATGACTACAAGGTCAAACCAAATGAGAGTTTATTGGATATTGTGTCAAGGGGATTTAAAACTGATGTTGTGAGTGTAAGTAGTGGAGATGAAATTATTTTGACCAAGCCAAAAAGCATTAGATATGTTGTATCTCCGCTTGAAACGCTTCAAGACATTGCATTCAAATTTGGCGTAACTACATCTGACATAATACAAAATAATGATTTAAAGACCGAAAAACTATTCGTTGGACAAATTTTATGGATATAACGTGCTAGTAATTGACAAAAACTCCATATTTGTTGTAAAATAATCAAAAGGTAGAGTATTTTGTATGGTTGAAATTAAAATTGTCAAAACAAAAAAGCAGATAAAAGAATTTGTTAAATTTGTCGACTATTTGTATAGCGATTGCAAACAATATTGTCCACGTTATCAAAAAAGTGAGCATAAGTTGTTTTCGCATAAAAAGAACCCAAGCCTTGTTTCCAACGAAATAATTGGATTTTTGGCGTATCAAGAGGGCAAGGTTGTTGGGCGAACTCTTGGAATTATTAATAGAGTAGAAAAAGAACAGAGTGGCATTGTAAGATTTTCACATTTTGACTTTATTAACGACACTGAAGTTTCTTTTGCTTTGCTTAATTCTTTGTTGGAGTGGGCTAAGACTTTAGGCGCTACTTCAATCGTGGGCTCACTAAATTTTAATGATTTAGGTCAAATAGGAATGGTTTACAAAAATTCTTCTCAAGCAATTTCAACTTATCAACAAGGATATAATTACTCATATTATTTGGAACATCTCAAGGCATTTGGATTCACATTTGCAAAAAAATATAATGAATACTCGTTAACATTGAAAGATAATTTTGATTTAACCGATGTCAAGGATAATATTTACAAAAATCTATCCAAAGCAAAACTTCGTTTGGTAGAAGGTTCAATTAAATTTAAAGTTGCGATGTATGCTAGAAAAATATTTGACTTAATGTATGAAAATTCCATATCTAGTTATCCACTAGTAATTACTGACAAAGTATATCTAAATTATCTCAAAACAATCAAAAATTTGTTTGAGTCAGATGATTTGATAATTCTTATTAATGATAGTGACGAAGTTGTTGGTAGTATGCTAATAACCAAAAACACATCACTTGGTTTGCAAACCACAATGGGCAGAGTATTTGTTTCTAAGACGATGTACACTGTCGGTGGTGAGTACAAAAATGAACATGATATTTCTTGGATGATATCTAACAAAAACTATAATAAGGAAGTAATGGAAATTTTTTCGGGAATTTTGGCTGAAAAATTTGAGACTAATGACTACTACATGATTTTTTCAAACCTTTGGATTAATTCTGATACCAAAAAACAGGCTTTTGAAAATTATTTTGATTTTAACTTATTAAGAAGCCGTTTAATAACGTCTCTAAATTTAAAAAATAATAAAATATCCGGAGTTGTAAGAGAAAAAGAAGAATTTTGTGTTCCAACCTTCAAAACAAACAAAAGCGAATTGTCTTAAGTTCGAGAATAATTGATAGTTGTCAAAAAAATATTTTATTAGATAACAAAAAATGCCTATTTACTTAGGCATTTTTTGTTTGTTATTTACTAGAATTGTTTGAAGAGTTTTGGTCTTGACTCTCTTCCGACTTTTCTTGAGTTGATTTTTTATTCGAAGATTTGTTGGTTGCTTTGTTTTTTGTAGATTTTGTAGCAGGGGTTTGATTTGCTTTTTGTGCTTTGATTTCTGCTTTTCTTTGTTTTGCTTCCATCTTTGCTTTTTTGTATTCTTCCCACATTTCTGCTTCTTCTTTGGCAATTTCTTCGATTTCTGCTTCAATCTTGGCAATTTCGTTTTTGATAAATTCTTTTCTTTCTAAGAATTTTGAAAGATTAGATTTATCGGCTTCCTTTGTGGTTTCAAGTTTGACATCTTTTTGATTAATTTGTTTTTGCAAACTCATTTCTTGTTTGTCAAGATGAGAGAGTAATCTTTCAAATTCTTTTTCAGCTTTGGCATTGCTTACTAGTTCTGGATTTGCTTTTAATTGTTTTTCACGTTCAGCGGTTGCTTCTTTCTTCTTAATCTCTATTTCAAGTTTCTTTCGCTCGATTGTTTGTTTTTCTTCTAAGATTTGAGCCTTCATTTCTTCAAGTTTTTGTTCGGCCAATCTATTGTACTCTGCGATTTCGTCATCTATTGATTTTAGTTCGGCATTTAATTCGTCAATAATTTGTTGTCTTAAAGCAATTTTTTCACGTTTGTCAATATCTTTGTCAAGAGTTTTTCTTCTATCATATTTGGTTTTAATTTTAGGTTTTTTGTTGAAGTTAATCTTTTTTACATAGAATCCAATTACAGCAATAATAATTGAAAGTGCAGTAATCAAACTTGGAAGAATTAACCAGTTAAAATCATTTGTCCATGCTGATTCTTCTTCGTCAGTTTCGGTCTTTTCGGTGTAATTAATGAAACACTTTGTATAGTTATCATCAGATGTCTTCAAGTCTTCAAGGAAAGTGTTTTGGTCGGTAGTTTCAATTTTGAGATTATCAAACAAAACCATTCCGCTAATCTTTTGGTTTGATGCACCAAGACCTAGTGATATTGTGCTATTAATAGCATCTTCGCTACTTAGATAAATTGTATAAGTTTTCCATACTCCATGAGTGTCAATACCTTTGACAATTATATCTTTTGAACCATTTAATATTATGCTAGCACCATAACCTTTGCTATCTGAGGTGTTCTCAGCTACGAGGTTGTTTGTAAGAACATTAACTGTGATTTTGTAATATGTTTTTGCTGTAAAGTTAAAACTTTCTTTGCTAGTATAGGCATAATTTACATTATGCAAACTATTAATCATAAGCACATTATTATTGCCAGATAGAGTAGGCGGAACAAGTGAAAGACTATCGTTATTCATGCTAATTATTCCGCTTTCGGTTGGAGTATCTGAATCTTGTCCAACTCCATCCCAGTTGTTTGGAGTTTGAATTTTTGTAAATGTATTGAATGTTTTGTTATCAAAGTTTTCAAAACTCAAATCAACTTTTGAATAAATTACATTAGGTTGTTTTGTAAAGTCGTTATAAACTGCTTCTTTGGTTGTTTCTAACTTAATATCATCAAAATATACATAACCAGTTGTTTTTTCAAATGATAGGAATAAATTTGCATTCTCGGAATTATTTCCTGTTTTGATATAGGTTTCAAACAAGTGCCAAGCGTTGTCAGTAAAATTAATATTTTGATAATCAAATAATACTCTAGAACTATTTTTTAGTGTAACTCTCGCACCATTATTAGTTTCGTTATTCTTGAAATAATCGGTAAATACATAGAAACTTAGTTTGTAATAACTATTTGCACTAAGTGTCATGCTGTCACTTTCATAAGACTGAGTATTGTTTTCGCTTGTGCTACCAATCATCAAAACGTTGTTATTATCGCCATGAATAGGGTGATTTGCTGGTCTTGAAGGAACTATAGAAGTGTTTGTATAATTAGATTTGTTGGCATCAAAATGCTCTGCTGTTGCCTTAATTACTCCACTAAATGTATTGTTGTTAGTGTCGCCAGATTTTGCCCAATTGCTTGGTTTTAGTGGGTAAGTTGTAGTAGGGTCTTCGTTTTGAGTCTTGTTGAAGTTTGAGTTAACTACTACAAAACTAGAACTTTCGTTATTAAAATTAAGAGAAGTTGAGTTTGAAGAACTAGAGTTGTTTGAAAAAGTTTGATAGGAAACTTTTTCCATTCTAAAGTCGTCAACAAACACATAGCCTTTTGTTTTGCTAGAGTTTGTACCTAGCCAAATTTGCAAAGCAACTTCTTTGTCTGCTAGTTCGTCACCATAAACATAAAAACTATATTGTGTCCAGTCGTTGCGATAAATATTTGATTTCTTTGTAAAAGTTGTGGATAATGTTAATTTTGCACTATCTATTGCATTGTCTTTTGATTTATCAACCAAATACACAGTAGCACCAGTGCCAGTACCACAATTGGATTTTGCAAAGAAAGATATTTTGTAATATGCTAATTGTTCAACTGTAAATTTTGAACTCTCTATTGCTTGATATCCTTCTTCTTTGTTGTACATAAACAAGGCATGGTTATTATTTGCGGAGTTGTTTGAACGTGGTGCAGAAACTGTTGTACTATCATCTTTTAAAGAGTAGTTGTTTACGTCGACAATTTGACAAATTTGAGTTTCGGCATCTGTTGTGCTTTTTGCAATATTTGTCCAACCAAGTGGAGTAGTTGTTTCAAAACTACTATTTGTTACAGGTTCAGTGTATGATTTGGAAAAAGAGATTATATTATGATTGTCTTCTTCGGTGTCTGACTTTGTTAGGATATATTCTTTGTAATAATCTTCGCTATATCTATATATTGTTACATTATTGAAAAATACCGCGCCTTGAACATTGCTAGTTTTACTTCCTAACCAAAGCTCAAGATTTACACTAGCACTATCAAAAGTGTCGATGTAAAAAGTGTAATCAACCCAAGATTCCAAAGTATTAATATTTTCAAATTTAAGTTGATTTTCCAAAGAATCTTCGGTTTCAAGTCCGCTTAGATATATTGAGGCATAAGCATCAGTTTCATCGTAGTTATCAGTTTTTTCGGTACGATTTGTATATAATCTGACTGAAATTGAGTAATAACTATTTGCTTCCAAGTTTAATGAATTGCTCTTGTAACCTAGTCTGCCAGCACCGTTATGAGAGTTAATCATAAGGTTTTTGTAATAAGCGGTATCCGAAGTTATATTCTCCAAAATATTCTTTGGCCTTGATGTTTTGAAAGTTGATGCTGAAAAAGTCGTGTCATCAGTCAAATCAACAATTCCACTTAGAATATTATCTTTGTTAACTTGATTTCCGATACCGGTTATTATAGACCAACCGTTTGGAGTTGCAGGAGCAGACCTTGTAGATGCTGTAGTATTAAAGTTGTAATAACTGCTAAGCAAATCGCTAGATACATTTACTGTTCTATAATTTGAGCCGTCATCTGCCATAACAACATCGTTTGCCTTAATATTAAATCCGACAAATGCAGAGATTATCATAGCAAAGCATAATAATATGCTACAAATTATGCTTTTAATTTTATAATTTTTAGTGTTTGACATAGATTGTTCACCTTTTTTTTATTTGTTACACCTAGTAATTATATACTATTTTGACTTTCTATTCAAGTAATTTTGAGTTATTTTAAAGTTAATTTATTACTTATAAATACATTTATTTAATATATATCCAATAATTTTGAACATAAATTTTAAATTGGAACTCAATTTTTAAATATGTTGTCAAAAATATAATTATTATACTGGAAACTTTTTCCAATTTTTAGTAGTATGAAGCAAAAATATTTTTTTATTACAAAAGTTTGCATTAAATCGAATAATTATGTAAACCATTTATTTATGAAAAATTTTTCTTTAAATTGCAAACATAATGACAAGTTTGGCGGAATGGAATACGAATTAACATATAGTCCACACGAAAATAGTTCAAACAATTCGACCTTTGTAAAACTATTAACGGGTGCATTAATTGGCTTTGTTAATGGATTTTGGGGCGGTGGTGGTGGAATGATTTGCGTGCCACTTTTGATGCAGATTATCAAACTTCCCGAAAAGAAAGCCCACGCAACAACCTTGCTTGTTATGTTGCCTTTGAGTATAGCAAGCCTAATAGTTTATTTGATAAGTGGAAATTTAGAAATAATAAATGCACTTAAAATAGGAGTAGGCTTTGTTATAGGTGGTCTAATTGGTGCAATAGTACTTAAATTTATTAGTAATTTGTGGCTGGGAATAATATTTAGCGTGATAATTATTGCTGGGGGGATAAAATTGCTTTTATGATAGAATTTTTGTGGTTATTTTTGGCAGGTCTTGTGAGTGGAATAGTTGGTGGAATGGGAATGGGTGGTGGAACGCTGCTTATTCCAATTTTAACGATATTCTTGTCATTTAAACAAAAAAGTGCTCAGGCCATTAACTTGCTAGTGTTTATTCCAATGTCTTTGGTAGCTTTGGTTATTCATATCAAAAACAAATTGGTTGATTTCAAAGTAGGAATTCCAATAATCATTAGTGGTGTTGCGTTTTCGGTCGTGGGGTCATATTTGGCTAGTATCCTTAGCAACAAGTTACTTCAAAAAATATTTGCGGTATTTTTGTTATTAGTGGGTCTAAATCAAGCCGTTCAAACAATAATTGCACTCAAAAAGTCAAAGAAAAAGCCGAAATTTGACAATGTCAAATTTCGCATTTATATAAAATAATTAAAAATTTTCAAATAAATCAACTAAATTTGTTAATTTGGTTTTGACATAGTTTGCTTTCTTTGATTGTTGCAATCATGTCTTTTTGCTTGATTTGAAAAGGTAATTGTGCTACAATACATTCATTATTAGGTAACAGCTTAATAAAATTTACTAAATGTCAAATTTTGGCAAAGGGGAGAAAAATGAAAGTTAACAAAGACGTATGCATTGGTTGTGGCTCTTGTGTAGGTAGCTGTCCAGTTGAGGCAATTTCTCTTGTTGATGGCAAGGCAGAAATCAATCAAGAAACTTGTGTTCATTGTGGAACTTGTGCTGGTGTTTGCCCAGTTAATGCAATTGAAGAATAAAAATTCTGAGAGTCATCCTGATTTTGTGGAAAATGCCACATTATTTGGATGATTTTTTATTTGATTTTGCAAATTTTTGTGTACAATTCAAAATTTATATGCTATAATTTAGACGATGGGAAATTATGCCCAAAATAATTTTACTAGAAGAAAGGAGTTTAGTTTTGGAAAGAGTAGCGGTAGTAGAACTTAAAACCACTTGTGTTAAATTGCAAATTGTTGATGTAATCAGAAATAAGTATTTCCAAAATCGTAAGACAATTGAAATGCCAATTAATCTTACAAAAGATTTTTATGGAGATATGTTCATAAAACCAACTGTAATAAAGGAAATTAATTCTATACTTGGAATTTTCAAAAGAATTATTGAAGATTTTGAATGTTCTGAGACAATATGCGTAGCAACAGATTTTTTGAGTGAAGCCAAAAATCTAAACGGGTTTTTGAATGAATTGCTTGTAAGCAATGGATTTGACTTTAAGGTATTTTCGCCGGAATCCGAAATTGATGATGTATATACAGCAGTAATTAATAGTTTTAATAGACCAAAAGGAATAATTGTTAATATTTCAGATTACAACTCGGAATTGGTTTTGTATAATAGACGTAATATTCTCAAAAAGATAGTTGTGCCTTATGGTGCTGTCAAGGTTAATGACAAACTTGATAATCTAAGTTATGATGAAAAGATTGAGACAATTAAGAAAGAAATTCAAAAATTAATTGAAGAAAGTGATTTTAAGAGTGAATTGTCCGAAGAATTTGACATTATAGGTGCTGGAGATGCTTTTAAAGATTATGGAATTGTATGTAGAAAAGCCAAAAAATATCCTCTTGATTTGAGTCATAACTTTGTTTCAACAAAGGCTGACCTCGAAAAAGTGTATGGGCTTATCAAAAACCTAGACATGAGTACTTCCACCAAAATTAAAGGGCTAAAACTTAATAATAGTAAGTACTTCCCAGGCGGACTTTCAATTATCAAAGCAGTGATTGATTGTTTTGAAAAAGATGAATTTGCTATTAGTTCACTTGGTGCTACTGACGGAATGTTATTCCATAATGTGCTTCCATTAACTCTTGAAAAACCAATTAGCGATACACTTGGTTATAGTTTGCAGGTTTTGAACGATTATTTTGACCCAAAGCCAAACAATTCACTTCATATTTATGAAATTAGCATGGTCTTGTTTAAACAACTCAAAGTTTTGCACAAATTACCAAGACCTTATGTAAAAGTCCTTAGAATCGCCAGTTATCTATCTAATAGCGGTTATCGAATTAATATTGATAATGCGGACAAAATTGCTTATGATGTTATCAAAAATAGTGAAATTTATGGTGTAAATCATACTGATATTATTCTTGCTAGTTTTGTTGCACTAGGCAAAAATTCAGACAACTTTAATCTAAGTGAATGGGTTAGATTCAAAGAATATGTAACCGAAGAAGATTTGATAGCTGTCAAAAAACTATCCGTTATTCTCAAAATTGCCGAAGCCCTAGACATAACAGGATTTGGCAATGTGACTGATATTAGTTGTGATATTCTTGGGGATAGTGTTATCATGAAGACTATTGTCAAGGAAGACTCAGCATTTGAGATTAGTTATGCAATGCTTTGCGGAAGCGAATTCAAAAAAGCATTTGGCAAAAACTTAGAAGTTCTATAAATTATACACGAAAAAAATCTGTACATTAATTAAGTACAGATTTTTTTGTTTTTTAGTAAATTCGCTATTTTTTTGCGTTTTTCATTTTTGCGTTGAGTTTGTTGTAAACGTCAAGAGTTCCAATGTCATAGCATTCTCCATCAAATGAATAAGCAAAAACTGGTTTTTTGGTATATAGCCACGAAGGGAAATTTCCAGGAGCGTCTTTGTTGTTGCCTTGATCTAAATATTCTTTAATCATTCTGACACTTTCTCTTGTGTAGATATAACTAGCATAAGCGCCAATGTTTGTGTCGGGGATACCGCCAGGTTTTTCAACCATGCTTGTAATTCGTCTGTTTGAATCAAGTTTGACACATGCAAAGTTCTTGCCCAAATATTCAAGGTCTTCAAATTCAGTAACCAAAATACAATCGGATTGTTTTTCAAGATAAAAGTCATAAAAGTCTTTGAGTGAAAATGTAAAGTAATTATCGCTTACAAGGAGCATAACTTCATCGTCAATTCCTAGTTTTTCTATAGCAAAATTAAAATCACCAATAGCGCCTAATCTAGTTTCGTTAGTAGTTGTGCCATCATCAATAACTGTAATTTTTAGGTCACCATTATATGATTGTTTCCAGTCTAGGAAGTTGCGATAGAATTTGTGATTACTAACCAAAATTACTTCGTCAATAGCATCTATTTCTTTTACTTTGTCAATTAAATAGTCTAGCAAACTTACATCATTTAGAGTAAGAAGTGCCTTGGGTGTATTAAGTGTTAGCGGATATAATCTACTAGCATATCCAGCTACTAGTACAACTGCTTTCATTTTTTATAATTTCTCCTATATGTTAATTTATTAACTAATTATAATAATATCAAAACTCTATAGAATTGTAAAATAATTTAATACAATCTTTTGCTTGAAATTTTTTTTAAAATATATTAAAATAAAAAAGGAAAAAATTATTGGAGTAAACATATGAAGTGCATTTATTGTGGGAATACTGAGAGCAAAGTATTGGATAGTAGAAGTTCAGATGATTCAAACAGCATTAGACGACGACGTGAATGTTTGTCGTGCGGAAAAAGATTTACAACTTATGAAACAGTTGAGACAACACCGTTGCTTGTAATAAAGTCAGATGAAAGTAGACAAGAGTTTGATGCCGAAAAGCTTAAACGTGGAATAATTAGAGCATGCGAAAAAAGACCAGTTTCAATGGCACAAATAGACATGATAGTTAATAATATTGAAAAGTCGTTATATAATTCTTTAGACCAAGAAGTTCACAGTTCTAAGATTGGCGAACTAGTTATGGAGAATCTAAAAAAGATTGATGAAGTATCATATATAAGATTTGCGAGTGTATATAGAAAGTTTGCAGACCTAACACATTTTATAGAGTTTATTCAAGAGTATGATAACAAAAAATAGAAATAAAATGATAACATAAAATAAGTCAAATATGGACTTATTTTTTTTTGTAGTTGATAAGTGATTTGCAGGTATAGTTTTGATAAAATGATTAATTGCTAAATTAATTGTTTTGTATAATCAAAATTTAAAAATATAAGTTAGTATAGTGTAAATATTTGAGTGATTTTAGATGTTTAATATTGTGAATAAATATTTGTAAAATATAATAAATATTCAAATATAATATTTCTCATATTCGCTATATAGTTTGATTTGTCAAATTGAATTAATGAATTAAAAACATGATATTGTTTAAAAATATTGTATTTTTAATACATATTAAAATATTTAGTTAATAATTGAAAAATGGTATTATCTAGCATTATAAATTAAAATATGTATAACATATTGACAATAACTCCTTGTATTTTGACAAAATCACTTGTTTAATTTAATATCATCGAGAACGCTTTGGATATTGAATTTTTGTTGTGTTTTGTTTTGTATTTGTTCATTTTGTGGTGTGTTGCATGCTACAACACTATTACATACTTCACAATTTGTTTGCATAATTATGTCAACCAAAATTATATCTTTTCCAATTTTGCATATGCGGTTATATGGTATAAAAATATCATTGCTTGATTTAAATAATTGAAAAAAACTTTTGTTGCAAGGAACTATAATTCCGAGTATTCTTCCACAACATGTATCAAAAATTATATCTGTGATATTTCCATAATTTTTGCCATCACAAACATTAACTACATCTTTATTTTTTAATTTGCAAAATGATATTTCCATATAATTTTCCTTAGTATGATTATATGAATTTAATTTACAAATAATTCTAAATATTTACATTTTTTGACATGAGCCTAAAATATTCTTTTTACATATTTTTTTGTTTTTTATTCAAACTAAATTATATTTAAATTTTTAATTAAGGAATATATATGCCTGTTGCTTTTATTTTGTCAGGGGTAGGACTTATATCTCTTATATTTAATATCCCTCAAATCTCAAACAAATTTAATTTGATGTTATATAAATTTGCTTTGTTTTTTGTATTAGTTAGTTATTATGTTAAATATATAAATGCTTATGAAATTTATTTTAATTATTTTCAGTTGATTATTTTATTTTTGACAGCGATGTATACTTTGTCAAAATATAAATTCAATCTAAAAAGTTTACTCATAGTTTTATTTTGTGATGTTGTATATTTTTGTTTGGTCTCGTTAGATATATTATTTATTATTTCATACAATGAATTTGTGTTTTCTATTATAGTTCTTATTCCGTTAATTATAACTTTGAATACTTATCAGTGTGTCAATTTGGTGATATTAAATTTGCTTACTATGGGGGCAATTGATATTAGGTTTGAGTTATTTGAATTTTCATTTTGTGTTGTAAATTCCAATTTGCTATTTGAATTAGTGTTTATTTGCTTGCTTATTAATTTTATTCAAAAGATGTTTTTTAGATTAATAAAATTCAAAAAGGATAATTATTATGAAAAAATTGGCTGTGATATTTTCACTTTTAACAGTAATACTTGTAATAAATTTGTGTAATTTTAAGTGTGTTTTGTGTGCTTTGGAATTTTTTGAGAGCGATATGCCAATTTATTCAATATATGATGAAAATTTCAATTTGCTATTTGAAAGAGACGAAGTAGAAATTGGCGATAGTTATATGTCTAATGACTTTAAATATTATGAAATTATTTATCTAGATAAGGAAAGTCACAAGGGTATTGCTAAATTTGTAAGAAATGTTGAAAAACCCAAAATCGAAAAATCTTATTTGCCTGCACCTATCAAAATTGAAAAACGTACTATTTGTATGTACATGACTCATAATGACGAAAGTTATGTTCCTAGCGATGGTGTGGATAGTGTGTATGGAAATGGTGGTATAAAAGATGTTGCTTTGGCACTCAAAAGTGAGTTGGAAAAGAATATGATTAATGTCTACCTTGATGATACATTGCATATTCCTCACGATAGTCAGGCCTATAGTCGTAGTTTAAAAACCGCCAAAAATTTGATTTCTAAATATAGTCCAGATGCCATTTTTGATATACATAGAGATGGTGCAAGTCGTAAGTATTATGTTTCTAATATTAATGGCAAGGAACATGGGAGAGTGCGAATAGTTGTGGGCAAGGCAAATCCAAACATGAAACTTAACGAGGAATTTGCTACATATCTTATGGCTGTTGGGAATGAACTTTATCCATGGCTTTTTACAGATATTTATTATGCAAGAGGACATTATAATCAAGAACTTAGTAGCAAGGCAATACTTTTCGAAATGGGGTCGCATTTGTGTGAGAAAGAGTTGCTTTTAAGTAGCATGAAGGAATTGTCTGAAGTTATTACAACATCACTTTATAACACGACAATAAATAATTCTAGTGGCGAATTAACAATTAATGGAATTGAAGACAAAGAAAATAAGGTTATTAACAAGGTTTTGGAATCAAAAGAAAACAACAAAAGTGAATTGTTTGCAATATCAATAGTAATAATTCTTTCAGCGGGTGTTTGTGTATCAACTTTCTTTGTGTTTTACAAAAATTTAAAGAATAAAAAAGTTGGTAACAAAAGATAATCGGTCGGCAGTTTTTGCCGATTTTTTTGTTTTGACAAAGATATTGGAAATTTAATTGAATTTGTTTTCAAAAAAAGTATTGTTTTTTTTGCACTTATGGTATACTCTATATGATAGTGAAAGTAGGTTATACCAATTCCACGTTGCTTTTGATAGCAACTACCACGATATATCGTGAATACATAGATTGAAGACGTCGTCAGATTAAAACGGGGGACAACTTCGTTTAGTCTTTGATTATACTTATCTAAAAAGGAATAAGGAGAAACAAAATGCGAAAACCATTAGTTGCTTTGATAGGCAGACCAAATGTTGGAAAAAGTACGTTTTTCAACACAATTTGTGGCAGACGTATTAGTATTGTAAAAGATTTGCCAGGGGTTACTCGGGATAGAATTTATGGTGATGCCGAATGGTGTGGCTATGCTTTTTCTATTGTCGATACTGGTGGCTTGGATATCAAAAATAAGGACGAATTTCAAAATAATATAACTCGTCAAGCAGAAATTGCTGTTGAACTTGCCGATGTGGTTATCTTTATGGTTGATGGAAAGGAAGGGTTAGTGCCTGATGACTATGACGTTGCAAATTTCTTGAGAAAATACAATGTTCCAGTTGTCCTAGTTGTTAACAAATTAGATAATAATCAAGTGGAAAATACATATGAATTTTATTCATTAGGATTAGGCGAGCCTTTTGCTTGTAGTGCGGAAAATAATAAGGGTTTAGGGGATATTTTGGACGAGTGTGTTCAATATTTTAAGACTAAGATTTCTGCCGAAGAAGATGCCAAAAAGATTAAGATTGCAGTTGTTGGAAAGCCTAACGCTGGCAAAAGTTCGATTATTAATAAATTACTTGGGGAAAATCGAGTTATGGTTAGTTCGGTTGCAGGAACGACAAGAGATGCAATTGATACTCCGTTTAATTATAATGGAAAAGAATATTTGCTAATAGATACAGCTGGAATTAGACGAAAAAGGTCCGTTCCTAACGAGAGTGTAGAACTTTATAGTGTTCTTAGGGCTTTTGATGCTATTAGAAGAGCAGATGTTGTTTTGTTGGTTGTTGATGCAAGTAGTGGACTGTCCGAACAAGATACACGAATTGCCGGATTTATTCACGAGGAAGGAAAACCTAGTGTTGTTGTTATGAACAAGTGGGACTTGATTGAAAAAGACTCATATTCTATGAATAAATTTAATGATGATTTAAATGAAGACCTTAAATTTATGAGTTATTTTGTGCCAGTGTATGTTTCGGCTTTGACTGGTCAAAGACTAAATAAAATTATGGAAAATGTCGAACAAGTTTATGCCAAATCTAATTTTAGAATTGGTACAAGCATGCTTAACGAAATAATTACTAATGCAGTTGCTGTTAATGAACCACCAATCCAAAAGGGAAAGAGATGCAAAATTTATTACATGACTCAGGCAGACGTCGCCCCTCCAACCTTTATTGTCTTTGTTAATGACAAGGAACTTATGCATTTTTCATATTTGAGATATTTGGAAAATTGCATTCGTAATGCGGTTGATTTCAAAGGCACTCCAATCAAAATAATTCTTAGAAGTAAATCTGACAAGGAGAATAATTAATGGAAATTAGAGAAATTTTAATATTTATAGCTTCTTGTATTTTAAGTTATATTTTGGGCGGAATTAGTGTAGCTAGAATGATAACCAAAAAAAGTAAAAACGATATTTCAGCATCTGGTAGTGGTAATCCCGGAACTATGAACATGCTAAGAACTCGTGGTCTGGCTATGGGGCTATTTACATTGTTATGTGATGCTCTCAAAGGTGCTATTCCCGCTTTATTTGGTTATTTGTATTTTGGACACTTTGCAAATTCACAAATGGCATATATAGCATTGTATTCATTCGGGCTTTGTGCAGTACTTGGGCATATTTTTCCAATTTTTTCAAAGTTCAAGGGCGGAAAGGGGATTGCAACCACATTTGGTGTGTTTATGATTGCAGACCCAATTTGTACAGTAATTTTGTTTGGAATTTTGTTTTTGACATTGTATTTTATTAAAATTGGCAGTCTTGTTAGTCTACTATTTATTACAATTGAAGCAATTGTCCAGTTATTTAGAAATGTTATGGATGGAAACTGGATAGCCAAAATTATTATGTGGGTTATTGTAATAATTGATGTTTGGTGTCATAGGCAAAATATATTAAGACTAATTGAAAATAGAGAAAATCCTGCAGACTTGCAAGAAGGTTTGAAAAAAGATATAGCAAAAATTCAAAATAAAAGAGAAAAGAAACTCGAAAAAAATGCTATAAAAATGGATAAACTAGAAAATAAATTTAATAAAAAAATTGTTAAAAAAGAAACTAAAATTAATAATAAGATAGAAAAAATTAATCAAAAACAATATAAAATTGCGGATAATAATAAAATTTCTAAGGTTACTAGCAAAAAAGACAAAACTAATAATATCAATGACTGCTTAAATAATCAAAACGAACAAGATAGTCATTAAAATTGAATTGATAAAAAAAACCTATAAAATGAGTTGAGACTTCAAAACTTTATAGGGTTTTTTTATTTGTTAATAATTATGGCTATTTATAATTTAATAATTATTACTTTTTGTCTATCTTTGTAACAGAATGAACAATAGGTGTCCATTCAACTTGTTTTTTGGATATTGACATAAAGAATATTGGAATATACATAAACATAAAGAATGGATTGGCAAGACAGCAAATAAAGGCATTTTTATGTGTTAGATTAATTCGTTTGCGTTCGGCTGAAATCATAAGAGCGGTGTAGAGAACTAGGAAGATGTATATGGCGACAGCCGAAACTCCACAAGCCATTAATGACCTAATTGCCAAAGGTTCTTTTAGACAAAATCCAATAATTGAGAGAATGAATGTGTATATCGTATATCCAATGATTGTTATAAGCATTGTGGCAATTGGAAGTATGCTTAGTGCAAATTCAGTTTTGTTGAATTTATTACCCTTTTGGATAATTGCACTTTTTATTAATTCTTTGGTGTATTTTTTGTCACTTTGTGAATGTCCCTTGACCCAACGTAAACGCTGATTCCAACTTGTTCTCAAACTAGTTGGTTGTTCATCAAAAAATTCGGCATACTCGTTATAAGTTGAATTAATGTTGTTAAGTGCAGAAAACAGAGTTAATTCATAATCTTCGGTTAGAGTATAAAATTTCCAACCGCCAATCTTTTTGATTTCATCAAAGTCGATATAAAAACCAGTTCCACTCAAAATTACATTTCTATTAAACTTTGCACGACATTTATTGTGAAAAGTATTTATCATTGAAAATGTTAATGCCGAGCATGAAGCAATCCACCCATCGTTCCAATTTTTTGAATTACGATAACCTAGTGCAATTTTGTAACCAGCATCATAACTTTTGTTCATTTCTTCAATAAATGTAGGGGACAAGATATTGTCAGCATCAAATATAAAGATTGCGTCATATTCTTTGTTCTCTTTGAAAATCTTTTGAATACATTCATCTAAGGCATAACCTTTGCCTTTGAGTTCTAGGTGTTCTCTTACAAACACATTTGTGTTTTTGTAGTTCTTGGCAATTTGACAAGTCGGGTCGTCAGGTTTTTCTACTATAACATAAGTTTCAAGCAAATCTTGGTTATATGTTTGATTTTTGATAGAGTTAAGTAGTCCATCGATTACTTTGCTTTCGTTTCTGGCAGGGATTAAAATTGCAAACCTATGTTCTTTGCTAGCATCTGGCAATTTTTTGCTCGGAAATAATCCAACTATGTGATAGATTATTTTGTTTACTAACAAAAGTACACTAAATCCCAAACAAACATAAAAAACAATATTTCCAATATGAAAAAAATTATAATACATAATGTACTCCCAATTTAATCAATTATATCTAAAGTTATTCAATTATATCAAAAAAAATTGTATTTAAAAACATTTTTTTGATTCTTTTGTTTAAAATCTCTATTTTGTTGATTAAATCAATCAAATTGTATTGTATTTTGAAAAAAATTAATTATCCGACACTAGCATATCTTAAAATTTGTCTTCATATAATTTATAAACTCATGTTAATCAAAACAATTTTTGCTTTGAGTTTAAAAGTTTTCGGAGGATTTTATGAGCGAATATAATATATACAAAGATATTGCCGAAAGAACAAATGGCGATATTTATATAGGTGTTGTGGGTCCAGTTAGAACGGGAAAATCAACATTTATAACCAAAGTTATGGAAAAACTTGTTCTTCCAAATATAGCAGAAGGATATAGTAAGGAAAGAACTATAGATGAAATGCCACAAAGTGGAGATGGAAAGTCCATTATGACAACCCAACCAAAATTTATTCCTAGTCAGGCAGTCGGTGTAAGTCTTGACAAAGATGTAAATTTTAAGGTTAGACTTATTGATTGCGTCGGTTATTTGGTGGAAGGTGCATTAGGTCACGAAGAAAATTCTCATCCAAGAATGGTTTCGACACCTTGGGATGAGAATGACATTCCATTTGAAAAAGCGGCTGAAATTGGCACAAACAAAGTAATTACGGAACATTCTACAGTTGCAATTATGGTAACGACTGACGGAAGTATTACTGATTTGGACAGAGATAGTTACATCAAAGCCGAAGAAAAAGTTATAAGCGAACTAAAAAATTGCCAAAAACCTTTTGTAATAGTACTAAATTCTACTCATCCTAAGAATATAGAAACTATTAATCTAGCCAAGTCACTTTCTAATAAATATAAAACCAAAGTTCTTCCTTTGAATGTAGATAATATGGAAGATAATGACCTAAATGAAGTTTTTGAAGGAATATTGCATGAATTTCCAGTTAAAAAAGTGGCAATTAAGTTCCCAGACTGGCTTCAAATTTTGGATTATACAAGCGATATTATCAAAAACATAATAGAAAATGTAAAATCAATAATCGATTCATTTGACAAGGTTGACGAACTTCCAGAAACAGTATCTCTTGGGGAAAATTCGGGAGATTTTGAGCCTGAAATTGCCAAGTCTCTTGATTTAGGACAAGGAAAACTCACACTTACATTTACTCCTAAATCTGACCTTTATTATAGAGTTCTTAGTGGCGAATGTGGTCAAGATATCAAAGACGAATTCCATTTGATTTCATATATCAAACAACTTAGTGTTGCCAAGGTTCAATATGACAAATTCAAAGATGCAATTGAGCAAGTCAAAGAAAATGGCTATGGTGTTGTTCATCCAGACCCAAGTGACTTAACTTTGGAAGAACCAAAAATGTATAAATCTGGCGGTAAATATGGTGTAAAACTAAGAGCAAGTGCTCCAAGTTTACATATTATGCAAGTAGATATCCAAACCGAAGTTAATTCCATGGTCGGCAATGAGCAACAATCAGAAGAACTTGTTAAATCACTTATGGAACAATTCGAGAGTGACCCAAAAGAAATGTGGGAAACCAAGGTCTTTGGCAGAAGTCTATACTCGCTTGTTAATGACGACTTACAAAACAAGTTGCATGTAATGCCACAAGAAGTTCAACGAAAAATGCGTAGAACTTTGGGTCGTATTGTAAATGAAGGTAAAGGCGGAGTTATTTGTATTTTGTTGTAAACATAATCTTTTTCGGAATGGCAAAAAGTAAATAATGCAACGATGCTTATAGTATTTTAAAAAAAATTTTGTTATGCCTTGTAGTTGCAAATAAGTACTACAATTAAAGTCATGGTTAGCGGTTAAAAAAATTATTTAAATATTTGTTTTAAACTAATAACAATTTAAATATAATCACTAAAAAACCCAAACAACTATCCAAGTAAAATAGTGGATTTGAAGATGTTTGGGTTATTTTTGTTGTATATCAAATACAAATTAATATTTTTGGCGATTTCCAGTAATTCTTGGAAGATTTTCCAAAGGTTGATGAGAACACGAAATTGGAACTGTTGCAATGGTATCTTGTGGAGTAACTCTTTCGCAAGAAACAATATTTAGCATGTTGTTAGGCTTTACATAATTATTTTTAAGTTTTTCATAGGTTGTAACTATACATTCCAAACTTCCGTCTTGAAGTTCTTGACCACGTGGAGACTGTTTGATTATCTTAGGAGTAACACAGAGTAATCCGGATATAAATGGTGTTCTAAACTCAGCATCTCCTGGAACTACAGATTTTGCAATCTCGCCAAGTCTAGGACAATTTTCGGTTTGGTCAGTGTATTCTACTAGTGGCTTGGTTGTGCCAAGCAATGCAACTGGCATTAGTCCAAATTTTTCCTTGGCAGGATAAACGTTGTCTCGCATATAATCAAAATACGTACAAAGAAGGTCAATATTAGCATCTTTTTTTGTTATATATTTGAATAACTTTTCTTTGGCATCTTCGATATCTTGGGAGTTATCACAAAGTTCTTGAAGAGATGGAATAACAATGTTATCAATAACTATATTTCCTGATTTATTCAAATATCCCATGCAAACAAACTCAATAGGGGTATCCTTTTTATTGTTTTCTAGCCTAAATGCAGACTTTTCTTGTGCTAAATTTCTAATCATATCTAGTACAAGTCCCGCATTTTTATTAAAGCAAAGTTTAACGGGTTGTCCATTCTTTTTTGTTGCAGTTTTGAGACATTGGTTTGGTATAGGCATATTAGTTCCAAAACCATATGAACTAAATTTTTTGTCGCAAGACGTAAGTAAATGGCTAAGTTCGGGGTTGTTTCGACAACTGGAAATTACTCTTGAAATATTTGTAGCCATATAAACTCCTTTTTAAATTCTTTTGTATTTATTTGTTAAAAATCTAAATTTGTATTAACATATTTACAAAACATGTATTTATTATATATATTTTAATATACAAATTGCAAAAAATCAATATATTTAGGAGAAAAAGATTGAAAATAATAGTTTTTTCGGATAGTCATGGAAATGTTGATGGCATAAAAAAAGTATTTGAAACCCTTAAGTTTGATTATTTAGTTTTTCTTGGTGACGGTCTCAAAGATTTGAAAAACTATATTTATTTAGATAATGTTATGGCTGTATCTGGCAATTGTGACTATTTTTCTGATGAACCGATTGAAAGGCTTTTTAATGCAAATGGTGTGCTAATATTTATGACCCATGGACACAAATACTCGGCTAAGTCCGGAATAAATCAACTTAAGACAAAGGGTAGGGAAGAAAAAGCGGACATTGTTCTTTTTGGACATACTCATGTGCCTTTGATTGAGAAATTTGAAGATATAATAGTTGCTAACCCGGGAACATTCCAAAAAAGACCTAACGGAATTTGCCAAATGCTTGAAATAAACATAGATGACAACAAAAAAATCGACATAAAGCCGATTTATATTAATTTAAATTAATTATTTGATTAGTTCGCTATCTTGATTATCAGCACATTCAGATGGATTGTGAATATTAGAAATACAAAGCATCGCCAAAGCCAACTGGTCCAAAGCATTTTTTAGGTAATCGTCAGATTTATTAATGATTGCTAGTTCAGTTTCGTTAAAATTAAATGATTTGTCTAAATTTTTAAGCTGTGTTAATTCGTTGCGCAAACCTTGTAGACTTCTTTGTGCTGTGATTCCTTTCTTTCTGTAATTTTCTATCAAATAATCTTTTAAGTCTTTTGTCATAATTTTCCCCCAATTTTTTCTTTGACTATTTTATCATATAAATTATCTAATTTCAATAGGTTTTAAAAAATATTTGCTTGATATTAGAAGGGGGGTCTGATTATGAAATAATCAATGTGCTGTTAAGCACTAAAGGACGCGAATAAAAAAACAAAAAAGCACCATAAATGGTGCATTTTTTGGTGCGGATGAGAGGACTTGAACCCCCATGGTTTCCCGCCAGATCCTAAGTCTGGTGCGTCTGCCAATTTCGCCACATCCGCAAGTGGTGACCTATCCGCGATTCGAACGCGGGACACCATGATTAAAAGTCATGTGCTCTACCTACTGAGCTAATAGGCCATATTAAGTTGTACGAGTTAAGGGAAATATATATAAACTATCAGTCAGAGTTGCGAGTGAGCGTAGGTAGAGTGAACTCTTCCGTCGACACCTAAAGTGTTTCCCGCTTTGGCTAATAACTTGCCACTGGCAAATTATTTAAACGCGTCGCGCCTACTGAGCTAATAGGCCATATTAAGTTGTACGAGTTAAGGAAAATTAATATTGGCTGGGGTAGCAGGATTTGAACCTACGGATGCGAGAGTCAAAGTCTCGTGCCTTACCACTTGGCTATACCCCAATATAAAATTAAATGGGGTGAATAGTGGGACTCGAACCCACGACTTCCAGAGCCACAATCTGGCGCTCTACCAACTGAACTATATCCACCATATATTTATAAAAAATAAATATGGTACGCCAGAAGGGATTCGAACCCCTGACACCCGCCTTAGAAGGGCGGTGCTCTATCCAGCTGAGCTACTGGCGCACAACTCACTATTTTAGTGAATGGAGCGGGTGATGGGAATCGGACCCACGCAACCAGCTTGGAAGGCTGGGGCTCTACCATTGAGCTACACCCGCACATTTATATTTAATTTTTGCAAAATGCATTATAATAATATCATCTCTTGGTATTGTTGTCAACAATTTTTTTTAATTTTTTTTATTTTATTGTATTTTGCCTTGTATTATTTTTTCTTATAAATTTTAAATTCTAAAGCCAAATATTATTGCTCTTTTTTATTAATTGTGTTATACTATATAAGTTCTATGCGGATATGGCGGAATGGCAGACGCGCAAGCTTGAGGTGTTTGTGGGGAGACCCGTGCTGGTTCAAGTCCAGTTATCCGCACCAAAATGATACCTTAATAGGTATCTTTTTTTGTGCAACTGGACTTGAGTGTGCTTTTGCACACAAGTCTCAAGAGAGACTTACCAGCACTTCCGTGCATTGTACTCGGGACCCCGTCAGCCATGAAACATGTCTGCCACCCGAGAATTGACGTCGACAATGTGTCTCCTTAATACAAATCCAGTTATCCGCACCAAAATGATACCTTGATAGGTATCTTTTTTTTGTGCAACTGGACTTGA